>NZ_JBCMYF010000009.1:0-151406 GCF_050483325.1 Metabacillus idriensis
CGGCGAGCCTGCGGGGTCTTCCATTTCGCTCTATTTTCCCGCAGGAGTCAAGTTCCTTCCGCTACAATCCACTAAGTGTTATAAACATCTAGTCTAAAAACAACAATTTTTACGAAAAAGACCGTGAGATTAAGTTCTCACAGTCTTATCATTTCTTTAATTAAACCCCTGTTTTCTGCGGAACATGAAGGACTTTGAAGAATTCTTTCATAAATCCCGGCAAATCAGGCCAGGCGTGCCCTGTTACCAGGTTTCCATCAACATGAAGCATTTCTTCAATATATGTGGCGCCAGCTGCTTCAACTTCAGGTCTGCATGCACTGTATGCCGTGACTTCACGCCCTTTTATATATTCCCGTACAGTAGTAAGTACAAGCTGACCGTGACAGATAACACCTAAAGGCTTATCTTCTTTTAAAAAATGAGCAGCAATTTCCTGAACTTTTGAATTCATGCGAATATACTCAGGAGCTCGTCCTCCGGGAATAATCAGTCCGTCAAAATCAGCAGGATCAATTTCATCTACAGATGCATGTGAATCAATTTTATAGCCTAATTTCTCTGTAAAGGTATCCATTTCCGGGAGAAAATCATGGACAACTGTCTGCAATTTCTTCTTTACAGGTGAAGCAATCGTGCACGAAATATTTTCTTCCAGGCATCGGTAATAAGGATAAAATACCTCCAGGGCTTCAACAGCATCTCCGGTCAGAATCAGAACATTTTTACTCATTTTTACTACCTTCCTTCGTTATAATATCAAAGCAGGATACGTGAGTCTGTTCTTTGGTGAGATGACTTCAGCTATGCAGGATCATTCTAAGAACAGTATAGCATTGAGTGCTAATCGATTTTTCATTACAGTTTTTTTACAATTTTGTTAATGGTCTCTCTGCTTTTTGTACAGGTTTCCCATTTTCCTCTATTCCCGCAGGAGTCAAGTTTGCCACAAACCACTTAGGGTTACTATTTAGTACTGCAGCAACAATATTTATGAAAGGCTCTTTTCTTAACGATTGTTGCTTTTAGGCTAGTAGTTATAACCATAAGGGGTGCAGCGGAAGGAGATTGACTCCTTCTGGTGAATAGAGGGAATTGGTTGATTCCCCTTTTTTGTGCAAAAACCTAAATTGTGGAATCATAGCGTGCGGTTGATTCCCCTTTTCGTTGTAAAAACCAAAATGGTGGAATCATAGGATGTGATTGATTCCCCTTTTCAGCGCAAAAACCAAAATGGTGGAATCATAGCATGTGGTTGATTCCCCTTTTCCGTGCAAAAACTCAAATGGTGGAATCATAGCGTGCATTTGATTCTACTTTTCTGCACAATAAACAAAATATAGAGGATAATCAAAAACAACAATCTATGCGAAAACAGCCTTATGAAAAGAGCAAAGAAAATAATCCGTACTAAACGAAATTCAAGTTGGAATTTCACATAATAGTCCGGATTTTTCTTTGGCTGAAAACCTTTTGTCCCAGCCTCTACACAAAAACACAATTATGATTTTATACTCTTATCGCTGCTCACAATCATTTCTGATCGCTTCTGGTTAGTTGCCACAATATATATGGCTGCCATCGCAATTGCAACGGCAATATAGGAACCTAGGTTGAAGATGCCTTTTTGTGAATACCAAACGATGGAATATCCGACTGCTCCTGATAATAAAGCATAATAAGTGAATGGAAATAATGTTTTTCGAATCACAAGTCCTTCTTTGCCGAAAAGTCCAACGACTGCTGATGCTGCGACGACATTATGAACGCATATCATGTTTCCGGCAGCTCCTCCTACTGCTTGGAGAGCTACTATCCATGTAGGATTAACGCCAATTTGTGAACCAACATCGTATTGGAATAAACTGAACATCATGTTGCTGACTGTGTTGCTTCCCGCAATAAAAGCTCCGATGCCGCCAATGAAAGTTGCAAAGAACGGCCAGAATTCTCCTGCAATAGCCGCCGCTCCGTTTGCAAGCTCAATCGGCATTTTATCAAAACCTGAAGCACCGCCTCCCGAGTTAATGAAAACCTGGACCATTGGGACGGTAAAAACAAGTGCAGTGGAAGCGGCTATTGTCGTTTTTGCTGATTGTGACCACGCATTTTTGTATGCGCTTCCATTCATGCCGTGCAAAAAATATGTGATGACGGACACTAAGATAAAGATTGTTCCAGGCAAATAGAGCGGCTGAAAGCTTGCACTGACTTCTGAACCAAACATGTTAGGGAATGATACAACCCATGATTGAAGCCAGCCTAATACAGGAAGCGTTTTCAATCTTGAAATCACCAAGAACATACCAACAAGAATATATGGCGCCCACGCCATAATCATACTCATATTTCCGCTTTTATGGCTGATATCTTTTATTTCAAGTGAACCCATCCATTCTGGATCCCATTTTGACTTTTCTTCAAAATCCCATGCTTCTTCTTTGGGAGGCATAAGGAATCCTTTTTTTGCTGCGAAAACTACAATTGCAAGCCCTGCTAATCCGCCGACCATAGACGGAAATTCCGGTCCTAAAGTATTTGCAACAATTACGTAAGGAATGGTCATAGCGAAAGCTGAAAATAAAGCAAATTTCCATACCTTCAATCCCTCAGAAAATGATTTGTTTTTTCCGAAATATCTTGTCATCAATGCGACTACAAACAGGGGAATCAGCGTTCCGGCAATCATATGTAAAATCGCAACCTGGCCTCCAATCTCTGTGACCAGTGCAAGGAAATCATCAGTAATCCCTGCATCTGCGGATAAGCCTGTTTGCACGCCGACAAGCATCGGTGTTCCCACTGCACCAAATGATACAGGAGTGCTTTGAATAACCATTCCTGCGATTACAGCAGCCATAGCCGGGAATCCCAGTCCGACCATCAGCGGTACAGCAACTGCTGCCGGTGTTCCAAAGCCTGATGCACCTTCAATAAATGACCCGAAAAGCCAGGCGATGATAATAACCTGAATGCGCCTGTCTACAGAAATATCTGTAAAACCCTGGCGGATCGTTTTAATTCCTCCGCTCTCCTGCAATGTGTTTAGCAGAAGAATCGCCCCGAAAATAATGTACAGCAGTGTTGCTGCAACAACCAATCCATTGACAGATGCTGCTGCAACAGTTGCTCCAGGCACTTTCCATACAAACAGCGCAAGTCCGATCGCGGTCAGATACGAAATTGGCATGGCTTTGCTGGCTGGCCACCTTAGACCTACCAAGAAGATACCTACGACTAAAATCGGCAGTAGTGATAGAAATCCTAACATCCCCGTACTCACAAACAATTCCCCCTTTTTGTTTCGTAATGCGCAACATCATTTCCGTTTGTTTCCAATGAAGAAACATGTTATACAACAATATTTAATATTGTTGTATAACACGAAGTGCCTCAAATCAATTATACAAACTATGATTATAATTTCAACAATATTTAGAAAATTTAATCTCTTATTTTCCCCAAAAAAAATTTGTCCGGAATACCTTTTAAAAAGTGAACTCGAACAAATTTTAACATGGAAGCTTATTCTATTTTTCAAAGCCAAGTCTTACCGATATTTGCCTGCCTATATTTTGCATGCGTGACTGGAGCTGTTCCAGTCTTTCTTCTGTCATGCGAATTGTAGGGCCAGAAATACTTACAGCCGCAATAGCATTCCCCATGTGATCAAAAATAGGCACAGCGATGCACGTAATTCCATTTTCATTCTCTTCCAGGTCAAGAGCATATCCTTTTTGTCTGACCGATTTCAGCTCCAGGAGGAAGTCTTCTTTATTTGTAATCGTTTTATCAGTATGCATCGGGAGGCCTTTTCGCTCCAGAATGTCCAATACCGTGTTAGATGGAAGATGGGCTAATATCGCTTTCCCAACTGATGTACAGTGCATGGGGGCACGCTTGCCCACTTTTGAATGCATTCGCAGCGTTTCACTGCCGTCAAGCTTTTCTATATACACGACTTCCCCTTGATCATACACGACTAAATGGATAACCTCATTTGTTTCATTTTCAAGTTCCTGTAAATACATTCTCGCTTCAGCTCTTAAATCAATGGATTCAAGCAGCTTTGAACTGATTTCCAGGAATTTATAGCCAAGCTTGTACTTTCCCGTCTCAGGATCCTGTTCAACATAGCCGTATTGCACAAGTGTAGACAAAATCCTGTAAACGGAGCT
This sequence comes from Metabacillus idriensis, assembly GCF_050483325.1. Taxonomy (GTDB): domain Bacteria; phylum Bacillota; class Bacilli; order Bacillales; family Bacillaceae; genus Bacillus_P; species Bacillus_P idriensis_A. The sequence goes on from NZ_JBCMYF010000009.1 coordinate 4,179, forward strand.
TTTATTAATATCGATTTGATTCGCTATTTCGGTAACTCCAAGTCCGCCTTTTTTTAAACTTACGAGCGTGATGATATCAAGTGCCCTGCTGACGGACTTTACCATATTTTCTCGATCCAACCCTCTCACCTCTGGTGCATATTGACTTTAACTCTAGTATATCATGCCTGATACCGGGTAAAGAAAGGATCCCCTAGCTTTTAACGCTCTCTCTTGCTTCAGCGAATGAATTCCTCAGAATGCCGATTTCTTTGATTTCGCATTCGATGACATCACCTGTATTGACTAATTCTGCCCCAACAGGACTTCCTGTTAAAATGACGTCCCCTTCACTCAAGGTCATGACGCTGGTTAAATAGGAAATCATTTTCCGGATTGGAATAATCATGAGATCAGTCGGGCTATCCTGCTTCAAATCCCCGTTTAACCTCGCTTCCACATTCACATTGAATGGATCAAGCTCTGTTTCAATTGCTGGTCCAAGAGGCGTGAATGTGTCAAATGATTTGCCGATTGTCCAGTGTCCGTCTCCGTGGAAAAATGCAGGAGCTGTTACGTCATTTCCTACTGTGAAGCCAAACACATAATCCATAATGTCTGATTCAGGGACGTTTTTTGCCTTTTTCCCTATGATAATGGCAAGCTCTGACTCAAATTTCACCTGTTTTGCGCCTGCAGGTATGACAATATTTTCTTCAGGACCAATTACGGATGAAGTCGGCTTGAAGAAAAACACCGGAATTTCAGGCAGAACCTCAGGCAGATCTTCCTTATTTGATACGTAGTTGGCACCAATTCCGATAATCTGATTTGGAAGTATTGGTGCAAGAAGCTGAACCTGCTCTATTTGAAAAGAACGGCCTGTATACTCCCAGTCTCTAAAAATATCACCTTGTATTTCTTTGATTTCAGAGTCTTTTAATACTCCGCTATAGACAGCTGACTGATCTTTAAATCGGACAAATTTCATGACTGTACCCCTTTCAAAACGCAGTTTTGCGAGCAGCACCTGAAATGACGGCTGCTCTTGCTACAGCTTCTGCTACAGCTGCGGCGACTCTTTTATCAAAAGCATGTGGAATGACATAATCATATTCAAGCTCTGATGGTGTAATTAAATCTGCAATGGCATAGACAGCAGCCATTTTCATTGCCTCATTGATTTCTTTTGCATGCACCTGCAGGGCTCCTTTAAAAATCCCTGGAAATGCCAGGACATTATTGACTTGATTAGACAAATCTGATCTTCCTGTTCCCACAATGACTGCTCCAGCGGCTTTTGCATCCTCAGGCATGATTTCCGGTTCTGGATTAGCCATGGCAAAAATAATCGCATCCTTATTCATTCTTTGTACCATTTCACCAGAAACTGCACCTGCAGCTGAAACGCCGATAAAAACATCTGCTTCCTTTAAAGCGTCACCAAGCGTCCCTTGGAATAAACTTTTATTTGTCAGCTCTGAGATTATTTCCTTCATCGGATTCATTCCGGTTGTTCGTCCCTCGTAGATCGCACCTTTTGTATCGCACATGATGACATTTTCTGCTCCCATCTCAAGGAGCAGCTTTGTAATCGCAATTCCGGCAGCACCGGCGCCATTTATGACAATTTTCACATTTTTAAGCCTCTTATTAACCATTTTTAACGCATTTATCAGGCCAGCAGCTGTTACAATGGCTGTACCGTGCTGATCATCGTGAAAAACCGGGATATTCATTTCCTTTTTTAGTCGTTCTTCAACAATAAAGCAATTCGGAGCAGAAATATCTTCTAAATTTACGCCGCCAAAAGTCGGCTCCAGCGCTTTCACAATGGCAATAATCTCTTCAGGATCATTCGTATTCAGACAAAGCGGAAAAGCATCAATGTCGGCAAAAGCTTTAAACAAAGCGGCTTTTCCTTCCATTACAGGCATAGAAGCTGGGGCTCCAATATTACCTAAGCCCAATACAGCGGAGCCGTCTGAAATGACGGCAACCAAATTGCCTTTCATCGTATAATCGTAGATTTTTTCAGGGTTTTGATGGATTTCTCTGCAAGGCTCTGCCACCCCTGGGGAATAAACCAGACTTAAATCATGCGAATTTTCTACGGAAACTTTAACAGTAACACTTAATTTCCCATGTGAACGCTTGTGAAGTTCCAGCGATTTTTCCCGAAGGTGCTGCATTGCCTCATCTCCTCTAAATAAATGATTAGATTATTGCTTAACTGCAAATTTAGCTTTAGCTTCTAAGCGTCTGCGATGCAGGATTGGTTCTGTGTAGCCATTTGGCTGATTATAGCCTTCAAAAACAAGGTCGCATGCTGCCTGGAAAGCAACAGAATTTTCATAATCAGGAGCCATTGGCATATAAAGAGGATCTCCTTCATTCTGTTTGTCTACCACTTTTGCCATGCGTTCAAGCGTTTCTCTAACCTGCACTTTTGTGCAGATTCCATGGTGCAGCCAGTTTGCAAGATGCTGACTTGAGATTCTGAGAGTAGCACGGTCTTCCATCAAGCCGACATTATAGTAATCCGGCACCTTAGAACAGCCGACACCCTGCTCAACCCACCGCACAACATATCCAAGAATTCCTTGTGCATTGTTATCAAGCTCCTGCTGAATTTCTTCCTTGCTCCAACTTGCTTTTTCAGCAGCAGGAATGGTGAGAATGTCATCTCTTAAATCCTTCGCTTCCTTCTTAAGCTGATTTTGAACCTCTGTTACATCTACCTGGTGATAATGCAGGGCATGAAGCGTTGCTGCTGTTGGCGAAGGAACCCAAGCTGTATTTGCTCCCGCTTTTAGATGGCCGGATTTCTGTTTAAGCATCTCTGCCATCATATCCGGCATAGCCCACATGCCTTTGCCGATTTGAGCACGGCCCTGAAAGCCGCTTTCAAGGCCTGCATAAACATTTGATTTTTCATAGCCCAAAAGCCAAGCGGAAGATTTCATGTCATTTTTAGGAATCATCGGTCCTGCTTCCATAGAAGTGTGAATTTCATCACCGGTACGGTCTAAGAATCCGGTATTAATGAAAGCGATACGGTCTTTTACTTCACGGATTGCTGCTTTTAAGTTCAGAGACGTCCGTCTTTCTTCATCCATTACCCCGATTTTAATGGTATTGCGTTCAAGCCCAAGCAAATCCTCGACTCTATTAAACAGAGTGTTGGCAAAGGCAACTTCTTTCGATCCGTGCATTTTTGGTTTAACGATATAGACAGATCCTTTTGAAGAGTTTTGATAGTGTCCGGTTCCGAGCAAGGAATGTTTTGCAAGCAGTGCAGTCATCACACAATCCAGGATCCCTTCCCTGATTTCCTCTCCGTTTTCATCAAGAATGGCATTGTTTGTCATTAAGTGGCCTACATTTCGCACAAACATCAGTGATCTTCCAGAGAGAGCAAATTCTTCACCATTAACGCTTGTATACGTTCGGTCAGGGTTCAAGGTACGTGTCATTGTTCGTTTGCCTTTTTTAAATGTAGATGCCAGATTTCCTGTCATTAAGCCGAGCCAGTTCCGGTAGACAATCACTTTGTCTTCCGCATCTACAGCTGTAACAGAATCTTCGCAATCCATGATTGTTGTCAGAGCAGCTTCAAGCAAAACATCTTTCACACCGGCTAAATCTGTTTTTCCGATTGAATGGTTTCGGTCGATTTGAATTTCAAAATGGAGCCCGTTGTTTTTAAAAAGAATGGCAGAGGGCGAATCTGCATCTCCCTGATATCCAGCCAATTTTTTCTTGTCTTTAAGGCCTGTTTTTTGACCGCTGCTTAATGTGACCGATAATGCACCATCAATAACCGCGTATTCTGCAGCATCTTTATGGGATGCATCTTCTAACGGCACTGTTTCGTCAAGAAAATTACGTGCAAATTCAATGACTTTTTCACCGCGTACAGGGTTATATGAGCCTTCGCGGCCGGCACCGTCCTCTTCACTGATGGCATCTGTCCCGTATAAGGCATCATATAAGCTTCCCCAGCGTGCATTTGCCGCATTGATGGCATAGCGCGCATTATTGACCGGCACGACTAATTGAGGACCTGCCTGAACAGCAATTTCATCATCTACATGCTGAGTTGTAATCTTAAACTCCTCTGCTTCAGGCTCTAAGTATCCCATTTCATGTAAAAATGCTTTATAAGCTTCAAAATCAAATGCCCCGCTGTTTTCCCTGTGCCATGAATTTATTTTCCTCTGAATTTCATCGCGGACAGCCAGCAGTTCTTTGTTTTCAGGACTCAATTCCTTAACAATGGCTTCAAAACCTGACCAGAATGCCTCTTGATCTAAACCTGTCTGAGGAAGTGCTTCTGAATTAATAAATTCATAGAGTACGTCTGCTACTTGAAGATTGCCTTTTTGAATATAGCCTTTCATCTTCCGTTCCTCCTTGTGTTTGTTATTACAAAACGATGTTTTTCTTTTTGTTAAAAAAATAATAGCATGAAAATCAAAGCGTTTACAATCATTTTCAGAACATTTTACCAATTTAATTTACATGCCTGCTGCTTTCATTTCTTTTTTTACTTCCGCGCAGCGTCCTGGACTTGGAAATAATTTTCCTGCATTTAATAGATTATCAGGGTTAAAGACTTCTCTGACTCTTGTTTGTGCTGAAATTTCTTCTTCCGTAAAGACAAACCGCATTTCTTCTCTCTTTTCAATACCTACCCCATGTTCACCTGTAATCGTTCCGCCAACTTCGGCACAAACCTGCAGACATGCGCTGCCGGCTTTTAAAGCCGCCTCAGTCTGACCCGGAATTCTTGAATCGAACAAGACCAGCGGATGCAGATTGCCGTCTCCTGCATGAAAGATATTGGCGATTCGGAGACCTGATTCTTTACTGATCAGATTTATTTTTTCAAGGACTTCAGGCAGTCTGCTCCGGGGGATGACTCCATCCTGTACAAGATAATCAGGTGAAATGGCTCCCATTGCTCCAAACCCAGTTTTTCTGTTTGCCCACCATCTTGCACGCTCTGCTTCACTTTCAGCAGCCTTTACTTCACGGACATTCCATTTCGTGCAAACCTCAAGAATTTGAGTGATTTGTTCATCGATGCCGGCAGATATACCGTCTACTTCTATTAATAAGACCGCTTCAATGTCTTTCGGGTGTCCTACGGGAAAAGCTGCCGCCTCAACACCTTCAATTGCGGTTTTATCCATCATTTCAAGAGCTGCAGGGACAATCCCGGCTGAAATAATGTCTGAAACAGCGCCGCTGCCGTCTGACACACTATCAAAGTAAGCAAGGACCGTCTGTTTCGATTCAGGGTTTTTTAAGATCCTCACCGTGATCTTTGTGACGATTCCAAGCGTTCCTTCTGATCCTGTTATTAATCCCAGCAGATCATAGCCCGGCGAATCCGGAATCCCATTTTTCCCAATTTCAATGATTTCACCATTAGGCAGAACAACTTCAAGACCAAGGATATGGTTTGTTGTTACGCCATATTTGAGGCAATGGGCGCCGCCTGCATTTTCTGCAACGTTTCCCCCTATAGTACAGCAATATTGACTGGATGGATCCGGCGCATAGTAATACCCTTTATCTGCAATTGAGTTCGTTAATTTAAGATTGACGAAACCGGGTTCAACGACTGCCCGTCTATTTTCAAGATCTACACTGATCAGTTTTTTCATTTTCACGAGACTGATAATGACTTCACCGTTAATTGGAATGGCGCCTCCGCTTAAGCCTGTTCCTGCACCCCTTGCAAGGAATGGCAGCTGATTTTCTGAGCAATATTTGACGAGTGCTGCGACTTCTTCTGTATTCTTCGGAAAAACAACTGCTTTTGGCAAATGCTTGTGGATGGTAAAGCCGTCACAATCATAGGCTATTAAATCTTCTTTATGATAGAGAATATTTGATGGACCGCCTGTCAATTTTGCAAGACTATGAATATGTTTATCTTTCGTTTTAAGTCCTTTAACAGCCATTAAAGCTCCTCCTTTCCTTTTTCCTCCATTTGATAGGCCCAATCAAGAAGCTGTACGGTATGAACAACTTTCTGATTTCTGCCGTATTTTTGCACACCCATAGCCATTTGGAGCATACAGCCGGGATTCCCCATTGAGATCATTTCAACGTCATCCGGAACATTTTCCATTTTGCTTTCAAGTACAGCTCCTGCCATTTCGGGGTTGGTTATGTTGTAAATGCCTGCACTTCCGCAGCATCTATCAGCATTAGGCATATGGACCATTTCCACGCCTGGAATATCCAATAAGATATCGCGCGGTTCCTGGCGCACACCCTGTCCATGTGCTAAGTGGCATGCATCATGATAGGTGATTCTTGTGTTTAATTCAGCTTTAGGTTTTTCATAGCCGGTGTCATGCAGGTATTTTGAAACATCGACTACTTTTGCTGCAAACTCTTCTGCTTTTTCATGCCATTCTGTGTCAACTTCCCGGAACAATTCCCCATACTCCTTCAGCATACATCCGCATCCTGCTGCATTAACAATAACTTGATCCGAATCTTTAAAAGCCTCAATGTTCTGTTTTGCAAGCTTGCGGCCAGTATCTCTGTCGCCTGCATGAACATGGAGGGCACCGCAGCAAGTCTGATTTTGCGGAATGGCAACGTCATTTCCGTTCTTCGTTAATACATTTATTGTGGATTCGTTAATATCACTGAACATAACGTCCATCACACAGCCAGTCAGGAAGGAAACTTCAGTCTTAGCCTTACCCTGTGCAGGGATGACCGTTTGATTTTTGTATTTTTTTCTCACGGGCATCTTGATTTCCGGCATAATGGCTTCCATGTCAGCCAGATGTTTTGGCATGACCTTCAGCATCCCGGTTTTGCGCACCGCTTTTTGAATACCGCTTTTTTGATAAAATTTAAGCAGACTTCCAACAGTATTCAATCGATCTTGATGAGGAAACAGTCCTTTTAAGAAAAATTTGCTTACAGATCCTTTTACTCCGGTTAAAGGCATTGCCTGGCGGATCTGTCCCCTGGCTTCCTCAATGAGACCGCCGACATCAACATCTGCAGGACATGCCGTCGTGCAGGCGCGGCAATCAAGGCAGGCGAAAACCGGATCCATGAATTGTTCATTCACTTGAAGCTTTCCATCTGCAACTGATTTGATTAAATGCACCCTTCCTCGCGGTGAATGCTGCTCCTGCCCTGTTATCTCATAGGTTGGACAGGACTCAAGACACATGCCGCAATGGACGCAGTCTGCCCATTTGCTCTCATCAGGATGATCCTTCCATAAATAATTGCTGAGACTTGTTTCCTTGCATGCCGGGGATGCCTGCTTTAAGTCACTTTCTCTTATGCTCACTTAAATACCTCCCAGATAACGTTTGTAATTCAGGATTGATTTTGGATCGATTGCGGCTTTAATCCCTTGAATCAGAAAGAAATATGATGGCTTTTCTCCCCATACTTCTGTTTTGTGCCTCAATGCGTATGGCAGGTGCTTGATGAGCGTATACCCGCCCAATTGAGCGGTAATTTGCTGAATACGCTCAATTGCACCTATTACGTCATTGCTGCTTCCTCTCAGAATGACTTGGCATAAACCGTGCCCTAATCCTCCATGAGCTTCAATCGACACCGACTTATGCATTCCGGCACTTTCCTTTACAATGTGGAAAACATCCAGGTTTTTCACCCCGATTTTCAAGACAGCTTCAGTAACTGAACCAGGCTTTGAGCTGACACCGCTGGGAGCTGTCTTATAAAACGCATCCCAAAATAATTCTGCTTCCGCTTGAGGCAGCAGCGAAAACAATGTACCCTCCGGCACGATGCTTTTTATAAACTCTTCCTGATAGCGGACTGATGGTTCGAAATCCTCAAAACTGATTGCAAGCGTATACATTTCATGGTTGGATAAACGTTTAGATAAGGCAGGGCTCAATAGTTCCAAAGCGATTGGCTCCATCATGGAATCCAGCAGTTTTATAACGAAAAGACTCATTTCTTCCTGAAGTTCAATCGGAAAAGATAAAAGAATAAGGCTTTCATATTTTGGAACTGGCCTGAGCTTCAACGTGATTTCTGTCACAACTCCAAGCGTGCCCATAGAACCTATAAAAAGTTTATTCATATCATAGCCGGCAACGTTTTTAACAACTTTTCCGCCTGATCGGATGATTTGACCGTCAGGATAAACGATTCTAAGTCCAATAACTGAATCTCTTGATGATCCGTAGCCAAGCCGTTTGGGACCGCTTTCATTAGTTGAGATAATTCCTCCGATCGTTGCATGCTCTGGCCAGGCAGGATCAAGTGAAACTTTTTGCATGTGCTTTGCTAAATAATCCTGAAGCTCTTTGAACGTTGTTCCTGCTTTCACGGTTACTGTCATATCTCCGGGAGTATGCTCTGTTATACCCGTGTAATGAGCCAGGGACAACTGGATATCTGCATATTCTGTTAATCCTCCAAATCCGCGCTTTGTCCCTCCGCCGATAATGGAAACTTTTTTGCCATTTTGATCAGCAAATTTAAGGACTTGTGTGATCTCCTCTTCTGTAGTCGGGAACACGGTCATTTCACCATTATTTCCGAGCAAGTGATTCGTCTGACCCTCCGTTTTTACTTTTTCTTCAGGGAAAAGTGAGATTAATTCTGTCAGGATCAAAACTCCACCTCCAATTGTTTTGTAATAACAAACACTGTTTTATATTTAGTGTAAAAAAATTCAGTTATTCTGCTGAAGACTCTTATGAAGTATGGATTCTACGAACGTTAAATGCTGCAGCATGTATTCGCTAGATTGATTCGGTTTACCGGAAGAAATACTTTCGAAGATGCGCTCATGGTGTACTGCAATGGTTTCTATCGCCTCATTATCACATTTGATAAACTGGTGAAAATCAATCATTGCATGTTTAATCGTGGTGGATATGACTTGTACAAACTGAATCAGCAGTGCATTGCCGGTTGCTTTGGCAATCGATAAGTGAAATTGATAATCATCTTCCCAGGGGGCATCAGTCTGAGTTGATAAAATCATGTTCATTTGCTTAAGATCTTTTTCGGAACGATTGCAGGCAGCCATTTCTGCCATGCCGGTTTCAACAATTTTTCTAACTTGAAAAAGCTCGGTAACATCATTTGCATTTGTCAGCATAACAGCATGGCTAAAAATTTTTCTTGAATCAAATTTGCTGACATACGTGCCTTCGCCCTGTTTCACTACTACAAGACCTTTTCCTTTTAAAGCTGTGATGGCATCGCGGACGGCTGATCGCCCAACTCCAAACCTCTCGCAAAGCTCTCTAACCGAAGGCAGCTTTTCCCCAGCAGCAATCGAGCCATCCAAAATCATTTTCTCAATTTGCTCGCTGATTGTATCTGAAACCTTCCTGGTTGAAATTTTTTCTATTAGCACTTATTCACAGCCTTTCTTTTCAGACATCACATATCTGACAAGTAATCTAGTATAGTTTCATTTAAACATGATGACCTTCATTTTTCAATTCATTTATTGAATAATTCTGAAAATAAATGAAAAAGCGGCCCTCAAGCCGCTAAATCTTTGTTTCTATTAAAATTGTTCCAGCACTATTTTCCCGATCGTACTTCCGCTCTCTAATGATTGATGTGCTTTCTTAATATTCGCGGCATTTATTGGTGATAGAGTTTGTTTTAAGGTTGTTTTTAAAATTCCCTCATCTATCAGGCCGCTGATTTTGTTCAGCAGGATCTGCTGTTCTTGCATGTCTTCTGTTTGATACATAGCTCTTGTGAACATAAATTCCCAGACAAATGTGACACTCTTGCTTTTTAACAAATTCAAATCAAGAGGTTCCTTGTTTTCAACGATTGAACAAATTTTACCCTGAGGCTTTATTACTTCACTCATACCATTCCAGTGCTGATCTGTGTTATTCAGACAAAAAATATAGTCTACTTCTGTGATTTGCAGATTTTGAAGCTCTTCTTTCAAAGATTTATGATGATTTATCAGATGATCCGCACCATATTTCTCTGCCCATTTTCTCGTTTCAGGCCTTGATGCTGTTGCAATCACGTTCAGACCTGCCCATTTTGCAAGCTGTATCGCGATAGATCCCACTCCTCCTGCTCCGCCGATAATCAAAATTTGTTTTCTTTTGTTTCGTTCCTTATCAGCAGGATCAATCATTAATCGATCGAACATCCCTTCATATGCTGTAATCGCCGTCAGCGGAAGTGCAGCTGCTTCTGCATGAGTAAGAGATTTGGGCTTTTTCCCTACAATTCTTTCATCTGCCAGATGATATTCGCTGTAAGTGCCTTGCCTTGTGATGCTGCCGGCATAAAACACTTCATCGCCAGGTTTAAAATCGGTGCAATTCTCACCGGTTTCCACCACTGTGCCGCTTGCATCCCAGCCGAGAATTTTTGGCTCATCCTCTGCTTTTTCTTTAGGTGTTCGCACTTTTGTATCAACAGGATTAATGGAAATGGCTTTAACCTGTACCAGCAGATCTTTTCCAGAAGCCGCCGGTTTTTCCAGTTCAATATCGAGCAAGCTTTCTTCATGTTCGATTGGCAAGTATTTATACAGTCCGATTGCTTTCATGAATGATTCCTCCCCATTTGATTCTATTAGTTAGTATGGGGAGAATAATCGAATAAATCAATTAAATCAACTTGGATAAACAAACAAAAAACGCCTAAAATCATAGGCGTTTTAGTAAACTGATCTACTTAAACAAATACCGGAACCTTAATATCTACTTCTTTTCCAAGTGCAGAGGAACGGAGTACTCCGTCTATAATTGCCTGATTAAGCAGGATTTGCTCTGCCGGGATTGGAGCTGGTCGATTTTCTTTTATGGCTGACACAAAATCTCTTACTTTTTCATGGAAAATATCAATTTTATGATCAATGACCGGAACCTGTGTTTCTGAATGCTGTCCGACAATATCGTGAAAGAGTGAAATACTTCCGATGCCGCCGTCCCAGACACCGCTCCAAGGTCCTTGTCCTGCAGGTGTCAGCTTAAGTCCTGCGTCTGTACCGAGAAAAATGGTAGGACCTAAGGAATCCATGTGCATCGCCCATGAAATTTTAAAATTCAGCACCTTGCCTCCTTCTAATCGAACCATCGCGACTCCAAAGTCTTCTACTTCAAATCTGGCTGCTTCATGATGATAGTGAGGATTCCTGCCAAAATGACTGGAAGTATAGGCTGAAACCGTTAATGGCTTAGGGTAATTCAATGCATTCAAGGCCAAGTCCAAAGAATAACAGCCAATATCCGCCATTGCACCAGCTCCTGCCAGCTCCTTATTTATGAATGTTCCCCCTGGCATCCCCCTTCTTCTTCCTCCTCCGGTTTGAATATAATAGACATCTCCAAGCTGTCCGGATTGAACAATTTCTTTAATCGTTTTCATATTTGGATCATATCGCGGCTGAAATCCGACTGTCAGCATTTTTCCAGTGCGGCGTGATGTCTCAACCATTTCAACTGCTTGTTCTAGTGTAACTGCCAGCGGTTTTTCAACCAGCACATGTTTATCTGCAAGCAATGAATCAATACTGGTTCTGTGGTGTGTGACATTTGGCGTACAGACACTTACACCATCTAAATCAAGTTCAAGCAATTCCAGATGACTGTCGAATGCCCTGGCATCGCGAATTCCCAGCTGTTCGATAAATTCCTTCGCTTTTCCGGGAATGACGTCTGCAACTGCAGCAATTGTAACATCCTTCATTTGCAGGTAGGCTTTAGCATGTACAGCAGCAATTCCTCCGCTTCCAATAATTCCAATTTTAATAGTTGACATCCGCAATTCCTCCTGATTTCTTTTTATGAAAAACCGACTGAAGAAAATCTTTAGCTCGCTTAATGCCTTCTTGTTCAGAAGACAGTGACCCCCAATAATGATGATCCTCAAGCTCGATGCTGATCGGACCTTTATACCCGATAGCATCTAATCTGACAGCAACCTTTCTCCAGTCAACCTCCCCATGACCCGGAATCGTATAGCGCCATGCCCCTTCGGAAAAGTCGTACTTAGAATCAAATACGCCGGGCAAGTGGCCCAAATCATATTGTTCCTCTTTCAGCAGCGCTGTATCTTTTCCATGACAGTAAAGGATTTTTTCGGCAAACTCATCGAGAAACCGAAGATAATCAATGCCAAGTCTCACCAAATGAGAAGGATCATAGTTCACTCCGAAATGCTTGGACGGCACCTCATTAAACATATATCTGAGCACCTCTGGAGTCGTTCCAAGGGTTGGATACGCCGGTGCAGGACCAGGCCAGCCTTCAAGTGCCAGGAAAAGATTGTTTTTCTCGGCAAGCCCAACCACCTCAGGAAATGTTTCTTTCCATATTTCTAAGCTTCTTTTTTTAGGAATCAGGCTGTTTTCCGGCACAAGACACATGAAAATCACCTTGCCTTCCAATGCTGATACTTGTTCAAACTGTTCCTTTAATGATAGAACTGCATTCCAGCGTTTTCCTTCATCCTCACTTAAAAGATCCGTGTTCCCAACACAGCCTTTTCCATCAATTGAACCAATTTCTATTTGATAGTTCGCTGCTATTTTTGCAACTGAGTCGTCAAGGCGCGGGAGGTCAAGTACCTTGATTCCATTTTCATTGGCCCATTTTGCTGTGAATTCAATTCCTTCTTTTCCGAAATACGGGGGTATCCTCATACCGATTTTATTGTCCATATTAATCCCTCACACTTTCTTAGAATAATCCTCAATTTGGTTTTCACTGGCACCTTCATAAATGGCTTTTGTAAAATACAAAACCTGAACAGCAAATTCGCCTGGAACTTGAACCTCTTCTTCCCCGGTTATGGCACGGATGAAGCTTTTATCCGTGTTTGTTTCCGCAGCATCAATGCTTTGTATTTCGGGCGCTTCCCCGTTTCTGACTAGTGAAACCTGTCCATTCTCGCAGAAGATGGCTCCTTTATCGCCCAAAAATGAATATGTTTCATGCCAGCATGGCGACATCCCTGCAATCGTGATCGTTCCCATCACGTTTTTTGTGTATTTAACTGTTGTAAATGAATCAATATCCACTTCTGTACCGCGCTGATGAATAAATGATTTTGTTTCAACCGGTGCGAGTCCTGTAATCCATAGAAGAGAATCTAAAATATGACTGCCTGAATCAAACAGCATACCGCCGCCTGACAAAGCTGTTTTTTGTCTCCATGTACCGGCTGACAAGTAGATCCAATCCTGATAAAGAGAGGCATTTACGCTTGTTAATGCGCCGATTTGATTTTCTTCGATCAGCTTTTTTATATGAAGAAATTCAGGTTGGAAATGACGCTGGTACGAGATTTGCAGCACGCATTTCCTCTCTTTAGAAAGGTCAATCAATTCTTCCGCTTCTTCGATAGAACATACCATTGGTTTCTCAAGCAATACGTGACAGCCTTTTAAAAGTGCTGCTTTGGCATGCTTGTAATGAAGCGTATGCGGAGAGCAAATAATCACGCCATCAATCTCTGACTTGTTCAGCATTTCTTCAAAATCATCGAATTCCAAAGCTTCTAGCTCATGAGTCTGAATGAAACTCCGTCTGCTTTCAGGATTCGGGTCGGCAATTGCTGTGATAAGGACATTCTCTAATTCTTTTAAATGTGAGGCATGATAATGGGCAATTCCGCCAGAGCCTATAAAACCAATTCTAATCTTTCCCATGCGGATTCATCTCCTGTCATCCTTTTATACCGCTGAACGTAATGCCTTTAATAAATGTTTTTTGCAGGAAAAAGAATAAGATAATGATTGGAAGTGTCATTAATGTTGAGACAGCCATCATCAATCCCCATTCTGTTCCTCTTTGGCTCTGGAATTGCTGCAAGCCTAGGGAAAGCGTGTAGGATGTTTCGTCTGTCAGATAAAGCAGGGGTCCTAAAAAATCTGTCCAGCTTCCCATAAATTGAAACAGACCTACTGCAAGCACTGCCGGTTTTGCAAGCGGAAGCATAATCTGCCAATATATGCGGAATTCTCCCGCTCCATCAATTCTCGCTGCATCCATTAACGTATCTGGCAATCCGAGAAAGAATTGACGGAGTAAAAAGATGTAGAAAGGAACTCCGAAAAAGACAGGGACAATCAGCGGAAGAGGACTGCCAACCCACCCAAGTTTTTCAAACAGAATAAACAGGGGAATCATCGTAACTTGTCCTGGGATCATCATGACGGCAATCGTCACTATGAATAAAGCATTGCTCCCTTTAAATTTTAATTTCGCGAAACCGTAAGCTACCAAAGGGCATGTGATGACAGCACCGATTGTGCTGAACACGGTAATCACAACTGTATTTTTCAAATAGCTGAAAAAAGGAATATATTCAACAGCCTCCTGATAATTGCTCCATTTAAAAGGGCTTGGAATCCATTCAGGAGGAAACGAAAAAATTTGCGTTTGATCTTTTAACGAAGTAGACAGCATCCAGAAAAACGGAACTAAAAAGAGAATCGAAATCAAGATCAGAAATGCATGGGCAAAAATACTTTTTGAAGTTTTGGTTTTCATCGTATCCCTCCTTATTTTCCTTGATAGTGAACCCACCTTTTAGAAGTTGAAAAGATAACGGCTGTTAAGATCATAATGATGGCAAAAAGGATCCAGGCCATTGCTGAGGCATAGCCCATTTTAAAGAACTTGAATCCATTGTCATATAAATACATGACATAAAACGTTAAGGAATTTGCCGGTGTGCCCTGTCCGCCGGTAAGCGCGTACGGCAAAGCAAACTGCTGAAATGCGCCAATGACACCCATTACGAGGTTAAAGAAGATAACTGGAGTTAACAATGGCAGGGTAATATGTATCGTTTTCTGCAGCCAATTTGCCCCATCCACTTCAGCGGCATCATAGTAATCTTCAGATATATCCGTAAGACCTGCCAAATAGATGACAACTGCCTGGCCGATGCCCCAAAGCGACATCATCACGATGGATGGTTTAGACCAGGTTTCACTGCCCAGCCATGCGGGACCTTGAATTCCCAGAAGATCCAGCATTCCATTGACTAATCCAAACTGCGGATTTAAGAGCCACATCCAAAGGACGGCAAGCGCAACCTGAGGCACTAGTGTCGGCAAGAAGAAAATCGTGCGGTAAACTGTCATTCCTTTTACCTTTAAGTTCAAAATCATCGCCAGACATACACCAAAAATAATGCTCAGCGGAACATAAAAGACGGCAAAATAGATGGTATTTGATACAGACTTCCAAAAAAGGTCATCACTCATCAGCTCTTTATAATTCTGCATTCCTACAAACTCTCCAGGCTGAAGGATGCTGTAAGTTGTGAAACTGAAATAGATGGATGAAATTAATGGAAAAGCATAAAAAATAATAAGTCCTATGATCCATGGTGATACAAATAGTAAACCGTATAAGGAAGATTTGTTTCTCCATACTTTCTTTTTTGTGACAGGAACCTCTTTTATTGTGGCTGAGTTCTTTATTGCTGGCTGCTGCATGAAAACATACCTCCTTTAGTTTTGTTTCAGGGATTCCCCAATTGGAGAATCCCCTTGCAGCCCTACTTTAAAGATTTTTCTACTTTTTCATTCACTTTTTTCAGAAGTTCCTCAGGGGTTCCGTTGCCTCTAGTTGCATTTTCAACAGCACTTGCAAGTTCATTCCAATATAAGCTTCCTTGTGTCATAACAGGTCTGTGATTACTTGAAGGCAAGATCTCAACAAATTCTTTAAGAATCGGATCATCCTTGTACCCTAATTCCTCATTTACAGAATCAATAATGGAAAAGTCTTTAGCAATTCCGCTGAAGATTTTCTGTCCTTCTTCGCCGCTGAAGAATTTAAGGAATTCCCAGGCCGCTTCTTTTTCTTTAGCACCTTTAGGTATGACTACGGACCAGCCGCCAGACCAGGTTGAGAAGTTATCTCCTGTAGGCGTCGGGATTGGAAAAACACCATACTCTAAATCCGGCTTGAATTTATTGATGGCAGACACAGTCCAAGGACCGCTTATTTTCATGCTGATTTGTTCTGTCAAGAATGGATCCATTGCACCAGTACCTTGTGAATTTGTGAAAGCTGTAATGTCCTCGATATTGTATTTTTTAGCGTAATCTGTGATCCACTGCAATGCTTCAACATTTTTTGGATCATCAGCCGTTACTTCCTGTGTTTCAGGGTTATAAAAATCTCCTCCAAATGCCCAGCCCCAGCCGTAGAACCAGCCTTGATCAAGCCATGGAATAAAGCCAATCTGAGAGAATCTTTTCCCTTTTTTAATCGTTAATTTTTCTGCTGCTTCTTCGAGTTCTGCAATAGTCTTAGGAGGGTTTTCCGGATCAAGTCCGGCTTTTTCGAAATGTTTTTTGTTGTAGTAAACTAAGCGGGAATCTGTCGTTGTGGGTAAACCGTAAAGTTTATCTTCGAAGGTTGCTTCTTCCCATGCGAATGGATAGAAATTTTCTTTGGAAATCTTATCTTTTTTGGCGAGATCACTTAAATCTTCAAGCGAGCCTTGAGCAGCCCAGGATGCAATCTCAAATCTGTCGAAGTAGGCGACATCCGGAGGATTTCCGCCGGCAATGGATGAAAGGAGTTTTTCGTTTGAGCCTTCGCCTTGATTTGCAATATATACCGATTTCACTTTAATATCTGGATTTTTCTTTTCAAAAGCTTTTACAACCTCGTTAACAGCATCACCTGTAATATCTGTCATTGGATGCCAAAATGTAATGGTCGTCTTGCCATCAGCACTTTCCTTGGTTGACGCTGAATCAGAACTGCAGCCCGACAAAAGGAGTAAAAATGAAACAGCTACTAAAAAAATACTTTTCAAATGCCTCATGATAAATCCCCCTCTATTCTTTTAATAAAAAAACGATTGTTTGTACAAATCCTCCTTTCGCTAATCAAATAAAGCGCTTTCAAATAATATAATGACATGTCATGTTGTTATGTTTTATAGTTACTATATTAATAGGTTTTGAAATTATAAGTCAATATATTTTTCAGAATATTTGAAAATAAATAAAAATAGATCTGAATATTCAGACCTATTTCATTGAAAAAGCTTTAGTTGTCTCACCTGGAACGAGCGTGTGCGGTATAAATATCTGCTGAACGGCAAAGTCTGAATCCAGCATTTTTTCTTTAAGAAGATTCACCGCTTCTATAGCAATCCTCTGTTCATCCTGTTTAATATGAGTAAACTGAATTCTGGAGTTCCCGGGAGAATCAAAACAAACGACAGACACTTCATCTGAAATCCGCCTTCCGAGCCTCGATAAAGCGGCAGCTACTAGTTCTCCAATAGAATGTTCACATGCTACTATGGCTGTTATACCGCGATGTCTGTCCAGAAAATTGTCTAACATCATTGTGTCCTCTTTAAAAACGCAAGAATCCGCCATTTCATGCAATGGCATGCTGTTTTTTATTTCAGTCAAGATATAGTCTCTATTCAGCTTAACACCCTGTTCTGAATGGGCAATATGAAAGCCCATCACTCTCTCCTCAATAGCTGTCGTTCCTTCTGAAGGCGGAGAAATGAACCCGATTTCTCTGTGTCCCATTTCAAATAATTGATTTGTTAATTCTGCTGCTGCTTTTCGGTGATCGGTACATACAAATGAGGCAGGTATCCCTTTGATGAAACGATCAATCAAAACGACGGGGAAATTCTTTGAAACGAGTTCAAGAAGTTTATTATTTACATGCTCTCCGTGAACCGGAAAGACAATCAACCCCTCTGCCCCCATATCAAGGAAATCATTTACAGCCTGTTCCTCAATTTCCTTCTTCCCGTAGCTGAGTTTCAAGAGAATCGTAAACCCCAGTTCGCTGCACCTCTTTTCAATACCCTTTACAAGTCCCATTCCGTAGCTTTCATCAAAACTTGGCAGAATAAATCCGATTAAATGACGTTTTGATCGCACCGGCTTTGCAGCAAGAGCGAAACCATTTTCCGCACCTGGATGAATAACATATGAACCCTTTCCCTGAATTCTTTCAATATAGTTTTCTTCAGAGAGTAAATCCAATGCTTTTTTTGTGGTTATACGGCTCACTTCGAATTGCTCTGCAAGTTCTTTTTCAGAAGGAACCTTGTCGCCCATCCTTAATTTCCCGCTTTGAATCTGGTTTAACAGTAAATTATATACTTTCAGGTAAAGAGGATTAAAAGTTGTCATAGCGTCACCTTTCAACAGTTGATATATTCAATATAACAACTATTTCTTCACTAGAAAAGTATTTTGTATGAAAACTAGGAATATTCATACTTTTTATATATAGAATTATAGTGTCTACCTAATGGGAAAACCACACCAATCCATAAAAAAAGCAGGATTTCTCCCGCTTTAACTCATTTGTTCAATTTTATTTGCAATGGAAATCCATTTCTTTTCATTCGACGAACGTTCGATTGCCTCAAGAATTAGCTGATTTTGCAATCCATCGTGAAAATTCGGCTGTTTAAGTTCATTATTTGTAATCGCTTTCATCAATTCTGATATTAAGTTCACAAATGTATGTTCATATCCAATGATATGTCCTGCCGGCCAGTATGCATGGGCATAAGGATGCTCTTCTTCCGTACAGTTAATGACCCTGAAGCCCTGAAGACCTTTGTCATCTTCTGTTAAGTACACATGCAAATTGTTCATGTTTTCAAGATCCCATTTGATGGACCCAAACTCAGCATTGATTTCAAAACTATTGCGATTCCTATTTCCCGCTGCAAAACGAGTTGCCTCAAAAACTCCCATAGCCCCATTTTCAAATTTTGCAATGAATGATGTGGCATCGTCGACATCAACCTGTCCTTTTTTCCCTGCTTCGCCTTCTATTGGACGCTCTTTAATAAATGTCTCCATCGCTCCAACAACCTCTGATATTTCGCCAACAAGAAATCTCGAAAGATCAATAATATGTGCCCCTATATCTCCTAAAGCTCCAGACCCTGTGACTTCTTTTTTCAATCTCCATGCAATCGGGAATTCAGGATCCATGATCCAGTCCTGAAGATAGGTTGCACGAACATGATAGATTCGGCCAAGCCTTCCTTGCTGAATCAGCTTTTTCGCATATTGAACGGCAGGAGCGAAGCGGTAATTATGCGAGATCATATGAACAACTTTATTTCTTGTCACTGCCTCAAGCATCCTTTCAGCCTGCTCCACATTTAATGACAAGGGTTTTTCACAAATCACATGCTTCCCGGCTTCTGCAGCAGCAATCGCGATTTCTGCATGAGAATTATTAGGAGTGACAATATCGATTAAATCAATATCATCTCTTTCAATCAATTTCCGCCAATCTGTTTCATAGGTTTCAAAGCCAAGTTCTTCAGCTGCCTGCTTAACACCCTCTTCACTGCGGCCGGCAATTGCTTTAAGGACTGGGATTGCAGAGCCTGGAAAGAAAAATGGAACATTCCGATAAGCCAGACTGTGTGCTTTTCCCATAAACTTGTATCCTATCATTCCAACTCGTATTTCTTTCAAAACAGATCACCAGCTTTCATAGATTAGTTGTTATAAAAATGCTGTCATTATAATCACTAATTAGTCTTAAAATAGAAATATCCTCTTTTTCTCGCAATAAATTTTTTTATCTGAATTTAATAGACTAGATTTTATAAAGAAAAGCCTTGCTAAAAAGCAAGGCTTCCCATTATTTATCTGCCAGAATCATTTCAATTCTATCAAGCTCAGCCTCAGTAAATTCAAGATGGTCTAATGCTGCAACGTTCTCTTCGATCTGGCTTACTTTGCTCGCTCCAATAAGTGCAGACGTCACTCTTCCTTCTCTCAAAACCCATGCTAATGCCATTTGGGCAAGGTTTTGGCCGCGATTTTCAGCAATCTCATTAAGCTGCTTGATTTTATGTACCATTTCTTCTGTCACACGGTCTTCACTCAGGGCGCCGGTTGATTTGGCCGCTCTCGAATCAGCAGGAACTCCTGATAGATATTTGCTTGTCAGCAAGCCCTGTTCAAGAGGACAAAAAGCGATTGAGCCTGTTCTATTTTCCTGCAGGACATCCTGCAGACCGTTTTCGATCCAGCGGTTGAGCATTGAATAACTGGGCTGATGAATAAGAAGGGGTGTGCCGAGTCGGTTTAATATTTTTACGGCTTCTGCTGTTTGCTCAGCTGTGTAGCTTGAAATTCCTACGTATAAAGCTTTTCCCTGACGGACGATTTGATCTAATGCTCCCATTGTTTCTTCAAGAGGTGTATTAGGATCCGGACGGTGGGAGTAAAAAATATCTACATAATCCAGCCCCATGCGTTTTAAGCTTTGATCCAAACTTGCAATCAAATATTTTTTTGAGCCCCATTCGCCATAAGGGCCGTCCCACATATGATAGCCAGCTTTTGAAGAAATGATTAATTCATCCCGGTATGGTGCAAAATCTGTTTTTAGCACTTGTCCAAACATTTCTTCGGCAGACCCTGGAGGGGGACCATAGTTGTTTGCAAGATCAAAATGAGTAATTCCAAGATCAAATGCGCGGCGAAGCATGGCGCGGCCGTTTTCAAACGAATCCACTCCGCCAAAATTGTGCCACAGCCCAAGTGAAATGGCCGGCAGAAGCAGACCGGAATTTCCGCAGCGGTTGTACTTCATTGATTGATATCGATCTGAACTTGCTGAGTATGTCATTTAGATTCCTCCCTTTATCACTTTCTTTTGTATAGTAGTCGAAGAAAGCGATTTCGTAAACGAATCTGTCTTATTTTTTAAATAATTAGTCTTTTTGAACTAACAAAAAGAAAGAACCCTCATAAGAGAGTTCTCAGCAAATAGAGTCTGTTGATTTCGGGTTTTTCAGACCGAACAGCGGACGGATGAACAAGGCAAGGAATGTTCCAAGCATGGCCATGATCATCCATACCCATCCATGAAGACTGAAGGATGCGATCCCTCCAAAGTAAGCGCCGATGTTACAGCCAAATGCCAATCGGGCCCCATATCCCATCATAAGTCCTCCGATTATTGAGGCTCCTGCTACACCTGGTTTAATTTTTCCCGGTTTGAAGGTTCCTTGTGCTGCCGCTGAAATAAAGGCACCTAGGATAATGCCGAAGTTCATGACACTAGTTGAATCAGCGAGCACTGTTTTTGTAAGTGCAGCTCCGTTGGCTCCTGCAAAATAGCCCCAGCTTGAAACATCAACGCCGCCAGCCATTAATGCTTTTCCGCCCCAAAGAGCAAACGCTGACGTGATTCCCCAAGGATTACCTCTAATCGAGAGAGTTAATGCATTTAACAGGGCTAAAATGATGGCAGCGGCAAATAATGGCCATGATCCGCGAATGATTTTTTTCCAGCCTTTTGTTGTTGGCAGCGGCTTCATCATCGGCGGATTTTTCTTTTTGGCAATTTGAACGGTCATCCAGTAGATGAGAGCAAAAGCTGCTAATTGAACAAGAAGTGCCCCAAAATAACCGAGCCCAGTTGAAGTTGCCAGTGAAATCGGAGGCAGTGCAGGCATATCCTCCATCCAGAATGTAAAATGATACACACCTATGACAGAGCCTGCGATAAATGATATCAAGGTCAAAATCATAGATGATGAGCCGCCTCCAACAGAGTAAAGTGTCCCGGATGCACACCCGTTTCCAAGCTGCATCCCAATTCCGAAAAGAAACGAACCGAAAATGACGCTCACTCCAACTGGAGAGACATAGCCTGCAGGTGCTGTACCTGTAAAACTGAAGCCTGTGCTTAAAATAATGGCAAATAACACTGAAGCAATGGCAAGCATAAGCATATGGGCCTGAAGTCCCTGCACGTTTCCGACAGACATCAGGCGGCGGAAAGCAGATGTAAAGCCAAAGCGGGCATGAAGCAATGTGACTCCAAGCAGGATGCCGATTATATATAACACAGCCTGAGTTGCATTTGCAGCTGTTAAAATCGCAATGAGCAGGATAACTGCTGCAAGCACCCCTGCCACAACAAGCGGCTTTTGCACGGGATTTAACTCAGACAAAACAGTTGTTCTTTGTTTATATGATGAAGATCTATCTATTGTTGTTTCTGCCATTCTGATAAACTCCTTTTCCTATATATTTAGTCGGGAATATATTTATCTATTTACCATACAATGTCTCTTAGGATTTGTAAATGGAGATGCTCAATTTCAAAAAAATGAATCATTATCCTATGAGATCTAAAAGTTTGAAGTTGCGTCATTCCCCAAGCCTCTTGGAATAACTTAGAATAGGCATGACAATGGACGTGAAATCCATGGCGGTTGTTTAGGCGACTAGCTCAGATATTGACTTAATGGCAAGTTTGCTCCGGTCAGAAGCTGAGGGTGAAGGAAACAGGGGCATACAGCAGCGGCAGCACGCAATAAACGGCATTGCTTTTATCAGCCAAAGCCGGGTGAATGTGATATTAATTATCAAACTTGATGCTAAAGCGAGAAGACCCTGTGGATCTTCCCGCTTTTGTATATATACAGATAAAACCTGATTGAGATACAGATAGACTTATCTACCTAAAATGTCTGCTCCCTTAATTCTTAAAAGGATTTTTCCATTCCATTAAAGCTGCGTAATTGCAGGAATCCACATCCTCTAAATAATTTTGTACAACATGAAGTGGACATCTTCCGCATCTGAGCAAAAAGGAAAGAACGGGATCTTTTAAATTACCATTAACCACTTGATCGACATACTGAATAGGCGTTAATTTGTCTGAATGCTGCTTGTAGCCAGGCATTCTGCCGCCTCCAAGCAGTCTGTCCAATCCCCTGTGCACAACCACATCATACATGGAAAACATAAGCCATTTTCCAAGTCCTGACTTTCTGTATGATGGAAGAACACCAATATCAACGACATACAGGGTATTGCCATTTGGTTCATGATTTCGAATATATCCATTGTCTGTGATCTCTTCCCATGTATGATCTGGATGATCTGGATTAAACTGGACAAGCAATCCTGTCATGGAACCGGCTACTTCTCCATTTAATTCAATGCAAAGTGCCCCCTCCGGAAAGAGCGTAATATGATTTTTCAGCTGCTCCTCATTCCACCATAATTCTGATGGAAATGGCGGCGGAAAACTTTCCTGCTGAATGCGGATCAATGCATCAAAATCCTTTTCTGTGTAATTTCGAACGACTGCTTTAACAGGCTTGCCGCCATCAAAAACGAAAAATTCTTTTACGTACAAGAGAACTCCTCCTTATAGCAGCGTCCGATCCCCCTGCTTCGCTTCCCAATCTGGGTATAAATCAGTGCGCCGATCACGCCATGTTGTAACAGAACCGCTCGCACGGACTTTATAAAGCAGTTCAAGATCAAGATCTGCTGTTACAATCATAGGCTGATTGATTTCCCCTTCTGCCGCTAATCCTTTAGGAGGAAATGGTACATCATTCGGCGTTATAACAGCTGCCTGACCAAAGTTTCCTCTCATAAAGTCAACTGTCGGGAGTGATCCTACCGTACCTGTTGTGACGACATAGACTTGATTTTCAATTGCGCGTGCATGACTTGTATACCGCACTCTGTGGAAACCGTGGCGGTCATCTGTACATGACGGGCAGAATATGACATCCGCTCCTTTTGCTTTAGCGATCCTCACAATCTCAGGAAACTCAATGTCATAGCAAGTCAGCATAGCTATGGTTCCTTTTTCTGTTTCAAATACTTCAAGGTCATCTCCGGGCGTCATATCCCACTCATGGACTTCCGTTGGTGTTATGTGAAGCTTGGCCTGCTCTGCAACGCGTCCATCCGGATAAAATAAATGCGCTACATTATACAGACGGCCCTCTCTTTTAATAACATGTGTTCCGCCTATGATATGCATGCCCATTTTTTCAGCTAAATCCGTAAACAATTTCAAGTATTGATCCGTAAAATCAGGTAAATCATTTATCGTTAACGCTTTCCCCTCTTTATCTCCGATTGACATAAGCTGAGTTGTAAAAAACTCCGGAAAAAGCACAAAGTCAGACCCAAATTCTTCTGCTGTTTTCATATAATGCTCTACTTGATCTGCAAATTCTTTAAACGAACTGATCGTGTGGAGATCATATTGAACAGCTGATACTCTAAGCTGCATGTTACCCCTCTCTTTCTTTTTTCGTGATAAAAACATTAGTAGATAAATCAGCATATTTAACAAGTACGCACCTTTGTGATAGGTAGTGAAAAAAAGTAAACCGTATGAGATTTTCATGAAAGGAGAAAATAGGAAAAATACATTTATACGAGGGAACTATGCAGGCAAAACGAGAATTTAATAAAAAAAAACTTTATACCTATCTGGCTCTAAACATTTTTATGATCTCCCTGCTTTTGGCAGAAACGTTTTTACCTCTTGATATTCCTCATAACATACTTTTTGCAGCTTTGTTTGTGATGCTGCTCATTTGTTTGTATTTTCTATTTGAATTTATTATCTCTATTCCTAAAACGGAAGAAAGCCTCCAAAGCATCTTTACAGGCTCTGGTTTACTTCTCACACTAATTATTACAACTTATGCAAACCTTTATATACAAATATACCGGATCAAAGGAGAAAAATCCTTTAAGTTCTCTGGAAAAGAACTTTCAGGCGATGATTTCTTATACTATAGCATTACAACATTCACCACAACCGGTTTTGGAGACATTACATCAATTGGTGTAGTCTCAAATATGATAGCCGCTTCTGAAATGCTGATCGGATTCATTATCAGCACTTTGTTTATGGCTATTATCACATCAAAGCTAATAAAAAACTTAAAATAGACCTGGATCAGGCCCAGGTCTATTGCTATGCGGAAATATGGGGAAGGGAAAGGGAAAACCGGGTCATTTGCTCATCAGAAGAACAGTGAATTGTCCCTTGATGGCTTTCGATTATTTTTCTGCAGATGTAAAGGCCAATTCCCGTCCCTAATTCTTTTGTTGTGAAAAAAGGTTCAAAAATCGACTGAATTTGCTTAGTAGGAATCATAGGTCCATTGTTTCCTATATGTACATATGTTTTATCTTCTATCATTTCAAATTCAATCGTAATCGTACGGTCGGCCTCAATTTTTTGAAGTGCATCAATGGAATTGAGCATTAGATTTAAAAAGACTTGTCTTAGTTCATCTTTGCTCGCAAAAACTCTGGTCTGTCTTTTAGAGATTTCCTGGACCTTTACGCTTCCGTCAAGAAGACTCGGATACATAAATGCCAGAACCTCATCTAATAATTCACTAAGATCAAGCAGTTCCCGTTTACTTTCAATTGTCTCTTTTTTGGAGGCGTGTAGAAATTGGGAGACCCTAAAATTCAGCTGATCAACCTCATGACTGATAATGTCCAAGTACTTTAAATCAGGACTTTCATTTTGCATGAGTTTAATGAAGCCTTTCACAGCAGTAAGCGGATTTCTGAATTCATGGACAAAGCTTGATGACATTTGACCCAAAATGGTCAGCCTCTCTTTATGGCTTTGATCGATGAATGAAATTTTCTCCTGGAGAATCTCTTCTTTAACTTCTGTGTATTTCTTCACGGCAAAATAAGAAAACTGATCAAAAAGAACATTAATTTCTTCAATATAAGGCTGCAGGTCGCTTCGCGGTATACCAGAACTGACAATATACCGGATGACTTCCCGTCTTCCAAGGTTCACATTATTAATAAAATCGCCGATGTTCACATTTGCTTCTACTCGTTCCAGAGCTACTTTACTTGCCAGAAAATCGATCTCATCTGAACTTAACGGACTCTGAATCGTTTTTTTTACCAATTCATACATCCTCAACCCGTTTTTGTGAACTTCTTCCTGATGCAGATCGTCTTCTGAAATCGTAATTTTCTGGCGCCATGCAGCGATAAAGGTTGAAATATTTTCATCTAAAAACCGAATTAATTCGTCTGAAGCTGTCATTAGTAAAAGCACCCCTAATTCTCGCAAAAAAAATCATATGTATTTCTATCTCTGTTTAGATGTGGAACCATTAATAGGGCTAAAGTTTGGAATATTCCTTCTAAACTATACAAATTACATTCTATCATAATATGAATTTTTTCGGTATTTCCCTTTTTACTTTTGGAAGAATGGAATGTGCTGAATGATGTATTTTACTGAATATGTCAAATAATGGAATAGAGTAGACCCAAACTTCCGCTCTAACGGTATATATCCCCTGCAAGGCTTCGCAGTTCACTTTCATTCATCACTTCATAGGCATTTTCTCTTTTTCGGATGGTTCCTCTTTTACAAAGCATATCAAGCGTACGCAGGAGATGCCGATAGCTTGAGCCGAGCATTTCAGAGAGGTACGTAAGGTTTTCTTTAAAAACGATTCGGTCATTTTTCACCCCAGTAGCTAAAATATAGCTTGAAAGCCTGTGTTCAAGCGGATAGTACAAATTAATGGAGCTGTTTTTTGAAAGCTTGTTCAGTTTATCGGATAAAGAAAAGCCCATAAAAGTTAAAAATAAAGAATCCCTCAGCAATTTCTCTCTTACCGGCGGCAAATAGATGCCAATGCAATAGGTATCGTCAATCGCCTGAACACTTGATGCCGCTCCGCGAATTTGGAACAGTTCTACATCTCCAAGCACTTTAAATCCCTCATAAAATGAGAGCAGCAGTGATTTCCCGTTTGATAATGTTGTGAAAACCTTCGCACGGCCATCTACAAAAAAATAGAGATAATCCATATCTGCCCCTTCACGGCACAGGTATTCATTTTTTGAAAAGAGATAGAGATCCATCCATTCATTCATATCTGAGGAAAAGTAGCCCGCAATATTGTTTTTGGACATGTACGCTTCAAATAATGGCTGATCGATTATTTTTTTCATAAAAACCTCTAATGATGTGACATATGTCATCATTATACCTCTTTTATAGGTGGATAATGAAACAAGACATCTATTGAAGGAGTGAATATTTTTGTACAACCTGATCTCTGCTGCTGTTGGCGCTTTTATTGCCATCATGATTGTCTTTAACGGAGAACTCTCAAATGGCATTGGAAATTACACCTCAAGTGTTGCGATTCATCTCGTCGGGCTTCTTTGTATTTCAGCAGTTTTCTTATTTATAAAAAAACCTATTCGTTTTCAAAAAGGACTGCCTCTTTATTTATACAGCGCAGGCTTCATTGGAGTGGTAACTGTCCTTTTTTCAAACATCAGCGTCATGTCTCTTGGGGTATCGGTCACAATTGCACTTGGACTCTTGGGTCAGTCCCTGGCTGCCATTATCATCGATCACTACGGGATGCTTGGCATGAAAACCGTAAAATTCAACAAAACAAAATGCATCGGTCTTGCCTTTATTCTGTTTGGCTGTGCCGTAATGACGATCTATTAAGGAGGCAATTTTCAATGGTTTACTTGATCATTTCGATTTTAGCCGGTGTTTCTATTGTGATCGCAAGAATCATCAATTCCAACCTTGCAGACAAAATCGGCTTGCTTGAAGGAACGCTTATTAATTTTGTGACTGGTCTGTTGTTATCGATGATTTTTCTTTTATTCGGCAGTGAAGCAGTTTCCCTATCGTCTCTAAACTTCGGCAGTGTCCCGCTATGGGCTTATTTAGGCGGTGCTGCAGGTGTCATCGTCATCTTACTTTCAAGCTATCTCACACCTAAAGTATCTGCTTTTTATTTAACACTCTTTATCTTCATTGGACAGTTATTTACAGGTGTCGTGTTTGACTACTTTACACTTGGAGAATTGTCTAAAGGGAAAATCATTGGAGGACTGCTTGTTTTATTTGGTCTCGTCTTTAATTTGAAAATTGACCGAAAAGAAGAAATGGATCCTCCCAAGATCCCATTTCGAATTAATAGTCCTGATATGTATCTTCATTTTTATTTGTCCATTTCACAACGGCAGCAAGAGCCCTTATAGTAAAAAGCGTAAAGCTGATAGTTGCGAATGTATGAAAAACAGACCATTTCTTCCATTTAAATAAACGCGTCTTTTTTTCCATATACCATTGCGCAATGGACATCGGCACACTCCAAGTTAAACTTTTCAGCAGAATCCCAGTCATTTTATCTTTGTAGGAATGACGGACCCAAATCACACTTAATAACGGAAAAAACACTAAATCAAACAAAATATTTGTTTTGAAAATTTTTGAAAATGGCCTTACAGGGTATTCGATCCTTTTTGTATTGACAACATAAGCATCTATCAGGGTAGACAAGATTCCCTTTGCAAAAAAAACAATCAGCATTTCCTTTCCATTAGGTTTCCGTATTGCAAAAGGGAACATGACCGCACAAAGTGCAAACAGTCCTTTGATCATCGTTTTTTCCATTTTCAACATCCTTAATCTTTTTTGATAGTATCTGCTTTTATCAAAAAAAATTATACAGGAACTTAGCTAAAAAGCCTGCATATGCTAATGATGACCATATTGAGGAGGTTTAACATGTATCCTTACATGCCGCATTCATACGCACGATATCCCAAACCAGTCATGCAGCAGCTGAAAATGTCAACATTAAGTGCCATTCAGCCATTTGTTCAGCATGGTTTAAAAGAAGCACATTTTACTTCGTACCAGCATGCACTTATGGAAGTAGCCGCCATGTCCTATCTGCTTGGAAAAGGATATGATTACAATGCTGCATATCAGTTAGTCGAAGCTTGGGAAGTGAATGAATCATTTTAAAAGGCTGGGTCTCCAGCCTTTTTATTGCATTAACCCTCTGTCGATAAAACTTGCTCCGACAGGTTTCCTTTCTATTTCTCTTGCCCAGACAGACAGCTGGCCAATGTGGTGGATTTCATGGGCAATCACATGGCGGATAATTTCCCCTTTTTTATAGGTGCCATCCATCCATGGCGGCGTTACTTTTTCATGTTCATAGGCTATGTTCCACTTTTGCAGATACGATATCATTTCAGGCTGCAGCTCTCTTGATAATCGGCTAATCTTTTCAAGTGAGTCGTATTCCCTGATTGTATAGTCGATGACCTCATTACCCTTAAGAACATTGATCCAGCTGTATTCCACATCAATAATATGAAGCAGTGTTTCTATAATCGTGCCGGTTCCTCCTGTCCGTTTTTTCCACAATTCATCTTCAGACAAATCTTTGCACCATTCAAACCACTCTTCTCTTACTTGCCAATTGTATGTAAAAAACAGCTGCATTATTGTTCACCCAAGTATAAAGGGATTTTTTCTTCTTCACATACAGAATTTTCTGTCTTTTTGACAAAAAATGCTTTAGCATCTTGTCTTGAACGGAGCATTTTATACATTTTTTCATCGATAAAGTGAATAGCAGCACCATCATCCAGGGCGTATCCCGCTTTCATTTTTCCGGACAAAATATGCTCTTTATAAGCAGGTCTGCGTTTCTCCTCCCCATCATAGTGGGGGCAGCAGCTGCCATGCAGAAAGCCGAGTCCGTTCAATTTATACAGCGGAGCGTTCATTGGATCAGTCAGCCCCTCTTCAAACCAGCAAATAGCGCCCGCACTCAAACCTGCCAGTATGGTCCCGTTCTCATAAGCTTTTCTAATAATCAAATCCAGACCCCATTCTTTCCATAAAACCAGCAAGTTTCTTGTACTGCCGCCGCCAACATAAAGGATGTCCTGCGACAGAACAAAATCCTCCAGATCATGAAAATGAGGATCGAACAAGGCCAAGTGATCAGGCACACAAGGCTTCGAATGAAAGGCCTCATAAAACCGTTCGATATATTGATTCTGGTCCCCGCTTGCTGTCGGCACAAAACAAATTTTCGGAAGATCCTTCATACTTTGCTTCAATATGTATTGATCGAGCAGCGGATTTTCAGGTTCCATACTAAAACCGCCGCCCCCCATCGCTATAATCTGCCTCACAGACATCATCTCCTAAAGTTAAATTAATACTTCCCTCAGCAGCAAGCCAAAGAAAATGCCAAGAAGCATGGATGTTAATGTCCCAAGAAGAAAATACTCAGCCCAATTCCGGTCGTCCATCTGCTTAAATCTCGCGATTGACTTAGCCGTTACAATAAAAGCGATCGCAGGATATGCACTGTAAAAGGTTAAAATGATGACCAGAAGCCTCTCTATATACCCGATCAACTTTCCGCGGGAGAGATCATGCTTATTAAACGTATAATAATTGTACTCTTCAACAAGGCCTCCCGCACCATTCATCTGCTCCTCTTTCCGCTCATTCTTAAAAGAATACCTGCCCTCAAACGAAAGCAGCTGAGCCGGCAGCGTCCCCAGCAGAATCCGGATAATGTGCCCGCTCACACTAGTCACCAAAATCACAATAATGCTAATAAAAAGAACTGCATTTGCTATGCTTAATGAAGCATTCTCTGTTAAAAGCTCAATTCCTTTTTCCTGCAGTCCAGTAATCGTCACCTGAAAGAACAAATGACAGGTAATAATAATCATGGCCAAATGGACGAGCTGATCGGCGATAAAATAGAACAATTTTTTACTATTTTGATGGTCGGTTGTCCTGTCCAGCAGCTTAATTTTCAGAAAATCGATCAAAAAATGAGTCCCCACTAAAAACAAACTCGGTAAAACGACAATTTCCAGCGGCTTTGCAAATTTATAGGACAGCCCCCAGAACAACAGGATAACCGGTAAAAGTACCAGTAAGTGATGCAGCATATGCTTTTTCAAATTCTTCAGCTTTTCTCGCACCATCTCATCTGATTGGAGAAAAAAATCAGCAATTAAATGAGCCAGAATGAGACTTAATAAAATCATAGGTTCCCTTTTCCCTCCTCGTTTTCATACCATTCGCTGATGTTGTTCTGTAAATGGGTGCGGATGGATTGCTGCAGTTCTGCAAGAGTTTGATGTGAATCAGGGAATTCTTTTTGCTGAAGCGAATTTGTGACAGCCGTCAAATTAGCGGAAATCATTTCTAATTCCTCTCCGCTGCCTTTTTTAAAATGACTTGAAATCGTTGATGGAGATTTGCTGAGTATGCCGGAAATTTTTCTTTGCTGACGAAAAATCCCATATAAAGAAAACACAACTCTCTGGATGTCTGTTTGTTCATTCATTATTTTTTGCCGTAAAATTAAGAGCGAATTGATTAACACTTGAATTTCATTGTAGTTCCCATTCAGATGGAATCTGAACTGTGCATTGTCTGCTCCCGCTTTTTTCAAAGATTCATTGGCTTCTCTTGCAAGCTTGATCATCGGATGAATCCACGTTTCTATATCAATCTCTTTTAGCTCTCTATTGATGTCCCCAAAAGAAACCCCGAAATATGGAGGATTGTCCCGCAGCTTCCAAATAACACTGATGAAATGGGCAATCGCATAGGCAGTGGAAAATCCATTTGCGATCAAAATCACTTCATCTCCCCTGCGGTGCTTCACAATCACTTCTTCATTTGTCCAAGTCTTAATCCATTTTACCATTTTTTCTAAATAGGCTGATAATTCTTCACCCATTCCTTCTGCTGAAGAATTTTGGATGTCCATGATGAAGATTGAAGCCGGGTATGTGGGCATTCGATGTTCCTCCTAATACAAGAGCTTTTGTTCGATTATATCGTCAAATATATCAAATGTTCGATTATATCGTCAAACTTTTATGATGTAAGTCTTTTTAAACGAATATAATTATATTCTATAAAAGTGTGATAATAGTACTGTTTGTCGAAAATTAATTCTTTAAATGTACGTTAATAAGAACTATAATTATTTTATAAAGAACAAAAATCTAATATTAAATCTCGAAATGAAACAACTATGAAGTTTTTATTGTTCTTTATAAAGAATTATAATAAGGAAAGAGGCCTATTATGAAGAAAGAACATGAAGGAAATGTATCACGTCCGATGGTTTTGAGTCATCAGCCAATTCGGTTTGAGACAGCTCAGAGCTGGAATAAAGGCCATGGTAATGTGGATCATCCTGGAAAAGGGAACGGCGGGATTCATTATCCTAATCCACCATATACCGGTCCCCGCCATGATAATGGGGGAGGAAAGGGAAAGGGAAAAGGAAATTAAAATCCACAATAAAGAAGGTCCATATGTCTTATGGCCTTCTTTAAATGGTGATTGAGGAGAACAATATGACCTTTATAAATACTAAAATTGGCGGGCATAACATAAGACTGCATTGTGAAAATAAGAAACTAGTTGAATATTTAACTCATCAATTCCTTCAAATAGATAACGGCAGAATAATAGATTTATCGATATTTATTGCGGTAGGATACGGCCAGTCCTTTATAAATTATGATGTCGAGGTTTCTGAAACCCAAAATTACATCACTTTTAAAAGAGCAGATTACAAAATTACAGTTGACCCAAAATACACGCATGCTGAAGTGCACGTTCACAACGAACTTGCATTAAAACACGCTTTAATGAATCTTTACAGTTCTTTTATTGTTCATAAAAATTGGGGATTACTTCTGCATTCGTCTTGTGTACTTGAGACAAATGGAGCACACATTTTCACAGGTCATTCTGGAGCAGGTAAATCAACAGCAGCCAAGCTATCTTCCCCCCGCCCGCTATTATCAGACGAAGCAACAATCATAAAAATCAATAAAGACGGAATTCTGGCCTATGACTCACCATTCAGAAGTGAATTGTATGGACAGGGTCCTGTATTTAATACAAAACTTCTAAGCATTGACCTCCTTCATCAGTCTCTTTCTATAGAAAGAAACATGGTTGATAAATCCTCTGCCCTTTTAGCATTGATGGATAAAGTATTTTATTGGCCAAGTAATAAAAGAGAAACGAAAAGAATTCTCACAATGCTTAGTTTACTCGTAGAACAAGTTGAGATTTATGATCTCTATTTTCAAAAAAACAATCGATTTTGGGAGCTGATTTTATGACTGCATATTATAAGCAAGCATCGGATTGCGAAACTGTTGAAATCGATGGAGAATGGATGATTCTGCACTCAGGGCAATTCACTATTACAAAATTAAACGAAATGGGCGGTTACTGCTGGTCATTGCTAAAAGATCCACACACTTTGGATGAACTAATTCTATCTTATATAGCTGAGTTTAATAATACCAATGCTGAAAATGAGCTACAGTGCTTTCTTAAAGAACTGGAAAAATGCGGATTAATTGAACATGCGGTTTGATCACAAAACCATTAATCTTTTAAAAGCGACCATTGAAAATCACGGCTGGATCGACTTGCCTGCTGATGGATTCAGTATGTATCCCTTTATCCAAAAAGGTGACATTTGCAGATTCACTAAATTCAATTACAAGAAATTTAAAAAAGGTGATATCCTGCTTTTCTATACAACGTCTGGAAAGATGATTGCCCACCGCTTATACAAATACGAAAATGGCTATTTCTTTTTAAAAGGCGATACTAATGAATGCCTGGATGAGCCAGTTTCACTTGCACAAGTTATTGGCTGCCTCGAATCAGTTCAAAAAGATAAAGGAATGATCCATATGCATAATCCTTTTGCATTCCTATATAGTAAAGCAGTTGTTTCAACTCCCTTTTCAGCAAGGCTGTTCCGCTTATATTTAAATAAAAAACACGGTGCAGCATCATGATCAAAAAGAAATGGATCGTGTTCAAGAATATGTTTTTAATAGAAGATATCCGCAGGACATTCAATTTGCTGGGTCCCTATCTAATAAAATACAAAAGTTCCTACATTTCTCTTTTTCTAATTATGCTCTTGCAAATATTTTTAACGATAGGATTTGCATGGTTCTTTGGAACGATTACAGATGCTGCCGTTCAAAGTAAAACGGAAAAACTTATATGGCTGCTGCCTCTTGGCCTCGGCTTCCTAATCATAAGTCTGGCATCTTCTTACTCTTACACTTATTTAGAGTCCATCACAATCAACAAAGTTAAACTCGAACTTAAAGAGCACGTGTTAAAGCATTTACTTCTTCTGCCCGTGAAAAAAACATCAAACATGCGCACTGGAGATTTAATGACTCATTTCACAAATGATGTCAATTGCATCGAAGGAGTCATCGGCAGCAATCTGCTTTATCTTATTCAGCTCCCTTTAACATTCGCTGCTGTTTCTGTTTACATGTTTATCATCAATTGGCAGATGGCTTTAATAGGTTTTACTGTGATCCCTCTTGCCGTTGCTATTGGGGCTGTTTTTGGCATTAAGCTTAGAAACAACAGCAGAAAAATGTTTACTCAAATCAGTGAAATAAACAGTACACTTAATGAAATTTTTCAGGGTTTATCCGTTATCCGATCTTTTCTTTTAGAGAAAAAAATGTCTCAAAAGCAAAACAGTCAAAACCAGGATCTCTTTACATTAGAAATGAAAAATACTAAACTTCGGGGCTTTTTTTATATTGGTGGAGAAGCCATTACTTCCATCACTTATATAACGGGACTTTGCCTCGGAGCTTATTTTGTTTCTAAATCATTGATTACAGTTGGTTCGCTGCTCACCTTCGTAACTCTGATGCAGCATTTGATCTCCCCGCTTACCGGTTTAGCAGGAATTTGGGGCAGCTTCCAAAGTTCAGCATCAGCAGTTGAAAGACTGTCAAACGTATTAAATGAAGAAATTGAACTAAACCATCTTCCTGAATACGTTCCATCAAAAATCAAAGGCTCTATACAACTGAAGAACATTACCTTTAGTTACGATCAGCAAAAAAATTCGATAGATAACATGACATTAGATATACCAGCAGGCCAAACAGTTGCGATTGTCGGGCCAAGCGGTGCAGGAAAATCAACACTTTTTCACCTCATCCAAGGCTTCTATCAGCCAGACAGCGGAATAGTTACACTGGATCACAATCCAGCAAAACTCCTTCCCCCATCTGTTGTAAGAAGTTCTTTCGCATATGTTGCGCAAGAAACCTTTCTTTTCTCTGGAACAATCAAAGATAACCTCCTGCTCGCACGGCCAAACATTTCAAATCAAGAGCTCGTTACTGCAGCAAAACAAGCAAACATTCATAATTTCATCATGACATTGCCAAATCAGTATGACACAGAAGTCGGCGAAAGAGGCGTTCGCCTATCAGGAGGACAAAAACAAAGACTCTCCATTGCAAGAGCCATCTTAAAAAATGCACCTATCCTGTTATTAGATGAAGCAACATCCGCACTCGACAGTGAAAGTGAGCTATTTGTCAAAGAAGCATTAGCCGCAATCAAAAACAAAACGACACTCATTATCGCCCATCGATTATCGACGATTCAGCATGCGGACCTAATTGTAGTAATGGATGAAGGGAAAATTGTTCAGATGGGGAGACATGATGAGTTGATTACTCAAGAAGGATTATATAAGAAATTATCACACCTGCAATTTAACGCTAATGAAAAAACTCCTTCTTTACATGCAATCTCTCACTAATAATGAAGGATGGATTAAAGATGATCATTCAATTTTTACACTCACTATATAATCAAACAAAATTACCAGAAGAGGAAAATAACTATGAGATTTTAATAGAAGACATGAATCATTTCTCAATTGAGCCTCAAGTATATCATCTATTAAAACAACATGACCGACTGATTGAAACACCTGCTTTTTTCCGTGAATACTTAAAAAAAGCAACAGATCAAATCCTGCTTCAAAACTTTTTTATCAAAGTACAAATGGAAAAGATATTAAAACTGTTTGAAACTCAAATGATAAACACCATTCCTTTAAAAGGTGTCTATTTTGCTGATAAATATTTTGGGCATATCGCTGCAAGATCTACTTCTGATATTGACCTACTGATCCATCAAAAGGACATACACACTGTTGATGGATTACTAAGAAATAGTGGATTTATCTACGAAGATGAGGGTCCTAAAGATCACTTTCATTGCAGCTACAGATTAGATTTGCCTGGATCCTCCATCCCATTAAGAGTAGAAATACATTGGAACCTATTAAAAGAAAACACCTCAGATCTAGACATTATGGAGTTTTGGAATGATGCGGTTCCTATAAAGGCATATCAGCATATTAAAGAACTCTCCCACCAGCATGCTTTTTATATGATTGTGCTTCATGCATGGCGTCATAATTTAGATTCACTAAGGCATTTTATTGATGTAATCCAGATAGTGAACGTTTTAGATAACAAGATTTGTTTTAAATCTCTGTTTATACAAGCAAAGAAAGATAAGACTTTAAAAAGAGTTCAGAGAACGTTGAGAATCGTTTATAGGGTGTTTGATGAAATAAAATATCCAGAACAACTATCGGTACCAACGAATTACGGTAAGTGGTGGGAATATGAGAAAATTAGGGATCGGGAGTATCGGAGTTTGAGGGTTTATGTAGACTTTTTTGACTTTGAATATCTGAGTTATGAAAATAGCAAACAAAAATTTAGAGCTGTTAAAGAGTATTATACAAAAAGAATTCACTCACTTACATCAAGCGAGTGAATTGGACGATAAATTTATAATTTTTTTACTGTTATATTTATAGGGATATTTGTAGTGGATTTAATTACTAAGGAGTTCGAATTTAAGAAAGTGATAGCAGGATAAACGATTTCATTAGTCGATGACAAACATCTTACATACAATTCTGATGAACCAAGATTATGATTTACGGTAGCTGAATACCCATTACCATCCGGCATTAATGAAATAGTTGATTTATATGTGTCGTCCACATCATATCCTATAAAGATACCAGCTTCACCTGGCGGTAAATTTATATTCTGATAGTTGTTGTCTGCGGAAATAAAATTAATCATTGGCCTTGAGTTATTGTAATAATTTGGACTTATAGCACTTAAACCTGTATATTTAACTGTTGAATCTTTCATAAAAAAGGTGAACACTGACCATACAATTGGTTTATCATGGTGTATAAAATAAGAAAAAGATGAATTAGAAATGGTTATATTACAATCTACTAATTTTAACAATCCATTTGGCTGGTTAAAATCTGTTGCAAATAGATATGTCAATGAGTTTGAAATGATTTCACATTTTTCTAGAAATGTCTGCGCTGGGAATCCTTGAGAATTTATATTCCCAACTTTAACAATTGTGTCAGTAAGTTTTGAATTGAATATAAGCAGTTCTCGATCTTTCGTCCCAAACACTAAATTAGTAAGAGTGCAATTTAAGAATTCGCAGTCGCTAATTTTCACCTTCTCACTAACTGTTGCACCATTAACCGTTTGAACAGTTATTCTCAAGTTATTAAATATACAATTGTTATACTTGTATACACGCAATAGAAATTCTCTAGGAACAGTTGAGTCAAAGATACAATCTTCTATGACATTTGCAGTAATTGAAGGAGTTCCAGAAATACTTGAATACTTTAAGCGGTTATTCCTAAACACATTGTTAACATTATTTGTCCCCATATTTATATTAGTGATGTCTACTAGATTGTTGTCTGTAAAATTCACTTGATAAGAAGTGTTGCCAAAAAATGATAAGTTTCCTCCTGTAAAACTGTTTCCCTGGATGTTTACATATGCATTTCCAAAATTCGAACTCATTAGTCCTATATTGGTTGTACAATTATAGATTACATTTCCTTTAACACTTGCGAACAATAAGCTATAAAGATTAATCCCTATTCCATCCATATTGTATATATGGTTGTTTTCAATTTGTATTGAATAGCACCCTGCTAAAATGCCATGATTACTGCCATAAATTAAATTATTTCTAATAATACAATTATCCCCATATGAGTCTTCCTGATTAATTCCATACCTTGTAGGATCACTAAAGATCGGTTTTCCATCCAAGAAACTGTTGGTTCCCTTCCCGTTATCACGAATTGTATTATTTTGAACAATATTGTAACTGCCTCCTAGAGAGATTCCTCCACGGTGCCCGTTGAAGATTTCGTTGTACTCTACAACGTTATGATGTGGAATTAAACCAAATTTAAGAGTAATTTGCATGTTTTTGAGGGGATTCGTTTCATTGAATAAGACAAACCTCATTTTAGCAGCACCTAGAGGTATTGAGATATCATTGTAGATTTTTCTTTTTTTCAAAACTCCAATAAAAGAATTGTCTGACTTGTAAAAAAAGACATCCACATCTTTTGTTGTTAAAGCAGTCAATCTCGTATATCCAGCTCCAGCAATAAGGAATGATGAAAATGTGGCATCAGTTGGGATAGTGATAAAAGAAGAGGCTAAAGTGTTCGAGGAAGAAATCGGTTGTCCAGAGGTATAGTCTAAGTTATTTAAAGTAAGGCCTAGATTAAATTCCGCTAGTTCTCTTATAGATGAACTTGTAAATGTAACATTGTCCCCCATATAATCTCTTACAATACAGTTTTTAATTGAACAATATCTTGTGCTCTTCGTAAAGACCACACCATATGTGTGTTCCATACGCCGCTCCTGAGCAGCATTAAAGAAGCTTCTATCATCTCTGCAGCCAATGATAGTCCCTCCAGTCAAATGGGCATCACTGACATTGTCGAATTCTATGCTGTTGCCTCTAAAATTATAGTAATCAGATGTTGTTCTTGTATCAAACGGAGATTTTCTATCTGAATCGTAAATAACCTTTAATGTAGATCCATTAAGATTTAAAGTTAAGTTACTTACCATCTTTATGACCCTAGGATAGCAAATTGCATATGTGCCTTTTGGCAGGATCACACCAGAGTAACCGTTGTTTTTTGCATACTGAATAGCGTTGTTAATGCCTTGTATATTAGCATCTGCTTTTATATAGTCTGCATTAGCATAAGGTTTGTTAGGAATTCCTTGTGTAATGTTCCATCTCACCAATTCTATTAAATACATACAAATTTCCTTTCATAATAAGAATAGTTAACATATCAATCCTTATTAAAGTGGTTTATATAAAATATGAATTTAATAAAAAGTTGATTGGACTAAAGATATTTTTTAAAGTAAAAGGCACTCTTGATTGAGTGCCTTAAGAATTAGCCTTTAACTGATTACCTAGAAGCTGACGGAACATACCTTTTTTATCCAGAGTAAGCTGGTGATATCCCCCGGTCTGTATAACTTGTCCGTTCTCCAAAACGATAACTTGGTCCGCATTTCTAATGGTGGACATTCGATGAGCGATTACAATAATTGTCATCTTTCCTTTTATCTTTGTAAGAGCTTGTTGTATTTTAGCTTCATTGACAGTATCAAGAGCACTCGTTGCTTCATCTAAAACTAAAATGGAAGGTTTTTTTAATATAGCCCTTGCTAAAACGAGTCTTTGTCTCTCTCCTCCTGATAGCCTGATACCTCGATCCCCTATCATTGTATCTAACCCATTTGGCAGCTTTTTTACGAACTCAGATGCAGAAGAGAATTCCAGCGACTCCCACATATCTTCATCTGTAGCATCTTGTTTAATAAGCAGCAGATTTTCCCTGATTGTTGTATTAAATAAGAAAGGATCTTGAGGGACATAACTTATTGTTCTCCTTAACATCAACAAGTTTTTATCGCTTAAAGGTGTATCATCGATGCTCACCAGCCCATCTTTCGGCGTCATTAATCCCATTAAAATATCTATAAGTGTACTTTTCCCAGCACCGGAACGACCTACAATAGCTGTCATTTGATTTGACGGAATGGACAAGTTGATATTACGTAATGCATATGCAGTATCATTATCATGATATCTGAAACTTACGTTTGAGCATTTAATTTCTTTTTTAACTTCCAATGAATGTTCTGAATTCTGATCCCAATTTTGGATTTCTCTTTCATCATTACATGTATTTAAAAGTAAAATGAGAGCTTTAAAAGAAGGAATGGTGGCAGCAATTTGCTCTAAATTTGACTGAATTCCAGTAAATTTTGGCCATAGCCTTGAAAATATTAGAATGATGAGCATCAATTCTGCTGTTTTTGCATAAAACAACGTGATGGCAAAATACATAAATATTGCTATTAATATGCCAGAAGATACTTTATAAAGAAAGTGAGAGTTTGCCCGTACTTTTGCCAATTCATTTACATTAGATTCCATTTTTTCAGATATATCTCTAAACCAATTGAAATGAAATCCTTCAAGGTTGTTGCTTTTTATATCCTTAATTCCGTTCATATGATCTGATATACCCGCGAAATAGGCTTTTGAAAGTTCATATGTTTCCCCGCCCAGGTTTTTTGACTGTCTTATCAATTTTCTAGAAAAAAAACTTAATATAATTCCAAAAAAAATGACAAGCGCAGTAAGAGAGGGTGATAACCATAAGGCTATAGCTACTTGAACTGCTGTAAATAGAAGTGATGCAATAAATTGAAGAAAAAAATGAGTCCCTCCAGCTACTCTATTGATTTCAGAGGTCATAATATTGTTCAAATCTGATTTTCGCTTATTTAAAAAATATTTCCACCTAGCCTGTAATAGTCCTCTGTAAACCTCTTCTTTTAAGTGCCTCAAATAACCCTGTTGAATTCTTGTACTTAGCATTGCCAGCTGACGCTGAAAAATATTTTGTGCAAGGACTATAGATATATATAACCCCAAGACAATGAGTAAACTATACTCCATTGAAAAAGTTTGAAAGAAGCTAAACAAATTTGACAATGGGAATGACTGATGGGTTCCTATATTAAAGATACCTGTTATTGACATTAAAGGAATGAGTAAAAAAATCCCTATACTATCTAAAAAGCCTATTACAATCATTCCAAAAAAAGTGTAATAGAGGGACCTGCCTGCAAATTTATGTAGATGTTTCATAAAGTAAGATACAGACTCCATGAAATTCCCCTCCTCTCTTTAAGCAATTTTTTTGCTTTTTCTCATAGCCCAAATTATTGGCCTTAAGGGAATATACAAAAAGTGCATGCTGGAAGGCAGCATGATTACTTCCTTATCCTTAGGGAATGGAAGCATACAGCTTACTAAATAATATACTTTATGACTGAGAGATTTAATAGAAAAAAGATATCTTGCATGGTACTTTTCTACAGCTTTAGGTAAAGGAGGTGTATGCAGATTAACCATTCTCGTTATATAGAACATTGTGAGCTCAGCTAATTTGAATGCACGTTTTGAAATTAATTGTTTTGATTGATTAGGTATAGGAGTTTGAAGAAGATTATTTGCTAAAATAATTACTTTACCGCAGATATGTGAATATTGATATCTTCTTAACAGCCTCATTAGAAAATTCCAATCCACTTTTTGTTTAATAAGCCTATCAATATCAATCATCCATCTTAGCCTCGACCAGCCATGTCGCGCACCATGAGTTAACAGAAACATAAATAAATCTTCTCTTCCCAGATAATAAATTGGGAATTCTGTTAATGCACTTTTTCTTTTTCTGTTCCACAAATCAGCAAATGGAGGTTCTTTTGCCGGACCAGGATTAAGTCTCCAATGCACTTCTAATTTCACTCCACTGTCCGGATTTTCATAATTCACATGATGATGTCTCCATTTCCAATCATCAAGAATACTAGTAATATATTCATCCTTAACAAACCCTATTTGTGTAAGCAACTGATCAACTTTTTCTAAATCAGCAATTGGAATGAGTACATCAATATCACTGGATGTCCTAAGTGAAAGATCTCCATATAAATCTATAGACAATACAGGTCCCTTCAAAAAAAGTACATCCACTCTTTCTTCGAGAAAATATTGACTAATTTTTTTCATTTGTCCACTAAGGTGCAGCATATTAAAAGAATTTTGTTTGTAGAAAAATGCAAAGGTATTCAAAATATTGAGAGGAACTCCGTCAATTCCTTTCAACTTAGGATAAAGAAGAGCGTAAACACGATGGTGCAGAGACAATTCAACGAGTAAGTCCCAGTCAATATTTTTGGCAGGTTCAATTCTCAGCAAACCATCTTCATGGTTTAGGATTTGAAGAATTAATGTCAGTTCATAGGAAAGTTGATCTGTATTTAATATTAATTTTTTCATATATTCACCTATTTTCAGCCTAAGCGTTTTGCAAATGTACATGTAATAGTAAAACGATGCCTTTCATTTGCCCCTGTAACATAGTACTTGCCGCTGCGAAGCCATGCATGAGCCGTTAATTCTTTTACATTATTTCTAGAAGTGCCCATATATAAAGTACTATCAATTCCTCTTCGTTCGAGCATCTTCATTGAAGCAATTGCCCTAACTAAGCACATCGTTTCCCAAGGAGCATACTTAGAAGCAACATGGATAGCACTAGATATATTTTTCAAAGTATCTAAATTCGCCTCATAATTTGTTATGGAAGATTCTTTATTCCTTTCACCTAGGTATTTAGAAGTTTTGGAGAATGGAAGGCATTTAATTACTCTGGCAAACGCTAAAAAAATAAAAGCTTCCACTATTAATAATTTCATTTGTCTATTAAGTGTTAATATGCTTTTTACTCGATTCATTTATATCTCCTAATTTTTAATAATAATTAGATGCTCCTTATGCAAAGAAGATAAAAAGGAAACGACTTGCTCTTTACACTGAGCAGCTTCAACTTTATAACTTGAAGTAATTTTTTCAATAATTTTTTCTATTACGATTGGTTCAGAAATAATATCCCAAATATCTCCGCCTACATATCCGAGACTATAATATTTTCCGTTTTCAACACTCATCATAACTTTATCTCCATCCATATCACTTACTATAAAACCAGGCTTTTGACAGACAATGCTTTGCAGTTCAAGATTAAATGTTTGCAACTTGCATTTCCTCCTTAGGTATATTTTCTAAAACTTGCTTCACTAGTTCATTTGGTGTGAACCTTGAAATCGGTCTGATGATCTGTTGAACAAAAGTTCTCTCTATTATGTTTGCAGTAAACTTAAAGTGCCAATCTAACAGACACATGTCGTTGAGTAGGAAATTCCTATACGTATGCAAATATAGCGTTTTAAATGCAAGTAATTTAGTTATTGAATTAATTTCGATTACATTATTTTCTGCTGTTTTGGTTAACTCAAAAACTCCGCCTAATGGAACCTCTTTGTTTAAAAAATGATCACCTGCAGGAATTGCAAACTTTGTTTCCCTTTCGAAGAGAGGAGTTAAGCTCTTTGAATCAATTCCAAATTGATCTAAGCTTTCTTTCCAGAGTTTTTGTTGCGGATATGCTGGAATTACAACAGGGATATTTCTGTCATCTAATTTCACAGGTATTACATCATCCGAGATAAGTTTGTAGCCTTTTTGAATGAAAGCAGAAGCAAGAGTTGACTTACCAGCACCGGAATGGCCAATAAACGCATAGGCTTTTCCATTTATTTCAATGGCACTTCCATGTAGAGGCAGGATTTTGTCTTGCAACAGACAGATGCCTATACAAGTTCCCAAAATAAACATCTTTACAACATCCATTCTCTGTCTATCTAAGATATGGACTTTTATTGTACAGGCACCCGCTATATAAAAAACGGCTATGTTTGGAATGAACAGCCACACTTGTTCCTCCTTTATATGAAACTGAACTTCTTCATTCTCAATAAATCTTTTCATCTCACAACTTAAGTCAACTAATAAGATATTTAGTTTAGGGTAGACAATTTGATCTTTATCAAACGGAAGCTCCTCAAATTTAATATCACTATAGATTGTATATCCGAAAGCTAAATATCTTGTTACTTCACTCAAATGCCTCACTCCAATATCCTTATATTAATCTTGTGAATGAAGTCCCCTGTTAAATTCAGCAGGGGACTTTCAAACATATTATTGCAAATTATAAGTATTTTAAATGCTTGTATTAGCTAGTGAATCTCTTCCATGTTCCTGGGTTATTAGGATCAACAGGAGTACCTGGAACATAAGCCTCATCAGTATATGGGCCATGTACAGTTGAAGCCATTGTCATTTTC
The DNA here is from genome assembly GCF_050483325.1 of Metabacillus idriensis. Lineage (GTDB taxonomy): Bacteria > Bacillota > Bacilli > Bacillales > Bacillaceae > Bacillus_P > Bacillus_P idriensis_A. The sequence continues at coordinate 47,869 of NZ_JBCMYF010000009.1, forward strand.
ACATCAAGAACTTCTAATACAGGAGCTTGCCACTCTTTTTTCATTTTTTCACCTCCCTTCAAATAAAATTTTTAATAAACCGGTATACAACTAAGCATCTCATTAAAGATTTATAATTTGGATCAATTGCCTTTTCAGGAATTGGTCCAAAATTCAAATTCTCAACGGCTTCTTTAATAACAGGAACATTGAAAATGTGTTGAGTACTATGGTCATTTACCATTTCATCTATTTCAATTCTTAGTTTCTTCCATTGACTATTCATATTCATGCGGTGTACCCAATCTGCCCCTTGTACTCCTCTTACTTTTTGATTTAATCGGATATCATTTGGCAAATAGTTTTTTGTAGCATTTCTGATCAAAGCTCTATCTAAACCGTTTTGTACATATTGTTCTTCCGGCAAAGATAAACAATAGCGTATAACTCTTAAATCGTTGGATGGATCACGCTTCCACAATGAGTATTGCATAGATAACTTTGAGGCAAGTGTATTGCTTGCATTCCAGTGAAAAACCTCTTTAAAGTGACTTTTTCTTTGATTATAAATATTATCATCAAGAAACCAGCCATTATCTCCAATTCCGTAATCTTTAAGTTTTTCATATACTCTAGTTTTAATAGCCAAGTCTTCATTGAGTGGATTAGGAATTTCATAAGGTGAACTGCTTGGCAAGATTTTATTAAGTGCAGGAAATGCAGTTTGAGCAATACTCGGAATTCTTTTATATCTGCTGCCCCCAACGTTTAGACTATATAGATGTAGTTCCCGCATCAATTTAATCCATTTTAACTTCTTTAACAGGATGGAATAGTATTCTATTGCAGAACCCCATGAAATGGATAAATTACCTCTTCCTCCATTTAATAAAATTCCAACATTATCTCTGGCAGCTTCCTCAAACATTCCTTTAAGCCAAAATGAATTTTCAAAAAATTTGTATGGCATCTCCATAACATCTAAAAATGGATCTATCTCCGAGTAAGGATCTCTTCCTTCAAAAGAAAGATAGTTGTCTTGAATGTTGCCTACAAAATTCACAGTTGATTTAATTAGCGGCGTTTCATCTGTCAATAAGTGTCTAGGTGTAAAGTCCACAAAATCATCTGGTGGAATATAACTATATGTATGAAGCTTTTTACCCGTCTTTTTTAATTTTCTAGAAGCAAATCCTGCAATTGCTCCAGAATCTAATCCACCGCTTAATTGAGCGCCAATTTCCTTATATGATCTTAAGCGTGATGAAACCGCTTCATGGAAAACCTCCTGAAATGATTCAATGTAATCGTTGTCGTTTTTGTAGCGAATGGTTTTAAAATTACTCAGAGTACAATATTGCTGAATATAGACCTTTCCATGCTTAAGTATGAAACTGTGAGATGGCTGCAATTGATTAATATTCTGATAGGGAGTAATCGAAGTGTCTACTGTATCCACCATGCCTGAAATTGCCAAAAACTCAGCTATCCATTGTTCATTAAGTTTCTTTTTACTTTTACTTATTTTTACTAAAGGTTTTATGGTACTGCTAAAGCAAAATTCATTATTACTGTAAGCATAATAAAGGGTTCTGCTTCCTGAAAAATCCCTTGCTCCAAAAATCATTTCCTGTTTTTCATCCCAGATGACATAAGCAAAATCACCTACCAAATATTTAGGCGAATCTTCTTTCCATTTCTCATAGGTAAGTAAGATTAATTCACTATCTGTCATCGTTTTTCTTAAACCCTGATTTACACCAAGCCTATCGAATAATTCCTCACGATTATCAATAATAGCATCAGCTGTTATTGCAAGTTTTCTTATTGAATCATAATAGGGTAAAATTTCACTAATCGACTCTGGAGTGATCCACTGAGCGTGACATCCAAAAAACAGATGCTTATTTATCCAAATTTTGATTTCATCAGATGGAAAATGTATGAATTCATCCATGATTACTCTAGCATGTTCATATTTAATCGCAGTATTATTAAACTGGTAAATTCCTGTGATAGCGCTCATTGTTACACCCTTAATTCATTCTCAATAGAGAACAAAAAGATTTTAATTACCATTTATCTGTATCTACTAATTAACTATTTTACATAGTTCTAAAGACTCGAATTTTTTATATATTCTATATTAAGAACATTACTATACATTCAAAAAGAACACAACGTTTTTTTGTAGAAAGATGGAAAAAAAGCAAAAGTATTACGCCTTTATTAAGATTGTAATACTTTTATTGGGGCGGAGTATCCATTAGGATTTCTTACTTGCCACTGCCAAGAATCTTCAAGCATATCACGAAGAGATTTAGCCGCTTTCCAGTTTAACTCTGCTTCTGCTTTTTCAGAATTTGCATAACTGATTGCAATATCTCCTTTTCTCCGTTCTGTAACAGTAAAAGGGATCTTCTTTTTTGATACTCTCTCAAATTCATTAATTACCTCTAAAACGCTAGATCCACATCCAGTACCAAGATTATAGGTCTCAACACCTATAGTTATTAGTGCTTTCTCTAATGCCTTTAAATGACCTTTAGCTAAGTCAACAACATGAATGTAATCTCTAATTCCGGTTCCATCCGGTGTTGGATAATTGTTGCCGTAAATGCTTAATTCTTGAAGCTTTCCTACGGCTACTTGTGTGATATAAGGAACAAGATTATTTGGTATACCATTCGGGTCCTCGCCTATGAGTCCACTGTTATGTGCACCTACAGGATTGAAGTATCTTAAAATCGAAATACTCCATCTACTGTTTGACATTCCCAAATCTCTTAGAATTTCTTCTGACATCAATTTTGTTCTTCCGTATGGATTAGTGGCTTGCAAAGGTAATTCCTCTTTAAGCGGCATACTTTCATGTGTACCATAAACAGTTGCAGAAGAACTGAAAACAAGATTATAGACATCATGGTTTTCCATGACTTCACAAAGATTAAGCGTGCTTATCAGGTTATTCTGGTAATATCTTAAAGGTATTGTAACGGATTCACCCACAGCTTTTAGCCCTGCCAGATGGATTACAGCAGCTATGTCATTCTCAGTAAAAACGTTTTCTAATTTCTCTTTTTGACCTAAATCAAAATCATAACTTATAAAATCTTTACCCGTGATAAGCTTTACTCGATCAAGTGCCGCAGGATGACTATTGCAGAAATTGTCAACTACAACTATCTCAAACCCAGCATCGAGCAATTCCACACAAATATGAGTTCCGATATATCCAGCTCCGCCTGTCACTAAAATTTTCAATATTCTCCGCTCCTTCTCCCAATTGAAAATAAACATCTCATTAGATATGACATGTTTAACAGATGTTTAAATGATTTTATATTTTTAACCGGCAATAGAATTTGTAATGATCGCTGATTTTATACACTTAATAATGATCAATTGATCATCTCTCGACATTCCCGATCCTGATGGAAGACAAAGACCCAAATTAAATAATTCTTCCGAAATTCTATGGTTTTCATTGTGAGGATAAAATAATGATTCTTTGAATAATGGCTGCATATGCAATGGTTTCCAAACATGCCTTGCTTCAATGTTTTCTTTTTCAAGCAGTTGAATTAGTGAAGCAGCATTCATTCCAAATTCTTCTTCATTTATAGTTAAAGCTGTAAGCCATCTATTAGATTTGGTTTCAGCCAATTCTGGCATTAATTGAACTCCTGGAAGTTCAGAAAATTGTTCTTTGTATAATTCAAAGATTTCTCTTCGTGACCTCACTCGATCATCTAATACCTCTAATTGACCTCTCCCAATACCTGCCAGGATGTTACTCAATCGATAATTGTAACCTGTCTGACTATGCTCATAATAAGGAGCTGTGTCTCTAGCTTGTGCAGCAAGAAATCTGGCTTCTTCAAGTAATTCTGTTTCATCAGAAACAAGCATTCCCCCACCTGATGTAGTAATAATTTTATTTCCATTAAAGGAAAAAATACCGAATTTACCAAAAGTGCCGCTGTTTTTCCCTTTATATGTGGAACCGAGTGATTCAGCTGCATCTTCGATAATTGGGACACCATAAAGGTCACAAATGGCTGTAATTTCATCCATTTTAGCAATTTGACCGTAAAGGTTTACCACAATGACAGCCTTAGGTAGTTGATTTCTTTTTTCTGCATCAAGAAATGCTTGTATTAATGCTTCAGGGGACATATTCCATGTGTCGGGTTCAGAATCTATAAAAACAGGAATTGCCCTTTCATAAAGAATTGGATTTGCACTCGCTACAAAAGTTAGTGTAGAGCAGAAAACATAATCCCCCTTCTTTACTTCCAATAGTTTCAGGGCTAAATGAATGGCTGCTGTTCCTGAACTCAGTGCTACAGCACCTTGTGCCCCCACATAGTTTGCCATTTCTTTTTCAAATGCATTTACATTAGGACCTAGAGGAGCGATCCAATTACTTTCAAAAGCCTGATTAATGTACTTCTGTTCATTTCCGCTCATGTGCGGAGGAGACAAGTAGATTCTTTTGTTCATTAATATTCTCCTTCCGGTCCTTTTAATCTAGATACCTCGCTGGAATCCCTGCAGCCGTTCTGCGATTGGAGATATGATGAATCACTACTGAACCGGCTCCAACTATAGCCCATTCCCCGATAGTTTTATTAGGAATAATGGTAGCTGAAGCTCCAATATGAGAACCAGTACCTGCAGTCACACTTCCTGTCAAAGTTGCATTCGGAGAAATGTGCACGAAATCCTTAATACAATTATCATGCTCTATAATACAACCTGTATTTATTATGGAATGGTCACCAATTTTTGTGTTTGCATTTACAATACAGCCGGGCATTAATACAGAACCTACTCCTATTTTTGCAGATTGACTTACGATTGCCGCAGGATGAATGATCGTGGCAAATTGATTTGGGCTCAGATTCAACTCTTCTATTATTTTCATACGAATATTGTTGTCTCCAATAGCAACAATAAACTTAATATCAGGGTACTTACTTAAAAGTTCATGATAGATTTTGACCTGACCATATATAACGCCTTCAAATTCTTCAATTGCTTCAAACTTATCATCAAGAACTGCTGTAATCTGGTAACTATTTTGCTCCAATATCATGTCACAAACAACTTTACTGTGTCCCCCATGCCCAATAACGACAATTTTCATTTTTTCACTCATTTCCTGCTCCTTTAAACCTTTCTATAGTGGCAAAACCAGCTTGGTTGATACCATCAGACTTAATTACTTTCTTTATCGTTAGAAGTAAAATCTTCATATCAAGCAATACGCTTTGATTGTTTACATACCAAACATCCAAATCGAATTTTTTTTCCCATGATATAGCGTTTCTGCCATTAATTTGAGCCCAGCCTGTAATACCCGGCCTAACTAGATGCCTTTTTGCCTGTTCCTCCGTATACAAGGGCAGATACTCCATCAGTAATGGTCTGGGACCAACTAAACTTAGTTCTCCTTTTAAAACGTTAAATAATTGAGGTAATTCATCCAGACTATATTTTCTCAAGAACAACCCAAATGAAGTAATTCTTTCTTCATCAGATAATAAAAAACCATTTTCATCTTTTTCATCCGTCATCGTGCGGAATTTGTAAAGAGAAAATGGCTTTTTATTTAATCCTGGTCTAACTTGTTTAAAGATAACTGGAGATCCAATTTTGTACTTCACTAATATAGCAATGACTATAATTGCTATAAAAAGAATGATAAGTGCAAAAAATGCCAAGGTTATATCAAAGATTTTTTTCATCCCGTCCTCCTATGCATCTGTCTTATCGGCTGATTTGAGAATTTTTCAGATTACCTTTTATTTTTTTTGAAATGTTGTTCAGCAAACCTGTTAAGATGTTTGCCAGATAGATATATTCATCCGTTTTTCTAAATAATAAAATGTAAAATCCATTTGGTACTGTAAAACAAACAATCCCTTTTAGAATAAGCATTAAGAAGGTATCTGCTTGAATAAAGCTTGATAAAATGTAGGTTAATAAGCAAGCAGCTATTGCTATTAAAGTGTAATAAGTGTAACTCTTGTAATAAACCCATATGGATATTTTAAAAAACCTTTTACAAACAAAGTAAGGAGTAGTCCAGAAAGGAACAAGCACTGTACTGATTAAGGTTCCTATAAAAACCCCAATTAGGCCTAATTGTTTAACCAGTAAAATTGAAAAGAATAGATTGATAAAAGCCTGAATAAGAGGTGCAAAGCGATCTTCATGAAATATCCCTGCTGTTGTCTTCACAGTAGTTATGGAGTTTCTCATCCCTCTTTCGTAAAAAAGGATAATGAGAACAATTAGAACACCGTTTCCTAACAAATAATCAGATCCTATCCACAAAGAAATAAAGGGCTCTATGAGGATAAATATTACAATTGAAAAAAGTGAATACAGCCAAAAATTCAAAAACATTATAACTTTAAAGATTTGATAAACTTTTTCCTTGCTTTCATTTGCCACCAGGTTTCCAATACTGTGATATAGATTGTTAAAGATTTGATAAGTAAAGGTTCTAAAAATTTCGATGAGCATATGATAATTCGAGTACAATCCTACCGCAGCTACACTCACAAAAGAAGAAATAATGATATTATCTGTTCCGAAAATAAGAAAAACACCAATATTCTGGAGTATAATAGCTTTCACATTTTTAATAATATGATCCTTTGTATCCTTGTCAATTTTCTGGCTTGATTTACTTTTTAGGAAAGGATACATCCTATTTACTACCATAGCTAATGATACCGAAGTAACAAGTGTAATGACACTTTCTATTGCTAAGAACAACAAATAATTTTGAGTGTAATGCAAAATAAAAATTTTAAGCAAAGTAGATATAATGGCTGATACTGTATAAAAACCAGTTACAATATAATTTTTTTGGCAAACATTCAAAAAAGAACTTTTATGTACATACAGATAAGGCAGGACAGTATTCAATAGAAAAATAAGATAGATTAACGTAACGTTTTCAATTTTTGTATCTTTAATTATAAAACTTAAAAACGGAAGAAGCAGCAAACCAAGAGCAAGAACCACAAAAGCTATCACTAAATAGACTCTTTTGTATAAATTCATTAATGCACTTATTTTTTTATGATCATTATCTGAGACAGGTTTATATAAACTGTACATAATACTGGCGCCAAATCCAGCTTCGACCAGCGTCAGCATTCCAAGAACATTAGTTAGTAAGCCATTCAAACCAAGGTACTCTATTCCTAAGCTATAGATAAAAACTGTTCTTGAAACAAAGCTTAGAAGAGTTATAATGACTTGGTTGCCTAAGCCTGCAGATATATTTATTAATGAATTTTTTACTCTCATATCTGATCTCCGTTTTGTATATGACTTATGTCTTTATTCAATTAATGTGGAATATAAACTTCAATTCTATAATTTCATAGAATTGATAATTCTAATACATAACCCTTGAGTAAAGGGTAAGATGTTAAACAACATTGAATAAACTCCAATATCTTTTGTATCTCCTTGTGAAAAATCTACTGCACCATTTCTCCGTGTAACATTCATTAAAAATGAAACAGCTTTTTGAGTGCTTGCATTACACTCTATTGAAAGCTCCTTTATTTGTGATGCATTTAGCATAAACCATGCTAAGATTGCAGTAGTGGAAGAATCAGATCTAGATTCATCTCTCGTTATTGTCCATTTCCAACTGCCATCCAGTTGTTGTAACTTTAAAGCTGCTTTAGCTAATCGAACAATACTCTCTTCCAAGTAGTGTTTATCATTATTCTCTAATGATAATTCTTTCCAGCTATCTATTAATCCTAAAGCATACCATCCCATCCCTCTACCCCACCCATATAATCCGACTGGGACATAATTTGAAACTTTGTAAGCGTGAGCTGGAATAAAATGTTGTTTAAGTATTCCATACTTCTCAAATGATTTAATTTGCTTTATAGCTAAATCAATACACTCTTGTTTCTTGAATTTATTCCCATAAGCTATTAAAAAAGGACAGATAAACCCAATTGTATCTACATATCTATACGCCATCATAGATTTTCGATAACCTACAGTTCCATCTTCTCCTACATGGTCTCTTATTAGGTTCCAAGTATAATCAAATGCTTTTTTATATTTTTTAGTATCCATACAATCTATTTTCATAACTGAATATGCTAAAATAGCAGCATCTATTTCAGTCGGGGCACTTTTCCAGTCACCATTTTTATCGAATTTCGTATTCAAATATTTTTGCAGCAATGCTTTCGATTTTTTTTGAACTGAGGTTTGTGAAGTTAAGCCCAAAATTATTGAAGCTTCTTGCCAGTATTGTATTTCTTTTCTAGAGTAATTCCCTTTAATAATATCTATTAGAATTAGTCTTGTATTATCAGTAACCATAATCCTAGGGGTATGGATTAACCATTTTTCACCCCTGTTAGTAATAGATTTTTGCCATTCTGTCTTATTTTTAAATCGGCCAATGTGAATTCTACTAAACCAATCATTTAGTTTTGGTATTATATCAAATAATATGAAAACTAATAGTAATAATAGGAAGATATATACAGTAAATTTAAGAATCATTGTTTTTCCTGCTCCCTAGTTCGCTTCTATCAATTTATAGAACTTTTCAATTTCGTGTTCTGTTCCATTATTCTCTTTAGTAAGTGCTAGAATAATTTTTTTTCTTAATTCTTCCTCAATTATTAGTTTTTCTATACCCTTAGCTATAGCTTTAAAGTTCATTTCTACAATCAGACCATTGTGATTATGAAGAATTTGATCTTTAACAGTTGAAAAATTAGTAACAACAATCGGCTTATGAAGGATTTTAGCCTCATCAATAGCAATTGATTTGCCCTCAAATCTAGAAGTTTGGACATAAATATCTGCATGTCTTATATACGGATAAGGATTTTCTTTTATACCTATGAGTAAAAAAGAATTCTCTAAATTATTTTCCTTAATCATTTTTTCTAAGTTTAGTCGTTCCTCCCCTTCACCAATAACTTTCCAAACTACATTAAAACCCTTTTCAACTAATTCTTTACAAGTTTTTATAGCTAGATCATATCCTTTTTGGTAGGTCAATCTTCCAATGGTAACTATGTTTATACATTCAGTATTAGTATTTATATTTTCTAAGGACATTTTTTGGATCATTGATTCTGAAATAATATTTTGCATCACTTCTATTTTATTAACATATTTAGGGAAATTTTGTTTTAACACTTCTGAACATTGCTCTGAAACCGTCACTAAAAAGTCTAATTTTTCGAAATATTTACAATCTATTTTTGGGTCCATTCCTAATTGAATGTAGTCATTGTGAATGAAACCTAATTTCCGCTTAGCTGAAACTTTGTCTACACAAAAAAAGATTGAATTTTTTTCTAAATATCCAATCGCAATGTCATATTCTTTTTTAATTTTATTAAAAGTTGTAGACATATATCTCCAAACTCTTTGTTCACATCTAGCTCTATTTTGTTCTGTTTTAAAAATATAACCGGCCCCGATTCTAGCAATTATGCTTTTATAATCTTTATTTTCAAAGGATTTCTTAATAGCTTTTTTAAAAGGCATATCAAACAAATAGAATCCATTCTGCTCAGGCAAGATGTTTACTTCTTTTGGAATTTTATTAAAGAATAATCCTTCATGCTTAAAGAGATATAAGTCAACATCATAAATAGAAAAATCTAATGTTTCTAATAAAGAGATTAGGGCTTTTTCAGCCCCACCGCAATTTAGATTGGGCATAATGAACAATATTTTTTTTTTCATAGCCAGCTCCATTATATTATTTTATAAAACTTATCAATTTCACCTTCTGTTCCCAATACTTGTGACGAAAGGTTTTTTATTAACTTATTTCTCAAATTTGAGTCATTAATAAGTTTCTCAATTCCAGATGCTATCGCAACTGCATTCATATCTACAATAATTCCATCAATCCCGTTGTTGATTTGATCTTTTGCAGTGCTAAAATCTGTAACTAAGATGGGTTTTTTTAATATTTTTGCTTCATCAATAGCAATAGATTTCCCCTCGAATTTTGATGTTTGTACGTAATAATCTGCTTTTTCAATGAAAGGATATGGATTAGGCTCTATTCCTTGCAAGATAAAATGTTTTTGAAGATTTTTGCTTCTTATTAATTTTTGAAGTTTTTCTCTTTCTTCGCCTTCTCCAATTACACTCCATTTAATATTTATTCCTTTTTCAACTAACAAGCTGCATGCTTCTATTGCTAGGTCATACCCTTTTTGAAAATGAAGCCTTCCTATAGTTAATATAGTAATTTCATTAGAATTTAATTTTAATTTCTCTTCCATAATATTTTGAGAAGCCATCTTTCTTATAACACTTGGAGAAACAATATTATAAATGACTTTTATTTTATTTTTTTGACTTGGAAATCGTTGTTTTAAAATGTTCCTACATTCCTCTGACACCGTTACAATATGGTCAAGTTGATTAAAGTAGTTAATATCATAGTTTGGATCCATACCAATCTTATCGTAATCGATATGTACCCACCCGATTTTCTTATTGGCATTCACCTTATCAACACAATAATAAGTAGAAGATTTTTCCAAAAAACCTATCGCTGTATCATATCTTTTTTCCAAAAATGGAAAGGCTTTTGAAAAGTACTTCCAGTTATATTGCTCTTTTCTTGATACATTTTTAGTCAGTTTGTTTCTTATGGCAAATAAGGCTCTGTTATAAGCCATGCTCACATTACCAGAATAAAGAAATTTTCTTATTGACTCTAAAGCCGGAAGAGAAAAAATTGAAAACTCATCTGGAAACGGCAATAAGTTTACCTCCTTTGGAAGGTACCTCATAAATATTCCATCTTGATTGAATAATAAAAGATCAACGTTATACCTCTCAAAGTCAATCTGCGTTAATAAATTTACCAAACTTTTCTCACCGCCGCCTGCATCCAATCCAGGAATAACAAATAATATATTCTTCTTCATATTGAACCCCTATTTTATAGACATTTCATTTAAATATTCTACTGCTTTATATGACATCAACTTTGTTCTCGGAATAGCCTCTTCTAACTTTGCAATTATTTCTTTTTCATTTGTTAACATCTCGTTAAAAGTATAAATTAATTTATTTGAATCAGAAAGTTCATTAATATTCAAAACCAGTTTTTCTTCTCCGAATAAATCTTTTGCAATCCCCTTTGACTTCACGGAATATCCCAGTACCATTGTGGGAACACAATTTGAATAAGCTGCTATCGTAGCATGCGTTCTCGCTCCAATGAAAAATCTCATTCTGCCAATATACCCTTTATATTGAATTGCATTCAAATGATCAGGTAAAATCAGAACCCTTCTACTGTGCTTATAATCTGAATAAAACTTGTGTAATATTTCATAATCATTGTTTCCTTCATATATTACATGGGGTGTTAATGCTATCGTCATGTCCGTAGAGGCCAGGATATACTCAATTAAGCTTCTAAGAGCATTTTGTGATTCTTTATTTTTTTTCCAGACAAGGGGACTAAAATTCAGACCGATTGTATTGCCATCCTGCCAACCATCCGGAAGCTCTAATTCTTCTTTTTCCATTGTAAAAGCGGGATCTGCAACTAAGTTAACGTTTTTAAGTCCTTTATCCAGAAGCATCTTGTATGTTATTGACTCTCTTGCCAAAATAAGATCATATAATTTTAAATCTTCCAATTTCCGTGGAGACATGTCTTCTTCACCAATAGAACAGCCCCATAAAACTAATTTTCTCCCTTGAGCTTTGATTCTCTTATTTACCTCATACCATCCTGGCTGTTCTCCATAACAGTAATTATCTCCTCCTATAGAGAGGCAAACATTATTTTCTTTTATACATTTAATTGTTTTTTGGTGCATTTTTTTTAATGCGAATGATTCACTTTTAAAAAACTTTATAAATAATCCAGATAACAACCAATTTATAGAATATTTTTTTATGGATAATCTAGAAGCATCCAATATTCTATCTACATTTTCTAAGATTAAATCTGTTTCTGGTTTTTCAGATGCGAGTGAAATTTCAGCTCCATTTATATTTTCTTTAATGATATTTGTTGAAGATCTTACAATTGCTTCACAACCTCTGTTTAAACTTCCACCATGAGCAAACATCATTATTTTCATATCAATTACCACCTTTAATTAGTTATTTCTAAACCAGCTATATAGAACTGTAATTAATAAACCTAAAGAAGACTTTCTCTTAACAAACAAATAAATTAATTTTTCATATTTGGATGCATGCTTATAATGATTTACATAATAAAAAGGCAATGATTCTCTCACTAGATCATTACCTATCATTGAGCTTACGTATTTTAATTTTTTACTAAACTTCATTTGATTTCTTGGATTTAAATAAATGTAAATATATGAAAATACGCTATTTATTAACTTTATTGATCTAATATGCTGAGTATCTAGATTTGCGATTTTTTTTTCAAATATATCTGGGTATTTCATAGAGTATACTTGAAGTGATCTCTTAAAGTAATCTTTTTCAATGATGTTTCTAGTTGCACTTCCTTTTACTTCCTTATAATAATACCCAGTGATGTTTAAGTATTTAACTTTATATGCATAACTGAAAACAATAATATTAAATATGCTATCTTCTCCTAATTCAACTCTTTCAGGAAATTTAATCATGTATTTTTGCAAGACTTCATGTTTGAATATTTTGTTGCATACAGAATTAAGATTATCCGCTTTAATGAAGTAAGGTAAAATATTTTCATTTATATAAGATTGGTATAAGTTAATATCAGACTGAAAAGGATATTTAGTCAATATTTGTTTCCCTTCAAGTTCTTCAAGCATATTCGAAAAAACTACATCACAGTTATTTTCTGATGCAGCTGAATACATTTTCTCAAAGAATTCTAAGGAAACATAATCGTCAGCATCAACAAAACCTATATACTCTCCAGTTGCATTTTTCAATCCAGTATTTCTCGCTATGCTAACTCCCATATTATTTTGATTGATTAATTTTATTCTCTTGTCGTTCAGTATATATTTATTAATAATTACTACGCTATTGTCTATTGAGCCGTCATTTACAAAAATAAATTCACATTCTTTTAAGGTTTGACTAGTTAGAGAAGTCAAACACCTGGATAAATACTCTTCTGCGTTATAAACAGGAATGATCACACTTACCTTAATATCCATGTTGATCCCTCCACAAGATACAATAATCTCAATCCATTAATTTGTATAATTTATCTAACTCAAATGTGTTACTATAATCTGTTTTACTGCAATTAGATCTTAATTCTTCTAACAGAATCGGATTTCTATAAAAGAATTCAATTCCTCTTGCTAACCCTATATTGGATAATTCTGTAATGTAACCATCGAATTGATTGCGAACCTGACTCTTGGATGTTGAATAGTCTGTTATTAAGACAGGCTTAGATAATATTTGAGCCTCTACTACTGTCACAGCTTTCCCCTCATACCTTGAAGGCTGAACATATAAATCTGCTGCTTTTATATATGGGTAAGGGTTGCTCTTCTTACCTAATAAAATGAAACAATCTTCAAGTTTATATAATTTAATTAATTTTTTTATTTTTTCTTCATCTCCACCATATCCAATAACGTACCAGCAGACGTCATGATTTCCGCTATCTTTAATTAATTTAAGCGCTTCTACAGCCATATCAATTCCCTTTGCATGAGATAATCTCGCAACGGTAACAATTTTAAATCTGCTATCTGATAACATTGGATTAGATATTGGCTCATGTGCCATAGTTTTAATGAATTCCGGAGAATTAATGTTCTCTACAACAATTATTTTATCTTTTAAGTTGGGGTATTTAGAAACAAAGGCTCTTTTGCACTCCTCAGATACAGCTATGATATAATCGAAATTTTTCCACATTTTAAGATCAACTTCAATATCAGTCTCTACAACAGAATAATCAGTATGAATCCAAGCAATTTTTTTCTTTGCTTTTACCTTTTCTGCTACTAAATAGTGTGGCCATAGAAAACTGATAGCTACATCATATTCCTTATCAATAATCGGAAGGACACGAATAGAGTACTTCCACATAAGCTGCATTTGGAAATAACCAGATTCAATCATTTTCCTTGATTTACTTCTAAGATTTGCAATTATTTTAGATAAAATTCTTGAAATTCCAATAGTGAAGTGCTTTTCTTTTAAAATCTCTAATATTGATTTTCTGAAGGTTGTGTATTCAGGTACTTCATCTAGCAAATTTACATTAGATGGAATTAAATTAAGCAAATCTCCTTGATGACGATATAGCATTAAATCAATTTCATTTTTTTTATAATCAATGTTATTTAATAAACTTAATAAGCTTCTCTCTACTCCTCCTATTTCCATATCAAACGATGCTATTATAATCTTTTTTATGTCATTCTCCTCCCCCTCTTACTAACAAATTTTCGGATGTTAGCGATACTTTTCCCTCCAATTGCTTTAGATAGACTGAGTTTGAAATAACTTTTAAACTTTGCTCTAAATGGAAGCCAGCTCTTATAAAAATAGTGGATAACAAAGGTATTCTCACTTATAAATTTTCTGCTATTAATGTAATCATATGGAGAAAAGAATGTCTGAGGATAAAATGCACCAATCCCATTTATAACTTGATATTCTCCATTCAGCTTTAATTTTTTGCTTTCCAATAATTTCGTAACGACAGCAACATTTGTTAAACTATCATAGGAACCGTCTTCTTTAAGAAATTTTTTACTTTCATATGTATCGAGAAAATTTTTAATAAACCTGTTTCCCTTTACAGCGCCTATTGTACTGGTTGCTATAAAATTCTCCTGCTCAAAACCCCAGAAAGATTCATGACTGAGCATTGCATCATCAAATGGTTTAAAAACCTCCACATCTGTATCTAAATAAATCCCTCCATGGTGATAAAGTGCGAATACTCTCACGTAATCGCTTACGAAGGCATATTTTCCTGCATCATACGCTTCTTTAACATATGAGATAGATTGAATATCAAAGTTATCTTCGTTCCATTCTATAATTTCATAGCCAATTAGTTTCTTTTTCCAGCTCTGGATGCATTTTTTTATTATAGAAGGTTTTTCTTTCTTACCGAACCAGCAATAATGGATGACCTTTGGAATAATTATAGGTTCAATTATATTTTCATCTTTTTCCATCTTTAAAATCCCCTCTGCTAAAACATCATTTCCGGTATATTAGAAGTTCAGGTAATCACTTTCATAAATCAAGCCAAAACCAATAACATGCTCATAATAAAAATACAGGAAGTAACAAACAAGTATCCCATAATAAATTACTCTTTCATGTTTTTTATGAAAGAGCTTAACCACCCATGAAAGTAAAATTAAATTATATAAGCCAAAGTAAATATTAAACCTTGCAAAAATCCAGTTTTGAGAAGCGATAATCATAAAAATGACACTGATAATGGATAAATTAACAATGTAATCACTCTTTGGCCAGAGCTGCCTTAATTTCTCTCTGCCAAGGAAAGCAATAATAACTGGCACAGCATTTACAAAGACACGTATTTTGCTTGCACCGCCCTCTGCAAATTCGCTGTATTGTCCATACTGTGAATCATTAATAGCAGAAAATAGGATCTGAGAAAATTCATTAAATCCAATAACAATTAAAATTGCAAAACCCAGTAAAGCAAACGTCACTTGTGTCCACGCTTCTCTTCTTACAATAAAGTAAATTGGAAGCAGGACTAATGCACTTTTATGAATGGTAGAAGCAAAAAGAATGACTAAGAAATATTTCTTGAAATTACCACTTAACAGATATTTTGTAGCTGTAAAAACAATAGCTGCTGCCAGATACTGTCTAATCCCATTCATAGATGTAGTAAACATTCCTGAAGCAATATAGACGTAAATACTAAGTTCAATAATTCTTGAATACTTATATAGAACGATGACGATTAATAGATTTGTAATAAGTGCAGTTGTAAAAATTAAGATCTGAGGATCATTAGAAAAACCCTGCAAAATCATTTGATAGATATTAAATCCAAAATCTCCGGTATAATCTATGTTGCCCCACGTTAACTCATTCACAGCAAAAGAATGCATGTAAAAATAAGTATCTCCAATATTTTTTTGCAGCCCTGCCACCATTACAAGCGATGCTATTACTAAAGTAATGAAGAATTTATTTGGTTTTACATAATTAAACTGTGTAACTGGCTGAGTAATAAAATACCTCGAAAAAAAAGAAAATAAATAAACAAAACCTAAATTCATCCACATAACCGTCATGCTTTCTTTCCTTTCAATCTAGCTATTTGTATGAATCACTGTTTTTTTATCAGTTTTTGTTAAATAAAAATAGAGGAGTATTCCTAATGGTGTTGCAAGTAATGTTACAAATTTTCTAGGAGACTCAAATAAAAACCGTTTATTCTTAATCATTAGACTGCTGGAAACATAATGTACTGATTCTCTGAACCTATCTTTCCAAGCTGGTGAAAATTGAATACCAGTTTTTCTAAAAAAAGCAAATCCATTAGGATTTCTTTTATACTGCTTAATCATATTCAAACTCGATCCATCAGGTAAGTACTCCACATGACACAAAATTTCATTCAAGATAAGTAATGGATATATTTGATCAATAAGAAGATACTTGTAGCTTAAAGGGCAATATTTTTCTCCTGGAAATATTGGATATGGCGGTGTTATTGTTGTAAGTTCCGTCCTGTATACTAATTTCTTGTCACCTCTTACCTTATGCTTTCCATATAATCCAGAAAGAGTAGACTCATTCAAATCATCAGGCATTTTTGTACCAATTATTTTTCCATCTGGAGTGGCATCAAGACCGACAATACCTGCAAATTTTTCACTTCCATGTTTTTTCCAGAATTGAACGATTTTTTCTACTGCGTCGTCAGCCATGTAATCATCAGAATCGATGCACACATTTAATTCTGTTTCGATTCTTTCGTATGCTGCATTATGTGCCCCATGCATGCCTTGATTTTCTTGGTAATGATATATGATTGGAACTGTGTTTTCATTTTCCCACTTTTTTATTAATTCCTTTGTGCCATCTGAAGATCCATCGTCAATAATGAGCCAAACAAAATCTCTGCTTGTTTGTCTCATTAAACTTTCATAACATAAATGCAGAGTGTAGGCCCGGTTATAAGTAGGTGTAAAGACTGTTAAGGTTGGTTTCAAAGGTTATACCTCCACTGCTTTACTAGTTTGATTGAAGTAGAACTCTGTCAGCCATTGTGACATTGTTGATGTATCATAACCATTATCCCGCAAAACTTTTAAAGTATTTTTATGTTCATATGTGCTCGATAAGATCTTATCTGCCCAGCTTTCAGATGAATCATTAAGACTTAAAAACTCTAGCTGTCCTGTAACGTTTGTTTCTTCTGTAATCGTATTTGAAACAAACGATTTTAGACCTGCTGCCTGTGCTTCTACTAAAACAACCGGCAATCCTTCGAATAATGATGGAAAAAGAAATACGTCCATAGCCTGCATCAGTTTTTGTACATCTTTGCGTACTCCCAGGAAATGAACATTCTCTGAAAGACCTAGTCTTATCACTTTTTCTTTTATGGAAGAAAGCAAATGGCCTTCACCTGCTAAAAGCAGAAGAGAGTTTGGCATTCTATCGTGAATAGATTTAAACACGTCGATTAAAAAATCGTGATTCTTTTGTTTATTGAATCTTCCTATATGTCCTATTACTAATTGATTTTTAATGTTGAGTTCTCTTCGTAATTCAAATCTTACTTCTTGATTAAACTGAAAGTCAGTCACATTTACTGCATTGTTGAGAACGGTAATATCAGTTCGCTCTCCAAAAAGCCATTGACCCGCTTTTTTAGAGCAGGCAAAATATTGTGTTGGATTATCTTTCATATAATATCGGGCATAAAGGCGAAATGGCAGTTTCAGATCAATTCCTAAATCACTTAAATGACTATGAGCAATTCTGCAAGGTACCCCTGCTATTTTTGCTGCTCTTAAAACAAAACTGCTGTTTTCATTGTTATGAGCATGGACAACTTTATACTCTCTATTCTTTGCAAAGAAATCTCTTAATAAATGAAAATATTTCCTGTAATTCCCAGGTCGGATTTGAGGCATTCGATATATATGGCCGCCTAATCTTTCAATTTCATCGTCAAAGTGGCCTCTTTCCATACGGTGCACCATAAAATCAAATTGAATCTTGCTCCTATCCATCTTCCTGTAATAGTTCATCAGCATCGTTTCAAGTCCACCGCGATTCATAATGGTCACTACTTGCAGAACACGCATCGGTTTCATGTTTTACCCTCCTAACGGACCGTTTTCCTTAGAAATTCTATGGTTGTTAACATCAAAAATAATCCGAATGCAATACGTTTTTTTGCAAAGAAAAAAAACGTTTTCCAAACAATTGGACAGTGCTGCATGTCGAATTGGTTTAAAGAACGTTTTAAATGCTTGCTTTTTAAAACTTGATTTAATTCGATTATTTTTTTTACTATCGAGTTTGAATTTCCTCTGCTGATAGTATTTAAGCCTAAACCAAGTGTATTTAAGCTGATTCTATTCGTTAATGCGGTTTGAAATTCTCCGCTAAGATCTTTTTCTTGAAGGAAATTCTCCATTTTAGTATAAAGGGTTCCAAACTGCTGTACCAATTTTTGATTATACTTAGATGTAACGGAAGTCTCGTTCACACGCCAGTAATGATATAAAGGCTGATTTAGGAATACAAAAGAATTTGCATGATAGAAAGCTTGAATATTAAACAATGTGTCTTCATTACTTCCTATTTCTTTAAGATCCACAAATTCAAGTTTATTTTGTATAATCAGTTCAGATTTATAAAGCTTCGACCAAACAGTCCCCCAGGCATCTAAATATTCTGGATTAGATACTTCTTTTTCAATCGGACCAATAAGCCTTCTTAGAATTTTCGTTTTTATTTCACCATCCATATATTTACTTTTGTCAACTTCATTAAAATTTTTCTCTTTTGAGTGTGTTCCAAATTCACGAATGTACGAACACATAACAATGTCAGCTTGTTCTTGTTCTGCAGTTAGATATAGGGACTCGTACATTCTTTTGTCAATCCAATCATCCGGATCTACAAATCCTATATATGTTCCCTTTGCCTTTTGCAATCCATCATTGCGTGCTGAAGATACCCCATTGTTTTTTTTGTGTATGACAACAATTTCATTATGTTTTTTAGCGTATTCATCTAAAATTCTTCCGCTTGAATCTGTTGAACCATCATTGATGGCTATAATCTCAAAATCTTTAAATGTCTGAAAAAGGATACTATCCAAGCATCTGGATAAATATTTTTCTACATTATATATAGGCACGATTATACTGATCTTTGGTTTCATCGGTATCCCTCAACATGTATCTGGAGTAGATTTCTGAAAGTTCAAAACTGACACTTGACAAGTCATATTGGTTTATTCTCTTTAAACTCATCAAGCCTAAATTTCGATGTAACATTCTTGAATGTGCGATTTCAGTGATTCTTTTGGAAAACAGCTGAACATCTTGATTGTTTATAAGATACCCATTCACCCCATCCTCCACCAGCTCCCCATGCCCCCGATTCTCAGTAGCAACAACAGGCAGCCCGCAGGCCATAGCCTCCATAATATTGACGGGCAGTCCTTCGCGAAGACTTGATCCTACTGCAACATCGCACATTGGCAAGATGGCATCAATATCTTTCCTGAATCCTAAAAAGTGAATCATTTGTTCGATACCGAGCGTTTTAGCTAGCTGTTTACATTCTTCTAAAAGAGCTCCTTCCCCAGCCAGGAAAAGCTTAGCGTTTGGAAGGTTATCTTTTAATCGTGCCATGGCATTCAACAAGAGCTGCTGATTTTTATTTTTGTTAAACTCTGCAGCGTAGAAAAGAACGTAATCATCATGTGCAATTCCGAATGATTTTCTTCTTTTCGTTTTCTCCGCTTCCGTTATAGGTTTGAACTTTTCAGTGTCTACCCCTACTCCATGAACATGTTCAACTTTTCCTGCAGCGAAGCGGCGTTTCATTGCCAGGAGATAATCTTCTTCATTAATCGTAATCAGACAATCCGTATAAGATGAAAGCCATTTTTCGATAGGATAATATGCAAGCCAATTTTGAATCGGCGCTCCTTTGCAAAAGTGAAAGCCGTGTGCCGTGTAGATAACTTTTGTTCCTTTTTTTCTTGCTTCTCTTGCTGCTAGTCTAGTGAGGACACCTCCGACAGGTGTATGGCAGTGAATAATACTGTAGTTATTTTCATTAATGATGTCTTTTAAACGACTATATGCAACCGAGTTTCTTCTATTAAATGGAGACCTTTGAATGGGCAGGTTGTATTTCTGGTCAACGTATGGAAGTTCAATATTCCCAAGTGCAGCTACATGAACTTCTAAGCCTTGTTCTTTAAACCATTTTAGGATTGGCAGATGAAAGCTTTTAAAGTGGTAATCGACTGTTGCCGTAAAAAGCACTTTGTCAGGCATTTTTATCACCCTGCTCAAACAAAAAACACTCAATTGCACGAGTGTTTTCGTTCATTATTTTTTGGAGAATTCTTTTTCCATTAGGTCTGATAAGTAATGAAGAAGATCGTATTTCAATTCGCTGTGTTTAAGTGCAAATTCAATAGTTGTTTTGATGAAACCGAGTTTTTCACCAACGTCATAGCGGATGCCTTCAAAGTTATATGCATACACGGCTTCAATCTGATTAAGAGCGGCGATGGCATCTGTAAGCTGGATTTCTCCGCCTGCTCCTGGTTTTTGATTGTATAATAGATCAAAGATTTTAGGGCTTAAAATATATCTGCCTAAGATGGCTAATTTTGATGGAGCTTCTTCCATCTTCGGCTTTTCTACTAAATGGTTCACATTGTAAAAACGGTCGCTGATTTTGGAGCCATCAACAATCCCATACCTGGAAACCTCTTCATCCGATACATGCTGCACACCAATTATTGAGGCATTATAGCGTTCGTATTGTTCAATCATCTGTTTAAGACAAGGTTTTTCAGCTGCGACAATATCATCTCCGAGTAAAACAGCAAATGGTTCATTTCCAATGAATTTACGTGCGCACCAGATAGCGTGGCCCAGTCCTTTTGGTTCTTTTTGACGTATATAATGAATATCAACAAGTTTGGAAGACTTTTGGACTTCATTCAGCAGCTCTAGTTTGCCCTTTTCCAATAAGTTTTGTTCAAGCTCAAATGAGTTATCGAAGTGATCTTCAATCGCCCTTTTGCCTTTACCGGTTACTATAATAATATCTTCTATCCCTGATTCTACTGCTTCTTCGACAATGTATTGGATGGTCGGTTTATCTACGATTGGCAGCATTTCTTTCGGCATTGCTTTTGTTGCCGGCAGAAATCTTGTGCCAAGTCCTGCTGCCGGAATAATGGCCTTTTTGACTTTCATAAGTAATCTCCTTTTAGCTAGGTATCGACAATAACTCTTTTAAAGGAACACGATGATTGGCGAGATCTAACAGCTGTTCGCGCAATTCGTTTTTCTCCATTTCCGAAAAAGTAGCAATAATTTGTTGGATTTCTTCTATATAAAGAGTAGCTGTTTTTCCTACGTAAATCTTCGGATACACTTGCTGTTCATGTACTTCGTCATCTTTCAGCAATTCTTCAAACAGCTTTTCTCCAGGCCTCATGCCCGTGACTTCAATACCAATGTCATCGATTGAATGACCTGACATTTTGATGAGATTTTTAGCAAGATCCATAATTTTTACAGGTTCACCCATATCAAGAACAAAGATTTCTCCGCCGCGTGCGAGAGCTCCTGCCTGCAAGACAAGCCTTGAAGCTTCTGGAATGGTCATAAAATAACGGACCATATCTGGATGTGTGATCGTAACTGGACCGCCTTTTTCTATTTGCTTCTTAAAAAGAGGTATAACGCTGCCTCTGCTTCCTAAAACATTTCCAAAGCGGACGGCTACAAACTTTGTCTTACTAATTTGGTCAAAGTGCTGAACCATCATTTCAGCAAGTTTTTTGGTTGCACCCATTACACTTGTTGGATTTACAGCTTTATCTGTAGAAACCATGACAAAAACTTCAACGCCCGCCCATCTTGCAGCACTTGCAGCATTGCGTGTTCCTATAATGTTATTTTTAACAGCTTCTTCAGGATTCCGTTCCATGAGCGGAACATGTTTATGGGCGGCTGCATGATACACAATATAGGGTTGATGCCTGCCCATGACCTCAAACATCTTTTTCTCATCCTGAAGATCCGCAATTTCTGTGACAAGTTCAATCTGATGTTTTTCTGCTTCTGCCTTCAGCTCCATTTCAATGGAATAGATGCTGTTTTCTCCATGACCCAAGAGCACCAGTTTGCTTGGTTTAAAAGTTGTAATCTGCCTGCAGATTTCAGAGCCGATTGATCCGCCAGCTCCTGTCACGAGGACGACTTTTCCTGAAATGTTCTCTGAAATGCTCTCCAGGTCGAGTTCAACCGGCTTGCGCCCTAAAAGATCTTCCACCCGAACTTCGCGAATTTGATTCACTGACACTTTACCGGTAATTAAGTCTTCAAGCATAGGAATGATTTGTGTTTTTGCTTTTGTTTTTAAGCATTCATTGAAGATTTTCTGAAGTCCTTTTTTGCTTAGAGAAGGTATAGCGATGATAATATTTTCAATTTCAAGCTCTAAAACTTTCTCTTCAATAGTACTAACACCTCCGATAACCGGAATGCCAAGAATGTCCAGTTTCTGCTTGTGGACGTTATCATCAATAAAAGCTACTGGATACATATCGGTATCAGCGCTCTTTTTTAGCTGCCTGGCGACCATGGTTCCTGCTGAACCTGCACCAATTATTAATGTTCTTTTCTTGCTGCTTGATTTGCTTATATATGTATCACGAACCACTCTCCAGCAAAAACGTGATCCGCCTATTAAAAGCATATGAATCATCCATGTCACAGCCAGCAGTCTGAAATGAATTTCTGCTTCAATCAGCTGCTGCATTACAGCGGTAGCTGCGATTGAGTATGTTATAGCTTTAAAGATAATAAGCAATTCGCCAATGCTCGCATATTGCCAAGCCTTGTTATAGAGCTTATAAATGAAGGAAAAAATATGATGACTGATTAACAAGGTTAAAGAGCTGATAATTAATGGAATTGTAAGGACATGGAGATCTGCCTCTAGAAGAAAACGGCTGAAGAAGATGGCGGATAGAACAATAATCGAATCAATTAGAATTAATAATGACAGCCTTCGATGGTACGTCATCAGTTCAGCCTCCTGCGCATTCTTTTTTTCTTTCAGTCCCTTTGGAAAGAAGCAGAGATCTTTTATAAATAGAAACATCGATGAGGTTTTTTATTTCATTCAGCTGTTCTAAGCTTGCCTCCTGCTTAATATAGCGGACTATTTTTTTTAATGATTTTGGATGTCGATCAAATGAATTCATACTTGGCACTCCTTTTTAGTTATTGAATATAACTTTTACCTTTATATTCTTATAAAAAACATAAAGGTAAAATTTATATTAATCGGGGCATTTAACCCCTCCTCACACCACACCACTGACGACTCGCGTCTAAGGCTTTGAGGCCCACAGCATGGTCGAGTGCCTCCATTGATAGTGGATAGGAGACATCACCAGATATTCTTAATCAAGAACAAATCGAGCAATTTTTTTATTTATATTCATTAAGCACAATGCCAAGCAGCGAGGCTTTTGCAGCTGACAGAATTTTGTTTGCCTCAAACGCTTCTTCTTTATCTGTCTTGCCGTTATTAACGACCAGCACAACTCCATCACATTCATTTGCAAGGATTTTCGTATCAACTACGTCAAGAACGGGCGGACAGTCAAACAAGATCAAATCGTATTGATCAAGGAGTTTGGCCATTAAATCTTTCATTGCTTGAGATGCTATGATCTCTGAAGGATTATGCGGAATCGATCCGCTTGTTAATATAGCCAGCCTGCCAATTTCTGTTTGATGAATCGCTTCACTTAATACGGCATTTCCAATTAAAACATTTGTAAGACCAACATTATTTTCAAGCTTAAAGGCGTTATGTATAGTAGGTTTTCTTAGATCACCGTCAATCAGCAGGACTTTTTCACCTTGCAGGGCAAAGGATACGGCAAGATTAGTGACGGTGGTAGACTTCCCTTCCCCATATCCTGGAGAGGTAATGAGAAGTGTGCGATACTTTTGATCAATAGATGCAAATTGCAGATTTGTAAGAATCGTGCGGTACTGATCTGAGATCATGCTGTTTGGATTAAAATAAGCGATTAAGCTTTTTTTTCTCGTTGGAACAGTGTTAAATGGATTTTGAACCAAAGGTTTCACTCCTTAAAGTCTGTTTCTTTTTTACATTTCCTTTTGTTGTATTCCGCTTCGACATCTTTGAAACAGATCCCAGAATCGGTGCATCAAAAATATCTTCCACTTCTCTCTTAGTGCGGATACTGTCATCAAGTGAATCCAGCAGGAAGACAAGGCCGACGCCTATGATGATTCCTGCGATCACTCCCATCAAAATGTATCTGGAATGATTTTCATTAATAGGGTAAAAGTTTGGCTTGGCTTTAGCTAATATCTCCATGCCGTCAATGACAATAAATCCAGGAATTTCATCTCTGAAAATTTCAGCGGTTGTATTAGCGATTTCAGCTGCCAGTACTGGATCTGAGTCTATCACTGAAATATTAATAACTTGAGAGCTTCCTATTGTCTCAGCGTTAATCTGGCCGCTGAGAGCTTCCCCTGAACGGTTCAATTTCAGTTTTGCAGCCACTTTTTCAAGTACAGCTGGATCCTTAATGATTACGTTCAGTGTGTTGATTGTTTCAGCTGTCGTATTGATTGTGATGCGTGTAGAGGTCGCGTATAAAGGGTTTGTATAAAAGTAGCTGTAAAATCCAGCTAAAAAAGTTGTAAACAGCGTAATCACTGCAATTATCCAAAATCGCCTTTTAATAACTGTGAAAATTTCTTTAAGATCGATTTCCTTTTCTTTTCCGGAAATCAGAGGTTCATCGTGAAAATTAGGATTTTTCATGGGTTCCACCTTTCAAGGGAAGTTCTTCATAAAGAACATTTAAACTAAAAAAAGAGAGAGTTGATTCCCTAATATGTTTTTAATTTTAGTTCTTTATAAAGAACGTGTCAAGCAGATAGTTCCATATTATTATGAATTTCTTTAAAATATTCTATAAATCTATATTTTCATTTCTGCTATTAAGGACAATTCTCTTGTTTTCAGAAAATCAAGCTGTTCTTAATGTATGATATTTTACCTAATTATAAAAACTGTCAAAATTCTTTGTTTTTTCGTTAAAAAGAACAAAAATCTCTTAATTACTTCCGAATACTCGTTTAATCGTACAATTTTGATATTTTATAAAGAACAATATGTTCCTTATAATGAAAGAGAAAGTTACTATTTTATCAGAATTGGCTGATTAAGGAGATACGAAATGGTTGGTGATCGCTTAAGGGAGTTAAGACAGGAAAAGGGCTATTCAATTAGCGAGCTTGCTGATTTAGCTGGAGTGTCAAAATCTTATTTAAGTTATATCGAACGCAATATTCAAAAAAATCCATCTTTGCAGTTTCTGCAGAAAATTTCAATGACTCTTGAAGTTGATTTAGAGTATCTAGTAGGTTATGACAAGGAGTATGCTAATGATAACATTGATATGGAATGGCGGGAATTATTGAATAAAGCAATAGAAGATGGACTTAGTAAAGAAGAATTTAAAGATTTTCAGGAATATGCGAAATACAATAAGTGGAAACACGGCAGAAAACAAATCTCTGAATTTATCATTGATGATAAGACACCTGGTTCTAAGTGAAAACGTGTTTTCATGTACAATAAAGAAGACCTCTCATCCTTGGGATAAGAGGCTTATTTATTATACCTTTCTAAACACAACATCCCCTTTAACAACCTCTCCCCCGTCCTGATTCACAGCCCTTACATGGAACTTTGCAGATTTGTCATTCATCGCATAAAGATCTGCCTGCAGTGTAATCACATCGCCAAGGAAGACCATTCCCTTAAAACGGATGGAATAGTCTTCTATATAGCCCTCTTCATAGAATGGGGAGAAGAGTTTTGACAGGCTGCCCATCGTCCACATCCCATGTGCGATGATGCCCGGAAGGCCTGCTTTTTCTGCTTCTTCATCGATGGTGTGAATCGGATTATAGTCGCCTGAAGCTCCTGAGTACTTGATGAGGTCGAGCCTTGAGACAGACGGAAGTGTGAAATCCATTAAGTGCTCGCCAAGCTGAATGTCAGCGATTTTCATACACTCATCACCTTTCTGACTGCTTCCGTAATAATCACGACTTGTTTCATTGTGAATAGGAGTTCTCCGTCTTTTGTTTCTCCCGTTCTCTCAATCGTCAGCATGCCCATGTTTCCCCCGCTCCCTGTTCTCTCCCTATAGTTCACAAGTTTGGAAGAGCAATAGACAGTATCCCCAACTAACAGAGGTTTTTCATAGTGAAAAGACTGTTCACCATGAATCAGGCCTTTGGACGGGAGATTCAGTCCCTCAATTGTGCCGTAGTCTAAAATAACGGGAAATGTTGGCGGTGCCAGATTCCGCTCGTATCTTGAAAGTAACCCTGCCTGTTCGTCGATAAAAAGAGGATTTGGATCTCCTATGGCTTCAGCAAATCTCCTGACTGCTCCAAGTTCAATGGAATTTTTCACCCTTTCGGAAGCGCTTCTAATTAAGTGTTTAAACATGAATCCCTCCTCCTTTTTAGATGAATTGACCGATTTTGACATTTCCTTTTAATAGATTGCGGGAAAGGATTAAGCGCTGAATTTCATCTGTTCCGTCATAAATTCTCCAGAGGCGGGCCTCGCGATACCAGCGTTCAATCGGGAGTTCTCTTGTATAGCCCATACCGCCGTGGATTTGTAGCACGCGGTCGACAACACGGTTCCCCATATTAGAGCCGTATAATTTTGCCATCGATGCCAAGTGACGGTTGTCTTCGCCTTGATCAAGCGTGAACGCAGCATTCAGAACGAGCCATTTAGCAGCTTCAATTTCGGTTGCTGAGTCTGCAATTTGCCATTGAATGGCTTGACGGTCTGCAATAGGTCTTCCGAATGTCTCCCGTTCTTTTGAGTAATCGATGGCCATCTGCAGCAGGCGTTCTGCAGCTCCGACAGCGGTTGCTCCTACAATCCATCTGGCAAAGCCAATCCATTCAAGGCCAAGTTTATAGCCCCCGTGCAATTCGCCGAGTATGTTTTCTTCAGGCACGCGGACACCATCGAAAAATAAGCTTGCCGGTCCCCATTCGCCCATTGTATGAATATACTCCGAAGTCCAGCCCATATCGCGGTCAACGATGAAACATGTGACGCCGTCGCGGCCTGTTGCCCGGTGTTTTTCTTTATCTGTTATCGCAATAACCATAACGAAATCGGCTTCGTTACCGCCGGTAATAAATGTTTTTTCACCGTTTAGCACCCATTCATTTCCGTCTTTTACGGCTGTCATCTGGATGTTTCTTGTATCAGATCCTGCTGCCGGTTCAGTCATCGCAAAACACGATTTTTTGTCGCCGTTAATTGTTGGAATTAAATACTTTTCTTTTTGGTCTTCATTCGCATAATAGAGAATGTTGTCTGCAGATCCCCCAAAGCGGAACGGAACGAACGTTTTAGAGACCTCCATCTGTACGATGGCAAGCATCATCTGGCCAATATCAGCACCGCCGTATTCCTCCGGCGTATTAATGCCCCAGAAGCCGGACTGCTTTGCCTTTTGCTGAAGCTCGTGCATTTTTTCTTTTGATAAACTTGGCTTTCCTTCTAATTCATTTCTTAGAACAGTATTTTCAAGAGGCATTAATTCATTTTCAACAAATTTACGAATTGTTTTTTGAACCATTCTCTGCTCATCAGTTAATCGCAAATGCATAACATTCACTCCATCCTATTAAAATACTAACCAGTCGGTATGTTACTAGTGTATTTTGAAATTTCAGAAAAAACAAGCTTTAATTTTGAAAAATCACATGTTTTTATAGATGTGTTTTTGCAATTTCATTCTAATGTCATCGGGGATAGGTTCTGATTTTTTTAAAGGTACATTGTAATTCACGTAAATGACGGTCCCTTTTGCACATAATTCTCCGTCCTGATGAATTTCTTCGTAAAGCTCCAGACTTGAATTTCCGATTTTTTTCACCCAGGAATACACTTCCACATTTTTGCCGTAATAAATTTGACTGAGAAAATCGACATTCATGTTTAAAATAATCATTTTCCAGTCTTTAAAAGACCGGTCGGGATTAAATAAAGCAAACAGCTGATTTCTTCCTGCTTCAAACCAGACTGGAATTGTAGTGTTGTTGATATGACCTACGCCATCTGTTTCAGAAACACGCGGTTCAATCGTTGTATGGAACATGATTCAACACTCCTTCTGCCTTTAACGCTCCATGTAAGGCTGCATAGTAGACTTGTTTGACATCTTGGAGCTGAAATGACTTTGGACTTCTAGCCAGCAGCCGAGTTTGCTTGATGCCGCCTGCAGCTAATTTTTCAAGATCATCTTCAGTAATGCCATAAGCTTGGAGGTTGTTAGGCAGACCGACATCTTCCATCAGATTTCTAATTTCCAAAACGACTGACTGAGCAATCTCACGGTCACTATTCCCGTTTCTTTGAATACCGAGCGCTGAAGCAAGAATCGTCATTTTATGTAAGCAGGACGGCCAAATATAGTCAAGGACATATGGCAGCAGAACAGCGTTTGACTCACCATGCGAAATTTTAAACAACCCTCCGAGCGGATAAGCCAAAGCATGTACCCCGGCTACTCCTGCATTAAAGAAGCTCAGTCCGGCTAGCATACTTCCCCATGACATGCTCCTGCGCGCTTCGCGGTCTCCGCCCTGCCAGACTGCTGTGCGGATACTTGAGGCAATTTTCTCAACTGCTTCTAAAGCAAGAGTGTCAGTGAGTACCGTAGCATTAATCGATAAATAAGATTCAATGGCATGTGTGAGTGCATCAATCCCGCTCGCAGCTGTTACTCTAGGCGGGAGAGAATAGGTTAACTCGGGATCTATGATGACAGCATCTGCAAGCAAATAATCATGAGTGATGACATCTTTTGTTTCTTCCAATGAAAAGACGGCGATATCTGTCATTTCTGCACCGGTGCCTGAAGTAGTCGGTATCATGATTTTAGGAAGCCCCTGCTCTGTCAGTTTTTTTGATCCGGATAAATTTAAATAATCCTCAACTGACCCCTCATTTTTTGCAAGAACCGCTGCTGCTTTTGCAATATCCAGACAGCTGCCTCCGCCGATTCCTATGACAAGATCAGCTCCTGATTTCCTTAGAGCATTAACTGCACCATCACCAATAGAAACTTGAGGTTCAGGATGAATATCTGTATAGCGTTCAACTTGAATTCGATTTTCGTCAAGCGTTTGTTCAATTGAAGAAAGAACACCGAGCTTGATTAAAATCGGATCGGCAAAAAGAAAGATTTTAGCAGCTTGATATTCTTTTATAAGATGAAGCAAGTTTTGCACAGAACCTTCACCCGTAACGATTTTTTTAGGCGATCTGAAAGTTTTCACAGCGCTTCCTCCCTTTTATCAGAACAAAAAGTTTGAATGACACGGCCATTTTCCACTCGTTCAGAATAATTCCCAGAAGTATAATCTTTAATGACCTTTCTCCAAAAGCTTTGTGCAGGTTTATTCTTTTCAAGCTGTACGACTTCCCACTTTCCGCTATGCAGCCCGAAAAGACGGTGGGCAATTTGTTTGCCGAGTCCCGACCGGCGGAATTTTTTCATAATGAAAAATTCAGCTATCGAAAAATATCCTTCAGAAGCATCGTACCTTATTAGGGCAAAACCGGCATTCTCTTCCTTTACTTTGATCAGATAAGGAAACCGCCCTTCTTCGTTCCAGTAGTTTTCGAAGTAAGGATAATCGTTGAATCTTCCTTGAGCATTGACACCAGCACCGTTGTATTCTGTGAAATCGTAAAAGTAATATTGCAGCAAATTTTCAATAATGTCCCTATCATAATTTCTTGCGGGCTTTAAACTGCAGTCCATTCTTTTCACCCTTTTCATTTGTTTTAAAGGGTACTAATTCGAGAAAAAAATTCATGTTCCTTCTTTTATGAAAAGGAGATCTGCGTCAAGAAGTGCTTAACTGTTTTTTCCGATTTCAGCCTCGCTGCTACATAAGGAGGCAGAATTCTGTTTGCTCCCTCAAATGGCTGTCCGAGCCATAACATTTGATCATCGATGATAACAAATGGGAATGGCAGATTTTCTTCTATCCATCTGCATGGTATTTCTGGCTTTTTTTCAGAAATGATTGTAAGGGCATGCTGGAAGGTTTTCAGTACATCTGTCAAATCCTTTTGAAGTCTGATCGACTTCGGCAGGGAAAGAATAATCCTATGCTTGGCAGAATGAATGTCTTCCAATAAAGGTTCCTGTTTTAGTGCATGCATCCATTTTAAGTTTGGGTGATGATGCTGAATCCATTTCCCTATTTGCTGATGACTGACAGCCTGATGATGGTTCACCTGATGGTCCACAAGCTGCCTGAGCGCTTTGCTGCGGTAGACATTTTGACGGATAAAGTCTGAATTGCTGACGTGTATGAATTTTCCTTTAGTCCTTGTAATGGCTACGTTAATAAGCCTCACACTGTCCTTGCCGGCAGTCAGCAGTCCAGCGCGCTTCTCGGGAAAACTGTCAACACTGTCAAAAATCATCACATCCCGCTCGCTGCCCTGAAATTTATGCACGGTTGCAGCAAGTATGTCGGCATTCAGGAGTTCTTCTTCATATAAATCTCCTAAAAGCTGCTGCATTAGAGATGCCTGTGCCCTGTACGGAGTCACATATCCGATTGATCTTACTCCCGACAGATAGGCTTCGTGAATGGTTTGAAACGAGAGCAGCAGCTGCCACAAATTAAACTTGGAATGGGAGATCCTCTCTTTTATACAATGTTCGCCTGTATGACTTGCATCAAGCAGAATGGAAGCTCTGCCTGGAAAAGGTGCGTTTAAAACGAGCTGATTTCTGCTTTTTTTGACACTTTTATGGTCGCCTACCTGATTTTGATAGACATATTCGTTGGTAAATGCAGAGATTTCCGGATGCATTCTCCGCTGTTCTTTCAATAAAAGCATGTGGGGATGTAATTCTTGTTTAACCTCAGCAGCACCTGAGCGGATGAAAATGTCCTCTTTCAGCCATTTTTCAACAAGTTCGTTCCGGGAAGACGCTATTGGCGGCAGCTGTTTAAAGTCTCCGCACAAAATTACCCTTCTGCCAAGCGATGCTGCAAATGCTGCCTGAGGCACATAGGCCATGCTTGTTTCATCGACAATCACAACGTCAAATTCGTCTTCGTATATGTTTGAATCGCTTGCTGCTTTTGCAAGAGTTGTTCCTACAATAAATGCTTCTTTTACAAAATCGGATTCCTGCTTGCGTATTTTCTCGAGGACCCTGCTGATTTTAGTTTCAAGCTCAAGCAGCTGATTAGAATCGCGCTTGCTGAATGAATCTGATAAGTCTTTTTTTATAAGTTTCCGTTCATCTAGAAGCTGCTGTCTGTCCTTTGACAGCACAGGATCTTTCTGCATGAGAAGTTCACTTGTTGTTAAAGGTACAGGAAATGCTGTTTCTCCGCTCCCAGTCCCATAGCGAAGAAGCTCACCTTCTTTAAATCTCTCCTTTTTGTGAATAAAAATGGCGAGTTCTTTCATTAATACATCCACAGCGCTGTTGCTGTGTGACAAAATCAGCACCCGTTTTCCTTTAAAATAATGATTGGCTGCTGTTCTTGCAAGCGTGTAAGTTTTCCCAGTGCCTGGGGGTCCCCAGACGAAAGTGACCGGATTGGATTTAGACCTTGAATACAATTCATGGACTGAGCTTTTTCCATCTGCTGCAGGATGCTTCGGAGACATCGAGGGATCCATCAGCTTTTTAATTCTGGCCCGCTTGATCTTGCTTTTTTTTATGTCATCGAGCCTTGCAATGAGTTCCTCAAGCAGTTCCCACGGATCGTGGAAAAGAAAGGCCTCATGGATGAGGTCTCCGAACGATCTCTCAAATGAGAGTATGATGCTTTTCCCTTCTGAAGACAGGACTCTTCCATTATGCTTTACGCCGTCCCATTCTAACTTGATGGATGCTCCAACAGGGATTTTCAGAAAGCCGCTGCTTTCAAAATAGTAAGTATAAGCATCCCCTGTTGATAATAGATGTCCATTTGCAACACGGTATTTTGTGCTACCATATTTTTTTAAATAGCTGATTTCAATTTGGATGGCCTGCTGCCATTCTTTAAGATATTTCTTTGTTGTCATCATGTTAATCTGCTCCGTTCAATGAAAGAGGCAAGCCCGTGTAGCCATGAGCCTGCCTTTCTGAACTTTTAACTATACAATATTTTCAACTCTGCGTCATGTTAATTAAACCACCGCTGAGTCACCACTTTTTTCCTCGTATAAAATTCGACACCGTCCTTGCCGTTTGCGTGAAGGTCGCCGTAAAAAGAATTTTTCCAGCCTGAGAATGGAAAGAACGCCATCGGAGCAGGAACATTAACGTTGACTCCAAGCATGCCTGCTTCAATTTTTTCACGAAATTCACGGACTGCTTTTCCGCTTGCTGTATAAAGAACGGCTCCATTGGCAAAATCAGATTCATTTGTCAATTCAATGGCATCCTGCAAATTTTTCACACGAACAACACTTAAAACAGGTGCGAAAATTTCATCCTTCCAGATGGTCATTTCTTTTGTGACATTGTCAAAAATAGTAGCCCCGACATAATATCCTTTTTCATGTTTCCGAGCATCGATTCTGCCGTCTTTAACAAGCTTTGCTTTTTCTTTTTCACCAAGATCAATATAATTCAGGACTTTATCAAGATGAGAACTTCTGATTACCGGGCCAAGAAACACTCCTTCATCAAGTCCGTTGCCCATTGAAATGGAGTTAGCTGATTGAACAAGTTTTTCAACAAATTCATCAGCAATTTCATCAACCACAGCGACTACAGAACATGCCATGCATCTCTCGCCTGCACTGCCAAAAGCAGCACCAATAATCCCTGTGACCGCTTTTTCAATATCACAGTCAGACAGCACGATGGAATGATTTTTCGCACCGGCAAGGGCCTGTACTCTCTTTCCGTGTGATGCTGCTGTTTTATAAATATATTCAGCAACAGGCTGAGACCCTACAAATGAAATAGCTTTGATGCCTTTATGTTCAAGCAGACCGTTCACGACATCGTGCGCTCCATTCACGATATTGAGCACACCGGCAGGAAGTCCTGCTTCTGTAAAGAGCTCTGCCAATCTGGACGCTAAAATAGGCGTACGCTCTGATGGCTTTAGAACAAACGTATTCCCGCACGCGATTGCCAGCGGAAACATCCAGCACGGCACCATCATTGGAAAGTTAAACGGGGTGATTCCGCCGACAACTCCTACAGGATAGCGGTACATAGCCGACTCAATGTCTGTCGCAATATCCGGCAGGACAGATCCCATCATTAACGTTGGGGCTCCTGCGGCAAATTCTACACATTCAATTCCCCGCTGCACCTCACCGCGTGCTTCTTCTAAACTTTTGCCGTTTTCCGCTGTGATCAGGGAAGCGAGTTCTTCGGCGTTTTTAATCAGAAGCTGCTGATAGCTGAACAGAATTCTTGCCCGTTTTGGCACAGGTGTTTTGCTCCAGGATTCAAATGCTTCTTTAGCCGAAGCAACCGCTGCATCTACGTCTTCTTTTCCAGAAATCGCAACCTTCGCAAGTGTTTCTCCTGTTGCAGGGTTTGGCACTTCATCAAATTTGCCGGATTTTGCAGGCACCCATTCTCCATTTAGATAATTTTCAATTGTTTTCATCATTTTTCCCCTCCCGCTGTTTGTTTGTCAGTGTGATATGAATAGGTAAAAGAATATCTGTAAAGCTCTGCTATCTCATCCTGTGACGGCACTCTCGGATTATGACCGGGGCTGCCGCTTTCGATGGCATCTGCCGCCATTTTCGGAATGGCCATCTCGAACGCTTGCGGATCAATTCCCCATCCTTTTAAATTTGGGATATTTAAATCCCTGCAAAGTGCTTTTATTTCATCAATCGCAAGCTGTGCTGCTTCACTGTCTGACATTTTTTCTTTTGAAAAAATCCGGCCAACATCTGCAAGCCTGCTTGTACAATGATCCTTGCTGAATTCAAGAACGGCAGGCAGCAGCATGGCGTTTGAGATACCATGCGGCACGTGAAACAGGGCGCCGATCGGACGTGACATGCCGTGAACAAGACAAACAGAGGCATTGGAGAAGGCCATGCCTCCTTGAAGAGACCCTAAAGACATCGCTTCTCTTGCTTCACTGTTTGAGCCGTTAGCAAATACATGCCTGATGTTTGGCAGGATATGATTCATGGAAGATAAAGCAAGCATATCAGTCATTGGCTGCGCTTTCCTTGAAAGGTATGCTTCGAGTGCATGGCTGAGAGCATCTATTCCTGTTGCGGCTGTTATTTCTTTTGGCGATGAATAGGATAAAACAGGATCTACGATTGCAGCGGAGGGCATGAATGCCGGCTGCTTAATCATCATTTTCACATCATTTTCCGTGTTAGTTATGATGGTTACATCTGTTGCTTCAGATCCTGTACCTGCTGTTGTCGGGATTGCAATAAGAGGCAAAGGGGGATTTGCTGCGATTTTTTTGCCACCCATATAATCTCCAATGTATCCGCCGTTTGCTGCAAGAACCGCAACTGCCTTTGCCGTATCAATACAGCTCCCTCCTCCAAGAGCGATGACAACGTCGCATTTATCTGATTGCAGCTGATATAGTGCTTCCTGTACGTAGATATCCGTCGGTTCAGAGGCTACGCCAAGGTAAATGCTGCTTTTGCCGCCGCACTCTGTTATTAACTGCTGCGCCTTTCCTACATAGCCAAGATCCATCATCACGCGATCACTGATAATGAGTGCGTTCTTGCCATATTGAGCCGTAACGGATCCCAGTTTTTGAAAAGAGTGATTTCCATAAAAACACGTTTTCGGACTTCTAAAGACAGCGAATGAATTCAATCTGAACTTCCTCCCTTTTTGTAAAACGCTTACATTTTTTTTGCCCGTGGAAGAGTATCCTCATGTTTAACTACTTCAACCAATTTTCTTAAATGGGCAGGACTTGAAAAAATGAGTAATGAGCAAGCGCTCGGAAAACGTGCACGCTTCAGCGAGCTTCGTAATTGGAAATGCAGAAGTATTGGATGCAATACTTGCAGTTGAACGTATCATCGGTTCAGCAATTGAAAGAATTGGTGCTTAAACACCATGGCATCTATAATCAGATCTGCGTCATGCACAGTTTCAAATAGGCCTTTTGAAAACGAGAGAATTGCAAGCGTTTCTTTTTGTTCCACGCTGTTTATGTATGATTCTTTTTTCCTCATCTCTAAAATCTGAATGATCATTCGCTCAGCCTTCATTAATAGTCTTCTCATAAATACCTGTCATTGCACCAGCAAACACCTGGGCTATGCCATGCCATCGTTCCAGAACCAATAACAGCAACTTTTTTATCAAACTAAGCCTCCTCCTTATTTCTGAATTATCTATATATTCTATCATTATAGACTAGTTTCAGGATCATTGTCAGGTAATAAGTGATATAGCTCAGATAACACCGTAAAAGAATGAAGTTCTGGCGATAAAAAGAAAAGCACTGCTTCTAAACCTAAGCAGCGCTTATCAAAATCAAGCATAAACCCCAACAAAAAACTCTTCATAAAGTGCCTGAACGGCTTTTTTCTCCTGTGCTTCTTTTACGCCGAACATCATGCTGACCTCTGATGATCCCTGATTGATCATTTCAATATTGACGCGCGCCTCTGCCAAAGCTTTAGAAGCACGTGCTGCGGTGCCGATATTATGCCGCATGCCTTCCCCTACCATCATAATCAGTGACAGATTATGTTCAACTGTCACCTCATCGGGCTTCAGGTCTGTGCGGATTCTCTCTAAAATAAGCTTCTCAGTCTCGGGATTCATTTGTTTTTGTCTTAAAATAATGCTCAGATCATCAATTCCAGATGGACTGTGCTCATAAGTTAACCCGAAATCCTCTAATATAGAAAGCAATTTTCGTCCGAAGCCGATTTCTTTGTTCATTAAATATTTATTCACATATATACTGCAAAAATCATCATCGCTTGCAATGCCGATTACAGGGCCATTCGTATTTTTCCGTTCGTTCACAATTCTTGTGCCTGCCGCTTCAGGGTTATTTGTATTTTTAATATGAACTGGAATGCCCGCCTCAAATGCAGGTATCAGCGCTTCATCGTGAAAAACTGAGAATCCCGCATAGGAAAGCTCACGCATTTCGCGGTATGTAAGCTCGCGGATTTCTTTTGGATTTGAAACAACATTCGGATTAACGGAATAAACGGCATCCACATCCGTGAAATTTTCGTAAAGATCTGCTTCGATGCCATTTGCAAGAATAGATCCGGTAATGTCTGAGCCGCTCCTCGAAAACGTTACAACTTCGGAAGCTTCATTGTATCCGAAGAATCCCGGAAAAATAAGAATGCCGGAACGTTTCCTGAGAGCTTTGAGGTTTTCGTACGATTTTTTCAGAACCAGTGCTGTTCCGGCATTTTCCTCTACAAGAAGACCTGCTTCTTTAGGATTTATATAAGAGGCTTCAATGCCTCTGCTCTTAAAATATTCAGCAATCAGCTTTGCATTATTGTCTTCTCCGCTTGCTTTTATTGCATCTATGTAACGGGCTTGCCGAGTTTTATCTGCACTAAGCAGCTGAATCAGATTCTTTTTAATCTTGGAAACGATTTCAGCTGGCAATTTCAGTTCTTCTGCCACTTGACTATATCTGTCAATAACTGCTGACAAATATTCTGGGGCCTCTTCCCCGCGCAGTGTTCTTTCGCCAAGTTCAATTAATAAATCTGTCACTTTGCGGTCTTCCGGATACCGTTTGCCTGGAGCTGATACGACTACCACTTTGCGATCAGGATCTGAAGTTACGATATCAAACACTTTCTTAACCTGATCACCTGATGCTAACGAACTGCCTCCAAATTTCACCACTTTCATGCGAACATCCCCTAATGTTTAAATTTTCAGGTAAATTTTAAAATCTATTTTACTCCTTTTACATGAACATTCAAGGGTTTCTTCACCAAAAGGCTTTTTTATTTGAATTTTTCGATTTCAGGCCTCATATTTTGTGGTAAAATACATTTCGTCTATCTAAATATTCAGTTAGGAAAGGACTCTTAAAATGGAAAATGCAGCTTCTTTAAAAAAACCACTATCAAAACCGTCTCAGACAATGTACAACATCCTTTTCATCATAGGTTTATGTCATTTATTAAATGATTCGATTCAATCTGTGATTCCTGCGATGTTTCCGATTCTTGAAAAAACGATGGGTCTTACGTTTACACAACTTGGTTTCATTGCCTTTACGCTGAATATGGTGTCATCTGTCCTTCAGCCTGTAGTCGGCTGGTATACGGATAAAAGACCGATGCCCTACGCTCTACCAATCGGGCTTACGAGCAGCTTGGCAGGGATTGTGGGTCTCGCGTTCGCACCTTCTTTTTCATTCATTTTACTGAGTGTCTTTTTCATCGGACTCGGTTCAGCGGTCTTTCATCCTGAAGGATCAAGAGTTGCCTATTTAGCTGCCGGAGAAAGACGGGGCCTTGCGCAGTCCATTTATCAAGTTGGCGGAAATACTGGTTCATCCTCTGCTCCGCTGATTACAGCGCTTATTCTTGTTCCATTCGGACAGTTTGGGGCGATTTGGTTCACGATTGCGGCAGCGCTCGCTGTCATGTTCCTTATCTATATAGCAAACTGGTACACTCTGAAACTTTCAGCTATTCGTAGAGAGGAAAAGAAAAACGGCAAAATAAAAAAAGAAGTCAAGCTGACAAAAGCCATTTACTCTGCTTTGGCAGTGATCGTCTTTCTTATTTTTGCCAGGTCATGGTATGGAAGCGCCATATCAAACTTTTATACGTTTTATGTGATTGAGAAATATCAACTAAGTATTGCCCAGTCACAAGTGTACATCTTCATTTTCCTTGTTATGGGGGCTCTTGGAACCTTTGCTGGCGGTCCGCTTTCAGACCGGTTCGGGAAACGCACGATTATTCTTTATTCATTGCTTGCCACAGCCCCATTTGCCCTTATTCTGCCGTTCGCGGGTCCCATTGCAGCATATCCGCTCATTGCAGCAATCGGCTTTATATTAAGTTCAAGCTTTTCGGTCACAGTAGTGTATGCCCAAGAGCTTATTCCCGGAAAGATTGGAACAATGTC
Source organism: Metabacillus idriensis (assembly GCF_050483325.1). Lineage (GTDB taxonomy): Bacteria > Bacillota > Bacilli > Bacillales > Bacillaceae > Bacillus_P > Bacillus_P idriensis_A. The sequence continues at coordinate 86,327 of NZ_JBCMYF010000009.1, forward strand.
TGGTTTGACAGTCGGCCTAGCTTTTGGAATGGGGGCAATTGGTTCTGTTGCTTTAGGCTCATTCATTGATGCTTTTGGATTAACAGCTGTTATGACAGGCATCGCTTTGCTGCCCATTTTGGGGACCCTTGCTTATCTCCTGCCTGCAGATCAGACTTTAAAAGAATGGCAGCAATAACCGACAGTATTTGGCGTTTTTTAAGAGGTTTTTTTCATTAATTTGTCGCATATTGAATGATTTAACAGATTTGTAATCTAATAGACCCCTTTTTTATGGTATAACTTAAATACAAGAGAGGGGTTGTTTTATGAGATTTTCAATGCGTATGATTACCGCGCTTTCTGTCGGTTTTGTTGCTCTATCAAGCTATAACACTGCCTTAGCCCAAACGAATCAGGACACCTTGCATAAAGCTGAGAAGCAGCTTGACCAAAATCAGGAAGTGCTGAAGCTTAAAGAAAAACAAAAGCAGGCAGTACATACCGCAGTTCAGAAAATGGAAAACGAACTTCAGAACATGGAAGCTCTTGTAGCAAAAAATGAACAAGAATATGCTTCCATTCAAGCAGAGATAAAAAAGACGAAGCAATTAATCGAGGAAAAGAAAATAGAAATTGTGGCGCTTCAGGACAAAGTGCTAAGCCGCGAAGAAATCATGTCTGCAAGGCTTGCTGCTCTTCAGGAGAATGATCACGCTGATATTGTCATTCATACTTTAGTTAATGCGGAAAGTTTTTCTAACTTTTTTGAGAGAATCGGAGCTGTTGCTACTCTATTAAATGCAGATAATGACATCCTTGAACAGCAGCAGGCTGATTTAAGGAAAATTGAAGAAGATAAAAAAGAGATCGACAGACAAGAGGTTCTGCTGACTGAACAGCAGCAAACACTTGCAGCAAGCGCCGCAAGTCTTGAGGAAGCAATGCTGAACAGACAAAAGAAAATGACTTCGCTTCAAGCTGAATATCAAAAGATTTCATCAGAAGTGACGCTTGCTGAACAGGAAAAGTCAGCCATCCAGGCGCAAATGAAATCAATCGAAGCAAACATAAAAAAAGAACAGGAAGCTGCAAAAGCACGGGCTGCAAGTATTGCTGCCGCAAAAAAGAAAGAGCAGGCTGCCCTCCTCGCTGAAGCTAACGCTCGTGCTGAAGCAAATAAAGCTAAGGAAGCAGCAAAGGCTAAAGCTGCAGCTGCGGAAAAGCAAGCAGTAAAAGCTGCAGCTGCTGCACCGGCCAAACCAGTTTCTGCAGAAAAACCGGCTGCTAAAGAACCGCCAAAAGCAGAAAAAGATGAAAGCAACATCTTCTATGTAACAGCTACAGCATACAGTCATGAAGATACAGCCAGTGACTTTACGGCCATTGGCATAAATATAAAAGAAAATGCCAATATGAAATTAATTGCGGTTGATCCAACTATCATTCCGCTTGGCAAAAAGGTCTGGGTTGAAGGATATGGAGTTGCGATAGCCGGTGATACTGGCGGCGCAATCAAAAATCATAAAATCGATGTTTTGATGCCTACTAGTGCAGAAGCAAGAAAATGGGGCCGCAAAACGGTAAAAGTGGAAGTATTAGATTAATGAATTAAACAGAGGCTTATGAACTGCACCTCTAAAGGTTAGACACATGATCTAACCTTTAGAGGTGCATTTTTACGGTTCAAAAAAAAGTACCATCTGTTAAACGATGTTTAAAAGAACTGAAGGACTTAAACTATGTACATTAAATAAAAAAGCTTATCTTATCATTTTAAGATAAGCTCCCTTTTACTAAGATCCGTTTTCCAACATGAACCTTCTAATTGATTTATTTTTTGACAATGCGAGGATTCCTGCTGAAAGAAAAAGAACTGCTCCAGGAATATCCATCAAAACGTAAGATAACAGACCAACAAGCATAAACCATATTGGCATTTTTGTTTCCAATTGATCGTCCTCAAGCTTTGACATCATATATAAGTGAATAATACCCAGCATGACAAACAGCAGCCCGAATGAAACAGCAAACATATACATACTGCCGAATACCGACTGAATAGCTTCCATTTTTGCAAAAGAGGTTTCGCTGACAATGAGTCCTTTCTTTTTTATGGCTGATGCATAAAAGAGAATCGTGATGATTCCGGTAAATATTTGCCAAATAGCACCGATTAAGACAAGTCTCCTTTCCCACTTTCTGCTCACGGTTATGAACTCCTTTTCAGATAAATTTTTTCAAGATCAAAGATAAAACTAACCTTTGACACCTGAAGACAATGACAGTGACTCCACAAAGTATTTTTGTGTAAACAAATACAGGATAAAGGTTGGTATAATGGCAATTAAAGCAGCTGTCAGAGCATGGGCAATGTCTAATTGATACATTCCCTGAATAAGTTGCAGGCCAGGAGTAATTGGCATCTTTTCAACATCATTAAAAACAATGGACGGCCACAAAAAGTCATTCCAGGCTCCTGTAAACGTAAACAAAGCAACAACTGTTAAAACAGGTCTGAGCAAAGGAAGGATGATTTTCATAAAAATCTGGAAATCTGATGCCCCATCCACTCTGGCTGATTCATCAAATTCCTTAGGAATCCCGTTTAAAAATTGCCGGACTAAGAAGATATTAAAGACACCTGCAGCACCCGGCACTATTGCTGCAAGATAACTGTTCACCCATCCAAGTGAATCAATGATCTTATAAAGCGGAATCAAATTTACAACACTCGGAAACATCATCGTCGCCATCAAAAAGAGAAACAGGGTGTTTCTTCCTCTGAATTTTAATCTCGAGTAACCAAATGCAGCCAATGAAACAACTATTACTACCAGAATGGTTTGCGATGCGGAAATGATAAGAGAATTCATGAACCATTTGGCAAGAGGTGCGCTTGTATTATTGAAGAGCACATCCTGATAGTTGGTCATGACCCAGTTGATTGGAAGAATAGTGAAGCCATTTGCTTGAAGATCTGCTTCATATTTAAAAGAAGTTAAAAATGTGTACACTAACGGAACAATCCAGATAAATGCCATCATTACTAAAAAGAGAAACGAAATCAGCTTTGCGGTTCGATTTTCCATCATAAAACCACCTCCTAGTCACGCTGTCTTAAAAAGAAGAATTGAATGGCTGAAACAATCATGATACAAACTCCCAGTACAACAGCCATGGCAGATGCAATACCGGCAATGGATTGTCCGGATCCAAATGCATTCTGCTGAATATACATTAAAAGAACCGTTGTCGAACTGTCAGGTCCTCCTTTAGTCAGCATCAGCGGCTGACCATAAACATTAAATTGAGCAATGGTTGTGATAACGATCGTATACATAAGCTGGCCCTTTATACTTGGAAGCGTAATCCGGAAAAAACGCTGTACACTGCCTGCGCCATCAATGGATGCAGCCTCAAAATATTCTTTAGGAATGCCGCCGAGAGCTGCCTGATAAATAATCATGTTTGCTCCTATACACCACCAGACTGTCACAATGGCAAGAGCAGCCCAGGCATATGGCTGTACAGAAACCCAGTTTGTATCAAGCTGAAAGTAATGATTGATAGGTCCGAACGTAACATGAAAAAGCATGGCCCATATGATCATCACAGCAGAAACTGAAAAGAGAGTAGGAACGTAAAACAATGCCTGAAAAAACCCCATACCTTTTGGCTTTGCATGTAAACCAGCAGCCAATAGGAGAGGAACAATGATGCATGCGGGAACTGTAAATAATACAAACTGAAAGGTATTTCCGAGCCCGTTGTACAGCTGAGTGTAAAAAGTAGACTCTTTATTGAATAGGATTTCCCGGTAATTGGCCAAGCCGACAAATTCAGGGTCATTTATTAAATCCCAGCTTGTAAAAGAAATATATATGCCGAAAAGCGTTGGCAACAAAAAGAAAATAAGAAACAAAATCAGGTGTGGTCCTATATAAATTAGCGGAGACAGATTAAGCTTCCCTTTCGGAACTTGGATCTCCTTTGATGCCGGTGTCATATTCATTTGCTGTTTAATTGCTGGATGATTCATATCGCAAGTCTCCTATTCTTTATTATTCGAATAGAGAGAGACGATTATAAAAGGGCCAACTAAATCGAACCCTTTTATAATAAACAGCCTCTTTTTTCTCTTTATTTTTCTATTAAGTTAGTTTTTATTTTGTTTGATCTTGTCCTCAACAGATTTTTGCGCCTTCTTTAAAGCAGATTCAATTTCAACTTTTCCAAAAATTGCATCTCCAGCGATCTTATCGATTTCATCGACTGCAAATCCATTATATTGATAATCAAAAATCTTAAGTGTTGCCTGCTGTTTTTCATCTTTAACCAAAAATGACTGGGGCAAATCCAAATACTTTGGATCTTCTAAAGTTTCAAGCGCTGCCGGATTTTGCCCCGCCTCTGCCCATGGAAGAGAATTTTGTCTTATATAATCAAGAAAAGCCATGACTCCTTTTGTTTTCTCTTCATTGCGGTCTTTGCTCTTCAGCATGACAAACTGATGGGAAGAACTCCAGTTTACAATTTTATCAGTTGATACCTGCGGAAAATTCGTCATTCCCCATTCGAGGGACTTTACTTCATTTAAACCATTTTGCATCCAGATTCCTTCCGGGTAAAACAACTGCTTTCCAGATTTAAATAACTGACCAGGATCCTCTCCGTCTTTATTAGTCAGTTTGTCATCAACAAGTGATTTTAGGAGTTCCAATGCCTCTGCTGCTTCAGGTGTATCGAGAGTCGGCTTTTCCCCGTCACTAGTAATATCTCCTCCAAGCTGATGATAGAGTGATAGAAACATGGGCCTCGTCCATGTAATTCCAACTGCGCGAATATTATCCTTTTTAGCTTTTTCACCTGCAGCTTTTATTTCATCGAACGTCACGACATTATCTTCTAATACACCTGGGGCATATTTATCAACTAATTTCTTGTTGTAATACATGACAAAACTATGGACGTCCAGCGGAAGACTATATCGATTTCCATCAATGTTCCCTATATCCCAGCCGGATTTTACATAGTTTTCTTCATTGATTTCCGAAAAGTTTTCCAAGACATCATCAAAAGGTGTGAGCATGCCGTTTGCTGCAAAATTTTTCATTCTCTCTGCATGGACAATTGTCAGGTCAGGAATGTTTTTTCCTGAATTAACAACAGTTGGAATCTTTGTGTACATATCCTGTTCTTTCAGTGAAACATTTTTCACCTTAAATTCAGGGTTTGTCTTGTTGTACGCATCAATGATTTGCTGCATATTCTTCCCATCCGGGCCTGTAAAAGGATTCCAAAACACAAGTTCTTTGCTGTTTGAACCAGAAGTGCTGCTTGAACTGCAGCCTATAAGTGAAAAAATAAGACTTATTACTACCGCAAAAAGAAACATTGATTTCATTCTGATTTTCATAGTAATCCCCCTATTATTGGATTTCTCCCTGACTTGCCCAAAAGCAATATTCAGTATCCACCCCCTTAGATAACGCTTACATTTTTTTATCTGATATTGTGATTATTCCACTGTGTCAATATGCCACAGATTGTTGATTCTTTTAATCTCTTCCAAATCGCACTTCGGTTTTCGATCATAGGTAAGTATTCCATTGATCTCCTGTTCTACATCTGTTAATTGGGTATAACAGAATCCATGCAGACTTTTGGAAGCAAATACGCCTTTCAACACCCTTTTGTAATCGCTTATAAACTCTTCTTCAGTCAATACCGATGTGTAGCCCCATCCGGAAGCATCACCAATTTTAAAGCCAATTCCCCCAAATTCAGTCAATAATATAGGTTCACCTTGATAGGCAAAACCCTCTGTATAGATTTTTTTTCCGGCAGGGCGTGATTGCAGAAGCTTATCTTTTGTAGAAAGAGATTCAATAAAATGCTCATATTTATCTTGCTCGTCCTTGTGGCCATGATTGTAATTATGAATCGCGCAAATATCAGATTTCGTCATTTCCCACCCATCATTTGAAATCACTAGTCTTGTAGGATCCAATGAATGAATAAGGTGATACATGGCAAGTGAATGATGCTTTTGCTGCTCATTGTTGCAGATATGGGGAACTCCCCAGCTTTCATTTATAGGCACCCATGTAATGATGGAAGGATGATTATAATCTCTCTCGATAATGTCGATCCACTCTCTTGTTAATCGTGCTGCTGCATCTTCACTGTAAACAGGTGAGGCTGCGCATTCTCCCCAAACCACAAACCCAAGTTGATCTGCCCAGTACAAAAACCTTGGATCCTCTACTTTTTGATGTTTTCTGCATCCGTTAAACCCCATTTGTTTCGAAAGTTCAATATCTTTTTTAAAATCAAGATCATCAGGTGCCGTGAGAAGTCCTTTTGGCCAATAGCCTTGATCAAGGACCAGTTTTTGATAGTAAGGCTTATTATTCAGATAGACCATTCCGTTTTCAGTATGTACTTTTCTCATGCCAAAATATGAATCGATTTCATCAAGAACTTTGTTTTTATCTGAAATTGTTATGCAAACATCAAAGAGATTTGGTGTTTCAGGCGACCAATTCCAGCCTTCATGGTGATAACCAGTCCTAAATATTCGCCTATTATAAAGATTGATAGACCGCTTTGTATATGATTCTGTAATCAACTGGGAATCGTCAGCAATTTTTTCACCCATAAATGAAATTTCAATACATGCCGTTTTCCCTGCAATTTCTCCAGCTACCTCAAATTCAATCTGAATATCTCCTGAATCAATATTTGGTGTAAAACGAAGTTTTGACAAGTGTGTGTTGTGCACAGCTTCCAGCCAAACAGTCTGCCAAATTCCCGTTGTGCGTGTATACCATATTCCTGCAGAATCTTCCTGCCAGAACTGTTTTCCTCTTGGAATCGTCTCATCCTCTGAGGGATCTTCAGCCCTTACAGCTATTAATTCCTTTTCCCCATTCAAGTAATCTGTAATGTCAATACAGAAAGGAACATGGCCGCCTTCATGAGTTCCTGCTAATTGTTCATTCACATAAACAGAGGCACGATAATCTACTGCGCCAAAATGCAGAATGATTTGTTTCCCTAGCATATCCTTAGGAATTTCGACTTCCCTTTTATACCAGACATGGTCATGAAAAGTACTTTCATGAATACTGCTTAATTCTGACTGGTAGGCAAAAGGGACTTCTATTTCCCTTGTAAACTCTTTTTCTCTCTTAAACCATTTTTCTTTCATACCTGCATTTTGATCATCAAAATCAAATTGCCATGTGCCATTCAAATTCAGCCAATTTTTTCTGACTAGCTGCGGTCGAGGATATTCTTTCCTAAAAGACATAAATGTTCTCCCTTCTATTCTGCAAGTATTTAGTTAGTTAATTTACTTAACTATAATACGCAAAAAAATAAATGTAAATAAATTTTAAAAATTTTCTGATAACAAAACATATTTCCTCTCTTTATGCAAAGAAAAATCAAAGGGCGAACGTTAAGAGTTCAGCCCTCCTGCTTCAAACATTTTTTTTGCCACCAAGGATACTGCACCGAGCACCATTCCTTTTTTCCCAAGAGAAGAACAAACGATTTCTACTTCTTCTTCCTTGCTTCTTATTGTATATTTATTGACCATTTCTTTGATGCAGGAAATAATAAGATTGTTCTGTTCAAAAATTCTCCCCTCCAAAATAATTTTGGACGGTTTTAATATATTTATTAGATTAGCTGTCGCAAGCCCCAGAGATTTAGCACTTTGATCAATTATACGAACAGCGAGAGAATCACCGTTTTCAGCAGCATGCATAATGGTTTCAATTGTCAATGCCTGCGGATTCAATTGTGTATATTCTGCTGAATCTGCTTCATTTAAAGCTTTCTTTATTATGGCAGCTTCAGATGCATATGCTTCCAGACAGCCTTGATTTCCGCATTCACAAAGTGGTCCATCCATGTCTAATACAGTGTGGCCTATCTCACCTGCTGTGTAGTAGGAACTCTTGTATAATTCGTTATTCATTACAATTCCGGATCCTATCCCCCGACCCACACTAATACAAATAAAATCGGAGACGCCCTTCCCCTGACCAAACCAGCTTTCTGCCAAGGCAAGCGCACGGACATCGTTTTCAACCATCACCGGCATCAAAAATTCACGCTCAAGAATTTCCTTGATCGGGATATTGTCCAGATGAAGATGCGGAGAAAAAATGGAGGTTCCTTTCTCAGGATTTACTAAGCCGTGCATGGCAAATCCTATTCCGATTATGAGTGATTGTTCAATTTCACAATTATTGAGAACAGCGTAAATGCATTCCTTGACTATCTCAATAAATTCTTCCTTATCCGGCAGGGATTTCAGCTCTTTGGAATGGTCATAAATAAATTGACCATCTATTGTGGACAGACTGACACGGATGATTTCCGCTGCTGCATAAATTCCTAAAATGTATCGAGCGGTATAATTAATGCTGAGCATGATCGGTTTTCTTCCGCCTTGTCTTGAGCTGATTGATTCCTTTTCCATCACCAAGTTCTGTTCAACTAAGTTATTTACTATATCTCCTACTGTCGGACGTGTTAAGTTCGTTATTTTTGCTATTTCCGCTCGAGATATCGGCTCTCTTAGACGAATCACATTCAGCACAGAAGATTGGTTAAGAGATCTCATTCCTTCAAAGCTTCCTGTTTTAAGAGTAAAAGTCATTTTATTATCACGCCCTTTTTTACTGTAAATATAATATAATATTTAGTTAGTTAAGTTACTTTACCATAACACAATAAAATTGTTTACTATATACAAATATTTATTTGCTCTTTGCAGCTTTAGACAAATAAACTATTTCAATAGTACAGGTTCTTCCTTGAATAAACTCTTCATCAAAGCTGTAAACTGTGAGGTTTGAAATTCAAAAGCTGATGTGCTGTGAACGTTTCTCATTCTAAACCCTGAAGACATCAGAACAAAAAGCTCAGCAGTCTGATTCGGATCAACCTTCTCACTGATTACTCCATTTTTTTGACCAGATACAATCCATAGCTTCGAAAACTCATACATCCATTGATCAAAATCACGCAGCGCTTCCTTTGCCTTTTTTTGTTCATTCCTTCCAATAAAGTACAGCAGGATTTGGTTGACTGCATCACTTGGATGATTAATTTCCTCAAAACTCTCTGTTAATACATCGATAGGGTCCTTCATATCCTTTTTGCTCTGCCCCATTTTTTCAAAGAATTTTTCATTTGTTTCATGGATTCTTGCTTCAAGAACTTTAGCAAATAGTTCATCCTTGCTTTTAATATAATGATAGATGGCTCCTTTTGAAAGACCTGTCCTCTCCATGATTTCCGCAAGGGTGGTTTTTCCGCAGCCCACTTCTTTTATTAAAGCAGAAGCAGCTTCAAGCAATGCTTTCTCTGAACGCACTCTTCTTTCAAATTGCTTCATAAATCGACGCCTCCTTTCTACATTTTAAAAACAGACCGATGGTTTGTAAAGCAGATTAATGTCCTCTTTTGTGGATTTAAGTCTGATTAACGTACTTGCCCTACTATAGTTATATGTATAAATAGTGATAATGGAATTTTTGAAAGCAGTTTTTTACCCTGCAGAAGTAAAGCTGTTGCAATCATTAAAAGGTTACGCAAAGAGCTGAACAAAACGCTCTTTTTCTTTCTCTCAAATTTTGTTAAATTATATTAAAAAAATAATTCATCCAGTATTTTTCCGTTTTTTTTTGACAATTCAATTTTAATAGTAGTATTATTATACATGGTAAAAAGGAGGCTTCTTGCATCATGTCATCAATTGACAAAGACAAAATTGTACAAAGTGTACCGCAACAAGGTTTTTTCGGTCATCCTAAAGGATTATTCACCCTGTTCTTTACAGAGTTCTGGGAGCGTTTTTCTTATTATGGGATGAGAGCTATTCTTCTGTATTATATGTATTATTCCATGAAAGATGGCGGACTTGGGCTTGATCAGACTACTGCTCTTTCCATTATGTCCATCTATGGTTCCCTCGTTTATATGTCCGGAATCATCGGAGGCTGGATTTCCGACAGATTGCTTGGAAATGCACGGACCGTTTTTTATGGCGGAGTCCTTATTATGCTCGGTCATATTATACTCGCTTTCCCTGGAAGCATTGCAGCGTTTTTCGTGTCGATGTTCTTCATTGTAATCGGTACTGGATTGCTTAAACCTAATATTTCGAATATTGTGGGTGATCTGTACAGCAAAGATGATCATCGCCGAGATTCAGGATTCAGTATTTTCTATATGGGAATCAACTTAGGAGGTCTGCTTGCACCAATTATCGTTGGTACTGTAGGTCAAAAATACAATTTCCATTTAGGTTTTGGTCTTGCAGCAATCGGTATGGCTTTAGGATTAATCGTCTTCGTACTGACAAAAAAGAAAAATCTTGGATTAGCGGGAACAGCAGTCCCAAACCCTCTTACTCCAGCTGAAAGAAATAAAGTTTTCGGAAGATTGGCTATTGGTTTAGCTGTTATCGGTATTTTAGGAGCTATTTCAATCACAACAGGCTATCTGACGATTGCAAAATTCACTTTCTTAATCAGTATTTTAGGAATCTTAATTCCAATTGTCTACTTCACTGTGATGTACCGCAGTCCCAAGTCAACTGATGTTGAACGTTCACGGCTGATTGCCTATATTCCGCTTTTCATTGCGGCAATGGTTTTCTGGGCAATCCAGGAACAGGGTGCGACCATCCTTGGAGCTTATGCAGATAAACGAACAGACCTGACATTTGGCGGTTTTGAAATTCCATCATCATTATTTCAATCGTTAAATCCATTATTTGTTGTCTTCTTGGCACCTGTGTTTGCATGGCTTTGGGTCAAACTTGGCAACAGACAGCCATCTACATCGAAAAAATTCGCATTTGGTTTGTTCTTTGCCGGTTTATCATTCTTGATTATGATTATTCCTGCTTATGTAAATGGAACGGATTCACTTGCTAATCCGATTTGGCTGATCCTTAGCTTCTTCCTTGTTGTCCTTGGAGAACTTTGCCTGTCACCTGTCGGTTTATCTACAACAACAAAGCTTGCGCCTGCGGCATTCTCAGCCCAGACAATGAGTCTGTGGTTCCTGACAAGTGCATCTGCTCAAGCAATCAATGCTCAAATTGTCCGATTCTATAAACCCGAAACGGAAATTCTCTATTTTGGCATCATTGGCGGTATTGCCGTTCTTTTAGGAGTTCTTATGCTCATTCTTTCTCCTAAAATTCAAAGTTTCATGAAAGGTGTCCGCTAAACACCGAACAAGCCTGTTCCCTTTTAGGAACAGGCTTGTTTTTATATTTTCTTATACAGAGGTCGTTTGACCTGCTTTTTCTCTGCAGAATTTAGCCGCTTCCACCATCACTTTTAATGCTTCAGTCGTTTCAGATACTCCTCTTGTTTTCAGCCCGCAGTCCGGGTTGACCCAAAAGAGTTCAGGGTCCAATACTTGGAGGGCTCTTTCAATGTTCTTAATGAGCTCTGCTTCTGTTGGAATTCTTGGGCTGTGAATGTCATATACACCTAATCCGATCCCTTTTTCGTATGAATATTCCTCAAAGGAATGAATAAGTTCACCGTGACTTCTTGAAGTTTCAATTGAAATGACATCTGCATCCAATGCATCTATAGCCTCGATAATATCTTCAAAATTCGAATAGCACATATGGGTATGAATTTGTGTATCAGGCTGCACGGAAGCAGTTGACCTCCTAAATGCTGTCACCGCGTCTGCTAAATATTCATTCCATTTTTCTGATTTCAGCGGAAGACCTTCCCTCAGTGCAGGCTCATCTACTTGTATCATCTTAATTCCAGCCTTTTCAAGTGCTTCAACTTCTTTGCGGATGCTGAGTGATAGTTGATGAAGGACAGTTGATTTTGGCAAATCATTTCGAACAAATGACCAGTTTAATATGGTCACAGGACCTGTCAGCATTCCTTTTACAGGTTTTTCAGAAAGGCTTTGGGCAAAAACCGTCTCTTTTACTGTCATAGCCTTATCAAGTAATACATCTCCATAAATAACCGGCGGTCTTACGCAGCGGGAGCCATAGGATTGCACCCAGCCGAAAGTTGTTATGGCAATTCCGGTTAATTTATCGCCAAAGAATTCCACCATGTCCGTTCTCTCAAATTCTCCATGTACGAGAACATCCAGTCCCAGACTTTCCTGGATATCAATCCATTTTTTTATTTCTTCTTCTATATAAGCAGAGTATTGCAGTTCTGTCAGTTCGCCTTTTTTCCATTTAAGCCGCTGTGCCCGAACCTCTTTTGTTTGCGGGAAGCTGCCGATTGTTGTTGTAGGCAGCAATGGCAGGCTGAACCGTTTATTCTGCAGTTTTCTCCGCAGGCCAGCTTCTGCTCTCTCTGTTGAAAAGGAATCCAGCTGCTTCATCGCATCGTGAACTGTGCTTTGATTTCTGAGCTTTGAAGATGATAACTGATCAGCGGCTGAATCATACTCTTTAAGCGCCTCTTCTTCAGCTTCAAAATTGAAAAACTTCTTCAGCAGGCTAAGCTCTTCAAGCTTTTCATCCGCAAAAGATAATGCGCCTTTTACAAGCGGATCTAACTGCTTTTCATTTTCTGCAGTCACCGGCACATGAATAAGACTGCATGAAGGCTGAAGAATCAGTCTGTCCCGGTCAACAGCTTCCAGAATTTTGTTGACAAGCTTAACGGTCTTTTGAAGACTTGCCTTCCACACATTCCGTCCGTCAATGACTCCCGCAGCAAGAACTTTATCCTTTGGGAATCCTGAAGTTTGCAGCTTGTGAAGTGATCTGCCGCTGTCGTGTACGAAATCCAGCCCAATACCATCAACTGGAAGGCTGACTAAGTGTTCGTATTGTTCAACACTTTCAAAATAAGTTTGAATCAGCAGCTTCGTATTGGCTGTTTCTCTGTTGATGGTTCCATAAATTTCTTTCGCCTTTAAAAATAATGCTTCATCTGCATCCGTTGTAACAAACACAGGCTCATCAATCTGAATCCACTCAGCGCCGGCTTCTGCAAGCTCCTGCAGGACCTGCACATATAATGGAATTAATTTCTGAAGGACTTGGTCTTTGTTTTCACCTTTTGATAAATGAACTAAAGTAAGCGGGCCGACAATTACAGGTTTGCCGTTTATGCCAAGCTCTTCTTTTGCTTCAAGATAGAGATGCAAAAGCCGGTTTTTGGTAAGTGCCGGCTCTGCTTGACCCAGCTCCGGTACAAGATAATGATAATTTGTGTTAAACCATTTTGTCATTTCCGCCGCCACTTGATCTCTGCTGCCTCTAGCAATATCAAAATAGGTCTGAAGGGAATTAGCATCTTGCTTCCGGAACCTCTCGGGCAGCAGGCCGAACAAAACTGCTGTATCCAATATATGATCATAATAGCTGAAGTCACCGATCGGGATCAGATCAATTCCTTTATCCAGCTGCTTTTGCAAATGAGAAAGTCTGATCTCTTTCATCTGCTTTTCAAATTGCTGTTCTGATAGATCGCCTTTCCAAAACGATTCGAGCGTCTTTTTCCACTCTCTTTTTTCTCCGATTCTCGGATAACCTAAGTTTGAATTATTAATGGTCATTGCTGTTCCCCCGTTTCTTATCATCTCTCAACTTTCTGAACATGAAAAAAACTCTCTTGCATAAAGAGAGTTTGATGGACTAAGTTAACTTGAGTTGAGACACAAGACAGGTTTCAACACATCGCATCACCCTCCCTATTTCGCGTAGGCATAAAGTGCATACGATAGGCAGGTCTCCTGACTCAGGTTCATTGTATTCTATTTCCTTCCCATTTTTCATATGAAAAACAGTGGGTCTTTATAGAATTCTCCCCATTACAGTGGCGCGACCGCGCCGGATTTTCACCGGACTTCCCTTTTAAGCTAAGGCAGAAATAACCTCTTGCCATTAGCACCTATCGCTTTTTTAAAATATTTAATTTTTAAAATTAATCAATAATTGTTTTTAAGCATATCTGAAGTTTTGTTTTGATGCAAGCATTAAATTAAGTCTGAGCAGCTATCCCCAGCACTTTCCATTTGGCAGCTTCATAAAATCCAAGCTGTTTATAAAGATTCCCTGCCTCTGGATTGTTATAAAACAAATAAATAGCCATTTCTTCAGGAGCAAGCTTTTGGCAAATGGCACGTATCAATTCAGAGGCATATCCTTTCCGCCTATGCACTGGAGGCGTAGCTACTCCAACTATAATGGCGGTGCGGCTGCTTTCCATAAATACACCTGCTGTTGAAACCATTTTTCCATCTTCATCTTTGTAAAAAACTTTCAATTTTCCTGCTTCTATGTTTTGAAAGTGATCATTCGCAAAGAAGTCTTCATTTGGACCAACCATTTTATATTCATCGACCTGCATGAATAAATCATAAAGTTTACGGCATTCTTCAAGAGTGGCAATCACTTTTATATCCTTGCTTAGCTGAAAATCTTCGCCCCCCCCATATTTCAGCATGAACGAATCAGTCTCAAGGTCCATTTGAAAGTGATGTTTAAACTCATCAATCAGTTCTTTTTTCCCAACAATTTTGCGGATGCCAGTTTCCTGAATAATGGATGCAAATTCAGTTAGCGGGAGATCAATAACAGGACTGTAGTAATAAATTTTCTCAGGATAAATCATTAATAGTGCATTCAAATCCATATTCAGATAACTTCCGTAAACCATCATATGTTCTTCTGACAAGTCCTCAATAATTAATGCATTTAATTCCAGATCAGTCTGTAAAAATTCAGCTGCATGATCGTAATCTTTTTTATCAATTAATTTAATTTGCATTTGCTGATCGCTCATTCCGCTTCTCCTGACAAAAAAATTTAAGTCTTTTAGAATATTCTAACATTCTCTAGTTAATTTGATATATATTTTAATAGAGAAGTTTTTTAGTTTGCAGAATGATTCAATTTTGCATTTTTTGTCTAGCACAAGCGACATGCACATCGATCAGAACATTTTCGCCTGTCTGAGCCGGTAAAGCTGCTTGCGCTTTTCTCATATTTTTGCTGATAAGGTGAGGACTGCATGGAAATTAAGGATGTATTACTGAATTTTTTACTCGTATTATCTCCGCTGCTGATTATACAGCTCTTATATATGAGAAAAGAAACGAATAAAAAAATGAATAAATGGCTGTTTGCTTTTTTGCCTGCACTTTCGATCATTCTGAGCATGCTGTATCCGTTTATGATTGAGAATGAGTTTTTCTTTGACTTCAGGCGCATTCCATATGTTATGGGTTTGCTTTATGGCGGTTATCGTCTTGGATTCTTTTTATTTGCTGTTACAATTGTTACCCGGCTGGCATTAGGGGGAGACGGCATCTATCCGACATTAATGATGGCAGGTATCCTGGTTCTCATTGTGCCAATGCTTTCATCCTATTATTTAAAGAGCAGATTGAGGAATAAATTAACTACTGTCGTTGTCATTGTCCTATCTTCTTTACTATTTTCGATTTTGCATATTGAAATGGTTTATGGATCATTCTTCGAGTTTCATATGTACACTGAACTATTTGTCCTGCACATATTTGCCGCAATCATCGGGACTCTGCTGTTTGAAACGATTGTCCAGAACTTCAATTTGCTGAAAAGAGTCATTAAAGCTGAGAAACTTGAAGTTGTCAGTCACCTGGCAGCAAGCATTTCTCATGAAGTCCGCAACCCGCTGACGACAACAAAAGGATTTCTGCAGCTGTTGCGGGAAGAAGATATCAGCCAGAAAAAAAAGGAAGAATACATAGAAATCTCTTTAAATGAATTAGACCGTGCCACAAATATAATCAAAGATTACTTGACTTTCGCCAGACCAGAAGCTGAAGATCATCATGCAATCGATATTCATTCAGAGCTCAGAAACTGCATCAACGTTTTGACGCCTCTCTCGCAAATGGAAAACGTGCAGTTTAAGCAAGCTTTCAGCTCTGAAAACATTTTTGTCCTTGGAGATCCGTTAAAGCTTAAGCAATCACTGATTAATATTCTCAAAAATGGAATTGAATCTTATACAGCAGGAGGATTAATCGAAGTTTCAACATCAAAGGAGCAATCTCAATTGAAAATCGTGATTTCTGACTGCGGTAAAGGAATGACAGAAGATCAGGTGCTGAGACTTGGCGAGCCTTATTTCTCTACTAAATCAAATGGAACAGGTCTTGGAATGATGGTATCTTTCAGCATTATTAAAGCTATGAACGGACATATACATGTGAAAAGCAAGCCTGGATCCGGCACCTCATTTACAATTTTTCTGCCAATTTATTTAAAAAGTGAGCGGTAGTCTGCATGACTGATTTCAGGCAGAGGGAAGAATGTTTTTTTACCAAATTCCTTAAATAGAAAGAGGGATAAGCTTTGGCAAATTATTATACAAAATCCGTCCGCCTCATCATCAGGCCTTATCAGGTATCGGACTATTCATCTTGGCTCTCTGCATATTTAAATAGAAAGCCAAAACAGCATAAATATGATGAAGGCAGACTGGACATGAGCGTGTGCACCCCAGAGTGGTTTGCTGCTTTCGCAGAGAAACACCATCAGCTCATGAATAAAGATAAAGCATATGTTTTCGGTATTTTCAGGGCAGCAGACGGGATGCATATCGGGTATATCGATTTCTCTACCCTGATTCGTGATGATTTCCAGTGGGCCAGGATGGGCTATACAATCCATAATCAATTTTGGAGAATGGGTTATGGAAAAGAAGCAGTAAAAGCGGCTGTCAAGCTTGCGTTTGACCAATTGAACTATCACCGTCTTGAAGCCCATATCAATCTTGATAACCACCCTTCTGTTAAGCTTGCCGAGAGTGTGGGGATGAAGTTTGAGTGTATCCGCAAAGGGTTTCTGTATGAAAATAATCAATGGACAGATCATCTAGTTTATTTTATAAATAATGATCAGTATAGCTTTTAGAAAAGGCCGGCCTCTTTATCATGAGGCCGGCTCTTCTCTGTCAGACTTTCTGCTTGGCATCGATTAACCTTTTAATAGCGAGCTCTACCCCGTCCTGATCATTTGTTAAAGTAATATCCCTGCAGATTGCTTTGATTTCCGGACGGGCATTCCCCATTGCAATGCTCTTTCCCGCAATTTCAAGCATTGATTTGTCATTCATGCTGTCACCGATGGCTGCAGTGTCATTCAGTTCAATGGCAAGATTGGCACACAATTTCTGAAGGGCAATTCCTTTAGACGCAAGCACATGCTCTATTTCAAAGTTATGCGCGGCAGATGTAACCAAAGTGATATTTTCTGTGTGTTTAAATTTCTCCCAGCCTGCATCGAGTTTCTCCTGGTGAAAAGAAAAAGCGAGAATGTTATAGATTTCCTCTGTTTGATGCAGAATGTCCATGTACGATTCAACAAATCTAAAGCCTGTCTGGCTGTATTGTTTTTCAGCGGCCAAAAGAAGCCTTGAGCGGTCCGCATCAGGATTAGCGCTTTCAACCCGGTCAATTTCAATATTCAAAAGCTCTCTTCCGCTTTGAGGAGTATAAATTGCATCTCGCCCGAACACTTCATAATAGTAATGATTGTGTTCCAAAAATTGAAGGGCCGCAGCTGCTGTTTCCTTTTCCATAGGCTGTGAATGAAACAAAGCCCCTTCCGGATTATGAATCGTCGCCCCATTAGCAGCAATAACCCATGTTTTTACTCCAGTATCCTTAAAAATTTCCTTCACATCAAAATGGGCTCTGCCAGTAGCTACAACCACTTCAATTCCCTCTTTTTGAGCAGATTTTATTGCTTTTAAATTTTCTGCGCTGATTTTATTCTCACTGTTTAATAATGTTCCATCCAGGTCTATCGCGATTAATTTTGTCATTCCATTTCCTCCTCTGCCACAAGCAGTTCCACGTTATGTTTATCAAGCAAGTCTCTGAATGCTTTATCAGGTTCTTTATCTGTTATAAGCAAATCGACTTCATGAAGATCTGCGTAAAGAAAAAAATCAGTCACACCGAGCTTTGAATGATCTGCAAGCGCAATCACCTGATTTGCCTGACTGATCATTTTCCGTTTGACCATTCCGTCCTCTTCATGCGCAATGGACAGGCCTCTTTCAGATATGCCCACAACCCCAATAAATACTTTATCAACCTGATATTTTGAAAGTTTTTCAACAACTGAGGATCCAAATAAGAAACGGTGTTCTTTCTGAAGTTCTCCGCCAAGGAGGTGAATCTGTATTCCTGGTTTTGTGGATAAAATATCGGCCTGGTTAATGGAATTTGTAATAATGGCTGCTTGTTTCACGCCGATAAATTCTGCACAGGCCTGAACAGTAGTTGAGGCATCTAAAATAATTCTGTCGCCTTCACTGATCAGACTTGCCGCTTTTCTGCCAATTAATTCTTTTTCATAGGAAACTGTCTGGAGACGGTTTTGATAGTCTTTAATTTCAGTGTGCGAGCTTGGCAAAATAGCCCCGCCTCTTGTCCTGATAATCAGTTTTTGCTCTTCGAGTTTGACGAGGTCGCGCCTCGCGGTATCTTTAGATACATCATACAGCGAACATATTTGATCGGCCGTTATTCGTTTATTTTCTTTTAAATAGTCGAGAATGGAGATTAGTCTTTCTTCTTGGTACAAAATGCCCACCTAACTTTCAGAAATGTTTCTACAATAACATGCATTTCAACTTCTTATAAGTGATTATAATGTAAAAACCTCAAATATTCAAGTTTTAATAATGGTATGTAAGTATTTTATGCAGTTTTGTAAGTGTTATGCATACAAAAAGAAGAGACCCTCTTAGGTCTCTTCTATACCATGATCTGTTTTTCAGCTGCTAATGGATTTCTAACTTGTCCAAACTCTGAAGCATGAGGCCGGTCATCTCCATCTCCATAGCCATATTCAATCATTCGGTTGCGGTTGAGGCAGAGCTTATTAAATGTCGGTCTCAGAAGGTCAAAGAGTTCGAAGCGTTCTTTCAGCTCCGGAAATTCAGCTTGATAGGAAAGGATTGATTCTCTCAGCTTATTCCAAAATCTCTTTTCATCAAAGTCAGCTCTTCTGTGAAGGATATCGGCCAAATACCTGAAATGGCAGACAAATAATCCAGTGAAAATGAATTGGCACAGTCCTTCAGGCGCTTCGCTCCTCAGCACGGTTTTCAGCTCTCCCGAAATGGAATTAAGCTCAGACAGCGGCTGATCGCTGATATTGACATCATCTACAAAATCTTTCACAGCAAGTCTGTGAGGTTTATAGTCTTTAATAATGACAACCGTATTTTGTCCATGCGGTGAAAAGACTGTTCCGTATTTGTATAGATAGTGCAGAAGCGGCGGGAGGAGAACCTCAAACAGCTGCTTTGTCCATTCTTCTGCGCTGAGGCCTGACTTTTCAATCAATTCCATTGTATATGATTTCCCGTCCTCCCCTTCATATAAAAGAGCGGCAAGCGTAATGGCCTGTTCTCCCGCGTCCAAAAATGAGTAAATGCTTTCCCGCCAAATGACTCCAAGCATCTCCATAAATTGATACGGTGCTCCTTCTAGTTTTACGTAATCAGGATGATGGTAATTCATGCTCGCCACTTCTCCAGGGAGAATAACCCTGCATGTATCTCTCAAAAATGAATCATTGTCACGGATCCCCTGAATATGAGCAGTAATTTCCGGTGCGAGCACCACTCGTTCAGACGGCAATCCCCTATACACTAATGTATTCAAAATACTCATAGGCAGCTTTACGTGATGCTTCTTTTTATGATCCATATTGACAAATGTCCGGATGGACTGCTGCGGCAGATATTGATCTTCTCCTCTGCCTAGATAAATGATCCGCTTTTCAAAAAGCTCTTCTGAAAACAGCGGAACGATGACGTGATTCCACTGCCACTCATGGACAGGCATAAAGAAGAAATTTTCTGGCTGCACTCTTTGATTAATTAGCTTGTCATTAAATTCTCTTATTGCCGATTGCCCGATCTCGCTTTCTATTAACATGTTATACTCTACTTCTTTTGTTGAATGGAACGTCCCCCACTCCTTTGAGACAGCAATCCAGTCCAGAGTAGTCTGCTGCTTTTGTTCAGGAGCATATTGCAGGTAATCTGAATAAGAAAAACCGATGCGCCCTTTGTTATACGTAATCCAGGGATGCCCCGTCATCTCCCCTTCAAGCTCCGCATAGTCCAGATCTGTTAAATCTGCGGTCGAACGGTCTTGCTGATTGGCAATAATATGGGTGTCAGCAAGCAGCGTGCGTTTATATTCTTCTATTAAATAGGCAGCGGTAAAAGGTTTTATATTTATTTCCTTTTGGAGGACCAATAAAAATTCAATAGGATTCACAGCTTCTTCCCATGATCCATGTTTATTGATTTCAATTGATTGAACATCTACCCAATAACTGTCCATCAGCCTTTCTTCTGCTAGAAAGCGGTAAGATATTCCGCTCTCAAAATTCAGAAGATATTTGCCATCCTCTTTTTCCGCCTGGATCATTTCTTCGTATAAAAACTCAGATATCATTTTTGCAAGCAGCCGTCTGCTCGCTTTCTTCCAATCTTCTGCATTCCATTTTTGTTCAGCTGACATCTCTCTCACTCTCCTAAACTGTTTGTTTGCTGCGTACTAGATGGCTTGTACCAAAATGCTGAAAAACATTTTTTTCAGGCAGGTCAAACACTTCTCTTCCGGCAAGCTGATTGATGATTTTAGCATTCCGGTAAGCGCCTAATCCGAGGTCCGGTGCTCCTACTCCGTGAGTGTGCATTTCACCGTTTTGAATGAAGATTTTGTTTTCCCGTTTATCATGCAGCTCCAGTTCATAATCTTTTGAGACAATTGGACGGTTCCTGCTGTCCCATTTCAAAAGATTTGATAGATTTGCAAAAGCATTGGGCCATACAGTCTTATAGCCTGTAGCTGCGATGACGATATTTGAATGCAGGTTAAAGGCTTCCCCCTGCTCCCATTGATGACATTGCAAATGTAAATCTGAACCGGTCTCCGCAATATCAAGTACGGCTGTTTTAGCCAATAAGTGAACATCCGGCTTTTGCCCCGCTATTGTTCTTTCATATAAAAGATCATAGATTTCAGCAATCGTATCTGCACTGATTCCTTTATAAAGAGAATCCTGTTTTGGCACAATCGTATCTTTTAATTCCTGGGGAATTCTGTAAAAGTACTCTGTGTAGTCAGGCGAAAAATGTTCAAGCCCAAGCTTTGAATACTCCATTGGGAAAAATCCATCTGTACGTGTAAGCCAATTTAATTGATAGCCGTACTCCTTTTGTTCTTTCAGCAGCTCAAGAAAAATTTCCGCCGCACTCTGACCTGAACCAATAACGGAAACCGCGTCAGCCTGCAAACTCTCTTTTTTCCTGTACAAAAATTCAGCTGAATGAAAAAGATTGTCTGATTTCCCTCTTGCCGACCAGTCTGGAATATTCGGAGCACTTCCCATTCCAAGTACAATATGACGCGCAATAAAACGTTCCATTTCTCCTGAGCCAACATCTTCTACAATGACTTCGTATCCTTCAGTATGATGTAAAACATCAGCAACCCGTTTTCCAAACTTGCAGCTGTCAAGCTCCGCTGCTACCCACTGCAGATAGTGGTTATATTCTCTGCGCGGAATATGGAACGATTCAAGAAAATAGAAATGATAAAGTCTTTTTTGATGATGAAGGTAATTCAGAAAGCTGAATTTGCTTATTGGATTGACCATAGAAACCGCATCAGCCAAAAATGGGACCTGTAAGGTTGTCCCTTCGATCAAAAGTCCTTCATGCCAATTAAACTCGGGCTTTTGATCAAAAAAGAGCGCCTCTGCTTCCTCTACATCATCCAGTAACGCTGCCAATCCAAGATTAAACGGTCCAAGCCCTACTCCGATTACGTCATAAACCATTCTCTGGCCCCCGTTCGAAATCTTCTCTGTGACAAATCATGAAAAGTGCTCTTTTATCAGGCAGCTGAATTTCCTTTTGCGGAATGAATCCGCATTTTTCAAAAACATGAATCATTTTCTTATTCCGGCTGTCAGGCTCAGCTACTATTCGCTGCGTCCGTTTGTCTGCAAACATCTGTTTCATGATTTCATGGAGCATTGGCAGTGATAGACCTTTTCCAAGGTAAGAAGGATCACCGATCAGCAAATGGACACCCTGATCATAAGACTCTGCTTCGTAATAACCTCCAATGATGTCATCCTTAGCCCAATACGTTTCCCAATAGCTCATTGGCACACTGTCCAGATGGCCGATCCACAGCTTTTGATGATCATCTGCCAAAAGTTTTTTTAGATGCTTCGTATATTTGCTGAATGGAAAATCTTGATTCCAATAAGGAATGACATGGGGTTCATGATGCCACTTATGAAGCATGGCAGCATCTTTTTCAAATTCGGCTTTTCGAAATGTGATGGATAAACCGGTCTCTAGCTGATTCATTTCGCTGCAATGGCCTCCTTTTTTGTAAACAAAGGGTTGCTTACTTGTACATAAACGGACTGTGTTTCAAGCGGTCCAACAAGTTCATCTAAATCATGAAATCTCGTTAATAAATTCGCTTTGCAGGGCAACGTTTCGTTTTCAAGCAGGGTTTTCAGTAAAAGAGATGGATGATTTGCCGGAAGTGACTGCTGATTCAATTCCTCTCTGATCAGTTTAAGAAGATCCTTCTCATCTGCCAGATCTGCCGTGCCAAATGCATTGACAAGTCCAAATAAATGGTTGAAAAAGAAATAATAGCGCAATCGTTCATCTGCTACCGCGTCAGAACAAACCGTTTCACTTTTCAAGCCGATTCCAGGGAGATATGTATTCAATTCATCATGTTTTGATTCGCAAAAGTAAAAACCCTGATTGTCTCTATAAAAAAAGCGGGATGGATAACCATTTTCTAGCTGGACAATGCTGTTTTGCTGATGAGCTTCAAGCGCAATCCCCTTTTCAACATAGAGCCATAGGATCGGTTTTAAGGAGATAGCCAAATAGCGTTTCATCCAGTCTGCGCTTATTTCCTCTGTTGATCGATTTTCCTTTTTAGATAGGTTTCGAATGATGACGGCAAGTCTTGATGTTTGCGGCGAAATTCCGTCCTGACAAAGGGCAACAAGAGCTGTTGCTTGTTTCGCCCGTTTTTTATAAAAAGGATTATCCCTGAGTATGACTTCAAAACCTGATTCTTTTTGGTCGTGCAGCTTTAATGTAATAAATGCGGGATCGTGAATGATTTCAAAATCAGGATATCGGTCAGATAACTCGGTTCCGAGCTGTGTGCCCATCAATTCTTTAACTTCCACTCCCCGCTCAAGCTCTTTTAACAGGTTCGCCCGGACAGAATTGGTGATTTTGATGTTAAGTGAAAACTTGAGCATGAACTCCACATCAGGATGATAGACCGTCCGCAGTGATGAAGTTGCATAAAATGCCCGTCCCTGCTGTCCAAGGTTTTCAAGCTTCCCAGCTTGAATGAACTCTTGGACAGATGAGTCTTTGAGCAAATATTCTGCTTGCCACGGATGGATGGGAAGAAGCGCGTATTCATCCTCGCCTGCATACTTCTCTTTAAACGAATCATGAATCTCAGGGTCATCTTTGACAAGCTTCTTTATAAGGTCAATTGCTGACTTTGGCATTGTTGACTTTGAATAAATGGAGTCTGCATGAGCTCTAAAATAATGCAGCGGAAATGCTCCTTTTAATTCTGGTGAATACGTCTTCATATCCGATTCAGTCATTCCCTGTCTGCTTTTTGGTGTCGGATGAAGCAAATGGCCAAACAAAAGGGACTGTTCAGCTGCAATAAAATCAAATGAGGTTTGATATAGCTCTTCCTCATCTTTCGCTCGCTCTTCTAAAAATTGAGCCATGGATTCACAGCTTTGTCTGACTCGCAAAAGCAGTTCTTCGTTTTTGCCGGCTGAATTTGAATCTAGTTCTTTCATCGTTTTTTCAATGCATGTTATGTAATCAATTTCCTCGTTTTCACAGTAAACAGGATAGTCTAACAAGTGGCGTCCTGTCTCTGAAAAATAGCTTGCAGGAATATAAAGGTTGGAATTTTGCTTGTGTAAACGAACATGAATCCATTTTCCATTGTGCTTCTTTCTTAAAGTTTCGGGTGCACCTTCACTAAGATTCCCGCTGTTTGTTTCGCGCAAAAAGCAATTTAAATAGCTTTGCAGAGTTGCTTTTTCAGCAAGAGCGGCCGCTTCAAGTTTGTTCATCATACATCCTCCTTGTTTCATCTTCTCCGATTTCTTTCATTCTTCTGATGATTTTTTCAACATCGCTCATTTTTGTTAATGGATTCAAAAAGGTGAATTTTAAACAGGCATTGCTGTCCACTTTCGTCCGGGCTATGATCACTTCTCCATTTTTCAGAAGAATTTCCCGGATTTGATAGTTTAAATGATTGATCTGCTCATTTGTTAAATCATCAGTTCCGTTGTATCTGAAAACAACCGCGCTCAGTTCAGGCTGGTGATAGACGCAGAATTCACGCTCTTTTTTCAGCAGCTCAAATGTTTTCTGCGCTACATGCAGCGTATGATCGATCATCTCTTCCCACTCTTCTTTTCCAACTAATTGAAAGGAGAGAAATGGTTTCAGTGCATCGAAACGTCTTGTTGTCTGAATGGATTTTGAAACAAGATTTGGAATGTTATCTTCTTCATCTTCAATTGGGTTCAAGTAATCCGCATGATGCCTGATAAATGAAAATGACTCCCGGTTCTTTACGAAAAATGCTCCGCAGCTGATTGGCTGATAAAACATTTTATGAAAATCCACTGTAATGGAATCAGCTCTCTCTAAACCTGCGAGTTTATCTTTATAGGTATCTGATAAAACAAGACCTCCACCATAAGCAGCATCTGCATGAAACCACAGGTCATGTTCTATAGCCAGAATGCTCATTTCCTCAAGCGGATCGATGCTTCCAAAGTCTGTTGTTCCTGCCGTCCCAATCAGTGCAAAAGGCAAATCACCTTTCTGTTTCAAAATGTCAATGCATGAAGCCAAATCATCCATACACATTCGGTATTTTTCATCCGCCTTTACTAATACAACAGAATCTTCACCTAAGCCTACTATTGAAGCTGCCTGCTGGACTGAAAAATGGGCTGCTTCTGAGCAGAGAATTTTCAGCCGGTGATGTTCAGGGGGAAGACCCTTCTTTTTACAATTCCAATTCCAGAATTTTAAGGCAGCACGTTCTCTTGCAAGCAGGAGCCCCATTAAATTAGACTGAGTTCCGCCGCTTGTCATCACACCATCTCCATCAGGAATCCCGAACATCCCGCACAGCCCATTCATGACATACTGCTCAACCATAGTAGCCGCGCCGCTTTGATCCCAGGAATCCATGGATTGGTTTAAGCCGGAAATAATGGCTTCAGCCGCTAAACCCGGAATCATCGGCGGACAGTGAAGATGTGCAGCTGCTGATGGATGGCTGACATGAATGGTATTTGAAGTGATGGTATCCGCAAGATGTTCATATACCGCTTGCTCATTTTGTTTCGTTTTAGGCTGAAAAACTGGAAAAGCTTGATCTAATTCCTTCTTTACATCAAAGGGACTCAATCCGCTGTATGGATTTCGGGAAACCATTATCCTTTTAACGGAGTTCATCGCTTGCTTCATTTGATATTCATAATGTTCAATGCTTGATTGATGATTTGATAAAAATAAATGTTCAAAGGCTGTTTTATCCTTGACTGCTGATATCATATGGTCCACATCCTAAACTAAACTTGGGCTGAGTGTTCTTTCAGCAGCTTTAACGGATTCGAAGAATATGTCACATACCGTGTCAAGCTGTTCTCTTGTAATGATCAGCGGCGGCAAGAAACGGACCACACTGCCAAAGCGCCCCCCTAGCTCAAGGATGAGCCCTCGTTTAAAGCATTCCTGCTGGATAAGCTTCGCGAGCTTCGGATGAGCAGGATAACTGCCAATGGCATCTGCAGCAGCGGTTTTATCTACAATTTCAGTGCCAACCATCAGTCCTAAACCTCGAACATCTCCAATAGAGGCTACTTCCTGCTTCATTTGTTTTAAGCGCAGCATTAAGAAATCGCCAAGCAGTGCTGCCTGTTCATCAAGCTTTTCCCGCTTAATAAATTTCATTGTCGCTGTACCCGCAGCGATCGCAATCTGATTCCCCCGGAAGGTGCCTGAATGTGCCCCTGGTTCCCATTGATCAAGATCTTTATGATAAACAACAACCGCTAAAGGCAGTGTTCCTCCGATTGCTTTAGAAAGAACTACAACATCAGGGTTGATATCAGCATGTTCAAAGGCAAACATTTTTCCAGTGCGTCCAAAGCCTGTCTGCACTTCATCGATGATGAGAGGAATTTGCTGTTCATTTGTAATCTTCCGAACTTGTTTTACCCATTCATCAGGAGCTGGAATGGCGCCGCCTTCTCCCTGCACGATTTCCATGACCATTCCCGCAGGTTTCACTATGCCGGATTCCGGATCGGTCAGAGTGCGGTCTATAAAAGTAGAGCCTATTGCTGCACCCTCGTCTCCTCCTATGCCAAACGGACAGCGGTATGAGTATGGATATGGCAGAAAGTGAACGTCTGACATTAAATTGGGAATTTTGCTTTTCGGTCCAAGATTCCCCATTAGACTAAGCGAACCATTTGTCATCCCGTGATACCCGCCCTGGAAAGATAGCATGCCGCCTCTGCCAGTTGCTGTTTTTACAAGTTTCATTGCCGCTTCTATCGCATCAGAGCCTGATGGACCGCAAAATTGGATTTTCGCATTTTCTGCAAATTTTTTCGGAAGAGCGTCGAACAGCTCCTCAACGAACTCCTCTTTCATTGGAGTAGTAATATCTAGCGTGTGAAGCGGGCGCTTGCCTTTTATCACATTTTCCATTGCTTCGATCACAACCGGATGATTGTGTCCAAGTGCCAGTGTTCCTGCCCCTGCCAGGCAATCTATGTAGGTTTTATTCTCAACATCTTTCACATAAATCCCTTCTGCCTCACTGATCGCGATTGGAATTCTGCGCGGATACGACCTCGCATTTGATTCTCTCTTGCGCTGGCTGCTTAAATAAAACTCATTCGTTAGCATAATAATCACCTTTCTTATTTGAAAATAATTCTCATTCTCATTTAAAAAAATCAAAAAAATTTTCTCAGCAAATTTTTCAGCTGGCTGGTCAAATCGATCATTGCAAGATCTGCCCTGTTTACTTGTCCAATCATATTTGGAAAACTGTGAACAAGTTGTTCATAATGCAAATAGGTGACAGAAACACCTGCATCTGGCAGCTTTTCAGCATACTGCCTGCCCTCGTCGCGTAACGGATCATATTCAACTGTTACAATCATTGCCGGCGGAACGTGTTCAGCATTTATCAAAAGCAGCGGTGATGCATAAGGATTCTTACCATGTTCTTGTTTGCTTAAATAATGATTCCAAAACCATTCCATTTTTTCTTTTGTCAGATTAAACGAATAGCCGGACAGATACGACTCTGTGTCAAAATGATGATTCAAAACAGGTGTGATCAAAAACTGCATATTAAACGTCTGTTTTCCCTGATCACATAGCCAATTGGCAGCTGCGGCTGCAAGGTTTGCTCCGGAAGATTCTCCTCCGATTGCAAGTTGATCTGAATTCCCATTCCATTTTGAGATGTTTTGAGGAACCCACTCTGATACAGCAAGAACATCCATAAGCGCTGCAGGAAATGGGTGCTCCGGTGCAAGCCGGTAACCGACGGACACAATCAGGCAATTGGCGTTTTTTGCAAAATATCTGCACATGGAATCCGCACTGTCGAGATCTCCAAATACCCATCCTCCGCCATGCATAAATATCAATACAGGCAGCAGTTCAGATGACTGCGGCTGATAAATTCGAACTGGAATCAAAAAATCAGCCGATTGAATCTTTTCGTTGTATATCATTAAATCATTCATTTCAAGCCTTTGAAAAAATGTTCGTGCTTCTTTATAAAAGTACCTTGACTGAAGAGCAGATAACTCGGTTAATGGAGGGTGTTTGAGTTCAGCCATTTTAGCACCAATTCTGTTCAGCAGATTTTTCATATCAGCATCAATCGGGAGATGAGTTTTCACATAATATTCCTGCTTTCCTCATTTAATAGCGCTTTATCTTCAGTTGGACGTTTGATAAAGGCTACATTTTTACTGGATATATAATCATTAAACCGATCATATTGCCCTATAACAAGTGAAGCTTTTTTGTGAGGGAGCACAATGGTATCAGCAACATATCCGCCAATCTCTTTTAAAATTGGAATGACGATCCGGTTTCTTATATCAGGTTCGCCAATCACTCTTCTAGGTCCGAATTTTTTCATAAGAAAAGCCGTCATCGCCCTGACAATCATCAAGCCATCCTCTTTATTTAAAAGTGCTCTTGGCCCTATTAATAAATGCATGCCAAGATCTCCCGGCTCTGCTTGAAAATAGTTCCTAATTGAATCATGCTGGATCGAATAAGCAATTAAATAGCCTGCAGGCATCTCATCTAAAAAACAAAGATAAACCCGTTTGTGATCTGCTTTGACTGAGCGTTCTAAATACGCATAAAAATCTTCTTTGCTCACATTCAGCTTCCAGAAAGGAGCAATATGCTGCTGATGCATCCATCCATATAAAATCTCTAAATCTGTCATCTTTACAGGACGAAGTGAAATGATATGGCTGAACTCTCTGTCCTCTATGATGGCTTCAAATTCATATCCCTTTTCTATATGATCCAGCTCCTTACTTCCTTGTAAGTGAATACACATGAATCTTAATTGAAAATGATTATCAATGTCAATGACTTCTGAAAAATCAGTCATTCCTGCCTATGCATTTTATTAAATTTATCGTTTATTCTAGAACATCATACCTATTCTTCACTTACATATTTTCACAAAAAAAGAACAGAATTTAATCTGTTCTTCCGTTTTGAAGCAATGTTATCTTAACTCCGGGAGCTGCTTCCCTTTCTTTTATTTTTTTAAAGCCAAAAGATTGATAAAGTGCTATGGCAGGGATATTCTTTGATCCAGTAGATACTGTCACTCTTTTATTCGAATTCTTTTTTAAAAGGTAATCAAGCAGAGTTGAAGCAATCCCTAATCGGAAATAGTCAGGATGAACCACTAGTCTGCAAATATTGAGATCTTCTTCTTCCCTCTCATAAGACAGTACTCCGCGAATTTCATTATCCATCATGCAGCCAATAAAGGTTTCGGATGAACCAGTAATGTCACTTGCGGTTTCTTTAAGCTGAGGGATCCCTTTGAACCCGATTAATTCTGCTTCAAATAGGTATGCAGGGATTTGTATTTGCAGAATTTTTTCTGCTGTGCTGTAATCTTTATGGTTTAGGTGCTTTATCATTATATCAGCTCCACTTTACATAATATTATTATCGTTTTATTAAGGCCAACTTCTTTCTTCGTTAATTCTTTGTCTTTTCCATTTATCCTTTTAATACGATTTACCCTTCTTCTCATTCATCAAATACAAAAAAACGTGCAAATCAATCTCAAGATTTGCACGTTTTCCCTTAATCTGAAAATCCAGCAACTGCTTTCTTTAATCCAGAAGAACTTTCCAGTACGTCTGCTGCAAGACTGATTGCAGTAATAACGGATACTCCATCTGCACCTGCTTCTATTACAGAACGGGCATTGCCTACATTAATTCCGCCAATACCAACAATCGGGATCCTTATATCGCTTTTTCTCACTTCTTCAATAAGAGAAGTTCCTTTAACAGGTTCAGCGTCTGCCTTCGTGAGTGTAGGAAAAATGGGGCCAGCCCCGATATAATCGGCTCCGTCAGCAATAGCCTTTTTTACTTCCGTAAGCGTATGGGCTGAGACACCTACTATTTTTCCTTCCCCTAATTTCTTTCTGACTGTGCTTGCATCTTCATCATCCTGTCCGATATGAACTCCATCCGCGTTCAAAGCAAGAGCAAGTTCTATGTCATCATTTACGATAAATGGAATGGCATGCTCTTTGCATTGTTTCTGCAGATTCTGTGCCAGGTTCATTTTTTCAGTTCCTGTGAGAGCGCCTTCTCCTTTTTCCCTGAACTGAAACATCGAAATGCCTCCATTTATGGCTTCCAAAAGGACTTTTTCAGGATCTCCCATACAGTTTGTGCTTCCCATAATAAAATACAGCTGGAGTTTTGAACGCAATTCCTCATTCCACATGCATGGATCTCCTCTTTTTCTGCTGGTACGCCCAATGATTTGTCGGCCCGTGCCCCTGCCCTATTTCAAGATCTTCTTTAATCGCTTCCTGAATAAATGACACGGCGGTTTCTACTGAATGATAGACTGTGTTTCCTTTAGCCATTTCAGCTGTGATTGCTGCTGCAAATGTACAACCCGTTCCATGCGTATTTTTTGTCTCAATCCGTTCACTTGAAAAATAACTGAACTCAGTTCCATCGAATAATAAATCCACTAACTGATTTTCGTTTTCGGCATGCCCGCCCTTAATGACAACATTTCTGACGCCTAATGAGTGCAGTATTTCAGCAGCCGTCCGGCGATCATCGAGAGTATGAATTTTTATGCCTGTCAGCACTTCAGCTTCTGGAATGTTAGGAGTAACAATCAAAGCAAGCGGGAGCAAATGTTTTTTCATTGCTTCAACTGCTTCATCCTGCAAAAGTTCTGCCCCGCCCTTTGCAATCATAACAGGGTCTACAATCACTCTGCTCCAGTTAAATTTTTTAATTTGTTTTGAGACTGCCTCAATAATTTCACTATTAAACAGCATTCCTGTTTTTACAGCATCCGCTCCAAGATCTGAGCCAATCGCTTCAATCTGCTGCACAACCGCATCCGCTGTTAACGGGAAAACCCCATGGACACCAAGTGTGTTTTGTGCGGTTATCGCTGTAATGGCAGACATTCCATACGCATTCAATTCTTGAAACGTTTTTAAATCTGCCTGTATTCCTGCTCCGCCCCCGCTGTCTGAGCCTGCAATCGTAAATGCTTTAGAGATTGACATGGTTAACCTCCTCAAGTGCAGAAAGCTTTTGAACATCCTCTGCTGAAATTTGGTAAAGTTTGTTCAAAAACTCAATTTGAAAGCTGCCAGGTCCTTGATGTTCCGTCTCTTCAGCTGCAAGTTCAGCAGCACTTCCATAAACAGCCAATGCTGCGGCCGAAGCAAGAACATAGTCTTTTTCAACTGCACAAAATGCGCCAATAACAGAGGTTAACAAGCACCCTGCACCCGTTACTTTTGTTAAAAGAGAATCACCATTCTTGCAAATATACGTTGTTGCCCCATCTGAAACAATATCTTGTTCTCCAGTAATTACGGCAATCGTGTTTAACTGTTTTGCTGCTTTTACAGCAAGCGCAATTAAGTCTCCCTCGCCATCACCGGAGTCGACTCCTCTAATCGCCCAGTTTTCTCCCACTACATTAGCTATTTCTGCAGCGTTCCCTCTAACAACAGCGACACTCAACTCCTTAACTATATTCCGTGCCGTTTCCGTACGATACGGTGTTGCCCCTGCTCCAACCGGATCGAAAATAACAGGCACGTTATGATTATTTGAAGATTTCCCTGCAATCAGCATCGCTTCTACATTTTCTTCATTTAAAGTACCAATATTTAATACGAGTGCCCCTGCAATTTTAGCCATATCAGCTACTTCTTCTTTTGCATAAGCCATGACTGGGGATGCCCCGATTGCCAAAAGGCCATTAGCTGTAAAATTCGTTACTACCACATTTGTAATATTGTGCACCAGAGGCTTCTCTTTTCTTAATTGTTCTAAAATGGATGCAATTGTTTTCTGTTCGATCATGTTTTCCCCTCCCTAAAAATAAAGAGCACTTTGCCGCGGCAAAGTGCTCATATGTATCCCTGAATCACATCCCTGCGCTGGCATTATCCAACAGGTTCATCCGGTCTTCGGCAGTTA
The DNA here is from genome assembly GCF_050483325.1 of Metabacillus idriensis. Taxonomy (GTDB): domain Bacteria; phylum Bacillota; class Bacilli; order Bacillales; family Bacillaceae; genus Bacillus_P; species Bacillus_P idriensis_A. Next base: position 118,266 of record NZ_JBCMYF010000009.1, read on the forward strand.
GCCGTACTCTCAGCCTGATTCCACAAGCTCCCGATTCATATTTGCATTTGTTAAAAAGTCTACTCTTACCCAGACGGTTTTGCAACTATTATTATTGCACAGGCGCATTCTTTTTTTGAAGATGCGCTTTAATCAGAAGGATAATCAGCAGCAGAATCGGAACTCCGAATTGAAATGGCAGGTGGATATATACTGGAACAACTTCCAGTCCGATTTTAATATGCTCGTTAATGCTGTCTGCCATAAAAAAAGTTGAAGCAAATCCAGCGGAAATAGCAGCATATACAAGATAATTATTTTTTACTTTTGGCAATACCTCAGATATGCTTTTTACAGATGCATAAAGGAAAAGCACCACCTTAATAAAACCTACAAAGAAAAAGACAATAACAGACAAAATTTCCACATGCTGAAAAAAGTCCAGCAAATCAATGGTTTCAATGGATTTAATGAGAGGATAGGAAAAAAATTTCGCAATTTTTGCTCCTAACATGCCGATAATAGATTCAGTAATCGCAATGATGATCAGTCCGCTGAATACGACAGCCATCCAGCCTTTTTTCAGAAGAAAACTTTGATCATTAACAGCAGGAAAAATCATGAGAAAAACGACCAATTCTCCAAATGGAAAAGTAATCTTGGCAGGGAAAATAGTTCCTATAACCGTCTTCCAGTCCGGTTTAATAAGCGGAAGAACATTTGTCCATTCAAACAATGGCGTTAAGACAGTAATTAAGGTAGTTAGTACAATCAGCAGGATGCTTCCGAAAAAGAGCAGTTCAGAAACTCTTGCAATGGCCTCTAAGCCTAAAATGCAGGCATAGCCTGCCAGCAGAACAAAAACGAGACCAATTACCCATGTCTGAATGTTGTAAAAAAGAACGGAGCTGATAAAAAATTCAAAATCCTTCACCACTCTCATACCGATATATAGGAAGTAAGCCGAATAAAGGCCAAGTGCAAATTTCCCTCCCCATTTGCCGAAACCTGTTTTTAAAAGCTCTGAAAAGGTTTTTCTGCTTCGATTAATGCGGAGCAGCCAGTTATACAGAAAATAGATTCCTACACCTGCAATCATCGCAATCAAGTTTACAAGCCATGCCTCTTCCTCTGCATCAATGCTAAGTCCTACAACTACTGTGCTGCCGAGGAGAAAAAGCACCATTAAGGAAAAAACCTGAAAAGGCGTTATCTGCTGATTGATCATTCTATCATCCTTTGTATGTATTTTTTAAGGTATATTATTTACGTCCCCAATTTTCTCAATCGTCAAGTCTGCATTTATTGTAATTGGAACAGATGGATACAATTCGTTCCATTTTTTGCTGATCTCGTTAAACACAAAAGGCTTTTGTAAATAAACCTCTTTTAAAAGACCAAGATAATCAATGTTTTCCTCCTGACTTTTGGCTATCAAAGATTTCATATCGCTTTTAATGAACTCTTCAGTCTTAGATTCTAGATTGTTTATTTCGGTTTGTTTGCATGTACTTTCTAAAACTTTCCCTTTAGCCTTGATTATGACATGAAAAGAGGGCTTTCCTTCTTGGTACTCAAATTCGATTTTTGTTTTTGACCTTGTTATGCTAATTGTAAAAAAACCCTGGTCATCAGATCCGCATCCTGACTCGATACTTGTTTTTTTAATCCTGTTGGTGAACGCGTTATAGGCTTTACTTTCATCCCTGTCCAAATAACCTGCAAGCTTATCCTGCTTGAAATAGGCCATTCCGTTTATCACCAGCAGAACAGCCGGTTCCGTAGTTGAAATGTTCTCTTTAGTTAAAGCAATCTCATCATCGCTGCTTAAGGTAACAAATGGAAGTGCGGTCTGCTTTATGTTTCTGAGGAAATCGTTCATAACTTTAATTGGATACATATTAACTGCGGAACCAATGTTTAATTCATTGTTGTAAAGAATTTCATTTATCCTTTTTGAAGAAACCTTTTGTACAGGGGTTATGGTCTTTAAAACTTTACCTGCGGGATAATTTTTTGCAATCATGATTTTTATGCTTGATGAGATCTCAGACTCCGTTAAAAAAAAGGCGGTAATGTCCTTGATTCCTTTTTCTTTTGCTATTTCTTCTCCTACCAAAATCAGTTCTGCGCTGTCAAGAAAAACCTTCCTTGAATTTCGATTTGAGATATTTTTTATTGCCTGTGAAATTGTTTTTCCCGATTGTTGATAAATGATTGAGCCAGGTTCATCTCCTGATGAATCAGGTTTTGATGCTGTATTAATTACCTGAAGGGTTACTTCATACCCTTCATTACTTGAATCAATGCCAATCGCAGATACTATGGCAATCGATTTTATTAGCGTATCTTCAACATTCTTTGATATAAACACACTGCCGCCAATAGTAAGGATGGCGAAAAATAATGCTGTCCATACTTTTTTCTTCATAATTCCCTCCTTAATCATTTTTCAGGCGGTCTTTTTCTTCTTTAGTAAAAGTTTTTTTATTATTCAGCTGTTCATAAATAGGCATCCTGACTGCAGCATCCTTTTGGTCTTCCAGCTTAAAGGGGGCAAACGGTGCCATATAAGGCACGCCAAATGATCTTGAGGAGGACAGCTGAAGCAAGTAATACAAAATTCCCGCAATGATTCCAAAGAATCCAAGAATGGATGCCAAAAACATAAAAATGATTGTCAGCTTTTGTGAAACGGGTGCAAGTGTATAGACCGGTATAATGCTTGAAAAAATGTAAGATGCACTTAAGACAACAAGTGTAAATGGCTGAACAAGATAAGCTTCCACAGCAGATTGCCCCAAAACGATCGCCGCAAAAACAGTGACTGTAAAGACAACAGATTGAGGAAGCCTAAGTGAACTTTCTGTAATAATTAATATCAGGAAATAAAAAACGACGGTTTCCACGACAGTCGGAGCCGGCACAAGTTCCCTCTGAGTAACGATTCCCACAAGCAGATTCGTGGGTATCAGCCCAGGATGATAAATGGTGAACGCAATATATAAAGCTGGAAGCAAGATTGCAAAGCTGTATATTAAAATCCTGGAAAACCGTTTCACAAATATCTTTTTTGTCAGAAAATAATAATCGTCAGGCGACTGAAACAGCTGAACAAAAACGGTTGGAAGTGTAACAACAAATGGTGAGCCGTCAACAATGAGAGCAATTCTGCCCTCGAGAACTTCACTGCAGACAACGTCCGGCCTGTCGGTGGAAAGGGTTAGCGGAAAGATGGAATGTGATGAGCTCGTCAGGGTTTCTTCCAGATAATTAGAATCAAGGATCACATCCATTTTTATAGAAGATAATTTTTCTTTCAGTTCTTTTAAAATTTCCTTATCTGCTTTCCCTTCCATGTACACAATGGAAATTTTGGTATTCGAATTGATATAATCCGGAGACTCAATCCTCAGTGTTGGATCTTTGATAACTTTTCTGATAAGCGCTGTATTCGAAGAAATATCTTCATTGAAACCTATGTCAGGACCTTTAAGTGTCCGCTGTGCCTTGGGATTTGAAATACTCCGCTCTGGAAACTTATCCGTTCCAGCGGCAATGCAGTTAGTTTCGCCTTCTATAAAGATAACTGTATTCCCCATGAGCAATTCATTCACGGCAAGACTCATATCCGTTATTCTTCTGGTCGCCTTTAAAGAAATAACATGATTTAGAAGAAAGTCTGATGTATCATTTGCAGCTTTTGCTTTTTCCGCGTCAAATGAAGCGAGAGAAGGAAGGATAAATTCTTCCAGTTGATTGCTTTCAACAATCGTGGTGATATAAACGGCCAAAAAAGAATAACCGTTGTTTTCAACTGTTTTAAATTTCAGATCTGAACTGTTTCCGAGTTTCTCACTTATCCAAGATTGGCTGACAGCCAGTGATTCAGATATTTTAGCAGAAGCAACTAATTTAGGCATTTCCGTCCCTCTGTTTCTTCGTAGTTATGGATTAATATTCCTAACCGGCTAAACAATTATGTGTGTCTAAGGCAAAGAAAAAAGAACCCGCTAAAAGCGGGTTCTCCTATCAAAAACAATATGATTTTTTTATCTGATGCTTTTCACTTTCTCTCAAACGCTAATTTAATCCCAAATCCAATGAGCACTGCTCCAGTAATGCCTTCCATCCATTTCTGCACAGCAGGCTTTTTCATGAATGCACTCAACTGATGGATCAAATAAATATAAATAATAAACCAGATAAACGTAAGAATTGTGTACGTTAAGCCCATGATCATAAACTGAGTAAATGTATTCGATCCAGGCTCCAAAAATTGCGGAAGGAAAGTTAAAAAGAAAACTGCAACCTTAGGATTAAGGAGATTTGTCAAGAACCCCTGTCTGTAACAATTGAGTTGCTTTACATCGTGTTTGTTTTCTCCTGTATCCGGCAAACTGCCCTTTTTATTTAGAGACCGTAAAGATTTAATTCCTAAATAAATCAGGTAGCAAGCCCCCGCGTACTTCAGGATGGAGAAGAGAAAAGCTGATTTGACGATAAGTGCTGATAAACCTAACACAGCTGCAAATGTATGAATTAAAAGGGCTGTTAAAGTCCCAAGTACAGTTTTCATCCCTCCCGCTCTGCCGCTCACGATTGTATTTTTGGTAGCAACGGCTGTATCAGGACCAGGCAATAGAATTAATAAAATTGACATGATGATAAATAAGGATAAATGCTCCAAGCCGACTCCCTCCAAATTCTGAATTTTACCAATTTTAACACATGGAGAGTTCGGTCGTATAGAGGTAATTTAACGGAACAACAGTTTCCAAACCCCTAAAACATCCAGCAAAACAAGGAAAATAGCGATTGGAGCTACATATCTCATTAAGAAGAACCAAGTGTTGAAAAGGCCAATAGATAAAGACGATCCGTTAGAAAGCTCTGCGTAAAGCTTAGATTTTTTTATTTTCAGCGGAACAAAGATAGAAATAAGCAGAGCGCCGACGGGCATTAGAATATTGCTTACTAAATAATCGGCAGCATCAAAAATGGATTTTCCGAAAATGCTCACGTCACTCCAGATTCCAAATGATAATGCAGATGGCACTCCAACTGCAAATATTATCAATCCAATGATCCAGGACCATTTAATGCGCTTATCAGAATCACCCTTAGAAATCACAGATACAATAATTTCAAGCATTGAAAACGCGGATGTTAATGATGCGAATAAGAATAGCAGAAGGAAGGCAACAAAAAATACCATACCAAATGCCATTTGATTAAATACGGTCGGCAAGACGTTGAATAATAGGACTGGACCGGCATCTGGCTTCAGTCCGAATGAAAAGACTGCCGGGAAAATAGCTAATCCGGCCAGAACGACGATGAAAATATTCATGGCTACAATCGATATCGCCGATTGTGGCAAATTTGATTCTTTCGGTAAGTATGAGCTGTAGGTCACCATAACAGAAACACCGACACTAAGAGTAAAAAAGGATTGTCCCAGAGCAGCTAGGACTGTTTCAGACGTCAGCTTAGAAAAATCAGGCTGAAAAAGAAATTGCACGCCTTCCGTGGCGCCTTCTAATGTAACGGAACGGAATATCAGCACTATAAACAATAGAAATAATGCCGGCATCATAAATTTGCTTGTGCGTTCAATTCCTTTTTGAACACCTTTTGCCACAACGGCAATCGTAATGATCATAAAGACAAGATGAGCTCCGACACTCAGCATCGGGTTTGATATTGTAGCTCCGAATAATTCCCCGAACTGCTGCTGATTCAGTCCGTTTAACTCTCCTGTCAGCGTTTTAACTAAATATAGAATAATCCAGCCGCCGATGACACTATAAAAAGAGAGCAAGATAAAACATGTAATCATCCCCAGATAACCAATAGAAGACCATTTTGTATCCGGAGCAATCTCTCTGTAAGATTCAATCGCATCCTTTTGGGTGCTTCTGCCGATTGCAAATTCTGCCAGCAATAAAGGCAGACCAAGCAATAGCGTAAACAGCAGGAAAATAAAAAAGAATGCTCCCCCTCCGCTCACACCTGCGATATATGGAAACTTCCAAATCGCTCCAAGTCCGATTGCAGATCCTGCTGCAGCCAGTATAAATCCCAGTTTTGAAGACCACTGCTGATTTTCTTTCATTTTGCACCTCTCATAAATTCTGTCTGTTTATTAATGAAAACGCAAAAAAGCGCCCCTATGAAATATAGGGGCGACTATTCATCGCGGTACCACCCTAGTTGAGAATACAATCTATCCTCCGGCTCTGAAGTCTTTATCGGGACAATCCGTTAATCCCTTCCATTAGGTCGAAATTAAACTCAGGGACCGAATTTCATCTTTTTTGTATGTACTGATTTCCACCAACCATCAGCTCTCTAAAACAGGGACAAAAGGATTACTGTGTTTCCCATCAACGTTACGTTCCATTAATTTATAGATAATTTAAACATCCAAGACATAAGCTTGTCAACATAATTCGTATTTATAACGCTGTTTTCGCTTATATTGTTGTTTTTGATTATAAATGATGTCCGTTCCTTTCCGCTGCAGGAACTTGCTTTCCGCGGGGAGCGTGGAAGCCTCCTCAGCGAGCCTGCGGGGTCTTCCATTTCGCTCTATTTCCCGCAGGAGTCAAGTTTATCCGCTGCAATCCACTAAGGTTTATAACATTTAGTCTAAAAGAAACAAAATATACGATAAGAGCCTTTAAAAAGGATCAACAAATTTTCAGCTTCTGTTCAGCAGGAAATATTGTCCAAAATTGAATAATATTATTCATCAAAAACTTCCGGTTCATTAAAAACAGTAATCACTTTCGTAGCGCTATTTATCTTGCAGTCCAAATTCCAAATCGTTTTTTTAAAGCAGACAACATCCTCATTCTCAAGGTAAAACTTTAAGAGCACATCATCTTCCGCGTCAATAATCGCATATTTATCCTTGCTTCTGAAAAGCTCATGGTCTTTATGCATGACAATTTTCCAGCCATGTTCCAATGAGAATTCTTTAAAATCTTTCGTGAATTTTTTTAAATTCATAAAGCTTTACCTCCAATCAGTCTATATTATAATAAAAAAAGCTTGTGTACAGATGATATAAATGGTATATTACTAGAGCGATGAGCTGATTTGTGTAAGTCGAAGAACGCGCGGTTTTCCGCACACATGAATGTGGTCATGTGGTTTTTCGCCTCAAAACGCAAGGAGACGACTGTTTTACAGCGTCTCCTTTTTTATTTACTTTTTTTGCTTTAAAAGCCACTCAAAAAAATCAGGATCGTTGTAAGCAGCTGTCCATGAGTCATGGCCTGCTTCAGGATACGAAGTAAACTTTACGTTTCCTCCAGCGTTCTCTATCGCTTTTACCATATCCAAGCTTTCTTTGATAGGGATAACATCGTCTTTTTCCCCATGAAAGATCCATGTCGGAATATCCTTTAGCCGCTCTGCTTTTTCAGGACAGCCTCCTCCGCAAATCGGTGCAAGCGCAGCAAATAGATCAGGCATCCTTGATGCAAGCTCAAAAGCCCCATAAGCCCCCATGCTCATCCCTGTTAAATAGATCCGTTTCATGTCCACACGATGCGTATTTATTACTTCTTTGAGAAGTGCAGCCACTCCATCTAATTCCATCATCCAATTTGATCTCCTTGCAGCAGAAATCGGACATTGCGGTGCAAGAAAAATGAATGGAAAGTCTTCTTTTTCAACGACCTCCGGCAGACCTATTGTTTTTATAAGCTCAGGATCAGTGCCGCGTTCACCTGCTCCGTGCAGAAACAAAACGAGCGGTGCTTCACTTGTTTCATCCTCATATCCTGAAGGCAACTTTAATAAGTAGGAAAGATTAACCTCTATTACTTTTGTAATTGTTTGCTGAAATACATCTGCTCTCATCAGGTATACTCCTTCAATCGTTTTCATCTAATTCATGTATTAGATTCTTCCTGAGATACAGCAAATCCTTTATTATGCGGCAAAAAAGGCCAATTCATTTAGAATTGGCCTTGGGAGTTATGATTTAGCCATTGATAATGGGGCTGGTTCTGCCTGAAACAGTTTCTTTGTCAGCAATGTTTGAAGGATGACAAATATTCCGCCGATCGTCCAGTAAAGCGGCAATGCTGAAGGTGCTGTAAGAGAAAATACACCAATCATAATTGGTGACAGATAGCTGAACATCGCCATTTGCTTTTTTTGCGTCTCTTCTAGACCGATTAATGAAACTCTGGACTGTATATAATAGATTCCGGCAGCTAAAAGGGTCAATGTGAAATCAGGACTTCCAAGATTGAACCATAAAAACGAATGCTCCGCGATCTCAGGTGTTCTTTGAATGGCATAATAGAATCCTGTTAAGAAAGGAAGCTGGATAAGCAGAGGCAAACACCCTCCAAGAGCTGCCAGCGGATTAATATTATGCTTTTGATAAATCTTCATCGTTTCCTGCTGAAGCTTTGTTTTTGTCTCTGCATCTTTTGCTGTTTTCATCTTTTCCTGCAGCGCTTTTAATTCCGGCTGTGCATAAGCCATCTTGCCTTTCATTTGCATTTGGTCTTTTGACTGCTTTAATGCAAACGGAAGCAATACAAACCGAATCATCAGAGTGACAAGGATAATCGAGAATCCATAGCTTCCCTGAAACCAATCTGCAAAAGTTTTTAGCAATACTGAGAAAGGATACACAAAATAGTGATTAAAAAAACCTGGTGTCTGACCTGTAATGTCCTGAATGTTTCCATTTGCCTGCTGACAGCCGCTCAGTAAAATCAGCAGTGTAATTCCCGTGAGTGCAAGTAATGTTTTCCGTGAAATGAATGCAGCTTTCTTATCCATCTAAATCCTCCTTGGTGTTTTCCATTTTGAGTTAAACTTCCAAGAAGGATTGTGGATGGTACATCATCACCTGAGTCGTACCGCCTCATTTGTTTGGTCATCCATATAAAGATGGCATTTGTTTCATTTTGCATCCGCTGAGAGGATAATAGACAATCCTGCTCTTTTTCCAAAACTGTTTTTAATGACGGATGTTTCTTTAAAGACTGATTCAGCAAGTACCCGGATGCAAACATGGCTGCTGCGGTAAAGAATAAGCTCAGCAGCGGCAAATATGGGGTTAAATCATGTGTGATTTCAATGATCATCTGCTGCATTCACCTCCTTTTCATATCATCAGTATATACCTATGCTTTAAAAAAAGATAGAGGATGTCAATACCAGCCATCTTCATACAAATGCAAAAAAGCCTGCTGACTGTTCATCAGCAGGCTTTCTTTCAGCTCTTTTTAACATACATAGGAAGATCCGTGTGTCCAAGCATACGGGCATACACAAAAAGATTTCCTTTATGGTTCACTTCATGTTCAATTCCCATTTTAATGAGAGCAGACCCAGGAACACTGAAACCAAATACATCTTTTAAATCAATCACTTGATTTAACTCTTCATCTGTTATAGACTCCAGGATCTGCACTGTTTTTTCAGTATAAGCCTCAGCAAGTTTCAGGAGGTTTGTCTCCATTATTTCAGCTTCCTGCATAAGAGGCTGGGCATTTCCAGCTTTTACGACAGCTGAAAATTTGTACATCGAAGTCAGCATGTGCGTAATTAATTTTTCCGATGTCATGGATGTTTCAGCAGGCTTAAATTCTGGGTTATCATGCTGCATTTTTGAAATTAACTCTAAAGTAACAGCTCGGTGCGATAAAAAATGATTAATTAATTTTGAGTTCATTGAAAGGCCTCCGGCAAGGTATTATTTAGCGAATCCCATGAATTGCTTCAGCATTGAAAGTCCATATTTGCGGTCAGCTCTGTCATCTCTCGTTTTCTGGTGCTGCTGAACAAACGCAAGAAATTTTTGCTCGCGGATTTCAATATGCTTCTTAGCAAGCTCCCGCTCGTATCTGATTTCTTCTTGATACATATCCCTTTCACTGCTTGACGTTTCATGGATTACATCAAGCTTATCATGAAGGGCTCTGAATTGTCCTTCAGCAGCACTCCGCTCTGCATTAGATTGTGCATTTATTTTATTTGAAAGGGATGAGAATTGTCCTTTTACAGCACCCAGCTGAATTTTAGATTGTTCATTGATCCTATTCTGAATTGCGGTGAAATGACCTTTAGCAGCATTCAGCTGTGTTTTGGAGTGCGAATGAAGCTCCTGCTTAACCGTTCTTTTCATTTCATCGATCAGAGTGAGCTCCAGTTGATCCATTTTAAGTTCCAAAATCGATATGTCCTGCTTTCCTTTTTCTTCAATTAAATTAAAGATTTCCTCAAGAGCAACTTTAATATTTTTCTTAGCTGATAGGTCAATGTCAGGATCAGCCTTTGAAGCAGCAGCCTCTGATTTTCCGTTCATGTTCAGCATTTGCACGATCGTTTCATGATCAAGCTGACTGTCTTTTAAATGTTTGATTTTTCGCAGCATCTCAATATTTTCCGGTGAATACACACGCGCATTTTTATGATCTCTCTCAATGTCAAGAAATGCTGAGAATTCAAGTTCCCACATTTTTAAAATATATGAAGATTCCCCAAGCAATGATGCAACCTTTGATATATTTAATGTTTTCCCCATTTAAAACCCCGCCTTTTCTAATTTTTTGTTGCTATACCATTCGAGGCGGTCATAAGCGGATTCCTGCAAGTCGACAAAGGTTCTAAAATAAAGTCATCTATCTTTGAAATCATATGTATTTCGGCATTTTCTGCTTAATCAAAAACTTGTGTGTCCTCTTTAAAAAAGGATTGCTAAACCATGTTTGAACAGTTAAAACCCCTGTATCGTCATGCCCCCGTCGACAAATAACGTTTGGCCCGTAATGTAGCTTGCAGCATCAGAACCCAAAAAAACAGCAGGTCCGACAAGCTCAGGAAGCTGGCCGATTCTTTTTAAAGGAGTAACAGCTAATATGTCTGCTACATATTTTTCATCCCTGAGCATCTTTTCAGTAAGCGGTGTTTCAAAATACCAGGGTCCAATTGAGTTGACGGCAATATTATGCTGCCCCCATTCAAATGCAAGCACCTTGGTCATTTGAATCATTGCCGCTTTTGTCTGGGCATAGACTACACCAGTACGCAATGCGGTTTGTCCCGCTACAGAAGAAATATTAATAATTCTGCCGCCATTTCCCTGCTGCTTCATCATCTCCCCTGCCAGCTGAGACATAAAAAAAGCAGATTTCAAATTGGTATTCATAATCGTTTCCCATTCTTCTTCTGTTACATCAAACGCTTTTGACCGGATATTCATTCCGGCATTATTGATTAATATATCAACGGAAAGATTGTTATCTTTCATTTGCTCAAATGCCTGCTTCATACTGGCTTTATCCGTGATATCCGTGACAATTGGATAAGCTTTTCGTCCCAGTGATTTTATTTTGTCCGCGGCCTCAAGAAGATCTGCTTCTGTTCTGGAAAGCAGCACAACATCTGCTCCTGCTTCGGCATATCCAATCGCAAGTGCTCTTCCAATTCCACGTCCTGCACCTGTTATTACTGCAAGTTTGTTTTCAAGATTAAAAGATGGCAAATACATACTTATCCCTGCTTTCAATAAAATATCTTTTATTTTATCATATAGTTCCGATTTTTCTGTTTTATAAGCTGTTTATCGCTATACTCTTTACAATGAAGATTGCTAGTTTAAAAACAACAAAAAAAGAGCAGACATTTGTCCGCTCCCTTCTCTATTAAAACTTTCCGACATTGCTGCCTGGAATTGAGGTATGTGTCGCTGGTGTTTCCGGTGCATTGGCAGATGAAGAATGAGTTGAATCAGATCCGCCGGTCAATTCCGTGCCCGCTTCTTTTACCTTAGACCCGATCGAGGCTAAGTCCTTTTGTGCGTCTTTAGCTGTTGACAGTGTTTCATTTGAAATTTGAACAACGTCATTTACGTTATCCTTCACATCTTCATTTAAACGGTCATACAAGTTTTTTGCCTCGTTGATGGCATCTTTTAAAGAATCTGCAGCACTTTTAAATTGAGAAACCATTTGATTTTTGACTTCACCTGGGTTTTCTTTTACTTGTGTAAAGACATCCACTGATGAATCTTTTAAATTTACCGCTGAGTCTTTCACTTGATTGCGGGTTTTGCGGTCAAATAGAGTAACCAGTCCGCCTACAGCTGCTCCAATCAGCATACCTTTAACCAGCTTACTGTTATTTTTATTTGTTCCTTTTTTCGCAATGCTTGTCTCTGTCTTCGAAATTTCTGTCGGTGCCGGCTGTGATCCCAGTGTATTATTTTGGTTCGTATTATAGATTGTCATTGTATAAACCCTCCTGTTTGGTTAATGTCATACTCCGTACATACCCTACTCTTTCTATTTATTAAACCTATTATATAAAAAGTTGTGAAGAAAATCATGAACATTTTTTAATAATTTAGAATAATCTGTTCATATTTTTCTTCAAGTTGTATAATTACTTAGGAACACGAAAGACCAATATTCGTTTTGGAGGGATTGTCCATTGGAAAAAACGATTGAAAAACGTTTAAACCGCAGTGAAGTATCTGAAGAAATGACGTGGAATCTGGAAGATTTGTTTGAATCTCAGCAGGATTGGGAGTCAGAACTAACATCTATTGAACGGGATGCAGCCCAAATCAGAATATTTAAAGGAAAGCTCGGAGATGGAGCAGATTCTCTATTAGAATGCCTTTTAGCTGAAGAAAATCTATCAAAAAAACTTGTGAGAGCCGGAACATACATAAGCCTGCAGCAATCTGCAGATGGAACAAACGCTGATCATCAAGGAAATTATTCCAGGTTTGCCGCTATTCTTTCAAAAGCAAATGCAGATTTATCTTTTATAGAATCTGAACTATTGTCTCTGCCCGATGGAACAATTGATGCATATATCCAAGAGAAAAACGGCTTAGAGGCATTCAGCAGAAAACTGAATGATTTGCTTCAGTCTAAAGCTCATCAGCTGTCAGAAGAAACAGAAGAGGTTTTGGCAGCATTAGGAGAAGTCCACGGTTCACCTTACCGAATCTATCAAACAAGTAAATCCGCTGATATGGATTTTAAAGGAATTGAGGACGAAAATGGGAATATTCTTCCAAATTCATTTGCTCTCTATGAAGACCGCTATGAATTTACTCCGAATACCTTTGTAAGAAGAAAAGCTTACGAGTCATTTACTGAAACACTGAAAAGATATAAAAATACATTTGCAACTACCTATGCTACTGAGGTAAAAAAGCAAATCACACTATCCCGCTTAAGAAAGTATGATTCAGTAACAGACATGCTGCTGAAGCCGCAGCATGCAACAAAAGAAATGTACCATAATCAGCTGGATATTATCCAAAAGGAACTTGCGCCCCACATGAGGCGGTTTGCCGCTTTGAAAAAAAGAGTGCTGAAGCTTGAGGAAATACATTTTTGTGATTTAAAGGCTCCGCTTGATACAGAATTCAATCCAAAAACGACTTATGCTGAAGCCGGCAGTGTTATCTTAGAAGCACTTGAAGTGATGGGCCCTGAATATACACAGATTATGAAAAAAGCTTTAGCAGACCGCTGGGTTGATCTGGCGGATAATGTTGGGAAATCAACAGGTGCTTTCTGTTCAAGCCCTTATGGTGTGCATCCATATATTCTGATCACATGGCAGGATACGATGAGAGGAGCCTTTGTCCTCGCGCATGAACTCGGCCACGCCGGCCATTTTTATTTGGCAAATCATAATCAGCGAATTATGAATACCAGACCATCTACTTACTTTGTCGAAGCCCCCTCAACTTTAAACGAAATGCTGCTTGGAAGGCATTTACTTAAAAAGACACAGGATAAACGGATGAGACGCTGGGTCATTCTGCAGCTCCTCGGAACGTATTATCATAATTTCGTTACCCATTTGCTTGAAGGAGAATTCCAGCGCCGCGTGTATGAAGCAGCCGAAAATGGCCAGCCGATAACAGCTAAAATGCTGTGTGATCTAAAAGGGAATGTCCTCTCTTCTTTTTGGGGCGACGCTGTGACTCTTGACGAAGGAGCCTCCTTAACATGGATGAGACAGCCGCATTATTATATGGGCCTCTATCCTTACACTTATTCTGCGGGACTGACAGCTTCAACCTTGGTTTCCCAACTGATTGAAGAGGAAGGAAAACCGGCAGTCGACCGCTGGATCCGTGTATTAAAAGCTGGCGGAACCAAAAAACCAGTAGATTTACTCAAAGATGCAGGCGTTGATATGACAAATCCAGAAACAATCAGAAAAGCCGTCGCTTACGTCGGCATGCTGGTGGAAGAACTGGAGAATGGTTATGAGTAACCCGAAAAGCGGAACCGACTGGTCAGGCCCGACAGACAGATAAGACTTCCCCAATTGAAACAGAATTTCACCCCTAAAATATAGCCCAGCTGAAATGCCAGCTGGGCTTTTCTATATCATTTTAACCCTCTTCAGTGAACTAACTCTCTTTTTACAATTGCCGCTTTAATCATGAAATAGGTCACTTCATCAGGAAGGCTTTCTTTTAACGGCTTCAGCAATCCATACCCATGTGTGCGGATCGCCTCTTCAATTTGCTTTTCATATTCAACTGGAATCCACTCCGCAAAATGAATATCCAGCCCCTCTTTGGCACAGCGCAGCAAATGATTTTCGATTGTAATCACAGATAAATTTCTTTTTTCAGCCATTTCTTTTACACTCAGACCTTCTTTATATAACTGAAGCGTGTCCAAATGAGATGATTCTTTCCGCTCTTTTTTCACTGGTGCCATCGTTTGGGCAGACTGTTCACTGTTTGGAAACTCGTCCAAATACACGGTTATTTTGTCTACAAAGACTTCTCCATACTTTTGCTGTTTTGATTCCCCAACCCCTTGAACGGCAAGAAATTCTTCGATCGTCTTCGGCATTTTGACACACATATCTTTCAGTGATTTATCTGAGAAAATCACGAACGGCGGCACATTTTCATCTGTTGCAAGCTGCTTTCTCAGTTCTTTCAGCTGCAAGAACAGCCCGTCATTCTCTGCAGATTCAACAATACGCATTTTTTCCTTTCGGTGCACTTCTAAATGACCCTTTAGAACCTCTAGTCCCTTTTCTTCGACAACAAGCACAGGGAATTGTCCGCCTGTGATTGATATATATTGCTCAGATGTCAGAAAATCAATAAATTCGCTGACTTCTTTTGCTGTCTGGTGTTTTAGTATGCCATAAGTGGAAAGCTCATTAAATTTAAAATCAATTACTTTTTTGTTTGAAGAGCCCGTCAGCACCTGGCTGATCATGGTTTTACCGAATCTTTGCCCCATTCTGATCATGCATGAGAGCACCATTTGCGCTTCTTTCGTTACATCCTCATGTGTGCGCTCGTCCATGCAATTGCTGCATTTGCCGCACGGCTCGGCTTCACTGTCACCGAAATAATTCAGAATATATGTTTGAAGACATCCTTCCGTATGACAATAATCGCGCATTTGATGCAGTTTACCTAGCTCTGCCTGCTGTCTTTCTTCTTGGAAGGTAGATTGCTCGATTAGATAACGCTGCAATCGAATATCCTGCGGCGAATACAGCAGAATACATTCACTGTCTAAACCATCTCTTCCGGCTCTCCCCGCTTCCTGGTAATAGCTTTCCATATTTTTAGGAAGCTGATAATGAATGACATATCTGACATTAGATTTATCAATGCCCATCCCAAATGCATTTGTAGCAACCATTACAACGATATCATCCCTTAAGAACAGATCCTGCTGCAGCCCGCGCTGCACATCACTCATCCCGCCGTGATATTTTCCTGCCAGAATTCCTTTTTTAATAAGCCGTTCATAAATGTGGTCTGTTTCTTTTCTTGTAGCAGCGTATATGATTCCTGACTCCATGCTGTTTTTAGCTATGTATCTTTCAATGAAGTCGTATCTATTCTCCCCTTTACTTACATTGAATGATAAATTTCTCCGTTCAAATCCAGTAATCGTTGTATATTGTTCTTGAATTCCCAGGGAGGTGCAAATGTCTTCTTTAACAATTGGAGTCGCTGTAGCTGTCAATGCAAGAAAAACGGGATTAGATTTAAGTATTGTCTTTAATTCTTTAATTCTTAAATAGCTTGGCCGAAAATCATGACCCCATTGTGAAATACAGTGAGCTTCATCAACTGCTACCATGGAAATATTCATTCTTTGAAGCTGCTCAATAAAAAAAGATGATTCCAGTCTTTCTGGAGCGGCATATAAAATACGATAATTGCCTGCTTCTAAATCTAAGAGTCTCTCGCTGGTTTCTGTCTGGGAAAGTGTACTATTGAGGAAAGTCGCAGGGATTCCTGCCTGATCAAGGGAGTCCACCTGATCTTTCATAAGTGAAATAAGCGGAGAAATGACAAGGGTTATACCTGAAAATAGGAGAGCAGGAATCTGATAGCAAATGGACTTTCCTCCTCCAGTCGGCATTATGCCTGCTGAATGATTTCCATTTAAAACGTTGCTGATAATTTCTTCCTGTCCCGGACGAAATGATGAATATCCAAAATAGTGCTGCAAATGCTCTTTCGCTTGTTCTAACAAAATGATATCCCTCCTGAAAATGACTGTACTCCAATTTTACATCTGCGCAGTTAGCTTGGCTATAGACCAAGTTAAAATCGATTTTTGTATAAATAAAAAAAACTCTAAAATAGAGTTTTTTTTAGTACTTTTTATGATTATTTATAACCTCTAGCACTTTAGTGCTGGCTTTCATTTCGCTTTTGCAGAGCGGACAAACAGGTGTTTCGCTTTCGCTGCTTTTAAAGTTGTCGCGCACCCAGCCCTTGCAGTCCTCAGATGTGCAAATCCATACCTTCGTTTCCTCTGTGACGATATCTTCTGGTTTTTTTCTATACATTCATGACTCTCCTCTCAGATTCTGTTTAATAAATAGGATGAAGCATTTTTAGAAAATCATAAACGTTATTAACTGGAAGAAAAAAATTCACCAATTATAAAAAGTACCCTTTGCGTGATGACTCTTTATAAGTAGTGAATTTAAATGCAATACTGCTAGATTATTTTATACGATTTTACTGCATTTGTCAATAGATGCTCCTAATTGCAGATAACGGTCTCCTTGAATTAAACTTGATTAAGGAGGTCTCAATGATGGACACAATTATTTATTTAATCTTCACGCTTACTTACATCCTATTATTTGCAATTGGAATCTTTTCATTAAGAAGAAAAGCAACTGCCCCAGGAACCATATTACTTCTTGTTACTTTTGGATTAATCCTTGATAATTCGATTATTGCATCAGGTGCATTTATTGGAGAAGGCCCGCAATTAAATTCCATCAGCCTGATCCGTTTTTGGACTCATGCCCTGTTCACACCTTTCCTTGTTCTTTTTGCCTGGTATATAGCAAATGGATTTGGGGTGAAGTGGGCAAAATCACGCGTTTCCTATTATTTTGCTCTTGTTTTTACTTTAGTGCTGATGATCATTGAAATTGTGACAGAAACACTTCCTCTGTCTTTAATACCTGTCTATGAATATGGTGTCCTGCGCTACTCATCGGCACACACCTCAGGTCCCCCAATGATGGTTTTGTTTTTAATGGTGTATCTTCTTGCAGCCGGCTATAGCATTTGGAGAAAAACGAAATGGCCGATTATGCTGATCGGCGTCGTCATAATGCTGATTGGCAGCGCCATATCCCTTCCAGTGCCAAGCTCTGCTGCTACGAACGCGTTTGAACTTATTTTTGTTCTTGCATTATGGCTTTCATACAGAAAAAGTCTTAAGGCTGCCGATTAATTTGGCAGCCTTTGTTTTATTTACTGAAAGGATTGTAGTCCATTTTTATTTGCGGCAGCTCACGCACTTCTTCTGACATCTGACTTCCGCACATTGGGCAGGACAGATCTTCCGTGGAAAAATCTTTTCTCATCCAGCCATTACAAGCTTCCGATTCACAAGCGTATACCGTTGTGTCTTCAATAATTGTAACGGGTTCTTCAGCACCCTTTTTCGCAAAGTACATGAGCATAACTCCTTTTTTTATTTAGTATACGCTTTAAAACATAAATTATTTATGTCATTTTACTTTTTTAGATCATATGAAACATTTTATTTACCTCTCTTTCATTCATTTATCTATTCACTCATCTAAGCCTTTTGATTCGTGAATGATTGCTCATAAAACAGAGAATATTGAGAGTTTTGGAATTTCCAGCTTCATTTTCGGGATTATTTATGTCATAATTAATACTGATTTAGTCATACAAAAAAAGCCGGATTGAATGACTCAATCCAGCTTTTGTCCTATATAAGAATGGGCAAAGAAACGCTGAAGGCAGACCCAAGACCTTCTTTGCTTGCAACTTCAATCCTGCCGTTATTCGACTTTATGATTTCTAAGCAAACCGCAAGTCCTATGCCTGTTCCTTGTTCTTTGGTTGTAAAGAATGGTTTAAAAAGGGAATCTACTGTCTCCTTTTCCATTCCTATGCCGTTGTCTGCAATTTGGATTACAACATGATCATCTTCGATTCTGGTTGTAATCTCAATGATGCCATGATCTTTTTGATGACTGATTTGAATGGCTTCCATTGCATTTTTGACAATGTTCAGCAGTACTTGTTTCATTTGCTTTATATCAACTGTTATCAATAGATCTGGATTTGTAACAGTATAAGAAAGCTCACAATTTGACAAAATCGCTTCGCTTTTACATATCAAAATAATGTCATTTATCAGTTTCCTCAGCAAAATAGGCTGCACATCATCTTTTTTCACATTTGAGTTATCTAAAAAATCGTAGATGATATCGTTTGCCCGGTTTAATTCTTCTAATGCAACATCAGCATAGTGTCCTTTTCCGATTTCAATTAAATGAGGTTTTAGCAGCTGCAGGAATCCCTTTACACTTGTAAGCGGATTGCTGATTTCATGGGCGATGCTTGCTGCAATTTGACTGACCGTTGCCAGACTGTCCTGCTTTATGGCAAGTTCCTTCATCTGCTGCAGCGATTTCTCAAGCTGTTCCTGCTTTTCAAGCAAATTAAGATTTGCATAAAGCAAATCACCCTCTAGCGTTTTAACAGCCTGATAGATCTGATCCACACTTTCTTCTTTATCGATGCAGAAAATATGAATGAAGTTTTTCCCCTCATATTGAATATATACATCAAATAATGTCATTGGATTTGATTTCGTTTTTAAATTCAGCTCAATTTTCGTAATGGACGGCGTGTCCAAAATAAACTTAGCTGCTTTTTTCTTGCTTCCAATTCCCACTATATCAAGGAAATGGCTTTCCTCATCAAATATATTAAACGTGCATTTTGAAACTGATACGATCTTAAGTTTTCGATCGACCAGAAAATAAGGAAATGGTATTTTGTCATATTTACTTGCGATTAATTGCATTTCCATGGCGATCATTCCTTGCGTTAGATTTTTCAATCCAGCTGCCGAGCTGGTCTATGTTTTGAATCACCACGGTGTTCGGCGGGCAGTAATAATCGAGATCAAAATCGCTTGTCAGTTTTCCCCCGAGCATAATCGTCGGCGAATAATTCAGCTTTTGCAGATCATCCATATATTGAATAACAGTCGGAATGTTGCAGAGTACACTTGTCGAAAATGCAATGACATCCGGCTTCCATTTCTCAGCATACTGACGAATATGATCCATTGAAACATTTGACTCTATACAGCTTGCTTCCCAGCCATATTCTTTAAATAAGAAAGAAGTCATCATCATGCCGATTGTATGTTCTTCATTTCTCATTGAAAGCAGCATAACACGCGGCTTTATCGTTGCAGGTGATAATATATTAGGTTCTTTATGTAATTGTTCCACTTTTAGGTAGTAGTAACTGGAGATCATAGATTTACAGACAGCAGCTGCTACATATTCATCTGCCACAGTCGCACGATTCATTTCCCACAATTCTCCGACATTGTCCATTGTGTCTGATAGAAAGCCATAGACTTCCATACTGGTTGTATCTGCTTCTATCATACTGTTTAAGTAGCTCCATGAAAGACTGTGTTCGCCATCGATGAACAATTGACTTAACTCTTTAACGGGATTCATAAAAATCACCAACCAATCGTTTTTCATCTTCTTATCTACCTAAACCAACAGTCAAGAGGAAATGTGCGGTAAATGGCATTATAGTTTAAGGGTAACACATAACTAGACAACTAGATACAAATATTCGTTCGCCTGGCGAATTTTTCTCAAATCTTTACAATACATCCTATCTCTTATATGAATAGGCTGAGTTTGATACAATAATAAAGAGAAGATTTTTGAGAGGATGCTTAAAATGAATGAGAAGTTATATTATACCTCCCCTAAAACATTCGAGTGGAAAACAACGGTTACAGGAACAGAAGAACGAAATGGATTAAAGCTGGTAAAGTTAAAAGAAACAGCTTTTTATCCGGAAGGCGGAGGACAGCCTTCTGATCAAGGTTTCATTGATCATATTGAAGTTGCAGGCCTTTTAGAAATCGATGAAGAAATCTATCATATTGTCACTGAATTTCCATTTGAAAATGAAGTGACTTGCAAAGTAAACAGCAGACGCAGAATCGATCATATGCAGCATCATACAGGTCAGCATCTCTTATCTGCTGTTTGCATAGAATTATTTGATTTTCATACTGAAAGCTTCCATTTGGGATCTGACACAGTAACCATTGATTTAAGGACGCCTCAATTAACGCCTGAGCAAATAAAACTTATAGAGGAGAAAACGAATCAATATATCTTTGAAAACAGAAAAATACATACGTTTTTCGCTGAAGAAACAGAACTTAGTGATTTGCCGCTGAGAAAATGGCCAGACTTGAAAGAAAAGATCAGAATTGTTCAAATAGAAGGCATTGACACTTCTGCATGCTGCGGCACACACGTTGAACACACTGGAGAAATCGGATTGGTTAAGCTGATTAAGACAGAAAAACAAAAAGGAATGATCCGACTTCATTTCAAATGCGGCTTACGCGCTCTTTCCGATTATCAGAGCATTCAGGAAACCATTCAATTTGCAAGTCAGTTCTTTCAGACTTCCACAAATGAGATTTCAGCAAGATTAACAGCAATGGATCAGGAAACAAAGATGCTGAAAAAAGAAACAGAACAGCTGAGGGCAGAAAACGCCGCTTTTACTGCTGAAAAAGTGGAAATGAAACAGAGTGGACCATTTGGCCATATGCTGTTTGAAAAGAAAACAATAAAAGAGCTGCAAATGATTGCCTCCCTATTAGTAGAAAATGGAAAGCAATATGTCCTTCTCGGTTCCATCAGTGAAAATTGCGTCCTTTTCTCACAAATAGGCACTGTTCATGCCGGTTCATTATTTAAAAGCCATCTTGCCGATTTCGATGGAAAAGGCGGAGGCAGCGAAAAGCAGGCACAGGCAAAATTCGGAGATGCCTCTGAAACTGAACGTTTCTTTTTACGAATGACAGAAACAATGGACCAGCTTTTATAAGCTGGTCCATTGGTTTATATGCCGAACGTCTTACCTCCGTTTACAGAAATGGTTTGGCCTGTTATAAAAGCTGAGTCTTCAGAGGCAAGATAAGCGACTGTCTTCGCAATGTCTTCCGGAGTGCCCATTCGTTTTAGCGGAATGCTTGATTGATACGCATGAATATCCTCTGCTTGAACTTTCTCATGCCGTTCAACCGGAATAAAGCCCGGATTTACAAGGTTGACCCGAATTCCATAATCTCCAAGTTCATTTGCCCATGAACGCGTCATCCCAAGCATCGCGGATTTTGCTGTTACGTAATTTGAAAAAGACGGATTGCCAAGTGATATGACTTCACTGCCAATGTTGATGATGGATCCGTTTTTCTGTTTTTTCATACCGGGCAGCACCGCTTTAAGTAATAAAAATGGCGCTTTTACAAAGAATTTCAGCTGATCTTCATAGTCTGCCCAGCTTGCTTCTTCAATTGAAAGCTCTGGCTGAGGACCTGTTGCATTATTGACCAGAATATCAAATGTTCTGTCCTTTGTGACATGGCGCACACCCTCCTCGCTCGTGATATCTCCTTTTGCAAGAAAGGCTCTTCCTCCAGCTTGTTCAATTTGTTTTTGAACTTTTTTAGCATGATCATCTGAGTGCGCATAATTTAAATAAACATCTGCCCCCATTAACGAAAGCTCCGATGCAATTACTTTCCCGAGTCCTTTTGATGCACCTGTGACTAAAGCTGTTTTATTTTTCAGTTTCATTTTGAGTTCTCCAATCCAAAGAGCTTTGATTTTTGTATCAATACCAATAAGCTAAAAATCGCCGGGCAATTTATTATCCGTTTCGATCTGTATTTAACTGTTATTCCCATGAACTAAACCTGGATCTCCCTTTTTTACGAAAGTGGCAAAATACCAGCCGCCTTCACGAATAATGGGTTTTAAGCCTTTCAGTTTCATATTGGATTGCTCCGCAATGGATGAAAGCTCTTTTTTTGTCGGCAGAGCATATAGATTATCAAAAGCAGTAAAGAAACTATTAAATACACTAGAAAATTGTTTGCCGTGCTTTGGTTTCCTTATCGGGGTAATAATTGAGATCATCCCGTTTGAAGAAAGACAGGTGCTTAGATTTTGAATCACACTGACTCTTTTTTCGGGGGAAATATAATGAAGCAGGTTATTCATCATAATTAAATCGGCAGGTGCCTCAGTCCTCCACTCTTCTACATCCATGCAAGTAATGGCGATGTTAGGAATGTCCCTGCATCTGCCCGCAGCTTCTTCAGCTACTTCTTCATTGATTTCAATCCCAGTAAGCTTTATATCTGGCAGGGCTTGAGATAGTTTTTGTAAATAGCCGCCATGTCCGCAGCCAGCGTCGACAATCGACTGGATATGATTCTTTTTCACGAGCTGAATCAGTTTAGGATAAGCGAGCTGCTCAAGCAAGGAAGAGGTCTTTGCGACTGTTGTTCCGTGCTGTTCGTGATCAAATGTCTGCCGTTCATCTGTTTTCATGATTGAGGGATACGTTAATAATGCAGGAATGTGAAGCTCCATCATTTCTTTCAGGAGGATTCCGACTGATTTTGGATCTTTTTTGCTGTCAGGCAGCATAAAGCTCTTTGATGTCTTGAAGCGATTTTTGGAAACTTCTTTTAAGTATTTGATAGATACCCCTACTTCGACCCATCGCTCAAGAAGCTCAAGTTCCAAGGAATGAATCGCCGCCACTTCTTTGATCGTTTTAGGTGATTTGAAGATCTCAAACAAGTCCAGTTCATACCCTACGTATGCATGCCAGCAGTACAAAAAAGGCATATTGCGCTTCATCCAGCTTCTTGCTTTATATAAGCGGACATATTCAGCGAACATCATATGCTGTACCTCCCATTCACTTCCCATGGATAATCATTTTCATAAGTAAACATATACCTTGTATGCAGCAGTTCAATATTCTGAAGAGTTCTCGGAGGCAGAACACCGATTTGAACAAGACGGTCAAAAAAAGATTCTTTCCAGATGCCAAGTCCTGAAATGTTCAGCATTTGTTTCGTGTGGAGCTTTTCATCCTCTGTCATCTGTTTAAGACTTTTATTTCTAAGCGATCCGAAATAACGAAACGGCTTTGAGTATGCAAGGGCTGATAAGTGGCTTAGATTTAAAATAAAATCCACACGGGCTTTGCGGACTTTTTCATACCATAGTAAGTTTTTAGGATGGTGCTCATCATGTTTGTACATCCAGCAAAGAAGTTCTCCCAAAACATCCCCGTCCTGTATGGCAAGGTTCATCCCTTCACCTGCCATTGGATGTACACTGTGTGCAGAATCTCCTATGATGGCCATGTTATCTTTTACATAGGTCTCCGCATGAAAATGAATGGGAATCATCAGCTGAATGTTTTTCCATTCTTTAAGTTTGGTCACGTAACCGTCAAGTTCCGGGCACAAATCAATATACTTTTTATGAAAATGTTCAATTCCCCGTTCTTTTAACGATTGATATTCTCCTGACTGGATGAGGTAAACCGTTCTGACTTGATTGTTCGGAAGCGGAAATAGACCGAGAAAAGCGTGTGGTGTTGAAATAATTTTCCCCTCAGTCATAGACTCAGGTCTTTCAAAAGTTACGGTTAAAAAATGATGATCATATTCATGTTCATTTAATTTGACATTCATGGCCTTTCTGACGTTTGATCTCCTTCCCTCCGCTCCGATGTAATAATCTGCCTCAATCATAAATTCTTCTTTATTGCTTGTGACAACAGCCGCCTGATCTTTGAATTCTTTAAACTTTGCAGGCTGTATATAATGAAAAGCAGGATGCTCTTTCGCTTTTTCAAGCAGCATTTCTTTAAGCTTTTCGTGAGGAATCATGAGGGCGTAATTGTATTCGCTCTCAATTATACTGTATCTCATAGTGGCCGTTCCAAGCTTTACATACGTTCCTTTTTTTCGTTTCATTTCATTCATTTCAATTTCATTTATTTGATGTCCTGCTTTTAAAATTGTCTTGTTCAGACCAAGCTGATGAAAAATTTCAAGGCTTTTCGGCTGCAGCAATTCTCCTTTGTACATATGAGCCGTTCCCTTTGTCTGCTCTACAACACACACTTCTATACCGCATTTTGCAAGTTTCAAAGCTGCTGTTAAACCGCCTACCCCGCCGCCGATCACCAATACTTGTGTTTTCATCCTCTCACCGCCTTTGTCGTATCATTTCCACTTTTGTTAAAAAATGAAACCGCATAACTCTCTAAGGGGGTGTTGGGGGGCTTATCATGCTGATATGAGTGATGATGCCCTTTCTGACCTCCAGTTCGGGTCTGACTCGATAATAGGGCGCAGTCCAGAGTTTGGTGCGAAAATGACATGAGCTTCTGTCAAATGTATTTTCTGTTTTCATTTTTTAAAAAGGTTATCCGGGCATTCTTACCGTTCCACATCGTTATTCAGTTTTGCAGGGTACGATTCAAAAGTTTCCACTTGCTTTTGAAACATATAGCATATAAATTCTGACACTAAAAAACGCTTTCAAAAGAAAGCGCCGTACTAAGAAAATGCTATTTTTACATGCACGTTGATTTGTTAAATGTTCCGCTCCTTTGCGCTTCGGTAACTTCATTCTGCTGAGGAGGCTCCCAGCCGGACCGCAGGACTCAAGTTTATCT
Organism: Metabacillus idriensis; assembly: GCF_050483325.1. Classification (GTDB taxonomy): domain Bacteria; phylum Bacillota; class Bacilli; order Bacillales; family Bacillaceae; genus Bacillus_P; species Bacillus_P idriensis_A. Next base: position 143,371 of record NZ_JBCMYF010000009.1, read on the forward strand.
GCCAAAATCCACTTAAAGTTTTTAGAATTTAGACTAACAAAGTTTACAAAAAAACCTAAGAAAAAGTAATCATGATCGAATCTTGAATAGGCTGATAGCCTATTTTTTGATAAATACTGTTTGATGTCGGGTTTGCGAGGTCTGTATAGAGTGTGCAAAAGGAAAAGTCTTTTAACAGAAGCCCGCTAAGCTCAGCCACGCAGCTGCTTGCGTACCCTTTGCCTCTGAAATCAACTGGAGTATAAACCAGCGATACGCAAATTCCATTTTTGGTGGACCTCGATTTCTTTGCCATCGATACCGGTTTATCATCTTCCAACCAAAGATATACGGATTTCTCTGCAATAAACTGTTTCATTCTTCCTGCCGCCTGCAGGGCTGTAATTGGAGGCTCATTCGTGTAATTCATAAAATCCATCATCCACTCGGTCAAAAGCGGCAGATGGTCTAATTCTGCCAAAGCAAATTTCCCGCTGCTGCGTTTTAGTTTCGTCACTTCCTGAAGACGATAGATCTTTTGTTCCAATACAATTTCAGCTCTGTCTTCAGTTTCGGCAGACCATATTTTCGCAAAAGGCGCTGTCCATTTCCTCTCCCCGACCACACCAGGGATATTTACATTCTTCATACTAAGTGTCCGAACGGTCTCATAAAGAATGTTCTCAGTCATTACATCTTCATTAAACGACAGGATTAAGTTATGCGGAGGTGTCATCAGCAGCGTCATCGCAAGCTCACCATCTGCTTCCACTGCAGCGGTATAGACATTCGCAGCAGGAATGGTACGTTTAAAAGCTCCTAAAAGCCCAAGTGTAAGGTTATTTTCTGCTTCATTTTTTAACAGGAATGGTTCCGCCAGTTCAAAAAAAAGACTTCTATCCTTGTATTCTGTCAGTTTCATCTGATTTCACCTCTGCTATATAATTAGCTTTCAGCTTTATAAATCCCTCCGCAAAATGTAAAAAAACTCCGGCTTTATCACCGGAGTTAAAACGTAGTAAACCTGAAAAATTTTTGAACAGCATAAATTGCCCGTTTAATAAATGGCATATCATCTCTGTACTTTTCAAAATCCAATGTGAAATCAGCACCGTCATTTTTCCATAGTTTTTCAAAATAAGCATCTACTTCTTTCATGACCTGTGCATCGGCTGGAGCTGCAATTTTAAGATTATTTTCTAGATTAAGGTCATCAAGGTTACGCTTCGTAAAGTTGGCAGATCCGCTGATAATCGTTGCTTCATCATTGCTTTTAATGTAAAGCATTTTGGGATGATACTGCTCTTTTGTCGTATTGTACCATCTGATCTCAATTTTGTTATTTGTATCTTCTAAGAGTTCTTCTGCGACCGGACGATTCGGAATGCCGATTTTCTCCTGTCCGAATGCATTTTGATTCGGATCCAGAATCATTTTTATTTTTGCTCCGCGGTTCGAAGCATCAACCAGTGAATCTATGACTTGGCGGTCTGCGAGATAAAACATCCCAATCCAAATTTCATCATCTTTCTTCGCATTTCGAATCGTTTCAAGCAGGCGTTTATAAATTTTCCCTTCTGTTAAAACCTGCACTTTAATATCGCCCTTCTCATTGTTCTTTTTCTCATATTCAGGCAGTTTGGGCCCTCCGGAATAATTTGAAACTGCCTGTTCTGATTCAAGGACATCCGCAATCACATTTCCGCTTACCTGGAAAGCTACATTAGAATGGTAACCGCTCGCATCATGAGGGTTGGCTGATGGCACAATGGCAGTTTTTTCTGTAGCGACTGCTTTTCGGTGATTGGCTTTTACATTAAATAGTTTCAAATAAGATCTGAATGTTATATCAGGAGCTGTTTCACCGAATGGATTAGAAAGCCATGCGGGGCCAGACTGGCCAAACCACTGAAAAAAAGTTCTCCAAACACTTGAATAAAGCGGGTTTGAATCCCGCAAAGCATTCATATCTGACATTACTACTTCAATGCCGGCTTTTTTAAAAGCTTCTAATTCTTTAGATGGATGTGATCCGTACGAGGTATTGATATCATCTGTAATAAAAACGATTGGCAAATTCGGATTTTCCTTTTTTTTCTGAAGAAGTTTATCAGTAAGTTCTTTGCTGATTTCAGGGTAGCTTTCTCCTCGATCGTAGTATCCATTGAACAAAAACAAATCAATGACAATAAATTCTTCCGCTTCATCGATTGCTTTATAAATCGCATCAAAAATCATTTGATCCGCTTCAACCCGGCCTTCTATTTTATACGTTAAGTCATACAAAAAGTCCACATCTTCAACTTTGTGGACATCTCCCTCATAGGAGATATTTTCCGGGAGTGGTTTGTAACTCTGATAAATAATTGTTCCGGTTAAAATAATGAGAATAAGTAATAAAAGCTGCGGCCGTTTGTTTTTCAGCCTCATTAAACGAAAACGGGACAATAAGACTCCTCCTAAATAAAGATCATAGCTTTCATTATATGCCCTAATAAAGATGTAAAAAAACCTTTTTAAAAAGAAAAAAAACAGACCGGATCATTTTGCATCCGGCCTGTTTGATTCGGTTTATTTCGCTTGAGGGAAAACACGTTTAATCATTTCGTTAAATTCATCTGCGAGGCCGGCAACAGGCTCTCCGCTGCGGATTTTATCGCCGTAATCTTTCATACGGTCAAAGAAGTCCGGATTTTCTGAAACATACACATTGTTTAGTTCACGGTCTGTGGATCTTACCTGATCTGCTACCCTGTTTTTAAGGTCATCTGACAGCTTCCCTTTAGGATCGCCTTCTAGAACTACTGCAGCATAAGCATTATTATTTGTAACAATTACATTGGCATATTTAATTTCCTTCATGTCAGCTGCCCTTTTCGCAGCATCATCCGCTACAGCCATCCTGTTTTGTTCATTGGTTTGATTATCATATGTGACATTTTTCAGTTCATTGTTCATGATATTATCATTTTCACGTGCATTATTATCCATTCCGCATCCTGCACTTATTAAAAGGGATAGAGCGATGGATGTGCCAGTTAACAGTTTTCTTTTATTCAAGACTGCATTCCTCCATTCATTTCATCGCCCTTATCTTCTGCAAAAATGGCATTTTTATTCACACAAAAAAACGATAAGCCAAAAGCGGCTAATCGCTGATTTTTTGAAGATTATATCCTTTTTCTTTCCATATTAATTGAATCCCCTGCTTAAAAGATTGAAATGTGCGGACATTTAGGGCTATGCCGTTTAAGGTAATATGCTGAACTAATTTTGGATTCAGTCCGACAAATATTGATTCCGTTCCCATCAACCGGAGAGCTTCCACAATTTGATTTAAGTGAAAGGAAATCGTTTCTTCAAACGTTTCACCAATCCCGGTGAAATCAAATATGATATAGTCCGCTTGCCGTATAGACGATTGCTGAAGAATTTTTTCTTTCATGTTCTCCATTCTTTCTTCCGTCAGCGTACCGGTCAGTGCTATTAATAATGCCGAATCAAGTGCCGTTCCAATAATAGGCGTATACATTTCTTCGAGTAAAGCTTTACCTTCTTCAATCACATTTTCATATTCTGTCACGTCTCGCCATGTTAAGACGAATCCCGCTTCCTGATTTTCGTGATCCCTTAATCGGTCAACAACAATTTGGGCTGTGTACCGGTTAAATAATTTAATTTGCCCGCTATGAGGAAATGGTCCATTGGCAAGGATGTTTTGCTGACGTTCGCCATGAAATTTTTGAATATTGCAGCCAATAAAATCTTGTGGATCTTCTATGCCTACGTGCGGACCAACTTTTTCTAATATCCCTTTTGCCGTATCATTGAACCAAATGATCTGAAAATCATTATCTGCAAATATGAGCCCTTCACCGATGCTGTTCAGCAGCGCGTAAACGTTCATATTTTCTAATATGGTGGTTTTATTTATCAATCAAGTTTTCCCCCTAAAGCAATCTTACATATATAACAATTATAAACATTTCTTTACTTTTGGAAAGGATAAAGTACCTATATATGAGAATACATATAATACCCGCAGCATTAACGACTGCGGGATTTCGTTTATTTAACCTTTTCCAGCCTGAAAGCTTGGGTATTTCGTCATCCCTCCATCAGCATAAAGGGTAATTCCGGTTACATAGCTTGCCTCAGATGATGCGAGCCACACTACACAAGCAGCAATTTCTTCAGGTTTTCCGATGTACCCCATAGGGATCAGATCAATGACATCTTTTTTGGCTTCCGGATCTGCAAATTTTTCTGCATTAATCGGGGTATCAATTGCTCCTGGCGCGATATTATTTACCCGGATCCCAGATGAAGCATACTCAAGAGCCAGCGTTTCAGTCAGAAGCTTGATGCCGCCTTTGCTTGCTGCATAATGTGCGAAATGAGGCCAGGGAATCTGCTGATGAACAGATGACATGTTAATGATGGATCCTTTGATATTATGATCAAGCATATGCCTGACTGCTTCCCTGCTTCCAAGGAATGCACCTGTCAGATTCGTTTGAATGACTTTGTTCCAGCTTTCAAGCGTGAGCTCCTCGGTCGGGATTTCTGCTTGAATACCTGCGTTGTTCACCATAACATCAAGCGTTCCATAAGTTTCAACAGCAAACTGGACAATTCTTTTCACATCGTGCTCTTGTGAAACATCTCCCTGTATTTTTGAAGCCTCACCGCCATTTGCTTTTATTTCTTCAATGACAAGATCAGGTTTGTCATCCTCAGTCAGATAATTAACCACTACCTTTGCCCCTTCTGCAGCAAAGCGCTGTGCAATGGCTTTTCCAAGGCCTGAAGAAGCACCTGTAACAGCAGCGACTTTTCCTTTTAAACTCGGATACATAAGAATACCTCCTAGCGTTTTGTATAACCCAATAAGACTCCGCCTGCGATAATCAGGACGCAGCCGATAATGACAAAGATAATCTGTTTTTTCGTTTTCTTTTCTCCAAGCAGAAAAATTCCGCCAAGCGTAGAAATGATAATGCCTGTCTGAGATAGAGAAAAACTTGTAGCGACCCCGATCTTAGGAAGAGCAAGAAGCAGTCCCAGATTTCCGGCTGCCCACATTAACCCAGTTAAAATATTGCGCAAAGCAAATTTATCAAATGGCTTATGTCTGGCAGTTAAAGCTGCGGCAGCTGCAACCATTCCGATCGCCTGAGGCAAAATGGCTGCCCACCCGTCAATTTCAAAATACCGGATGATAATAACATAGCCTATGTACCCTAATGATGAAATAAATAAAATCAATAATCCTTTTTTAAGGCTTTTGCCTGCATCTTCTTCGTCTTTTTGCCCGATTGAAGTTAAAACAACACCTCCAATAATGAAAAGAATGGCGATGCTGCCAAGAATAACCGTCATTTTTGTGTCCCATTCTTTAAATAGAAGAACACCGAATAAAGTTGTTCCGATCAGCTGCATTCCTGTTGAAATTGGAACAGTTTTAGAAACGCCGATGTGTTTGACGCTTGCAAGCTGATTTAATTGTCCAACGGTCCAAAAGATACCTGAGACAATCCCGATTGACCAGACGAGTGGAGTCAGGTCCGGATTTGAAAAAAAGGACATGACAAGCGAGAATAAAAACGCTCCGACTGTTATGCCCAAAGTTTGGCTGTAGGCATTTCCTCCAAGTTTTACACTGACAAGCACAAGGCTTCCCCACGCAACAGCAGGAATTAATGCAAGAAGTATACCGATCATGATGATTTCCTTTCTGTTTACAAAGTCTGAGTATCCATCAAAAAGCGTGCACATTTTAATAGTAAGAACAGAGAACCTGAACTGAATCATTTTATATGGTTTCCTGAGAGTTGCAAAAATAACACGCTTTGGCATGAATCTCTTACACATTTCCACTAAAAGCGACGGCATAAACTTCTCTGTTTAGAAAAAGCGGATCTACTTCATACTGTTAACAAGAAAGGATGATCATGATGGAAGATCTTTTTAAGGAAAATGGTGCCTGGGATTTTTTTGTGCAGTATCGTTATCCGATTGAAATGTCAGGAATATTGGATTCAGTCAGTGAAAAACAGTTGCAGAGCTATTTAGAAAGATTTGAATGTGATTCTTATGAAACCTTCATTTATTTGCTCCCGTTATTTCTATCCATGCAAGAGAAAAACAGACATCTTTTCTGAAGGATGCCTGCTGTTTTAGTCTTATGAAAAATAGGTGTTAAATCCTTAAAATGCTGAATACTGTCTTCAGGTGAGCTAACCCGTTATTACGATGACTGCTTTTATTTCTCTCTTTCGCTTTTTAAAGCTCTGAATTTTTTCAGCATTTTATGACTCCATCCAATCATTTCTGGGATATTCATATTTTAATAGATTAAAAAGACTTATTTATTGTAAATTAAGAATTTTTAGTATATTATTTTAATGTAATCGCTTACAATTTTGTAGCGCTATAACAGGCAGTCTGCTTGCCTGTCTTCAGCATGATTTCTACATATATTTTCACCAATATTATTTTAGGAGGCTGATTATTTATGAGTCAAGCTACATTGAAAGTTGGAGAAAAACTGGAGAAATTTCTGCAGGGAAAGAAAAAACTGTTTATAAACGGAGAATTTGTCGAGAGTGTATCTAAAAAGACGTTCAACACTCCTAACCCCGCTACAGGCGAAACGCTTGCAGCCGTTTATGAAGGCGACAAGGCTGATATTGATCTTGCTGTTAAAGCGGCAAGAAAAGCATTTGACGCTGGCCCTTGGTCTAAAATGAGCGCTGCTGAACGAAGCAGACTGATGTACAAGCTAGCTGATTTAATGGAAGCAAATAAAGAAGAACTTGCCCAGCTTGAAACGCTTGATAACGGAAAGCCAATTAATGAAACTAAAAATGCCGATGTTCCGCTCGCGATTGAACATATGAGATATTATGCAGGCTGGTCAACCAAAATTGTCGGACAAACCATTCCGGTAAGCGGGCAATTTTTCAATTACACAAGACATGAAGCTCTTGGTGTAGTCGGTCAGATTATTCCTTGGAACTTCCCACTTCTTATGGCGATGTGGAAATTGGGCGCTGCACTTGCAACAGGATGTACAGTTGTATTAAAGCCGGCAGAGCAGACCCCTCTTTCAGCTTTATATTTAGCTGAGCTGATTGCAGAAGCCGGTTTCCCTGAAGGAGTTGTCAACATCGTTCCGGGCTTCGGCGAAACAGCTGGAGACGCGCTTGTGATGCATCCAGATGTAGATAAAATCGCTTTCACAGGATCTACTCCTGTCGGCAAAATGATCATGGAAAAAGCGTCCAAATCATTGAAGCGCGTAACACTTGAACTTGGCGGCAAGTCGCCGAACATCATTCTTCCTGATGCTGATCTCTCTGCTGCAGTACCTGGTGCTCTCACTGGAGTTATGTTCAATCAAGGCCAGGTTTGCTGTGCAGGATCACGCGTTTTCATCCAAAAGAAGCATTATGATAATGTCGTGTCAGACATGGTCTCACATGCGAAAAATATCCGCCAGGGTGCGGGCATTGAGCCGGATACTCAAATCGGGCCTCTTGTTTCAGATGAACAGCAAAACCGCGTACTGAACTACATTCAAAAAGGTGTAGAAGAAGGCGCGGAAATCTTAACCGGCGGCGGCTCACCATCAGAAAACGGATATTTCGTCTCGCCTACCATTTTTGCCGCTGTTAAAGATGAAATGACCATCGCACGAGAAGAAATATTCGGTCCAGTAATCGCTGCAATGCCATATGACGATCTGGATGAAGTCATTAACCGCGCCAACCAAAGTGAATTTGGACTTGCAGCTGGCCTGTGGACGCGCGATATTGCCAATGCCCATTACGTAGCAAGCAAATTAAAAGCAGGAACCGTCTGGGTCAACTGCTACAACGCATTTGATGCTGCATCACCGTTCGGCGGCTACAAGCAATCCGGACTGGGACGCGAAATGGGATCCTATGCATTGTCTAACTATACAGAAGTGAAGAGCGTTTGGATTAACCTTCAGCGTTAAAAAGAAAAGCGGAATCACCCGTTTAGCTCCGACAGACAGATAAGGATTCGGC
>NZ_JBCMYF010000010.1:0-392 GCF_050483325.1 Metabacillus idriensis
GAGAAAAGCGGAATCACCTGGCAACACAAAAAAAGCCATCTGAACGTTTTCAGATGGCTTTTTTATCGTTTATTTCTCTTCAAAATAATCTTTGTAGAATCCGCTCACTTTGCCGTTGTTATCAATGACAAAGTAAAATTCTTCTGTTTCGTTTTTTACTTCATATGTATTTCCCGTTGTTAAAACACGGTTAACCATGTATTTTTCTGCATTTGTATGTTTGCATGTTACCATTTTAATGGTCTCTTTGTTCAGCCAATCTTGATGAATCATTTCAGCATTCTCCTTTGTGCATTTTGACCTTATTATACTATAAAAACTATGTGCGGAACACCTTAACTGTGGGGATTAGCGCACTTCTAAAAGATCGCTACTTGCACTTTGTGCTGTAA
>NZ_JBCMYF010000011.1:0-289180 GCF_050483325.1 Metabacillus idriensis
GACCCCTTTAATATATCATTTCCACCCAGTTCGTGTCAATCATTTTTTTAAAAATAATTTTCTTAAACTGCTTTATGTAGAAGGTTTCTTACTGACTTATAGAATTATATCAGCACCTATTAAAATAAGCAATAAGAAAAGAGCAAAAAGTTTGCTCTTAAATGATTTCTTCTATAAAAAGGTGATTTTGTCCTTTAAGTGCAAGAATTTCATCAGTTTCTTCTATCTTTATAAGAGGTCTGGTCGGATCTTTATCTTCTATAAATACAATCACTGCTATTCTGCCGTCTGACAATCTGACAGTTGTCCCTGAACTTAGTTTTAGCAGCCCCTTTTTCAATTCGTTCAGTGCCTTGAGATCAAATTTCCCGAACTCATCATGCATGAGCTGTTCTAAGACTTTAAAAGGTGATTGTCTTCTTCTGTGCGGCCTTTCGGAGACCATTGCCTGATATGCATGAGCAAGAGCCGCAATTCTGCCGAAGGGATGAAGCTGTTCTGCCTTTGCTCCTAATGGGTACCCGCTGCCGTCAAGGCGCTCATGATGCTGCAGAACTCCAAGCTTAACAGCTTCTTTTAAAGAAACGATATTTTTCAGCATTTTGTAACTGTGAACGGGATGCTGCTTAATTTCTTTAAACTCTTTGTCTGTCAGAGCTGTCTTTTTAGTCAGAAACCCCTGCTCTACTTTTGTTATGCCGCAGTCACACAGAAGACCCGTCATAGCGACCTGTGTCGTATCTCCATAGGAAAAGCCCATACCCTTTCCTAAATAAGCGCTTACTAATCCGGCAGATACTGAGTGGTGGTAAAGATGATCATCATCTTTCGTATATTCGTAGGTTTTAAATATCTTATCGGGTTCTTTCAGTCCCTGCTCAACAACAGGAATTAATAGATTTCTGATTTTCGAGATATCAACCAAAGCGCCGGATTGCCAGTCCAGATACAATTGCTTAAAGGCTTGCACAGCGTTATTATACAGTTCTTCGAAACGGGTGTTCTTTGTTGAATTTACTGTTTTTTCAGCTGCAGAAGAATCAAGGATTACCCCAGCAGGTTTAAAGGCATTTCCATTTTCAAAGTATGGCTCTACTTCTACTTCATTTATTAAAAAAGCCTGCAGAATTTGCAAAAGATCTTGATTTAAAATGGTCTGGCTTCGCATCAACGGTTTGTGCGACTTTGAAAATACGTCTTTTGACAGTATGCATCCTTCAGACAGCTGATTAATATGGACTCTCACATGAATCCCTCCCATCCATATTATAAACGATTCCATTTAGTAGAAAATGGTTTTTAAAAATAAAAAAAGACATAGCTTTAAAGGCTATGTCTTTCAATTTCTTATTCTTCTGTATCCGGTTCACCAGAGGTGTCTTCTGCAGAAACTTCTTCAGTTGAGATTGGTGCTGCAGATGAATCTTCCTGTAATCCTTCTTCATTCTCCAAAAGCTCAGCATCTTCCGGTTCGAGCTCTTCTTTTTCTACAACAGCGACAGTAGCGACGTGCTCTTCGTCGCCAAGTTTAATCAGCTTAACACCTTGTGTGTTACGGCCGGTAGTAGAAATACTGTCGATTGCCATCCGGATAAGAACACCGCTTGCCGTTATCAGCATGAGATCCTCTTCTCCGGTCGAAGGCTTAACAGAAATCACTGTACCATTTTTCTCAGTGACGTTGCATGTTTTAATCCCTTTACCGCCGCGGCTTTGAATCCGGTATTCAGCTGCAGGCGTCCGTTTGCCGAATCCATTGCGTGTTACTACAAGGACATCGACATCTTCTTCAAGGATTTCCATTCCGACAACTTCGTCATCAGAATCCAGGGTAATCCCCTTAACACCAGTAGCTGTACGTCCCATTGAGCGGACATCTGTTTCAGGGAAACGAATGAGCATTCCTTTTTTCGTTCCAATCATGATGTGTTTCGTTCCATCTGTTAAACGGACAGAAATAAGTTCATCGTTTTCACGCAGGTTCACTGCGATCAAGCCGCCTTTTCTGATATTCGCGAATTGTGTCAGAGGAGATCGTTTAGATATTCCTTCTTTTGTTGTAAAGAATAATGACCAATCGTCCACAAATTCAGAAACAGGGATGATGGCATTCACCCATTCGCCTTTTTCTATTTCCAGAAGGTTAATAATCGGAAGTCCTTTTGCTGTTCTTCCGTACTCTGGAATTTCATACCCTTTTGCACGATAAACTTTCCCTTTATTCGTAAAGAAGAGAATCGTGTCATGAGTAGATGTTGTTAAGAGATGTTCTACGAAATCATCCTCATTCGTGCCCATACCCTGAATCCCTCTGCCTCCTCGGCGCTGGCTGCGGTACGTTGAGATTGGCAGTCTCTTAATATAGCCGTTGTGAGTAAGAGTAATAACAATATTTTCAACAGGAATCAGATCTTCATCTTCAATCATTTCAATTCCGCCGGACACAATTTCCGTACGGCGAACGTCATTGAAACGCTCCTTGATTTCTTCTAATTCCTCGCGGATAATTTCAAGAACTTTTTCATCGTCAGCCAAGATTGCTTTTAATTCTGCAATCAGCTGCACAAGTCCCTGGTACTCTTCTTCGATTTTTTCTCTTTCAAGACCTGTTAAACGCTGCAGACGCATATCAAGAATCGCCTGTGCCTGTTTTTCAGATAGAGAGAAGTTATCCATCAACCCAAGACGTGCAATATCCGTAGTCTGAGAGCTGCGGATCAGGGAGATGACTTCATCCAAGTGATCGAGTGCAATTCTCAAACCTTCTAAAATATGTGCGCGAGCTTCCGCTTTGCGAAGTTCAAACGCTGTACGGCGGCGAATAATAACCTTCTGATGATCCAGATAGTAGACAAGGAACTGCTTAAGGTTCAATACTTGAGGCTGTCCATTTACAAGGGCAAGCATGTTAATGCCGAAGCTTGTCTGAAGGGCAGTCTGCTTGTAAAGGTTGTTTAGTAGAACGTTTGAATTGGCATCTTTGCGCACTTCAATGACGATGCGCATCCCGTTGCGGTCTGATTCATCACGCAGATCGGTAATGCCTTCAATCTTCTTGTCACGCACAAGCTCAGCAATTTTTTCAATTAACTTCGCTTTATTTACCTGGTAAGGAAGTTCTCTTACGATAATGACTTCTTTACCTGATGCTTTTTCCTCAATTTCTACCTTGGCACGGATAGTAATCGAACCGCGGCCTGTTTCGTAGGCTTTACGAATTCCGCTTCTGCCGATAATCTGACCCGCAGTCGGGAAATCCGGCCCTGGAATAATCTCCATCAGCTCAGGAATGCTTACATCAGGGTCCTTGCTTACAGCAAGTACACCGTCAATGACTTCTCCCAGCTGATGAGGAGGGATATTTGTTGCCATGCCGACTGCGATACCCGCTGCACCGTTTACCAGCAAGTTAGGGTAACGTGACGGAAGAACAACCGGCTCACGTTCAGAACCATCATAATTGTCCTGATAGTCGATTGTATCTTTATTGATATCGCGGATAAGCTCCATCGCAATTTTGGACATGCGCGCCTCTGTATAACGCATCGCTGCAGCTCCGTCGCCATCGACAGAACCGAAGTTTCCATGTCCGTCTACAAGCATATATCGGAAGTTGAAATTTTGAGCCATGCGGACCATTGAATCATAAACGGCACTGTCACCATGCGGGTGATACTTACCGATTACTTCTCCGACGATACGGGCAGATTTCTTAAACGGTTTATCAGACGTCATCCCTAAATCGTTCATAGCATATAAAATACGGCGATGAACAGGCTTTAACCCGTCACGAACATCGGGAAGAGCGCGCGAAACGATAACACTCATCGCATAATCAAGGAAAGATGAGCGCATTTCATGACTAATATTTATCTCTTTTACTTGAGGAGTTTTATTTTCTTCCATGTTTGAACCTCCCTAATCTATATAGCTCCAACCAGAAAACCGGAAACGCCAAGGTCCGTTTGGACCGGGAATACAGGCGCCGGAGCCTGTCAAAGTGTACGTATATTTAAACTCTTATTTAAACTCTCTAATCTCATAAGAAAAGCGCAAAAATTTATACTTTCTTATCTCATAAAAAAAACAGGAGTTAAAGGTCTCCAGAAACTTTTGATCTTATAATTCTTTGTTAATAAAATATCAAACTGAATATGTATGGCTGAATAAAATTAAATAATAGCCTACTCTCCATTATATCAATAAACCTATGACATTACACGTCAAATTCAGATAAAAATACGATTCATCTAAAGAATCCCCGCCTATTTAGGCGGGGATTTCAGTTTTTCTTTTAATTTCTGTATAGGCAATCAATCTTTCGTCATGTGTCCGTTCTATAAGGTGTATTTTTATTAGCGTCACCATTTGTCGCCTGCCTCAGCAGTGCTGAGACCAGTCTTATAGCTTCTTTTTTCATTCAGCAGTCCTGAAGCTTTGCAGCCTGTCCGCCCCATTTAGATGACTTTCTCTGCCCCGCTTTATCCCTTAGTTATTAACAGATTTCCTGCGAGCGATCATCGCAATCGAAACTGAAGCAAGGATAAATCCAAAAATGCTCCATAAGACTGCACTGTTGTTTGTTTCGCTCATGCCGCCCAAGCCTGTTTTAGGCATTTCAGATGGTTTTTCCCCTTCAAATTTTTCAGGGAACTGATCAACAATCGCACCGGACATTGCCTGGCCAACTCCAAACATATGTGTGTAAGCCACATGAATATTTTCATAAGCTGCAGGATAATCTTTGCCTGTATAGCTGTTGAATGCATTCAGCAATTGATCAACATGCTCTTTAAGGCCCGCCTCAAGGTCAGCCGCTTTTAAGCGTCCTTCTGTTGCTGCATCAAGGAATGCCGCTTGTTCTGCACGGTATTCATCTAATTCCGCTACAGCCTGTTCTTTCCCTTCTTCGTTGTTTTCAGCTGTTGCTGTTACATAATCGACAAAGTACCCGATGTGGCTGCTCCAAATCTCTTTAAATTTTGCAGCGCCTTCTGCACCGTAAACAGATTCAACGGCTGCTGTTAAATCCTCTGTATTTTCATTTAATGCGCCTGCTGCTGCTTCGAAGTCTTCTGCTCCGTCGATGCCTTTTTGCATAGTAAGCGCTGCAAGTGCTGCATGCTCAGAGAATACTTGGTTTAAATCCGCTCTTAAGTCTGCAGCTGGTGTATCCACTGATGTATTTTCAAACTTGTCAGGATACTGATCGGTAATTGCCCATGATAAGCCTTTGCCGACTCCGAACATATGGTGCATTGATTCTGTTATGTTGTCATATGCTTTATCATATTCGCCCGTTCTGTAGCTTTCGAAAGCCCAGATTAATTGATCAATATGAACGTTTAATCCTTCTTTAAGATCTTTCGCTTTTAAACGCCCTTCAGTTGCCGTATCAAGGAATCCTGCTTGCTCGGCTCTATACTCGTCCAGTTCAGCTAATGCCTGTTTTCTGCCTTCTTCATTGTTTTCAGCTGTTGCTGTTACATAATCGACAAAGTATCCAATATGGCTGCTCCATATTTCTTTGAATTGTGCTCCAGCTTCTTCACCGTATACAGATGCCACTGCTGCTGATAATTCTTCTGTATTTTTATTAAGCTGACCCGCTGCTGCTTCAAAATCTTCTTTGCCGTCCATTCCTTTTTGCATAGCAACAACGGCTAAGTACGCATGTTCTGAGAGGATCGCATCAAGTGATGCACGAAGATCGACAGCAGGGTTAGAAACGTCTGTTGAAACCATACCTCCGTGATTGCCTCCATGACTTCCGCCGTGATCTTCTGCGCTCGCTGTGCCAAACGCCGGAAACAGCAGGGAAAAACTGAGGGGTACTGCGATTAGAGCTTTTTTCATCTTCATTTTGGATTCTCTCCTTTTTCCATTTAGTTTATTGGGTATTTACATTAGGACTAACGGAAAGAGCTTTAATAAGGATCACAAAATATTGAAAAAAATTTAATTTAAAAAGAAAAAAACATCCTTTTCGGATGTTTTTCGGCTGATCTTAGTAATAAGGGTAGTACGGATATGGATACGGCGGATAATACGGATAAGGATAACCATAGCCATATCCATATCCAGGTGTTAATAATGCACCTGTTGCAAGCCCTCCAAGAAATCCAGTTGCAAACGGAAAACCAAATCCTGGTCTGCCGAAACCGAACCCCGGTCTTCCAAAACCAAATCCAGGTCTCCCGAATCCGAATCCAGGTCTGCCGAATGGACGCCGCATGTCATCTTGGTGATAAAACTGCTGATTATTCATCTTTACGCCTCCTGCTTAGATAAATTGCCTACTTACTTTAAAAAGATATGCAGGACGAGTTTAAAAGTAGTGGGCTACTTGTGAATTAATCAGCATGGAGAAAAAGAAAAGGCAAAGCATTTTTCTGCTTTGCCTTTTCTTTATGAGTAATCCGGGATTCTTAAATATCCAGATTCTTTACATATTGTGCATTTCCTTCGATGAAGTTTCGGCGCGGCTCTACTTTGTCACCCATAAGGATGTCAAACGTTTCATCTGCTTCCATCGCATCTTCTAATGTTACTTGAAGGAATGTTCTTGTATTCGGATCCATCGTTGTTTCCCAAAGCTGCTCAGGGTTCATTTCCCCAAGACCTTTGTAGCGCTGAATGCCCGGTTTAGGAGTAGCCGGCAATTCCGCCATCAGCTTCTCCATTTCTCTGTCATTGTACGCATATTCAATTCGTTTACCCTGCTGCACTTTATATAAAGGCGGCTGCGCAATGTAGACAAATCCATTTTCAATGATTTGTCGCATATAGCGGTAAAAGAATGTCAGCAGAAGGGTCCGGATATGGGCTCCATCCACGTCAGCATCTGTCATGATGATAATTTTATGATAACGGGCTTTTGAAATATCAAAATCCTCTGCAATCCCTGTTCCGAGAGCGGTAATGATCGTGCGGATCTCGTTATTGGAAAGAATTTTATCCAGACGGGCTTTTTCAACATTAATAATTTTCCCTCTAAGCGGAAGGATCGCCTGGAAATGACGGTCGCGTCCTTGTTTAGCAGAACCTCCGGCAGAGTCACCCTCAACTACATACAATTCAGAGATAGAAGGGTCTTTAGAAGAACAGTCTGCAAGTTTTCCCGGCAGATTTGAAATTTCAAGTGCGCTTTTGCGGCGTGTTAATTCACGAGCTTTTTTCGCTGCAAGACGTGCTCTAGAGGCCATTAGTCCTTTTTCAAGGATTTTCTTGGCCGTTGAAGGATTTTCCAGTAAAAACTTCTCAAATCCTTCTGCAAAAAGGTTATCCGTAACGGTTCTCGTTTCAGAGTTGCCTAATTTTGTTTTGGTTTGACCTTCAAACTGCGGATCAGGATGTTTAACAGAAATAATCGCTGTTATCCCTTCACGCACATCATCACCAGTCAAATTGGCATCATTCTCTTTAAATGCACCATTTTTGCGGGCATAGTCATTTATGACTCTAGTGAGGGCTGTTTTAAATCCAGCTTCATGAGTTCCGCCTTCATACGTATGAATGTTATTGGCAAAAGAATAAATGTTGCTTGTATAAGAATCATTGTATTGCAGGGCAACCTCAACTGTAATGCCGTCCTTTTCGCCTTCCATGTAGACAGGCTCTTCATGAATGACTTCACGCGTGCGGTTTAGATGCTCGACATATGATTTAATGCCGCCTTCATACAAGTATTCCTTTTTGCGTTTATTTTCGCGTTTATCTTCAATTGTGATTTTAATATTCCGATTCAAGAACGCAAGCTCTCTTAAACGGTTTGCAAGAGTATCAAAATCATATTCAACCGTTTCAGTAAAGATTTCTGGGTCCGGACAGAAGTGAGTTGTCGTCCCTGTGAGTTCACTTTCTCCGATTATTTCCAAATCGCCAGCCGGCACTCCGCGCTCAAACTTTTGATAATGGATTTTCCCTTCACGGTAAACAGTAACCTCAAGGACAGTCGAAAGCGCGTTAACTACTGAGGCACCAACGCCATGCAATCCGCCTGATACTTTGTAGCCTCCGCCGCCGAATTTCCCTCCGGCATGGAGAACGGTCATGATGACCTCAACTGCAGGACGTCCCATTTTTTCATGAATCCCTACCGGAATCCCGCGTCCATTGTCTTTTACGGTGATGCTGTTATCTTCTTCAACAATAATGTTGATTTCATCACAGTAACCAGCAAGCGCTTCGTCAATACTGTTATCTACAATTTCCCAAACGAGATGGTGAAGACCTTTTGCTGCTGTTGATCCAATATACATCCCAGGACGTTTCCGGACAGCCTCTAAGCCTTCTAATACTTGTATTTGGTTTTCATCATAAGTTTGCTGTTCGATTTGTTTTTGTTCCATCGCCACTATGATCACCTACACTTTTCTTAAGGGCTTATTACGAATGATTTTTAAATGGTTCATCCGCAACCATATCTATGTCAAATGTGAATTTTGCGCGTTTTTTCAACGTGCCTGATGCAAGAGGGGAAAAATAGATTTTATCTGTGGTTACAACAATTGATTTTGTCACACCGCTCGCAAGCTTGACTGTATGATTCTGATGTTTTTCTAAAAACTCGCTGACAATGCCGGAAGTATTTGAAGAATGATGATCAATAATCATGACAACTTCTTTTGAGGGAATCACAAAATTATCTCCCAGGTGAATATACAAGAAAAACCACCTCTTTTCAGCGTGTCAGCCTGCCTTTTGAAACACGGTATGTCGTTGCTTCTTTCAGCGTCTGATGGTCAATGCCTTCAACACTTGTTGTTGTTACAAATGTCTGCACTTTCCCTTGAATCGTATTCAATAAATGAGATTGTCTGTAGTCGTCGAGTTCTGATAAAACATCATCAAGCAGCAAAATCGGGTATTCTCCAATTTCCTCATGGATTAATTCAATCTCTGCAAGCTTCAGCGATAGTGCGGTCGTCCTCTGCTGACCCTGGGATCCAAATGTCTGCACATCTCGCCCATTCACAAAAAATAAAAGATCATCTCTGTGAGGTCCGGCAAGGGTTGCGCCGCGCTCAATTTCTCTATCTTTTATTTTATCAAACTTCTCTTCATATGCTTCTATCATTTTCGACAAACTTGCCTCTTCTGATACATCGACAGAAGCTTTATACTCAATTGTTAACGTTTCAAGTCCTCTGCTGATGCCTGTATGAATCGGCTGAGCCCACTTTTGCAGTTTTTCTATGAACTCAATTCGTTTTAAAATGACCTTTGCGGCAGACTCTGCAAGCTGCGAAGTAAGTACATCAAGCATCGTTCGATCCGTCTGTTTGCGCATTTGCATCTGCTTTAAATACTGATTTCTCTGCAGCATAATTTTTTGAAATCTATTTAAATCATGAAGATAGACAGGTGAAACCTGACCGATTTCCATATCAATAAAACGCCTTCTGATTTGAGGGCTTCCCTTTACGAGATTGAGATCCTCGGGTGCAAACATGATGACATTCATTGCCCCTACATACTGGCTTAATTTCTGCTGTTCAATATGATTCAGCTTCGCTTTTTTCCCTTTTTTCGAGACAACAAGCTGCATAGCAACTGATCCGCTGTACTTTTCTACTCTGCCTTCTATTTTAGCATATTCCTTGTCCCAATAGATAAGATCTTTGTCATTTGAGGTGCGATGGGACTTTGCCATAGCTAATACATAGATGGCTTCCATCACATTGGTCTTGCCCTGGGCATTCTCTCCTAAAATAACATTGACTTTATTTTCAAACTCTACGGTCAGTTCTTCATAATTCCTGTAATTCCGCAGCGTTAATTCTTTGATAAACAAATCCGTTCACCAACTTTAGTTTTTGCTCTTTTTGCAAAGAGAGTGATCATTCTATATATATTAATGGCCTGCAAGCCTTAGTTTTTCACAATAAAAGAGCCAAAGTCCGGAATATCAACTGTATCATCAGCAAACAGTTTTTTCCCGCGGCGGTTTTCAGGTTCGCCATTTACAAAAATTGCATATTCCTGCAAAAACCATTTAGCCATGCCGCCTGATTGAATAACTTCAGCAAGCTTCAGGAACTGGCCAAGCGTAATGTATTCTGTCTCAATTTTCACTGGCTTTATTGACATTGCAGATCGCCTTCTTTCTTTAAGTTTCCAACAGCTAATTTTACTAAACTTATCCATACTTTCACAACATCTATTTAAACCTTTATTCTCTTCGCGCCAGCCTTGTTCGTTATCGCGAATAACAGTGTCCGCCACACGTGTACACAAAGCGGGTATAAGGTCCTGCGAAAGGAAAAGAAAAGCTGCCAGCTTGTGCCAGCAGCTTGTTTAAGAGATAAGAAAATATAAAAATTTGCGCTTCGATGGCGAGCGGAATCGCCCAGAACGGCACCGAAAGTAGCGGCAAAAAGCGCCTTTTCTGACAGAGCCTTATCTGTCATGCCTGCGCTAAACGGGCGCTTTCACTTTTCTTGATTAATACGTTCTGACAGGAAGAATTAATTGGAGAATCGAATCGTCTTCCGGAGTGCGGATTAAAAATGGTCTCATTGCACCCGTAAAGCTGATTTTAATTTCCGTTCCTTCAAGTGCTTTTAATGCATCCATCATATATTTTGCACTGAATGAGATTTTTAATTCTTCGCCTGTAATCTCCTGAGTCTGAACTTCCTCAATGACTTTTCCGATTTCCGGCGTGTTTGAAGAAACTTCTACAATACCTTCTTCAAGCGTTGAAAACTTAACTACGTTATTTCTTCCTTCTTTTGCAAGAAGCGATGCCCGGTCAATTGCCTGAAGAAATTCTTTTGTATTAAGGACCATATCTGTTTTGCTCTCAGCAGGAATAAGTCTTGTTGTATCCGGGTAGTTTCCGTCCAATAATCTTGAGAAGAAAAGTAAATTTTCAGCTTTAAAAAGAACTTGGCTTTCTGTTATCACTATTTCAATTTCATCACTTGTGTCTGCGAGAATTTTGCTTAATTCATTTAAGCTTTTTCCTGGAATAACGACATTATAAGTGCTGTCAGTATCCGTTTCGATTTTTGCTTTACGGAGAGCCAGACGGTGACTGTCTGTTGCAATACAGATTAATTCTCTATCTTCAAGCTTCCAGTTGACCCCAGTCAAAATGGGACGCGTTTCTGAAGTCGAGACTGAGAAAACCGTTTGACGGATCATTGTTTTTAAGAGATCTGTCGGCACTCTAAAACTGTTATGTTCTTCTACTTGCGGCAGATGAGGATACTCTTCCGCATCAAGCCCGTTAAGGTTAAATTCTGCTTTGCCTGAGCGGATGACAGTCATATGCTGGCCAAGAACTTCAATTTCTACGGATTCCTTCGGGAGTTTCTTAACAATTTCTCCAAAAAAGCGAGCCTGAAGAACAATGCTGCCAGTTTGTTTGATTTCGACGATTTCTTTGCCGTTTTCTTCAGTTGGGATAAACGATTCGATTGAGATGTCAGAATCACTTCCTGTAAGTGTGACACCTTCTTCTGTTGCAACAATTTTAATTCCTGTCAAAATCGGGATTGTTGTTCTTGAAGATACGGCTTTCATTACATCTTGAACACTTTGAACTAACCGATCTTTTTGGATGACAAATTTCATTTAGGGAAATCCTCCTTTTTTTTCGTATGGGAGCATAATTCTTTGAGCCACTTAATATATATATTATTTAAAGAAAAAATAGTAGAAGTACTAGTAGGGCCTGTGGAAATGTGTATAACTCTGTTGACGAAAGGAAACACAGCCTATCCACCTGTGGACAGACTGTGTATGAATCGTGCTTGGTTATTCACATTATCCATATAAAATTTTATTAGTGCAAGCTTTTTAAGAGCCCTTCAGCATGTTTTCAATCTCTTTAAGCTGTTTAACAAGCTGATCATCAGCCTGAAGCAGTTTAGAGATTTTTTCATGGGCATGAATAACTGTCGTATGGTCACGGCCTCCGAATTCTTCGCCAATTTTAGGCAAAGAGGAATCCGTTAATTCTCTTGAAAGATACATGGCAATTTGTCTTGGGAACGCGACTGATTTCGTGCGTTTCTTTGCTTTAAAATCTTCTAGTTTTACACTGAAATGCTGGCCTACCATGCGCTGGATGTCAGCAATCGTGATCATTCTCGGCTTAGAGCTTGGAATAATATCCTTGAGTGCTTCTGCTGCGAGATCGGCATTTATATCTTTATTGATTAAAGATGAATAAGCTACAACTCGAATGAGTGCACCTTCAAGCTCACGGATATTTGAATCAATCTGATTGGCGATGTAGAGCATAACCTCATTTGGAATATCAAGCCCTTCAGCCTTTGCTTTCTTTCTGAGGATGGCAATTCTTGTTTCAAGGTCAGGCGGTGTAATGTCTGTTATTAAACCCCATTCAAATCTGGAACGAAGCCGGTCTTCGAGAGTTGGAATTTCTTTTGGAGGACGGTCGCTTGAGATTACAATTTGCTTGCTTTCTTCATGGAGCGTATTAAACGTATGGAAAAACTCCTCTTGAGTTTGTTCTTTACCTGCAAGAAATTGAATATCATCTATAAGCAGCACGTCGACACTTCGGTATTTATTCCGGAAGTCTTTCGCTTTGTTGTCACGGATACTATTGATAAATTCGTTCGTAAACTTCTCAGATGATAAATAAACAACTTTCGCGTTAGGCTTGTGATCAATCACATAATGGCCAATGGCGTGCATTAAATGCGTTTTTCCAAGTCCGACCCCCCCGTAAATGAAAAGCGGATTATACGCCTTCGCCGGTGCTTCGGCCACAGCAAGAGAAGCTGCATGGGCAAAACGGTTCCCTGAACCGATTACGAATGTGTCAAACGTATATTTCGGATTCAGCATATTTTGCGGAAGCTCAATCTGTTCTTCCTCTTTAGTCATCGGCTTTATCGGTGATTTTGGCATAAAATCAGCTTCATTTTGATTTTGGGGAATGATAAATTTTATCAGCAATTCCTCGCCAGTAAGCTCATATATGGTATTGGCAATCAAATGCAGATACCTGGATTCAAGCCAGTCACGCGCAAATTCATTAGGTGCAGTGATTGTTAATGTATCTCCCTTAAGAGCATGAGCTTTAGTGGATTTAAGCCATGTTTCAAAACTTGGCTTGCTCAGCTTTTTTTCAATTTCTGATAAAGCTTTGCTCCATAATTCATCAATATTCTCCATATGAGGCATCTCCCTCCTTTTTCTATAAAATGAACGTGTACATGTTTTGTACAACAGCTGGATGATTGTGAATAAAAATGCAAAATGAACAAAATGTGCATAAATATATAGTATAGTAGAAAAACGTCTTTTCGACATAAACCGTTAAATGTGGACAAGTTTTTTAACAGGGTGTTTATAATCTTTCCACATGTTATCCACAGTGTGTGGATAAACAGGATATAGACGTTCCAATATTCAGAGTGAAAACACAAATATAATATCAAATTAAACGAAGCGGTGCAATGGTTTTATAAAACTTATCCACATATCAGGCTCCATGTTGAGAATAATTGTCCACATATGTTTATTCTGTGTGAAACCTGTCGATAACAGGTGTGGATAAAAAATATGTCGAAAAAACTATGCACAGTCTATGGTGTTTGACAGATTTGTACACTGAAAAATTCGTTCAGAAATTTATTCTTTGAATTTAATTAGAGAGGATAAGTTCTTCCGAATGTGATTTTGAAGAATGCTCTTTTTATATTTAAATTTTGGTGTGCTGCAGTGGAGATCCGCGGTTTCGTAAATTTTGTTGCTTTAAAACTAGATATTAAAGACCCTAAGTGGATTGTAGCGGATAAACTTGACTCCTGCGGGAAAGTAGAGGGAAATGGGAGTCCCCGGAAGCGAAGCTGAGGAGGCTCCCACCCGGACCGCGGAAAGCAAGTTCCTCTCGCTGCAAGAAACGGACAACATTTATCACCAAAACAACAATATTTGCGAAAACAGCTTAAGGAAAAAAGCATGAATGTGACTTGAATTTGTATGAAATGTCTATACACAGCCATGAGAAACAATAAATAATTCAGAAACAATGTTTCACCATAAGATCTTTTTTGACATATGGTTGACAATTCACTAGGTCACTCTCTATAATTAGTAAGACTGTCTTTAACAGCTATTCCTCAGGGAGGTGTCTATAATGAAAAGAACTTATCAACCAAATAAACGCAAACATAGTAAAGTTCACGGTTTCCGCGCTCGCATGAGCACTAAAAACGGACGTAAAGTGCTAGCTGCACGTCGTCTTAAAGGAAGAAAAGTATTATCAGCATAGGCCACTGAAAAATATCAGTGGTCTTTTTTACATGGCCCAATCCTGTTTATGGTTGGGCCATGTTTTTCAAAAACAGCTGTTTAAATAGATATTGTTAAAGAAATAATGATGGAAAAGCTCTCAGAAGGCTGAGGAATTCAGGCAAGGATCCGGAGTGAGGATATGAAAAAGAAAAACCGCATCAAAAAAAACGAAGACTTCCAAAAAGTATTCAAGCATGGAAAGTCGATGGCAAATAGACAATTTGTGATCTATATGCTGAATCAGCCTGAAGAAAAAGAATTCCGTTTAGGTTTATCAGTCAGTAAAAAGATAGGAAATGCCGTAACAAGAAACAGAATTAAGCGTCTCGTCCGCCAAGTTTTTCTTGAAGAAAAGGACAGCTTAAAAACAGGCATTGATTATATAGTAATTGCCAGAAAGCCGGCATCGGAAATGGACTATCATGAAGTGAAAAGCAGTTTACTGCACCTTTTCAGAAAAACAAAAGTCCACAGAGCGAGACCGCAGCGCGAAAACTCCATTAAAAATACATAGAAAAATGAAAAAAGAAAAATGAAAGACGTTTTCTTTTTTGAAAGATGTTAAAATAAATGTTGAATAAAGTCGGCAGAACTTGCAGGTTTAGATATTTTGTTAGGAGGAATACCGGTTGAAAAGGAGAATATTGTTAGTGCTTGGCTTAGTGAGCATCATGATGCTTCTTACAGGCTGTACAGAAGTGAACCAGCCAATCACAGAGGAAAGTCAGGGTTTCTGGAATCACTACATTGTGTATCCGTTGTCATGGCTGATCATCTATTTTGCAGAATTAATGGGTAATAGCTACGGACTGTCAATCGTTATCGTAACGCTGATCATTCGTTTTGCGATCTTGCCTTTAATGATTAAGCAGATTAAAAACTCAAAAGCTATGCAGGAATTGCAGCCAGAAATGCAAAAGCTTCGTGAAAAATACAGTTCTAAAGATCAAAAAACACAGCAAAAACTCCAGCAGGAAACAATGGCTTTATTCCAGAAGAATAAAGTAAATCCTCTTGCAGGGTGTTTTCCATTATTAGTTCAAATGCCAATCCTGATCGGTTTTTATCATGCCATTATGAGAACAGAAGCAATCGCAGATCACAACTTCCTGTGGTTTGACCTTGGATCACGTGATCCATTATTCCTTCTGCCGATCATCGCTGGTATTACAACATTCATTCAACAAAAATTGACAATGGCAGGAACAGCAAATCAAAATCCGCAAATGGCTATGCTTTTATATATCATGCCAATTATGATCGTCGTCTTTGCTGTCAGCTTCCCAGCTGCACTATCTTTATATTGGGTAGTCGGAAATCTATTTATGATCGTGCAGACAATGATCATCTACGGACCTGATATTAGAGCGAAAGCACTATTAAAATCGGGAGGAACGAAAAAGTGAGAGAAATAACTGCTACCGGACTTAGCGTCGAAGAAGCAGTACAATCCGCTTTAACACAGCTGAATGCAAGCGAAAAAGAAGTTGAAATTACCGTTCTTGATGAAGGGAAAAAGGGATTTTTAGGACTTTTCGGCGCAAAACCTGCAATGGTAAAAGCCGTTAAACGCCCGAATCCTGCTGAAGAAGCATATCGTTTTTTGACTGAAGTGATCAAAAATATGAATGTCGATGCAAAGGTTGAAATGATTCAGGAAGGCAAAAATGTGACGTTTCAAATTGAAGGAGAAAAGGTAGCGCTTTTAATTGGAAAGCGCGGACAAACACTTAATTCCCTGCAGTATTTGACACAGCTCGCAGCAAATCGTCATTCCAATCACTACCTGCATATCACAGTGGATGCTGAAAACTACAGAACCCGCCGCAAAGAAACGCTTGTTCAGCTCGCTCAGAAACTTGCACACCAGGCTGTTCGTACAAAACGAGAGGTTCCTTTAGAACCTATGCCTTCATATGAACGTAAGATTATCCATGCTGCTCTTGTTAACCAGCAGCATAAGATTAAAACATACTCGGTCGGAGAAGAGCCTAATCGTCATCTGGTGATTGCTCCGAAATAGCAGTGCGAAACCCCGCAGATCATAGATCAGCGGGGTTTTTTTGTGTATTCTTTCATGCTAAAGGGCTTAGAAACCTTTCAGTTGGAAATATTGTTATTAACATGTGGATAAGTTAAAATGATAATAAGAGAATTGTGCGGAATTTCAGTCTGTGGATAATTCGATATTTTTTTCTTTCCAATAAGAAATAACTATGATATCTTATAAATTTGACTGCGTAAATTATGGGAAATTCTATATAGATTTATTTTGAAAGAAGCGGGGTGAAACGGATGGAATTCGATACAATTGCAGCAATATCCACACCGATGGGAGAAGGAGCCATTGCCATCGTAAGACTGAGCGGGGATGATGCAATCGGCATTGCGGACAAGCTGTATTCAGGTCCTTCAGGAAAGAAATTGACAAAGGTCCCGTCGCATACGATTCATTACGGGCATATTGAAGATCCTGATACGGGCCAAATCGTAGAGGAAGTCATGGTATCTGTTTTGAAGGGTCCTAAGACATTTACGAGAGAAGATATAGTAGAAATAAACTGCCACGGCGGGATTGTAACGGTTAACCGTGTCCTGCAGCTTGCATTAAACCACGGTGCCCGGCTTGCGGAGCCTGGAGAATTTACAAAGAGAGCATTTTTAAATGGCCGGATTGATTTATCTCAAGCTGAAGCTGTGATGGATTTAATACGGGCAAAAACAGATCGTGCAATGAATGTTGCGCTTGGACAGATGGAAGGCAGACTGTCCAAGCTGATTCAGCGTCTGCGCCAGGAAATTCTTGAGACACTTGCCCATGTGGAAGTTAACATAGATTATCCTGAGTATGATGATGTAGAAGAAATGACGCACAGCATGCTGATTGAAAAAGCGACACTCGTTAAAAATGAGATTGAAAAGCTGCTTCAAACCTCTCAGCAGGGAAAAATTTTAAGAGAGGGTCTTTCAACGGTTATCGTAGGCAGACCTAATGTTGGGAAATCTTCGCTTCTGAATAGTCTGATTCACGAAAATAAAGCGATAGTAACAGATATACCGGGAACGACAAGGGATGTTATTGAGGAATATGTAAACGTCCGAGGCGTGCCTCTTCGTCTGGTTGATACAGCCGGCATCAGGGAGACAGAGGACATAGTTGAACGGATCGGTGTAGAAAAATCAAGACAGGTATTGAAAAAGGCGGACCTTATCCTGCTCGTACTAAACTACAGTGAGGCTCTTTCAATAGAGGATGAGCAGTTATTTGAAGCTGTCAGCGGCATGGACGTCATTGTGATTGTAAATAAAACAGACCTTCCTGGAAAAATAGACTTGGACCGGGTGAGAGAGCTTGCAAAAGGTTCACCTGTCGTTACGACTTCTCTGCTTGAAGAACAGGGAATTGACCAGCTTGAAGAATCCATCAGCTCGCTGTTTTTTGAAGGCAGCGTAGGCTCTTCAGATTTAACATATGTTTCAAACACAAGGCATATTGCTTTGCTTTCACAGGCAAAACGAACGATTGAAGATGCACTTGACGCGATTGATGCGGGAGTGCCGATTGATCTTGTGCAAATCGATCTTACACGTACGTGGGAGCTGCTTGGTGAAATTATCGGAGATGCTGTTCATGAAAGTTTGATTGATCAGCTGTTTGCACAGTTCTGTTTGGGAAAATAAGAACTGTTCGATGGAAAATATATTCTACTTAATATAGATACACAATTTTTGAAGAGAGCTTAAAATATAAAGGAGGTTCATACCATGGGATATCATGCAGGTGATTATGATGTTGTTGTTGTCGGTGCAGGCCATGCAGGGGTTGAGGCCGCCCTCGCTTCTGCGAGAATGGGTGCAAAAACGCTTGGTCTGACAATAAATCTTGATATGGTTGCTTTTATGCCTTGTAATCCATCAGTTGGCGGACCGGCAAAAGGAATCGTTGTGCGTGAAATCGATGCTTTGGGCGGGGAAATGGCCAAAAATATCGATAAAACACATATTCAAATGAGAATGCTGAATACAGGCAAAGGACCGGCTGTGCGTGCGCTGCGGGCTCAGGCGGATAAATTTACGTATCAGCATGAAATGAAGAAAACGATGGAAAATGAACGGAATCTTACAATGCTTCAGGGAATGGTCGACCGTCTTATCATTGAAGACGGAGAATGCCGTGGCGTTAT
This sequence comes from Metabacillus idriensis, assembly GCF_050483325.1. Classification (GTDB taxonomy): domain Bacteria; phylum Bacillota; class Bacilli; order Bacillales; family Bacillaceae; genus Bacillus_P; species Bacillus_P idriensis_A. The sequence goes on from NZ_JBCMYF010000011.1 coordinate 18,468, forward strand.
CACTCAAACGGGTGCGGAATATCGCGCGAAAACAGTTGTTCTGACTACAGGCACATTTTTAAGAGGGAAAATCATATTAGGTGAACTGCAATATTCAAGCGGACCTAATAATCAGCAGCCTTCTATTAAATTATCAGAGCATCTGCAGGAAATCGGACTTGACATGGTCCGTTTTAAAACAGGAACACCGCCTCGTGTAAACAGTCATTCAATTGATTACAGCAAAACAGAAATTCAGCCGGGTGACGACGTTCCCCGCGCTTTTTCCTATGAAACGACAAAATATATTACCGATCAGCTTCCATGCTGGCTGACTTATACAAGTGAAGAAACTCATAAAATCATCGACGATAATCTCCATCGTTCGCCAATGTATTCAGGTATGATTAAAGGAACTGGCCCGCGTTACTGTCCTTCAATTGAAGATAAGGTCGTCCGTTTTAATGATAAGCCCCGTCATCAGATTTTCCTTGAGCCGGAAGGCAGAAACACACAGGAAGTATATGTTCAGGGATTATCAACAAGTCTTCCGGAAGATGTACAGCGAAGAATTCTTGCATCCATACCCGGCCTGGAAAAAGTGGAAATGATGCGTGCAGGCTATGCGATTGAATATGATGCAATCGTACCTACACAGCTATGGCCAACCCTTGAAACCAAAAAGGTTCCAGGTCTCTTTACAGCGGGACAAATTAATGGCACATCAGGCTATGAAGAAGCAGCAGGACAGGGCTTAATGGCCGGAATTAATGCAGCCAGTAAAGCACTTGGCAAAGAAGAAGTCATCTTGAGCCGCTCAGATGCTTATATTGGAGTATTAATTGATGATCTTGTCACAAAAGGCACAAATGAGCCGTATCGTTTATTAACGTCCAGAGCGGAATATCGCCTGCTTCTTCGTCATGATAATGCCGACTTGCGTTTAACGGATATTGGACGTAAGATTGGACTTATCAAAGAAGAACGCTATAGCGCATTTTTACTTAAAAAAGAAGCAATTGAAGCAGAGAAAAAACGTCTGAACTCTGTCATCATCAAACCAAATGAGCAGACACAGGAGTTAATCAGACGTGCAGGCGGCAGTGAACTGAAAGACGGAATCCGTGCATCAGATCTTATTAAACGTCCTGAAATGAATTATGAGCATATTCATGCTTTAGCACCGGCTGATGAAAATATTTCCGGAGAAATAGCCGAACAGGTTGAAATTCAAATTAAATATGAAGGCTATATTGAAAAGTCCCTTCAGCAGGTAGAAAAGCTGAAGAAAATGGAAAACAAAAAGATTCCGGAAAATATCGATTACGATGCGATTTCAGGCATCGCTTCTGAAGCACGCCAGAAACTGAAGGAAGTCAGACCGCTTTCAATGGCACAGGCATCCCGTATTTCAGGGGTAAATCCAGCAGACATCTCCATCCTTCTCGTGTATATGGAGCAAGGAAGAATAGCTCGTGTTTCTAACGAATAAAGCAGATCAGAAAGGTTTTGAGTATGGACATTTCTTTATTTAAATCCAGTCTTGAGGAAAAGGGAATCTCGCTTTCCGCAAAGCAGCTGGAGCAATTTGAGACTTACTACGAATTGCTTGTAGAGTGGAATGAGAAAATGAATTTAACTTCAATTACAGAGAAAAAAGAAGTTTATCTTAAACATTTTTATGATTCTATTTCTGCTGCTTTCTATTTTGATTTTACAAAACCGCTCTCCATTTGCGATGTAGGTGCAGGTGCAGGGTTTCCAAGTCTTCCGATTAAAATATGCTTTCCGCATTTGAAAATTGCGATAGTTGATTCTCTTCAAAAGAGAATTACATTTTTAGATCATCTGACAAAATCACTGAACCTTTCCGACGTATCTCTTTACCATGACAGAGCAGAAACGTTTGGAAAAAACAAAGCTTTCAGAGAAACCTATGATGTTGTGACAGCACGGGCTGTAGCGCGTTTATCTGTTTTGAGCGAGCTTTGCCTGCCGCTTGCTAAAACAGGCGGTCACTTCGTAGCAATGAAAGCTGCATCAGCTGAGGAAGAGATGATGAAAGCCGAAAAAGCGCTTAATACGCTTGGCGGCAAGGTGAAGGGAAAGTATGCCTTTGAGCTGCCGCTTGAGGAAAGTGAGCGCTCAATCATTATTATTCATAAACAAAAATCAACACCTGCAAAATATCCGCGTAAACCAGGTACGCCTAATAAACTTCCATTAGAATAGAAAAACAATACGTGGAAAGTTCGTTTTGCATGCAGGAATAAAGAGACTTGAAAGAGAATTAATATGATGGCAGTTTCTAAAGGTGGTGTAGGCGCATGAAGCATCCATTCTCTCGTTTTTTCGGTTTGGGAGAAAAAGAAGATACAGCAGAAAAAACAGCAGTAATTGAAACAGAAGAAATTGATGATTCCGTATATGATGAGGTTAAAAAGATTTCCGTTGAGGAAATCGTGCCAAATCGCTTTCAGCCGCGTACCGTTTTTGCGGATGAAAAAATAGAAGAGTTATCGCTTACGATACGTACGCATGGGATTATTCAGCCGATTGTTGTACGTCAGGTTGATGGAAGATATGAAATTATTGCCGGGGAAAGACGGTTTAGAGCTGTCCAAAAACTAGGATGGGAAACAATTCCAGCTATTGTAAAGGATTTCAATGACACAGAAACAGCTTCTGTAGCTTTAATTGAGAACCTGCAGCGCGAGGAGCTATCAGCCATTGAAGAAGCCGTGGCCTACGCAAAGCTGCTGGAACTTCACGACTTGACTCAAGAAGCCCTTGCCCAGCGTCTGGGAAAAGGACAGTCTACAATTGCCAATAAGCTCAGACTGTTAAAGCTTCCTCAGGAAGTTCAGGATGCTTTGCTCCAAAAGAAAATTACAGAGAGACATGCAAGAGCACTCATTCCTTTGAAGAAACCAGATCCGCAAATCACATTGCTCTATGAAATCATTGAAAAGCAGTTAAATGTCAAGCAAACAGAAGACCGCGTTGTCAAAATGCTTGAGAAAACCAGCCCAAAAGCTAAACCAAAACGCAAAGCATTCAGTCGGGATACCCGTATTGCGATGAATACCATCCGTCAATCTTTGACAATGGTGCAGGATACTGGCGTAAAAATAAATGCTGAAGAAGAAGAATTTGAAGAATACATTCAATTCACTATTAAAATACCTAAGTAGCTCTCTGCCATTTGAGTAGAGAGTTTTTTCTATGTTTATGAAATGATAAAAATCTGTCGGCCTGCGCAATCTGACGATACCGCTTTTCTAACTTGTATGCGCATTTTCAAGAATTGCAAAAAAGTTCAAACCATTGGCAAAGTTTCGTGATAAAATAGAGAGCATGATAGAGTTCATGTTTAGTGAAAGCAGGTGACATTGTGGGGAAAATTATTGCCATTGCGAACCAGAAAGGCGGAGTCGGAAAAACGACAACTTCCGTTAATCTTGGTGCGTGCTTAGCATATATAGGAAAACGAGTTCTTCTCGTCGATGTTGACCCACAAGGAAATGCGACAAGCGGTATAGGAATTGAAAAAGCCGATGTAGAACATTGTGTTTATGATATTTTAGTTGATGATGTCGATGTAACAGAAGTCATTAAGCCAACTGCTGTCGAAAATTTGGATGCAATTCCGGCTACAATCCAGCTTGCGGGTGCCGAAATTGAACTTGTGCCAACCATTTCTAGAGAAGTCCGTCTGAAACGTGCGCTTGAAAAAGTAAAACATAATTATGACTATATGATTATTGACTGTCCTCCGTCTTTAGGGTTGCTGACAATCAATGCCTTAACAGCCTCAGATGCTGTGCTGATTCCTGTTCAATGTGAATATTATGCACTTGAAGGATTGAGTCAGCTGCTGAATACTGTGAGGCTTGTTCAAAAACATTTAAATACCGACTTAATGATAGAAGGCGTACTTTTAACAATGCTTGATGCACGCACCAATTTAGGAATTCAGGTTATTGAAGAAGTCAAAAAGTATTTTCGCGATAAAGTATACAAAACGATTATTCCACGAAATGTCCGTTTAAGCGAAGCACCAAGTCATGGACAGCCGATTATTATTTATGACCCGCGCTCAAGGGGCGCTGACGTATACTTAGAATTGGCAAAGGAAGTGGTTGTTAATGGCTAAAGGGTTAGGTAAAGGAATCAATGCTTTGTTTACGAATATGGAAGTAAGCAAAGACGAAACGCTGCAGGATATTAAAATCAAAGATCTGCGTCCAAATCCTTATCAGCCCCGCAAAACATTTTTGCCAGGAGCGATTGAAGAATTGAAAGAATCCATCCTTCAGCACGGGATTCTTCAGCCGATTATTGTCCGTAAAAGCATTAAAGGCTATGAGATTGTAGTTGGCGAGCGCCGTTTTCGTGCAGCAAAGGCAGCAGGCCTCCAGGCAGTGCCGGCCGTCATAAGAGAGCTTACAGAGCAGCAGATGATGGAGCTTGCGCTTTTAGAAAATCTTCAGCGCGAAGATTTATCTCCAATTGAAGAAGCGGCAGCCTATCAGTCCCTGCTTGACCATTTGCATATAACGCAAGAAGAGCTTGCGAGACGCCTGGGCAAAAGCAGACCGCATATAGCCAATCATCTAAGATTGCTGTCCCTTCCTGAAGACATTCAAACACTTATTTCTGAAGGCAAGATTTCAATGGGCCATGGCAGAACATTGCTTGGACTGAAGAAAAAAGACAAGTTGAAGCCTTTAGCGGACAAAATAATGAAAGAGCAGCTTAATGTCCGTCAAGTTGAGCTCTTCGTGCAGCAGTTAAACGAAAATGTTTCACGTGAAACGAAAAAGAAAACAGGCAGTCAGGATATCTTCATTAGAGAAAGAGAATCCTACCTGCGTGAATATTTCGGGACGTCCGTTACGATTAAGCAGCAGAAGAAAAAAGGGAAAATCGAAATTGAATTTTTCTCTAAAGAGGATTTGGAAAGAATTTTAGAGTTGCTTGAAGCTGAGCAATCATCTTAAGCGGCCATCTGACAGAATAGATGGCTTCTTTTTATGTTTTAGAAAACGATAAAAATGTTCAGCGCCAGCACATGACTTATCTGCCGTTACAGGTGCGGCAAGCTGGAGCTGAATAAAGGCTTGCGCTTTTAAGCGGAAAGAGGGATTTAAGTGGTGTTATTAGGAAGTTTAGTAAATGCAGCTGGGATTATCATCGGCTCCCTTCTAGGTTTATTGCTTCGCAGAATACCGGAATCAATGAAACAAACAGTTATGACAGGCATAGGTCTTTTTGTGATGGTACTAGGCCTTGATATGGCGCTTGAAAGTGAACAGCTGTTTATTGTGATTATCAGTCTTGTTTTTGGCGCAGTCATAGGAGAAGCAATTGATATTGAGAAGAAACTGCATCAAGTGGGATATTGGCTTGAGAAAAAACTGAGCAGAAATCAGACCGGGGATTTTGCACAAGGTTTTGTGTCCGCTACCCTTATTTTTGTCATTGGAGCAATGGCAATTGTGGGATCTCTTGATAGCGGATTGAGACAGGATCATGATATTTTGTACACAAAGTCGATGATTGATGGCTTTACGAGCATGGTTCTTTCAAGCACGCTTGGCATTGGCGTTCTTCTTTCAGCAGTCCCTGTTTTCATTTATGAAGGCGCCATCGCATTGTTTGCGAATGTCATTCATCAGTATGTACCAGATTCTTTGCTTAAAGAACTGATTTCTGAAATTACGGCTGTCGGCGGGATTCTGATCTTTGCAATTGGAATCAATATGCTTGCAATAAAAGCAATCCGTGTTGCGAATTTGCTGCCGAGCCTGGCAGTTGTGACAGTCATTATTATTTTCATGAATATGGTTTAATTGATGTTCACATCCTTGGCATGATTAAGCCAGGAGCTCTTCGTCTTTAATGAGATTTTTTTAAGTTCGATCTGCTGATCAGCAAGAATAATGCTTTTTGCAATAATTGAAGCCATTGTCATAACAAGATGCAGTCTTGTATTCTGCAGAACAAAGAATTCCATAAATCCGCTGACGTTTACGATTCCATTAATATGAATGTCTCCCACTTCAGGGAGCACTTTGTTTACACCCGCACCAGGCTTGATCGGACCTGCTCCAACTTGAAAAGTCCCTACACTTTTCAGTCTGCCAAGGCATGCATCAATTGCCAGAATGAATGGATTATCGAACGTTTGTTCTATTTTTTGGATGGTTTCTTCAAGGTTAACTGCATGGACAGGGTGCTCGAGCGTTCCATAAACATGAAAATGCTTCAGACCGGCATCATTAAGTTTAGTGCCTACTAATGGACCTAAGCAATCACCGGTTGAGCGGTCTGTGCCAATGCAGAGAACTACAATTGGTTTCCGTACAGAAAGAAGGAGTTTCATTTCTGATGATAAGTGTTCTGCCGCATGGTCATCTTCATAATAAATTCGGTCACGCTGCGGTTTTAAAAAGCCGGATTTAAAATTCATCATTTCACTCCTTCAATATAGTAGTAACAGTATACGGAAGAATATAGAAATCTATACATAATTAAGAGATATTAAGAGTTTTTGCCATGCACTGTAATTTGCTTTGAAAAGTTGTTAAAATAAAACCTATCTTTATGATTGCAACGTGTGTTTCTTCCTAATAGAAAGGTTGATCTGATGTGGATTTTATAAATAAGCTTATCGAAAAAATGGGTGCTTCTCTTCTTAACGAAGATTTATGGCTGGATTTCGGAGTAGGTCTGCTGAAGATTATTGGCATTATGATTCTTGCAACAATCCTTATTCGCGTTGGCAATGTCGTCATCGGGAAGATTTTTATGCTGAGAACAAAGTCGCCGCTCCGCATTTCAGAGCGCCGGGAAAATACCCTGGTCAAGCTGCTTGATAATGTTCTGACATACCTCGTTTATTTTGTCGCTCTGCTGATGATTCTTGAGACGCTGAGTTTTGATGTGAAGGCTCTGCTGGCGGGAGCGGGTATTGTCGGGCTTGCTGTCGGATTCGGTGCACAAAATTTAGTCAGGGACATTATTACGGGATTCTTCATTATTTTTGAAGATCAATTTTCAGTAGGTGACATGATCCGTGTCGGCCAATTTGAAGGAACGGTAGAAGAAATTGGACTTCGCACGACAAAGATCAAGAGCTGGACGGGTGAAATCAATATTCTTCCAAATGGAAATATTACCGAAGTGACGAATTTCTCCGTAAATAACAGCGTCGCTTTTGTAGATGTCAGTATTGCGTATGAGGGAGATATTCCGAAAGCAGAAAGGGTCATTGAAGATCTCCTGCTTGAGCTGCCTGATAAATATGAAGAAATGGTAGCACCGCCTGAATTGCTTGGCGTCCAAAACCTTGGTCCGTCTGAAGTTGTCTTGCGGGTAGTCAGCGAAGTCCTTCCTATGAAGCATTTTCATATATCCCGTGTGCTGAGAAAGGAAATTAAGATGAGGCTTGATGAGCACGGCATTGAAATTCCATTCCCTCGCATGGTTATGTATACAAGGCAGGATGAAGGGGCTAAACAAAAGGAAAGGATGAGCGAATAGTGGACAAGGAATTTGGCATAAATGACGTTGTCGAAATGAAAAAACCTCATCCATGCGGTGTGAATCGCTGGAAAATCATCAGAATGGGCATGGATATCCGCATAAAATGCGAAGGCTGTGCTCACAGCGTGATGATTCCGAGACGGGATTTCGCCCGGAAAATGAAAAAAAGACTGGTCAAGCATGAAGAATAAATGTTTCATGGCTTAAAAATTGGTTTATTTAGGGAGGAAACCTTGTTTTTCGGTTGGTTTCCCCCTTTTTTAAGGGAAAAGAAAGGATAAAATTTTGCGCTTCGATGGCGAGCGGAATCGCCTAACTCCTCGGCCAGAACGGATCCTCCAGTAAAGGCAAAAAGCGCCTTTTCTGACGGATCCTTATCTGTCTGTCGGAGCTAAACGGGCGCTTGCGCTTTTCTTTTAAAACCAGATTTTAACCATTCATGACATCCCCTCTTAAGCTTGTCATTTCATGCGTTACTATCTATAATTGTTGAAGATTGGTTAGAATTCGGATTAATCGATTATATATTGTTCATATAGAGGAGTGGAAATAACCATGGCTTTAACCGCTGGTATTGTTGGACTTCCGAACGTAGGAAAGTCAACGCTTTTTAACGCCATTACACAGGCCGGTGCAGAATCTGCAAACTACCCGTTCTGTACAATCGACCCTAACGTAGGGATTGTAGAAGTGCCGGATGAGCGTCTTCAAAAGCTTACAGATCTTGTGAAACCAAAGAAAACGGTTCCGACTGCATTTGAATTTACCGATATTGCAGGAATTGTTAAGGGTGCAAGTAAAGGAGAAGGACTTGGAAACAAGTTTCTTTCACATATTCGTCAAGTAGATGCGATTTGTCACGTTGTACGCTGTTTCGCAGATGATAATATTACACACGTTTCAGGAAAAGTAGATCCAATTGATGATGTTGAGACAATCAATCTTGAGTTGATTTTAGCGGATTTAGAGTCAGTAGACAAGCGTATTGAGCGTGTCGGAAAGCTTGCTAAACAAAAAGACAAAGAGGCTGTTTATGAGCACGAGGTTCTGTTAATGCTGAAAGATGCATTTGAAAACGACAAACCTGCCCGCTCAGTGGAATTCACAGATGAACAGATGAAAATTGTTAAGCATCTTCATTTGCTTACAAGCAAACCTGTTTTGTATGTAGCTAATGTATCTGAAGATGAAGTGGCTGATGCTTCTAATAACGAATATGTAAAAGCAGTCCGCGAATTTGCCGCAAATGAAAAAGCCGAAGTGATTGTTGTATGTGCGAAGATTGAATCTGAAATTGCTGAACTTGACGGAGAGGAAAAAGAAATGTTCCTTGAAGAGCTTGGCATTGAAGAATCAGGTCTTGATCAGCTTATTAAAGCTTCATACAAACTTCTTGGTCTTGCGACATATTTCACAGCGGGTGTACAGGAAGTCCGCGCGTGGACATTTAAAAAAGGGATGAAGGCTCCGCAATGCGCCGGCGTTATTCACTCTGACTTCGAACGCGGCTTTATCCGCGCGGAAACAGTTTCCTATGAAGATCTGCTGAATGCAGGAACTATGGGAGCAGCACGAGAAGCCGGGAAAGTGCGTTTAGAAGGAAAAGAATACATCGTAAAAGATGGCGACGTCATTCATTTCCGTTTTAATGTTTAATTCGGTTGCTTAAAGTCGTTTTGTTTGCTATAATTTAAACTTGTGAGTAATTGAATTGTTTAATTGCTCCTTGCCCGTTCAGGGCCGTTTAGACCAAAAGGAGGTGTAAGAGATGAATAAATACGAAATCATGTATATCATCCGTCCAAACATTGAAGATGAGGCTAAAAAAGCTCTAGTTGAGCGTTTCAACACAATCTTAGCTGACAATGGTGCGGAAGTTGAAGAAACAAAAGAGTGGGGCAAACGTCGCCTTGCTTATGAAATCAACGATTTGCGTGACGGTTACTACATGCTTCTTCAAGTTGCATCAAAGCCGGAAGCTGTTCAAGAATTTGACCGCTTAGCGAAAATCAGCGAAGACATCATGCGTCACATGGTAACTAGAAAAGAAGTGTAATTCATATAGATTAGATATCTTTAAAAAAGGATGATTCTGATGATGAATCGGGTTGTTTTAGTCGGCAGACTAACAAAAGATCCAGAACTGCGCTACACACCAGCTGGAGCAGCAGTTGCTACTTTTACATTAGCTGTAAACCGCGCCTTCACAAACCAGCAGGGTGAAAGAGAAGCGGACTTCATTAACTGTGTCGTATGGCGCCGTCCGGCTGAAAATGTTGCAAATTTCCTCAAAAAAGGAAGTTTGGCAGGAGTAGATGGACGTCTTCAATCACGCAGCTATGAAGACCAGACTGGCAAACGCGTTTATGTAACTGAAGTGGTTGCAGAAAGCGTACAGTTTCTTGAACCTAAAAGCGGCAGTGGAAACAGCGGCGGCGGTGGCGGAAACAACAACAATTATTATGGCGGAGGCCAGGGTGGACAAGGCGGACAGCAAAATCCATTCAGCCAAAATCAAAATCAAAATCAAAATCAGAATCAGCGTAATCAAGGCCGTTCGAACTTTGATGACGATCCATTCGCTAATGATGGAAAGCCGATTGATATCTCTGATGATGACTTACCGTTTTAAAACATATAGTACGAGCATTTCTTAATGGAAGGAGGAAATAACTATGGCAGGCGGACGCAAAGGTGGACGTGCAAAACGTCGTAAAGTGTGCTACTTCACTGCACACGGAATCACTCACATCGATTACAAAGATGTAGATTTGCTTAAAAAATTCGTTTCTGAGCGTGGTAAAATCTTACCTCGTCGTGTAACAGGAACAAGCGCTAAATACCAACGTAAATTAACGATTGCTATTAAACGCTCTCGTCAAATGGCTTTACTTCCATACGTATCTGGCGAATAATAAGATGAAAAAGGCAGTGAGGATTCCTTGCTGCTTTTTTATTATTCTGAAATCTTTTTGCGGATGAAAGGATAAGTGTTCTGATCTATTTGATTTGTCACACACGGTTCATTTAAAATAAGCTTGGAAGTATAAAAGAGGTGAAACTGTGAAAAGGGTTAACGTACTGACAGAAGGTGCAATTTTACTTGCGCTTTTTACTGTATTAACATTAATGACACTTTATCTGCCGCTGATCGGGGCATTTTTAATGGTCTTTTTGCCATTGCCGTTTATCCTTTATACGGTAAGACACGGGATCAAAGCTGCTTTCACTCTAATGGCCGCTTCGATCTTTATTACATTGATAGTTGGTTCTTTGTTTGCTTTGCCATTAACTTTAACATATGCCCTCAGCGGAATCGTGATGGGCTACTTTTATCAGAAAAGGCAAACAGCCGGAGCTTTGATCGGGGGCACAATTGCATTTCTAATCAGCTTTGTTGTCATGTATGCAGCGTCCGTGGCATTTTTTCAAATCGATCCAATTGAAGAAGCTGCAGGCAGCATGAATGAAACGATTGAAATGGCAAAATCAATGATGGCTGCAATTGGTCAAGAAGCAAATGAAGCAGCGATTAATCAATTAGAAGAGCAAATGAAGTACATAGGCTACTTAATTCCAAGTTTGCTTGTAAGTGTTTCTTTTATCTTTGCTTTACTTTCTCATGCTGTGACGGTTCCTGTTCTAAAAAGACTGAAAATCCAGCTGATGCCGTTAAAGCCATTCCGGGAGTGGAAGCTGCCGTCAAGCATTGTCTGGTATTACTTGATTGTCAGTTTCTTATTATTTTTAAATCTTGATACAGGAAGCTTTCTTTATATTGCTGCTGTAAACTTGCTGTTTGTTCTGCAGGTGCTGCTGGTCGTACAGGGTTTCTCTTTTATTTTCTTTTACAGTCATGTGAAAAAATATTCGAAAGCTGTGCCTGTTATAGCAGTCATTCTTTCTTTGATTCTGCCGATCCTGATGTATCTTGTGCGAATCTTAGGTATAATTGATTTAGCTTTTAATTTAAGGGGTCGCGTGAAGAAATAGCACAATTGCGCATAAACTAGATTCATACAGTGCGCAGCAGGAGTAAGCCGCAATCTTACGTATGTTTCACTGTTTTTTGAGGAGCTGAAACAAAAATGCCCAGTTTTTATGAAAAACCATTTATCAGGTATCCCCTGTTTGCCTTAATCGGACTGACCGCGATTGCCATCATCATTATCTTTTATTATCAATGGATGATCGGTGTTGCCTGCGTCTTTCTATTAGGCGGGATCTTATTTCTTTTGAAAATTGCCGATAAAAAGCTTAAGAGTGCGATGGAAACCTACATTTCTACTCTCTCTTACCGTTTGAAGCGGGTTGGAGAAGAAGCTTTGATGGAAATGCCGATCGGAATTATGCTATTTAACGAACATTACCATATTGAATGGACAAATCCGTTTTTGACATCCTGCTTCCATGAAGACACATTGGTCGGCAGGTCGATGTATGATGTAGCCGAGTCCCTGGTCCCCCTCGTGAAGCAGGAGGTTGATACGGAAACCATTACACTTCACGAACGGAAGTTTAAAGTCATTATCAAGCGTGAGGAAAGACTGCTGTATTTCTTTGATGTAACAGAGCAGACAGAAATTGAAAAGCAGTATGAGGATGAGCGCACTGTGCTTGCCCTTATTTTTCTCGATAATTACGATGAAGTCACTCAAGGCATGGATGATCAGACTAAAAGTACCATAAATAGTCAAGTAACCTCATTGCTGAATAAATGGGCAACAGATAATGGCATCTTCTTGAAAAGAACGTCATCAGAACGGTTCATGGCCATTCTCAATGAAAACATTTTAATAAAGCTTGAAAAAGGAAAGTTTTCGATTCTTGACGAAGTAAGAGAACAGACGACAGTTCAAAATATATCCCTCACACTGAGCATCGGTATAGGATCCGGCGTGCCGTCTCTTACTGAGCTTGGGGATTTGGCTCAATCAAGTCTTGATCTCGCATTAGGACGCGGCGGAGATCAGGTTGCCATTAAGCAGACGAACGGAAAAGTGAAGTTCTATGGCGGCAAGACGAATCCGATGGAAAAAAGAACGAGAGTGCGTGCAAGGGTTATCTCTCATGCGCTGACTGAAATTATTTCAGAAAGCGACAAAGTCATTATTATGGGGCATAAATACCCTGATATGGATTCAATAGGCTCAGCCATCGGCATCCTGAAAGTAGCTCAGGTGAACGAAAAAGAAGGCTTCATTGTTCTTGATCAAAATGAGATTGATACAGGCGTGCAGCGGCTGATTCAGGAAGTAAGGCAGCATTCAGACTTATGGTCCCGTTTTATCACAAGAGAAGAAGCTCTGGAAATCTCAACAGATGACACGGTTCTGATTGTTGTGGACACCCATAAGCCTTCACTTGTCATCGATGAAAAGCTGCTGAATAAAGTCGACAATGTTGTTGTGATTGATCATCACCGCCGGGGTGAGGAGTTTATAAAGGATCCATTGCTCGTTTATATGGAACCTTATGCATCATCAACAGCAGAGCTTGTGACAGAACTGCTTGAATATCAGACAAAACGTTTGAAAATGAACATGATTGAAGCCACCTCCCTGCTCGCAGGCATTATAGTCGATACAAAAAGCTTTACTCTCAGAACAGGTTCCCGTACATTTGACGCAGCCTCTTATTTAAGATCTAAAGGCGCTGACACGATTCTCGTGCAAAAATTCATGAGGGAAGATATTGATCACTACGTAAAGCGGTCAAAAATTATTCAAAACACCAATATGCTTAAAGATGGCATTGCCATTGCAAAATCAGATGCTGATTCAGAGGATTATTTTGATCAGGTCATCATTGCTCAAACAGCAGATACGCTCCTGGCGATGAGCGGTGTGGTGGCGTCATTCGTTCTTGCAAGAAGAAATGAGCACACAATCGGCATCAGTGCCCGTTCCCTTGGGGATATCAATGTGCAGCTGATCATGGAAGCCTTAGACGGCGGAGGTCACCTCACAAATGCGGCTACACAGCTTGAGCATGTATCGCTGCTTGAAGCGGAAGAAAGATTAAAACATGCGATTGAAGAGTATTTAGAAGGAGGAACTAAGTCGTGAAAGTTATTTTCTTGAAAGATGTAAAAGGTAAAGGGAAAAAAGGGGAAGTTAAAAATGTAGCTGACGGCTACGCACATAACTTTTTAATTAAACAAGGACTTGCGATTGAAGCGAATCAGGCAGAGATCAGCAAGCTGCAAGGCCAAAAGAAAAAAGAAGAAAAAGAAGCTGCAGCAGAGCTTGAAAAGTCTGTGGAGCTAAAAGAAACGCTTGAAAGCTTAACGGTAGAGCTTAAGGCGAAATCAGGAGAGGGCGGCCGCTTATTCGGGTCCATTACAAGCAAGCAAATTGCTGATGAGCTGCTGAAAACCCATGGTCATAAAGTGGATAAACGCAAAATTGATCTTCCTGATGCGATTCGTGCTCTAGGCTATACAAATGTGCCAGTAAAACTGCATCCGGAAGTAACAGCCACTGTTAAGGTGCATGTAACAGAACAAAAATAATCATATGTAAAATGTGATGTGTGAATGGATGCTGCTTCTTTTCGCAGCATCACATTTTTTCTTATTATAAAGAATTAGAGCTGAAGGGCCTTACTCCTCAGTTGTCTGCAGGAACTGACCAAGGCGTGCTCAATTCTAATTAAATCAAAGAAGGACGGTGATCATCATGAATGAAATGTTTGATGATCGGATTCCCCCGCAAAATATTGAGGCGGAGCAAGCTGTACTCGGAGCGATTTTTCTAGAACCCGCATCTTTAATCACCGCTTCTGAAATTCTGATTCCAGAAGATTTTTACAGAGCATCTCATCAGAAGATTTACAATGTGATGCTGAAGCTTGCGGATAAAGGGGAGCCTGTGGATTTAGTAACAGTAACCTCTGAGCTTGCGGATGCCAATTTATTAGAGGAAATCTGCGGAGTATCCTATTTAAGTGATTTGGCAAATGCAGTACCGACTGCTGCCAATATCGAATATTACGGAAGAATCGTAGAAGAGAAGTCGATTTTGCGGAGATTGATCCGAACAGCTACAACGATTGCTCAAGACGGTTATTCCCGTGAAGATGAAGTGGATGTTTTATTGAATGAAGCAGAAAAAAACATCATGGAGGTCTCACAGCGGAAAAACGCGGGAGCTTTCCAGAATATTAAAGATGTCCTTGTTCAAACGTACGATAACATTGAATTGCTCCACACAAGAAAAGGCGACATTACCGGAATTGCCACGGGCTTTACAGAGCTCGACAGAATGACAGCAGGATTCCAGCGAAATGATCTGATTATTGTAGCTGCCCGTCCGTCTGTTGGTAAGACCGCTTTTGCCTTGAATATCGCTCAAAACGTGGCCACGAAAACAGATGAAAACGTCGCGATCTTCAGTCTTGAGATGGGGGCAGATCAGCTTGTCATGAGGATGCTTTGTGCAGAAGGCAACATTAACGCACAAAATTTGCGGACAGGTAACTTAACTCCGGAAGACTGGGGCAAGCTCACCATGGCGATGGGAAGCTTATCGGATTCAGGGATATTTATAGATGATACACCTGGTATCCGGGTAAGCGAAATCCGTGCAAAATGCCGGCGCCTCAAACAGGAAAGCGGCCTTGGCATGATCCTGATTGACTATCTGCAGCTGATTCAAGGCAGCGGACGAAATAAAGATAACCGTCAGCAGGAAGTATCTGAAATTTCGCGGACACTTAAGTCGCTCGCAAGGGAATTAAAAGTGCCTGTTATCGCCTTATCCCAGCTATCACGCGGAGTTGAGCAGCGCCAGGACAAGCGTCCTATGATGTCAGATATCCGTGAATCAGGAAGTATTGAGCAGGATGCGGATATTGTTGCTTTCTTATATCGTGACGATTACTACGATAAGGAATCCGAAAATAAAAATATCATTGAAATTATCATTGCAAAACAGCGTAACGGTCCAGTTGGCACCGTCAGTCTCGCTTTCGTAAAAGAATACAATAAATTCGTTAACCTGGAACGGCGATTCGATGATGCCGGTGTTCCGCCAGGTGCTTAGAGCTGTCGCTGAAGACAGCTTTTTTTTGTGGAGAAGGATGATTAGCGATGATTGGAGATTTATTTAGGGGGTTATTGCAGGAATTGAGTTGTGGAGCACTTTTCTCGGTGCTGCGCGCTCATAATGTGGTGTAAACTCGGTTCTGAAGCACTTCCCACGTGTTTTGACCCGCATAAAGTGCAGCAACCTTGGTTCTGAAGCACTTTTCACGTGTTTTGGCCCGCATAAAGTGCAGCAACCTCGGTTCTGAAGCACTTTTCACGAGTTGCAACCTACATAAAGTGCAGTAAACTCAGTTCTGAAGCACTTTTCACGTATTATGACCCGCATAAAGTGCAGCAAACTCAGTTCTGAAGCACTTCTTACGAGTTGCAACCTGCATAAAGTGCAGCAACCTCGGTTCTGAAGCACTTTTCACGAGTTGCAACCTACATAAAGTGTAGCAACCTCGGTTCTGAAGCAGTTCCCACGTGTTTTGACCCACATAAAGTGCAGTAAACTCAGTTCTGAAGCACTTTTCACGTATTATGACCCACATAAAGTGCAGCAAACTCAGTTCTGAAGCACTTATCTTATGCTGGAGCCCTTATTATATGCTGCAAACTTAGTGATGACACATTATATAAGAACAGATCTCCGCATATTGTAACATCTACGATTTTCACCTCTATCCAAACCGACACACGCATTCTCCTATCTGGAATGAAACCCTAAAACAAGGGGAATCTATGTAAAGATGAACAAAATCATTCGCAATCGCCATTTATTACGAACGAAATTAAAATGTAATCTTATTAATGTTCGTCTTTTCGTTGACTTTCGATTCGTTTGCTGGTAAAATTAGCTTGTTTGATCGTGCGAAAAGAGAAAGAATTGCAAAAAACCGGAGGTGCACACTAATGTCTTCAGTAGTAGTAGTTGGAACACAATGGGGAGATGAAGGTAAAGGAAAGATTACCGACTTCCTTTCAGAAAATGCAGAGGTTATCGCTCGTTATCAAGGCGGGAATAACGCTGGACATACGATAAAATTTAACGGTGAAACATATAAGCTGCACTTAATTCCATCAGGTATCTTTTACAGTGAAAAGACCTGTGTAATCGGCAATGGAATGGTAGTAGACCCGAAAGCTCTTATAAAGGAGCTTGCTTATCTTCATGAGCGCGGAGTAAGCACAGACAATCTTCGCATCAGCAATCGCGCGCATGTCATTCTTCCTTATCATCTAAAACTTGATGAAGTGGAAGAAGAACGCAAAGGCGCAAACAAAATCGGTACGACTAAAAAAGGAATCGGCCCTGCATATATGGATAAAGCAGCGCGCGTAGGAATCCGCATCGCTGATTTACTGGACCGTGAGTCTTTCGAAGAAAAGCTAACTAGAAACCTTGAAGAAAAGAACCGCATGCTTGAAAAGTACTATGAGACAGAAGGATTCACGATTGAAGAAATCCTTGATGAGTACTATGAATACGGTCAGCAGTTCAAGCAATACGTTTGCGACACAGCTGTTGTCTTGAATGATGCTCTTGACGGAGGCAGACGCGTGTTATTTGAAGGTGCACAGGGCGTTATGCTTGATATCGATCAAGGTACGTATCCATTTGTTACTTCATCAAACCCGGTAGCGGGAGGAGTAACAATCGGTTCTGGTGTAGGACCAACGAAAATCAACCATGTTGTCGGTGTTTCTAAAGCATACACAACTCGTGTTGGAGACGGCCCGTTCCCTACTGAACTTGATAACGAAATCGGACATCATATCCGCGAAGTCGGCCGTGAATACGGTACAACAACAGGCCGCGCACGCCGCGTAGGCTGGTTTGACAGTGTCGTTGTCCGTCATGCACGCCGTGTCAGCGGAATTACGGATTTATCCTTAAACTCCATTGACGTTTTAACTGGCATCGAAACATTAAAGATTTGTACAGCATACAAATACAAAGGCGAAATCATGGAATCTTTCCCTGCAAGCCTAAAAGTACTTGCTGAGTGTGAACCTGTCTATGAAGAGCTTCCAGGCTGGACAGAAGACATCACAGGCGTCCGCGACCTTGGTGAGCTTCCGCAAAACGCACGCAACTACATCGAGCGTGTATCACAGCTTACAGGCATCCCTCTATCAGTATTCTCAGTGGGACCTGACAGAACACAAACAAATGTTGTAAGAAGCGTATACAGCTAAGTAAAGGATTGAAAGGGGGCTTGCCTCCTTTCGATTTTTAGATAGTATCAAAATTTTTTTTGTTATGGAAGGCAAGGAAGCGCCCAAGCGCCCGAATCGTACCCTGCAAAAATCGAAAAAGCCTTTTCCCAGTAAACTTGGGAATTTGAAGATATTATTTAGATAGTAATCGATATGAGTTTTTATTTATATTAAAAATTTCCTTGTATTTCCGCGAGACATACATTATAATAATAAAGGTCCGGTGTTAAAGAGCGTTTTACATAACATTGTGAAAAGATTACATAAACATGGCTCGGTAGCTCAGTCGGTAGAGCACGATCGAATAAGCTGAGAAGCATTCACATCAGCGCACAAATTGAGCCGCTGCTTGGCTAAGCTTCCTGAAATTTGGGCGAAGGTCCCAAGAACAAAACAACATTGTACTTCATACTTAAACATGGCTCGGTAGCTCAGTCGGTAGAGCAAAGGACTGAAAATCCTTGTGTCGGCGGTTCGATTCCGTCCCGAGCCACTCAAAAAAAGACATGATCCTTTTAGGATGCATGTCTTTTTTCTTTAGAGATAAGAAAGTATAAAATTTTGCGCTTCGATGGCGAGCAGAATCGCTCAACTCCTCGGTCAGAACAGGCGTTTGTGCTTTTTTTATGTGACATTCTCATCATGATAAATTCTGCTTATATGGGTATATATTGTCAGGAAGCAGTAAATTATGTCACCAATAATACAGAAATGTTACATTTTGCAAAATGACTAGGTAATTTTCTGATAATATGCTAATTTAATATAGTGATAAAAAAATAGAATTTTGTCGAAATAGAACTATTTGCTTATAAAATGATAGATAAAGTACTTAGAAGTGGTTAATTGGGAGGAAATTAAATCGTGTTTAAGCGCATAAATGGATTCGTTGGAAACAACGTTCACTATACAAAAAACAGCATAATGAAGAAGGCTTTTTTTAGTTTGGGTTTTGCAGGAGCATTGTCGTTTGGCATCGGATCTGCATCTGCGGAAGAAAAGCTTGAAACGGTATATCATGTTTATTTAGATGGAGAAAGAATTGGTACAGTCGACAGTCAGCAGTTAATTGATGACCTTTCAAAGCAGAAAGTTGAAGAGGCCAAAAAGAACTATAAAGATTATCAATTAACGGTTGAAGAAATTGAAATGATCCCAGAGCAAATGTTTCGTCCTGTTTCAAACAACGAAGAAACAGTAAATAAGCTTCATGCAGAAATGGATGTTGTAGCAGAAGCTGCATCCATTAAGGTAGACGATCATAACGTTGCGTACTTCAAAAATAAAGAAGAAGCAGAACGTGTTTTAAACCAATTTAAAAGCAAGTATGTGTCAGAGGATGTTTTAAAGCAGCTTGATACGATGAAAGAATCCACCGTGCCTCTGCAGCCTATTAAAGAAAATCAATCTCGTATATTAGACGTTTCCTTTTCTGATAAAGTTTCAGTTTCAGAAGGAAAAATTTCTCCCGATAAGCTGATTACGGCCGAGGAAGGCTTAGAGCTTCTGGAAAAAGGAACACTTAAAGAGAAAAAACACAAAGTTGATGGTGCTGATGTACTCAGTACAGTAGCTGCTGAATATAAACTTACTGTAGAAGATCTACTTGCACTCAATCCAAGTTTAGAAGATGAAGATGTTATTAAACCTGGTGACGAACTGAATGTAAAAGAGTATAAACCATTTACAAATGTTCTTGTAAAAGAAGAAGTATCCAAAAAAGAAGCAATTGCTTATGAAACAGAAGTAATTGAAGATTCTTCTATGTTCAAGGGCGACAAGAAAACGAAGCAAGAAGGCAAAGACGGTCAAAAGCTGTTAAATTATATTGTTTATAAAGAAAACGGAAATGAAGTGAAACGCGATACAACAAAGGATGAAACATTGACTGAGCCGGTAAAGGAAATTATCGTTAAAGGCACGAAAGTCGTTCCTTCACGCGGCAATGGATCTTTAGCATGGCCTGCTGTCGGCGGGACTGTAACAAGCAAGCTTGGCACTCGCTGGGGAAAAATGCATAAAGGAATAGATATTGCAGGTGTAAGTGATCGTACAATTAAAGCTGCCGATAATGGGAAAATTGTTTATGCAAGCAACTCGGGAGCCTATGGAAACAAAGTTGAGATTGACCACGGCAATGGCATGAAAACAGTCTACGCACATCTAAACTCTATTTCTGTCTCTGTAGGTCAAACCGTATCTCAAGGCCAAAAAATCGGTGTCATGGGATCTACCGGACGTTCAACAGGCGTTCATTTGCATTTTGAAGTTTACCAAAACGGAAGTTTGAAAAATCCGCTTAATTACTTGAAAAAATAACCTCTAGCTTTGCTAGAGGTTTTCCTTATTTCAGCTCGGCAAAATGCCGGGTTTTTGTCTTTATTGAATGAAAAAAGGTTTAGTGTAAGTTTTCACTGAATTCTTGATGAACCTCTTTTCACGCTGCAGCTGTTTCACCGCAGCACATTTAGGAAATAGCTAAAAAGAAATACGCCTTGAAAAGGTGAATCTGTTTAGTAGAAGTGGTAAATTAAGAATAAGGAAAGAAACACCTTATGTAAAAGGGGCGATAGGCCATGGAAAAGAAGATCTTAGTTGTTGATGATGAAAAGCCGATTGCAGACATTCTGCAATTTAACTTAAAAAAAGAAGGCTACGAAGTATTTTGTGCCTACGATGGAAATGAAGCTGTCGAAATGGTAGAAGAAATCCAGCCTGATCTTATTCTTTTAGATATCATGCTCCCGAATAAAGACGGCATGGAAGTATGCCGTGAAGTCCGAAAAAAATATGAAATCCCCATTATCATGCTCACTGCAAAAGATTCTGAAATCGATAAAGTGCTTGGACTTGAACTCGGAGCAGATGATTATGTTACAAAGCCTTTCAGCACCAGAGAGCTTTTGGCGCGTGTAAAAGCGAATTTAAGAAGATTGCAGGCTCTTCCTCCAGAACAGCAATCAGACAAAAATGAAATTGAAATCGGCTCATTAACGATTCATCCGGATGCCTATGTCGTCTCTAAACGCGGTGAAACGATTGAACTGACTCATCGTGAGTTTGAGCTGCTTCATTATTTAGCTAAACATATCGGACAAGTGATGACGCGTGAACACCTCCTTCAAACCGTTTGGGGCTATGATTATTTTGGTGACGTCCGGACTGTAGATGTGACCGTGCGCAGACTCAGGGAGAAAATCGAAGATAACCCGAGTCATCCGACTTGGATTGTGACGCGAAGAGGTGTCGGGTATTACTTGCGTAACCCTGAACAGGAGTAGGTTTCATGAATAAAGTAGGTTTTTTTAGATCGATCCATTTCAAATTTGTCATGGTATATGTGCTCCTTATTATGATTGCCATGCAGATCATTGGAGTTTATTTTGTGCAGCAGCTAGAAAGATCTTTGACAGAAAACTTCAATACGTCCATTACGCAAAGAATTAATTTTATTAATTACAGCATTGAACAAGAAATGACAAAAGAGCGGACAGAAGATCCAACAGGCACCCTCCCGACGCTTGAGGAAGATATCACCGCTATCTTAAAGGACTTTGCCAAGGATGAAATCCAGGAAATCAGAGTCATTGATAAAAATAGCCGTGTAATTGCTACGTCAGATCCTAATAATAGCGATATTATTGGAAAACGGACGACAGAAGTTCTTGTAAAACGGACGCTTGTATTCGAAAAACCGGATGAAAAAGTCTATATAGAACGCGACACCAGCAGGCGTGTATGGGTTTCCTCAACTCCTATTAAAAATATTGACCAAGAAACCATTGGAGCATTGTATCTTGTAGCTTCGATGGAAGAAGTATTTTCTCAAATGAGGGTTATCAATGGAATCTTAGCCACGGGAACCGGTATTTCCTTGGCAATCACAGCAGCATTAGGTGTTTTTCTTGCGCGTACGATTACAAGGCCAATGTCTGATATGAGAAAGCAGGCAATCGAGTTATCTAAGGGTAACTTTTCCAGAAAAGTCAGAGTTTACGGCGAGGATGAAATTGGCCAGCTTGCCATTACCTTTAATAATCTGACAGATAAACTGGAAGAAGCACAGGCCTCTACTGAAGGAGAACGGAAGAAGCTGGCATCTGTTATTGCCCATATGACGGATGGCGTTATCGCAACGAACCGAACTGGAGAAGTTATTTTGGTCAACAATCCGGCCTTGGAAATGCTTAACGTTTCACGTGAAACCGTTTATGAGGTACCGATTACGAAGATACTCGGAATTGAAGACGAGTATACGTTTGATAGTTTAATTGAGCAGCAGGACTCCCTTATTTTAGATGCAAGCACTGAGGATAAGCCATACATCCTAAGAGTAAACTTTTCTGTTATTCAAAAAGAGCAAAAACGAAATAATGGGCTGATTGCTGTCATTTATGATATTACCGAACAGGAAAAAATCGATGAGGAAAGACGCGAATTTGTAGCTAACGTATCTCATGAACTTAGAACGCCGCTTACGACGATGCGCAGCTATCTGGAAGCACTTGCCGATGGAGCCTGGGAAGATAAAGAAATTGCTCCTCAATTTTTAAACGTCACTCAAAATGAGACAGAACGGATGATTCGTCTTGTGAATGATTTGCTGCAGCTTTCAAAACTGGACAGCAAAGATTACCGCATCAATAAAGAATGGATTAACTTTACTAATTTCTTTAATCAAATTATTGACAGGTTTGAGATGACTAAGGAACAGCACGTAACCTTCTTGCGTAAGCTCCCGGACGAAAAACTTTATGTAGATATTGATCCGGATAAGATTACACAAGTGCTGGATAATATTATTTCAAATGCTCTCAAATATTCGCCAGAGGGCGGTCTGATTACATTTAAGGTGGAAGTTCAAGAAGATAAGCTTCAAATCAGCGTAACAGATCAGGGTATGGGAATTCCAAAAGGAACCGAGAACAAAATATTTGAGCGGTTTTACCGTGTGGACAAAGCGCGTACAAGAAAGCTTGGGGGAACAGGTCTCGGCCTTGCTATAGCAAAAGAAATGATTGGCGCGCATGATGGGGAAATATGGGCAAAAAGTGTGGAAGGCAAAGGAACAACAATCTTGTTTACTCTTCCATTTACCCGGGATCAAGAGGATGATTGGGATGAATCGTGAACAAGCAAAAACAGTCATATTAGTGCTGCTTGTCTGCTGCAGTGTGTTTTTTACGTATAATCTGTGGACATTTAAGCCTAATTATGACTTTATACAAAATAGCCAGTATTTAGAAAATGCACCTATCAGTCAAGTGAAAAATGAGCCGGCTAACGTGATCCGTCCTTATCAGATGTTTGTCCATCAAAATGCCGAGCATTACGGAACGTATAAAGCAGAAAATATTGATTTCCTGTGGAATCAGCTGCGAAACTGGAATATCAGCGAAGTGAAAAATGTTTCAAGCAGATATACGTCTGATCAGTTGGATGAGTGGCTGAATGGGAAAAGCGAATCGAAAAAAATAGAATTTGTTTTCAGTGACAAAATTCCGTTTGAAATCTTTCAATCTATCTTTCAATATAAATCACAGAAAACCATCTACTCTTCTTTTGACCGGATTGACCTGCCTCAGGCAAAAGCCAATCAGCCGCAAAGAATTATTTTTGTTTCTGTCGAACAAAGACTTGTATATGAGGCATCTATCAGCAATGAAAATGCCAAAAACATCATTGCTTCCATCATTGAAAAAAAGGAAAACCTGGATCCGTACATTTCTATTGATTTTTTTGAAGATAAGAACTTGCTTCTGCCTGAGGGCAAGATTGAACTGAATCAGATGAAGTATATTATTAATTCGATCAGCGGTGAGGATTTTAAACAGGCGCTCTTTACAAATCCGAGCTATGTAAGAAGAGAAATGAAGCCTACACAAAACGTCTATACTGACGGAACAAGCCTGCTGACTGTTTATCCAAGCCAGGAGAGATTAAGATTTGTCAATCCGACCATTGATCCGAGCATGTTTATTGAACGTGGAAAAGCTATGAAACAAAGCATAGAGTTTCTAAATAATCATGGCGGCTGGACAGATGACTATCAGTTTTACAACATGGATTCCGACAGCCAGCTTGTTTCATTTCGTCTGATGGTTGACTCTGTACCTGTGTTTGAAAATAATACAAACACGTTTGGACCTACTGAGATTTCGATGCGGTGGGGAAATAACGAAATTGCGACCTATTTGCGTCCTCTCTATGATTTGGATGCAGAATTTGTTCCAAATGCAGTAAAAATGCCAAATGGCGAAGAAATCATCAATCTGCTTGAGCAGAGAAAGACGATTGAAAAAGAAAATGTGAAGCGGGTATTTCCTGCTTATGAAATGTCTGCAACAGCAGAGCCGAGAATTGTTGCCGTTAAGCCTTACTGGTACGTAGAAACCGAAAGCGGCCAATTCGTTAAGCTGCAGGCAGGAAATGATACGCTTGGAGGTAACAGCGATGGATTGGAGTAAGACGAAATCCATTTTTATACTGGCATTTCTCGTTCTGAATACGTTTTTAGCGATTCAATATTTTAATATTATCATTACAAACAGCAGGTATGATGTGATTCAAAAAGCAACAGTTGAAGAACAGCTTGCAGCCGAAGGAATTACTTATGTAGAGCTTCCTAAAGGAAATGAAAAAGGTGCTTACATTTCAGCTGAAAGCAAGGTTTTCTCTGAAGAAGAACTGAAGGCTTTATCCAATCAGGAGATTCTTAATGTTGAAAATAACTTCACCGGATTAAAAGCTGAATTTGAAAAGCCGATTGGACTGCCTGAGACCAATACCCAGAGTAAATTGAATCAGATTGTCCGCGAGAACATCCTTTACGGAGATCAATACGCTCTGTGGAAGACGGATAAGGTAAAAAATACAATCGTCTATATTCAAACCTATAATGATAGAATGGTGTTTCAGGATCTTTCTACTGATCAGAACATCGGAATGCTGACCCTTTATCTAAATGATAAGAATCAGATTGTCAGCTATGAGCAGACCATGCTTGAAAATATTGAGGATCTGGAAGAAAGACAGGACACCCTCCCTGCTCTTAAGGCACTGGAGGCTCTCTACAATAAAAATGATTTAAAGCCAAACAGCAAAGTAACAGATGTGCAATTTGGCTACTATACACCTTTTCCCTTATCAGGAGAACAGATATTGGCACCTACATGGCATATCGTTGTAAATGAAAAAGAGGATTATTACGTAAATGCATTAGAAGGACAAGTGATCCGTTCTAATGAAAAATTGGAGTGAGAAACGATGAGCTTGCAATTCAGTGTTCTCGCAAGCGGAAGCACGGGCAATGCCACTTATATAGAAACAGATCAGCATTCATTGCTCGTTGATGCGGGATTCAGCGGTAAACAAATGGAAGTACTGTTTCAGCTGATCGGGAGAAAAATCAGTCAGCTGTCCGGTATTCTTGTTACCCACGAGCACAGCGATCATATTAAAGGTTTGGGGATTCTTGCAAGAAAATACAAGCTGCCGGTTTATGCAAATGAGAAAACGTGGAATGCCATGGAAGGGCTGATTGGAGCCATTCATCCCGATCAGAAGTTTATTTTCCAGACAGGCACCGTTCAGTCATTTGGCGGACTTGATGTAGAATCGTTCGGCGTGTCACATGATGCTGCTGAGCCGATGTTTTATGCTTTTCATCATGGAGACAAGAAGCTGGCATTAATTACGGACACAGGGTACGTCAGTGACAGAATGAAGGGGATCATTGATAACGCGGATGCCTTCGTTTTTGAAAGCAACCATGATGTGGATATGCTCAGAATGGGTCACTATCCATGGAGTGTAAAACGCCGGATCCTGAGTGATGTCGGCCATGTATCAAATGAAGATGCTGCCCTTGCAATGACCGATGTGATCGGAGACAACACAAAAAGAATTTACCTGGCGCATTTAAGCAAAGACAACAATATGAAAGAACTCGCCAAAATGTCTGTACAGCAGACGCTTGCAAGCAAAGGATTCATGTCCGGCGAACAGTTTGAACTGTACGATACAGATCCTAAAAACCCAACGCCTCTCGTGACTCTCTAAGATATAAAAATAGATTTTTTTGGATATCCTTGAGTATAATATTGCTAAGATATACACACTATTCATACAGGGTTTGTTTGTGTGAAAGGACGGGTGAAAAGCGATGGGGTATTACGATCAGGATTATGAACAGTATAGTCGAAAACAAAAAGGCAACCGGGGCGGAAAGTTTTTGCCAGGCCTCCTTGGTGCTGTTTTAGGAGGGCTTCTCGTCATTTTCTCCATTCCAGTGCTTGCGAATATGGACATCCTTCCATATAACCTCTCTTTAGGAGATGACGACGAGGAAAATGGCGAGGACCAGGATCCGAACGCAACTGAACCTGCCAAAAACATTTCAGTCGATGTAAGCACAGCTGTTACGCAAGCTGTTGACAAAGTCTCAAAAGCTGTCGTTGGCGTCGTGAATATTCAGGAAGCCGGCTTCTGGAATGAAAAAGGCGAAGCGGGCACAGGATCAGGTGTCATTTACAAAAAAGAAGGCGGCAATGCTTTTGTCGTCACCAACTATCATGTCATCGCCGGAGCCGCTCAGATTGAACTGAGCTTAAGTGATGGAACCCGTGTGCCTGCTGAAGTCCTTGGAAGTGATGAGCTGATGGATCTGGCTGTTCTCAGAACAGAAAGCAAACAAGTGGAGCAAGTCGCGGAATTTGCAAACTCAGACAATGTGAAGCCTGGAGAACCGGTCATTGCCATCGGTAACCCTTTAGGCCTTCAATTTTCAGGATCTGTCACACAGGGCATCATTTCCGGCACAGAAAGAGCCATTCCCGTTGATTCCAATAATGACGGCGAGGTGGACTGGAACGCAGAAGTTCTACAGACAGATGCAGCCATCAACCCTGGAAACAGCGGCGGAGCGCTCGTGAATATCGACGGAAAATTAATTGGCATCAACTCAATGAAAATTGCTCAATCAGCCGTAGAAGGCATTGGGCTTGCGATTCCAATTAACCTTGCTGCTCCAATCATTGATGACTTAGAAAAGTATGGAGAAGTCAGACGCCCATTCCTTGGCATCGGCATGCGTTCATTAAATGAAGTATCAAGCTATCATTGGGAGCAAACGCTGAAGCTTCCGGAGAATGTAAAGTCTGGTGTAGTGGTCATGAGTGTGAATCCAGCATCGCCTGCAGGCCAGGCTGGACTGAAAGAGATGGATGTCATAACAGAATTTGACGGCAAAGAATTAAAAGATATCATCGACCTTCGAAAACAGTTATATAAGAAAGCTGTTGGAGAAAGTGTAGAACTCGTTTTTTACCGCGAAGGGAAAAAACAATCAGTGAAGCTGAAGCTTGGAGAAGAACAGGAGGGGTAAGTTTCTCCTGTTTTTTCTTTGTACGAATAGAACATATACGTATATAAATTTCCACACAATGTCTAGCTCCATCGCCCAACTCCTCGGCCAGAACAAATCCGTCAAAAAAGTCAAACCCGGACTTTTCTGCCGGATTCTTATCTGTCTGTCGGAGCTAAACAGGCGATTCCGCTTTTCTAATCACATTGTGGATAAACGGAGGAATACTATGAAATGCTGTGAAGAACACATCGAATTAGCGATAGATATGTATGTAGACGAGCATGAAATTGCGCCAGAAATCGAAAAAATCAGAGAAATCAACAAGTTATCCACAACCTGTGAATTGTGTACAAACCTTGCTGTATATATAGTGGGGAACTAATATTCGCACACTAAATGTGGATAAGTTGTGCACAAGTGTGGATAAAATCTGTTGGTA
Organism: Metabacillus idriensis; assembly: GCF_050483325.1. Taxonomy (GTDB): domain Bacteria; phylum Bacillota; class Bacilli; order Bacillales; family Bacillaceae; genus Bacillus_P; species Bacillus_P idriensis_A. The sequence continues at coordinate 46,056 of NZ_JBCMYF010000011.1, forward strand.
ATCTGTTCTTAAGTGGGGATAGCCTGTGAATATAACAATTTGTACAATTGGAAAGTTAAAAGAAAAATATCTAAAACAAGGAATCGACGAATTTTTAAAGCGTTTAACACCATACGCAAAAGTCGACATCATCGAACTCCCGGACGAAAAAGCACCTGAAAACCTAAGCGAATCCGAAATGGAAATGGTCAAACAAAAAGAAGGAGAACGCATCCTTTCTAAGATCTCGGATGACACTCACGTTATTGCACTGGCGATTGAAGGGAAAATGAAATCATCCGAACAGCTTGCAGCTGATTTGGACCGTTTAGCTACATATGGGAAGAGCAAAGTGGCGTTTGTGATCGGCGGATCGCTTGGTCTGAGTAATGAGGTTATGAAGAGAGCGAATGATACGCTGTCTTTTTCGAAGATGACGTTTCCGCATCAGTTGATGAGATTGATTTTGGTGGAGCAGGTTTATCGGGCTTTTCGGATTAATAGGGGGGAACCGTATCATAAATAACAGAAGCAGAAAGTGGAAGTAACAATTAGTAAGTTAATATAAAACCAACATCACAAAAAGAGTGTAGTTTTTTAAAAAAATTACACTCCTTGGTATTTTCACTTTGTTGATTGTAAGTCTGACTGCAAACAATCCATATACAAACCCCATGATCATCATTATTAGGCAGAATATGCTTTCTAAACAGTATGGTGTAAGGCCATATTATGGTTTTTTAACAAATTAAAAACAGGACATGTATGCAATTTTTATTCGAAGATTATGATTTAAGAGGAAGTACCAAGAACAACCCAACGTTCTTGGTACTTCTTTTTAATATTATCTAAGCCATTCCCTCAGCGCATCCGCATCTTCTCTTCACTAACCACCTAAAAATCCTTAGATAAATATATAGAAGTATTCCACTCTCCCTATTCTTTTTTTACATAATAACTAAACCCTCCGGCAACCATAAAAAGGTAAATATATACAACCTGGAGATGCCTATGCAAAGTTTAACGAAAATTCTTATACCGAGACAGCTGTTTACGCTCCTGATTTTATCCACTGGTCTGCTTAATCACGTGATTCTCATCCCGAATCTGCTTACCGCTTCAGGAAGGGACAGCTGGTTGAGTGTCCTTTTATGCTGTCCGGTAGCTTTATTTTTCTTGTGGCTTATTTACTACATTGTTAAAAATTGTCCGGACGAAGGTTTTTTCAGCATGGTTCAAAACCGGTTTGGCAAGGTTTTCTCCGCCATTTTATCGTTTCCGGTCGTTCTATTTTTGTGTTCCAGTTCTTATTTAACGTTCAAAGATCTTGTTATATGGCTGAACGCTTATTTTCTCGCGGATGCCTCTTTACTAATGATCAATATCATTCTTATTGTTGTCTGTTGTGCCATTACTTGGGCAGGGATAAGAGCCATGGCCATATCGAGCGGCTTTCTTCTGCCGCTTGTCATGCTTTTTGGCATTTTTATAGCTATTACGAACACCAGTCTGAAGGACCCGCAGCTTCTGTTTCCTTTACTTGCAGAAGGCTATGAGCCTGTTATTAAAGGGGGAATCTACACACTGTCAGGTTTGCTTGAAATCTATCTTGTCATCCTCCTGCAGCCCTTCTCCCAAGAGCGGATTAAGTTCCATCAGCTGCTTGTGTTTCTGATCATCTTGATCGGCTTGATTATCGGCCCTCTTACTGCCTCCATAATGGAATTCGGGCCGACGGAAGCAATCACCTTCCGCTATCCGGCCTATGAACAGTGGCGTATCCTGAAAATTGGGGAATACATCTCCCATCTCGATTTTTTTGCTTTGTATCAGTGGCTGAGCGGGGCTGTCATCCGGATAGGTTTGTTCATGTATTTGCTTGGTGCCTTTTTTACAAAGAAAAAAACACATTACAGGCTGAATACCAAGCTTGTCATCATCATGTATCTGCTGTTATTTGCCGCCATTCTGATCGATGTTGACACCTATTCTTTTACTCAAGTCATTTATCACTACTTTTTGCCGGCATGCATGGCATTCTTTTTAATCCAGATACTACTATCAGCGATACTCATTTTTGTAATCAAAAAAAGGGATGAAAAGCATGGCAATGACACCGGAATCAACTCCACAGGGTGAAGAAAGTTTAGTTGAGAAAGCAGCGGGACTGAAGGGGAAATTCTCGAAAAGTCAGGATTTGGTCTGGAAGGAACACGAAACGATTAGCGGCAGATTCGAACTTATTTATCTGGATACCTTAATTGATGGGAATTTTATGAATCAATCGATTTTGCCGAAACTTGGAGAAGCCCTTGAAGGAACGTTAGAGAAGACGATCAAGGCACGGTTTCAGGCGGAGGATGTTACTTGGCAGGCGGCAGAAGAGCTGTCTCAGCTGCTTTTTGAAGGCAAAGTACTGTTCCTCATTGAAGATAGGATTTTAAGCATTCAAGCAGGGGATTTCCCGAAGCGCAAGCCGGAGGAATCATCGCTGGAAACTTCCATCAGAGGTCCAAAGGATGGGTTTGTAGAGGATATCAGAACGAATATCTCCTTGATCAGAAGAAGGCTTAATACAACGTCCCTTTGCCTTGAGAAGTTTACAATCGGAAAAAGAAGCAATACAAAGGTGGCCCTCATGTACCTGGATGATGTCATTGACCAAAGAGTCCTTGATGAAATTCGAAAAAGATTGAATGGAGCAGATTTAGATCTTTTGACCAGTGTTCATGAATTAGAATCCACCGTCCGGGATACACCATATTCTTTCTTTCCAACGATGGATTTTACCGGCAGGCCGGATTTTATCGTACAGGTATTGAACCAGGGCAGATTTGCCCTTCTGGTCGATGGAAATCCCACTGTCTCGTATGCACCGATCAATTTGCTGCTGCAGACAAAATCTCCTGAGGACACGTATATCAACTATGCCTATGTATCATTGGAGAGAATCATCCGAGTCATTGGAATAACCGTATCGGGATTTTTGCCGAGTATCTGGATTGCGTTCTCCGCCTTTAACATTGAGCAGATTCCATATCTTCTTGTGGCAACCATCTCTGTCTCAAGGTTCGGACTGCCTTTATCCGCACCCATTGAAATGTTTGTCATTCTATTTCTTTTTGAGCTGTTTAACGAAGCAGGAGTGCGTCTGCCGCGCGCAATCGGCCAGACAGTTGCCGTTCTTGGGGGCTTGATTGTGGGGGACGCTGCAATCAGGGCAGGCCTGACCTCGCCAACTATGCTGGTTGTTGCGGCCATAACCTATATTTCCTCCTTCACGTTGGTGAATCAATCGCTTAGTTCTGCCATCACCATCGTCAGATTCGGCGCAATCATTCTTAGCACCTTCCTGGGATTGTTCGGTGTAGTGTTAGGTTTTATTTTAACGGTATTCTATTTTTCTACCCTGACGTCCTTTGGCACGCCATACTTCGGTTCACTGGCTCCCATCAGCTTAAAAGAAATCATTAAGGCTTTCCTTAGGGCGCCAATCCAATTTTATAAATCACGAACGACCTCCACTAGTCCAAATGATCCTACAAGGGGGGACCAGTCATAATGGGCAAGGTGAAAGCAGTCTTTCTAAGCTGTGTCCTATTTCTCACAGGATGTTCAGGGATAAAGAATATCCAGGATCTTACCTATGTTGTGGCAATCGGGATGGACTTTGATGAGGCAGAGAACGAATATGTGGTATACCTCCAAGGGCTGAATTTTGCCAATGTCGCCAAACAGGAGGGCGCTAAATCGGTGGATCCAGTTCCAATTTTTATCGCCACGGCAAGAGGAGAAACCATGAATCTGGCTGTTAGCAAGCTCTACGGAAAATCCGAACCGCCACTTTACTTCGGCCATGTCAATACGCTGTTGTTAACAAATCGCCTCATTCAGAGCAAGTCAGGCGAAATACTTGAGGAAGTCGGAAGAAATCGTTCCCTGCGGCCGACCATGAAGGTACTTACAACGGAAGAGAAAATTGAGGATGTCTTTAATGTACCGGCTCTTTTCAATTATCCTGCCATTTACACCGTTCTTTTTAAGGAGAAGTTCAGTCAAAAGGCAGAGAATGAATTAAAAGCGATTACGATGATGAATTTCCTGCGGGACTATTATGAACCGATGGGAACGGCAAAAATTCCGTCTGTAAAAATTGATGAAAGCAGCTGGAAGGCTGATAAGGACTATCAGGTATTGTACCTCAATGGATTTTCGGCCTTTCAAAACCAGGAGTATAAAAAAGACATTCCTTTAGAGCATGCGGTCATCATTAATTGGCTGACGGAAAAGGGAATCTCTATTGATCAGAGGGTGGAAAAGGATGGAGAGCTGGCAGCTGCCGTCAAGCTAGGGGAGCCGAAGATGAAAATCAAGTACGATGAAACGGCAGAAAAGCCAAAGTTCTCTATAGAAGTTTCCGTCAGTGCGGATCTCCTGGAAAAAATACAGCAGGACCTGACATTGAAATCTCTGAAAAAGCAGATAGAAGAAGCTGTAAAAGCAAAAGTCGAAGCCGTCTACTATGAAGGGTTGGAAAACAAACTGGATGTCCTGAATGCAGGAGAGAAGTGGTATAGGAAGCACCCTAAGCAGTTTCAACAATTAAAGGAGAACCCCGCCTTTTACCTTGATCGGGAATCTCTTACAGAGGTGAAAGTCAGCGCGCAAATCCTGCATTTCAACAGCTATAAATTCAAAAGAAGTTTAGACCGGGAATGAAAAGGAAGTGCCGTGCCTCTTTTTAGAAGTAAATGCAGCGACAGGAAATCAACTAAAAAGAAGTACCAAAGAACACACCACCGCGTTCTTGGTACTTCTTTTTAATTGTATTCGCTCAACCAGTCCGCAGCTTCTCTTCCCCTCCTATCTGTTTCTGCTTCTGATCTAACCGATAACTCATGAAAGTCAAAAGACTGGCAGCGATGGCAACAATTCCTCCTACCCACGTTACATTCATCAGCTCTCCCTGATGGTATACGATTCCGCCCAGTGCGGAGCCGAATGCGATGCCGACGTTGCTTGCGACAGGCATGAGGGAGGCGGCAAGTCCTGTTGCTTTTGGCTGGTAGATGCCGGCAAGGTCGATCAGGTAAAGCTGGGTGGATGTGGTTAACAAGATGGCCATCAGGGACATGAGGCCGATGTTAATCAAACCGAGCGTAAACTGATTGGTTGTCCAGTAGAGACTGATCAGGACAAGGGCCTGGATGAGAAAGACAAATCTTAGTCGTCCGATGGCGTTGCGGCTGGCGATTTTTCCGGCGAGAATGTTGCTGAAAATCGAGATGAACCCGTAGCCGAACAGGATCAGGCTGATGGAGCCTCCAGGCGCTTCCATCTGTTTCAGAATTGGGACGAGATACGTGAAGACGGCATACGTTGCTCCAAATCCAAGAGACGGAATGAAAAAGGCCATTAGAATTCTCGGGTGTGTCAATAATGAAAATTGATCGCGCATGGAACTGCGGGCTTGCTTCTGCAGATCAGGCAAGACGAAGAAAGCGGCTAAAAAGGCTATTCCCCCGAGAAGCGTCGTTAGCATAAACGTTGCATTCCAGTTGAACCTGCCGGCGACCAGGGTGCCGAGCGGGACGCCAACTACGTTTGCAAGGGTAAAGCCGCCAAATACAAAGGAGATGGCAAGGCTGCGTTTTGCGGCCGGCATCGTTTCGCTGGCAACCATCATGGCAAGCGAGATTAACACACCTGTGACAATGGCCGTGAGCATTCTGAGCCCAAGGAGAAGAGTATAGCTTGACGATATGATGCACAAAGCATTCAGAATGATGAACGCCCCGATTAAAAACAGCATCCATTTGCGCTTTTGGAAATGGCTTGTTGCTGACATGACGAGCGGTGTGGCCACGGCAAATGTGATCGCAAAGGCGGAAACCAGTGTGCCTGCCTGTGAATTGGTTATTCCAAGACTCGATGAAATGTCAGTCAAGATTCCGACAATGACAAATTCGCTTGTGCCGAGAACAAATGTTAATAAGGATAGTGTTAAAATAAGCAGCCAGTGCCGCTTAGTCAATTCTAGAGTGTCCATAATGACCCTTCCTTCTTAGGTGAACTTGCGAAGTAACGAAACAATTTAATTATGATAACACAGATGCGCTTTGCGAACGGTATAAAACGTTTGGTAATTGTTTGGTGAAATCTCTCCTTACATAGTTCAAAAGTTTAACAGGAACTTTTTCAGCAGCTGCTGTATGGCAGTTCTTTTTCGTTTTCTAGTTGTTTTCACCCGCATCATTTCAATAAAATGGTATAATTTACAGTGGGATAAAGGACAATCAAGCTTCACGCAGAAGAATCTTTTCTGCAGTGATTTTCAGATACTAATAGATGAATAGAAACAAGGAGTGGTCATAAATGAACGCAATGCTGCAAATGGGCGGAAACACCGTTTTAAGTTCCCCAAAAGGCTATGTAACGGTGAGTTTTGACCGGTCAAATACGATCGATATTTCTTTAACGGCTTTCCTTTTAACAGATACAGATAAAGTGCAGGGGGACAGCGGGATTATCTTTTACAATCAGCCGAATGGCCCTGCCGGTGTTGCGACGCTGCTGCCGTCTGAGAATGCGGGGAACACGGTCATACATAACCTGCAGTTTGATATGAGCAAAGCTCCTGCCAGAATCAGCAAGATTGCCATTACGCTGACAGAGGATAACCACACGGGGTTTGCGAATGTACGGAATTTAAAAGCCCAGGTGCGCTCGGGTGACAAGGTAATCGAGTTAACGCCGTCCAGCTTTTCAAAGGAAAACGGGATTGTGGTGCTGGAGCTGTATGTGAGAAACGGCCAGACAAAGGCGAAGTCCATCTGGCGCGGCTTTGATTCGGGCCTTGAAGGTCTGTGCAGGAATTTCGGTGTGGAAGTGGAGCCTGAGGAGCAAACTGCTCCTCCAAAAGCTGTTCAAACGCCGCCCGTCAAAGAACCTGTAAAGGCGCCGCCTGCTCCTGAGAAAAAAATTGTTCTTGAAAAGGTAAAGGGCAAGATCAATCTCGACAAAGGCCAGAAGCCGGTCATGATTGAGAAGACGCCGGAAATTACGGCTACGGTGTCATGGAAGACGGGGACAGATTATGATATCTATGCGCTCGTTTACACGAAGGACGGCAGGCAGGTCGATGTCGCAATGTTCGGGGCTGCAGGGGTACCTCCTCTGAGAAAGTTCGCAGGCGGAGCGGTTGAGCATATGGGAGATGTCGGAAGAGACAGCCGGAAAACGAAGACAGAGGTTATTAAATTAAGGTTAACGAACGATATCCTCGCCGTCGTGCCTGTTGTTTACTCCGCTCAGTCCAACGGAGCAGGTTCCTTCTACCGGTACAAGGTGTCGATGAGCATCGATAATCACAGCGGGACCTCCGTTACGATTTCCGCCAAGAATGCCAATGACAACGACCGGATCTATACGTGTGTTCCGGGAATTCTGCATAATACCCCGGATGGCGTAATCATCAATCCGCTGGAGCTGTACAGTTTCCCGAACTCAGAGTACAGACCACAGCTTAGAATGGGTGCATCAGGTATGGTCGAGGTTGTGATGGATGCAGGGCCGATTAATAATTATAAATAAAAAACGCGGACTTACCTTAATGCTGGGTAAGTCCGCGTTTTGCTTTTTTTAGGTGAACTGTTTTTACACAGCCGTCCCAGCTTCAGACAATACCCCTTTTTCCCTGCCGAGCTCCGGATGCACCTTTCTAACAACACTCGGTCTTGCCAGGGTAACGACCACTCCAATCAGGATTGCTGCAGAGGCAAGCAGGATGTACTGACCCGGTACGGCGTCGTACAGGAATCCAAACAGGATCATCCCGAGCGGCATGAGAGCCATGGCCATCGTTTCGATTAGTGAGAATACGCGGCCTTTGTAGTCGTCTTCGATCATTTTCTGCATCATGACCTGAATGGGTGTGTTGATGATGATGATCATGGCGCCGAAGCTGAACATGAGAATCATGTAAAAGATGAAGAAGGACCAGTAGGTCAAATCAATCATGAGCGGCAGCGCAGTGGCTCCAAGGATGATGCCGATGGTAAGAATGCCGCGTTTTGAGACGAGAAATGGATACTTGACCTCTTTTCGGACTGAGAAATAGACAGATAGGACGAGCATGCCGGCGGCGAAGGCTCCCTGCGTGAATCCGAAATGCTGTGATGACAGGTTTAGTTTTTCAATCAGGATGTAGGAGTAGCCTACCTCAAAGGCACCGAACAGGAAATTGACGATGAGGCAGAGCCAGATCAGGGTCATGAGCACCTGCTTCGTTTTCAAATAGCTTACGCCTGCTTTCATGCTCTGCCACATGGATTCTTTTGGCTTTCCTTCGGTTTTACGTTTTGCAAAAAGGGTGAAATTCATGGTGGATTCAAGAAGTACGGCTGCGATGGAAGCGGCGATGTAGATGATCAGAAAGGTCTCCATTGAAACGGCTCCATATAACAATCCTCCGGCTGCCGGACTGCCGATTGCTGCGAAGGACATGGCCATCTGGTTGAGTGACATGGCCCGCTGGATGCGTGCTTCGTCGACTAAGCCGGTGATGGATGATGAGAACGTGACGGAAGAAAAGGTGGAAGCGATGGCCAGGATGCTTGTTGTGATGTAGATGGCGGTCAATGAGAGACCATAGGTCAGGCTCACGTAAAGAAGACCGCTGATGGCAAGGGTAGTTGAGATCTGTGAGAGGATGACGATTTTTTTCCGTGAGTATTTGTCTGCGGCATAGCCTGCAAAGGGTGAAATCAGCGTCCGAGGCAGAATGTTGCATAGCAGGTTTGCAGCAAAGCTTGTGGCCGATCCTGTAATTTGCAGGATGTGAAAGCTGATGGCAAAGGCATATACCTGTGCGCCAAACGTTGAGATGAGCTTGCTGATGGTGAAGGTGAACAAATGGCAGGTCGCCATTTTTAATTTTTTTATTTCATCCATTAAAAACCCTCCAAATAGCAAAAGTTTAATTTAATTAAACAAATTATACCTCAGTCTGCTCTTCCATTTCAAGCAAAAGTTTAATAAAATTAAACTAATTAGAAAAATTGGGGTGTTAACCATGTTAGGGGAACGAATTCGAAACCTGCGGAAGCAGAAAAAACTGACACTTGCAGAGCTTGCGGGATCCGAACTTACGAAAGGAATGCTGAGCCTGATTGAGAACAATAAAGCGAATCCGTCTATGGAAAGCCTGGCCTATATCGCGAAGCGGCTGGAGGTGGATGTGTCCCATCTTGTTAATGAAGTAAATGTGGTTGAGCTGAGAGAAGTGCTGAATGAGGCAGAGAGAATATACAGCACGAACAAGGATGATCTTGCTGATAAATACGAAAAGCTCATCCATCTGATTGAACCGCATGTCCATAAGCTGCAGCAGGGTTATGAAGCGGCAAGGCTGCTGGAACTGTACGGACGCAGCATGTGCAGCGAGAAAAAAGAGTGGAAGGAACCAATTGACAAAGCCACAGTGCTTTATGAACAGATGAACCTGACACAAAAGCGGGCAAGCACGGGCCTTTTCCGGAGCATCGTCCATTTTATCGGGCACCATTATGAAAAGGCGCTGGAGGTGTTGCTTTTTGAGCGGAAAGAAATCGAAAAAAGGTTTGCCTATATTGACCCGATCACAAGGCTTGATCTCGATTATCATGAAGCCATCATGCACTTTGCAGTCGGCGATACCATGTCTGCAAAACGAGTGATGAATGAGGCGATCGCCTTTTCAAAAGAAAATAAAATGTATTACCTGATTGATGATTTGTACCGGATGGCAGCTGCTTCTGCCCTGATGGCTGAGGATACAGAGCTGTATACCTACTACATCATGAAATTGAAGCAGTATGCTGAATTCTCGGAAGATGAAGGATCCTGGCTCAGCTATCAGCTGTTTCATATTGAATCTTTCATTTTGGTCAAACATGATTACCGGGCGGCGCTTGATTTGATCAATCCGCACTTGGAGAAGGCAGAAACGGGCCTGAAATTCAAAGAATGGTTCTTCCTCCAAAAAGGGAAAGCCCTGCATGGCCTCCGGGAATATGAAGAAGCCATCCGCTATTTGAATCTGGCGGAAGTTCCGCCTTATCATCACCACCCGTTTGATTTATCCCAGTTTTACTTGAGGGATACTTACAAAGCCCTGTGCTATGAAAAGCTGGGGGATTCAGAAAAAGCTTTGGCGGCGGCTCGGACAGCGGTGGAGCGGTTTGAGGCAATGCCGGATTCGCCGTATAAAGAGTTCAGCAGGAATACGTATGAGGAGCTTGGGGGAAATAGAGAGATACAAAAATAGACATAAGCTGTAAAAAACATGAACCACCGGGCTTCAACTGCCTCCCGGTGGTTTTTTCTACTTATTTTTATACACCAATCTTCTTAAGAAAACCTCCATAGGACCGTTAAGATGCTGTTTCTCCAATACAGTGGCCAAAAGGAGTGAAAAAAGCCAGACTAAAACAGCAATCACAGCAGCCATTCCGTTACTCACCTTTCCTCCCAAATCAAGTGCTGCTGGCGATAAAAGAAGGACAAGCATCGCTTCATTCCAAATATAGAAGGTTAAGGAACGTTTTCCCAGGGCCGCTAATGAAAGGGTGAATCGTCCCGGAACGACTAATTTTGCCCCGATGATTCCAAATAGCGAGGCATAAGCCAGTCCTCCGGCGATTCCGGTTAAAATGTGCAATCCGTTCATGATACCGGCTGTAAAGAATCCAGGCTGCCAGACAGTTCCTAAAAGAGATAATGGGAGAGCGCCTGCCAGCGAGACAGATAATCCTGCAAAGGTCATGACATAGAGTGTTTTTAACCGCTGCTCCGGTTCTGTTAACAAGCGATATTTCGCCATCCACATGCCAAGCAGAACGGACGGAAGAATCGGGAACATGATATATATTAATAAAGGAATAGATGGAAATGAAAGCATCGCAGCAAAAGCAGTGTCAAGGTAGGTATCTGCGGCTGAGACCTCCGGGGGGAAACCATAGCCGCCGATTTCCTGCATATTAAAGCCCCATGCGACCGGTACCATCACCCCGTAGAACAGTGTGATTAAAACAAAAGTTTTGATCAACGTTTTTATTTCGCGTTTCAAAAGCCCGCTGACGATTAGTCCGGCTATCCCATAGGCCATAAGAATATCCTGTCCTCCAATGAAGACGGCCAGCGAAACACCGAATAAAATCAGATACCAGGAACGGCGCCGTATCGTTTTAATGGCAGCCTTTTCTGTTTCTCCTCTTGAGAGCTGACTTTCATATGCCAAAACAAAGCCATAGCCAAGCAAAACGGCAAACATCGCCCTGGCCCGGTTATCAATCAGGAAAAGGCCGATCAGATTCACGATTTGATCAAAGAAATTGACAGCCTCAACTCTTTGCATGATTCCGGGTTCAGAGGCGTACAAATAAAGCGGGGCATGAGCAAGTGCAATCAGCAGCAGCATAGCACCTCTTGCAAGATCCAGTGATAGTGCGCGCTTTGCTCTTCCGGCTTTTTGGGAATTTGATGAAACATTCATAATGCATTCTCCCTTGTTTAATACAATTATTAACCTGTAGCTGGCTAGGATCGTGCACACTCTTTATAAGTATATTTACGGTGCTCCCTGCCCTTGAGAAACGTATTGCTTCGATGGTTGTACTGGAAATACGTTTCTGTGCGGTAAAAGTTTCACATATTCAAGTTGCTGAACCTTTAAAATGTTCTGGTTTTCAGGTTGGGATATCCCGCTGTCACTAGTATAATTATGGTAAAGAGGTGAGCGGGTCTATGAAGAAGAACTACACAGTTATGTTTCTTATGCTTTTTTCAGCATCCATTACGGGCGGAATAGCAGCAAAGAATCTTTTTGATTATTCAGCGATAGCGGGATGGGGACTGGGAATACTATTCCTTTTATGTGCAGCATATTTTGCAGGAGAGAATGAAAAGAATCGAAAGTCACAGTAATATAAATTGCTGTGACTTTTTTGTTGTTCGGTCCGAACTTTGATGTGAAGCCATTTAAGGTTAACAGTGGCTAAAAAAAAGACCGGCCCAATTTGGTCCAGTCTCACTAAATCACTATAAAGACGTACACTAGCGGTTTTCCCGTCAATACACACTGCATTCCCTATTCACATGATGGCGTCCAATCGGCACCACAGAGGGAGAGCCGGAGACCGGGTCCGGTATGACGGTGCAGTTGAGGCCGAAGATGTCTTTGATCAGTGTGCTTGTGATGACCTCTGACGGTGTGCCTTCTGCGACAAGCCTTCCCTGTTGAAGCGCAAAGATGTGATCGGCATAGCGGGCGGACAGGTTGATGTCATGAAGGACCATGACGATTGTCGTGCCGTGCTTCCTGTTCAGGTCTGTCAGCAGGTCAAGAATTTCAATTTGATAGGTGATATCCAGATAAGTTGTCGGTTCATCGAGAAACAGGATGTCTGTTTGTTGTGCAAGAGCCATCGCAATCCAGACACGCTGTCTTTGGCCGCCTGAAAGCTCGTCAATACTGCGGTCGGCAAATTCCGTGATGTTCATGATTTCCATGGCTTCGGCAACCGCTTCATAGTCCTTTTTTGTCCAGCCTTTCAGAAACGTCTGATGAGGGTACCTTCCGCGACCTACCAAGTCTGCAACCGTTATACCCTCAGGAACAATCGGGGATTGCGGCAATAGCCCGAGAACCCTTGCAAGCTGTTTTGGCGGGATTTTGCTGATGGGTTTTCCGTTAAGGGTCACTTGGCCGGAAGCAGGTTTAATGAGCCTTGCCATTGTTTTAAGCAGGGTTGATTTTCCGCAGCCGTTTGCTCCGATCATAATGCTGATTTTATTGCTCGGAATGGAGAGGCTTACATCATGCAGAATGAGGTTGTTCTCATATCCAGCTGTGATTCGTTCGGATTGAAAAGTAAGTGCCGGTTTCATTATAAATCTCCTTTTCGATTCATTCGGATCAGCAGGTAAATCAAGTAGGGCGCTCCAAGAATGCCGGTAATGACCCCTACAGGGTACCTTGCAGTAAAGGTAAACTGTCCAACAAGGTCAGATGCAAGCACCAGGATAATGCCGGTGAGACCTGCCGGAATGATCGGTGAAAACCCTGCACCCGCCAGTCTTTTTGCGATAGGGCCTGAAAGGAATGCGACAAATGCGATCGGGCCTGTTGCAGCGGTTGCAAGAGCGATGATCAGAACAGAACTGATGATCAGGGCGAGTCTGGTTTTATCTGTATCCACACCGAGAGACGAGGCTGCCTCCTCTCCAAGCTCCAGCATATCCAGCCGTTTTGCAAGTCCGATAAGGACAGGAGTGAAGATAAGAACGGTGATCATCAGAGGATACAGGTTCTCCATCTTCGATCCATTCAGGCTGCCGCTCAGCCACCTGATGGCTGTGGGAATATCGTGCTCCTGACCGATTAGCAATAGATAGGAAATGACAGCGTCAAGCATGGCCTGAATGCCTATTCCGATTAAGATCAGCCGGCCGATTGAAAAAGAAGATCCTTTTGATAATAGGAAAATAACCAGCACTGCAGCAAGTCCTCCAAAAATAGAAGCAATGGAAACTACCGTATTGCTTGCGTGAAGGACAATGATGCAAAAAACGGCGGCTGCACTTGAGCCGGCGGTTATTCCGATGACATTCGGGTTTGCTAAAGGATTGCGCAGCATGGTCTGGAAGACAGCTCCTGCAGCTCCAAAAGCAAATCCGGCAAACAAGCCCGCAACCATCCTTGGGAAGCGGATTGTGCCCACTGCAAACGTGGCCCCTTTTACTTTTTCGCCCATGAGGACACTTATGACATCCTGAACGGGATAAATAGTGTTTCCAAGCATGAGCATAGCGCAGCAAAGGGCGAACGCTATGACTGCGAGGAAGGAAGTCACAAGGATAAATCGGAGCCGTCTCTTTTTTCTGCCTGACATAATAAGGTTGATCGTTTCATTCATCATAACGCACGCATTTTCGCTTTCATAGTTAGTAAGATTAAGATAGGAGCCCCAATAAAGGCTGTAACGACGCCGACTTCAAGCTCACCTGGTCTTCCGGCAAGTCTGCCGCACACATCGGATATGGTTAAGATAATGGCGCCGGAAAGAGCTGACATCGGAATCACATACCGCAAATCAGGTCCGATGACGAGCCGTATCACGTGGGTGGATAATAAGCCGATAAAGCCGATCGGGCCTGCCAGTGCCGTTGCAGCACCGCACAGCAGAACGCCGCCAAAAGCAGCAATCAGCCTGAGTGTGCCTGTCCGCACTCCTAAACCTGACGCAGCCTCGTCGCCTAAAGCCAATGCATTTAGAGCAGGGGCGGACAAAATGGCAATAAGGACTCCTGTGAGAAGAAAAGGAACAAACAGAGAAATAGAATCCCAGTTTCCTGCCCCGACACTCCCTACCTGCCAATATCGGAATTGATCCATCACGTTTGAACGGGGAATCATAATCGCCATCACAAGCGATGATAAGGCCGCACTTGTGGCAGCACCCGCTAAAACGAGTTTAAGGGGCGTGGCTCCGCCACTCCCCATAGAACCGATTCCGAATACAAAAATGGCCGTTATGATTGCCCCCGCAAGTGCAAGCCAGATATAGTGGCCCGCTGTACTGATATCTAAAAAGGTAATGCCGCAGACGACAAAGAGAGCCGCCCCTGTGTTAACTCCCAATATGCTCGGATCTGCAATCGGATTGCGCGTGACGGACTGCATCAGGGCGCCGGAAACGCCCAGTGCAGCACCGCACATAAGGCTGAACACCGTACGTGCCATTCTTTGGCGGACAACATTTGCTCCGTGGGACTGTACATCAGGATGGAACAGACCGTCCATGAGTTCCTTCCATCCAACAGTACGGGACCCAAAGATAAGAGAAGCCGCTGCGCATATGCCGAGCAAAATGATTGAAAGAATGAAAACCTTTATGAAATTCCTGGGTATCATCAGCTGCTTCTTTTCTGTAACGGACTGATTCATCATTTAGTTTAATTTGCTTGCAGCTTCTGAGAGTAATTTTAAGTATTCGTCAAGAGAATATTCAATCGCAAGCGGATTTGGAGTTCCAGCGGCTGCAAGCGGTGTGTTGTCTCCAATGATGACAACAGACCCTTTTTGAACGGCCGGAATTTTCCCAAGGATTGGATCAGCCTGCAATGCTTTTAACGTATTTTCATTGCCATAAGAGACAAGGATTTCAGCATCGTTAAGCATATCAGCATTCTCTGCGCTTAATTCCAGGTAGAAGCTTTCTTCGTCTTTTAACTGGCTTGTAATGCTTTCAGGGTATTCCATTCCAAGCTCACTAAGGAACTCTCCGCGCGGGTCTGCTGGAGTGTAAATGTAAAATTTAGAAAGATCATCAGCTGAAATGCTGACGAATGCCGCTTTTTTTCCTTTAAGTTCAGGGTGTTCACTTGCTTTATCCTGAATGAATTTCTCTGTATCGGCAATCAGCTTTTTGCCTTCTTCTTCCATTCCCATACCCATTGAATTGTAGGTAATTTGTTCACGCCATGAAGCAACCCAAGGAGCAGATTGGAAGGCAATAACCGGAGCGATTTCACTTAATGTATCGTATTCTTCTTGTGTGATGCCTGAGTAGGCAGCGAGAATCACATCTGGTTCAGCATCTGAGATGGCTTCAAAATCTAATCCGTCCGTATCCTGGAAGATATTCGGGTTTTCTTCACCAAGTTCTTTCACTTTATCTTTCGTCCAAGGCAGCATTCCGCTATCATCCTGAATGCCGTAGTTTGCTGCTGAAAAACCTACAGGCACCACACCTAAAGCAAGAGCAACGTCATGGTTCGCCCATGCAATCGTCGCAATGCGCTCAGGCTTCTCTTCAATGACTGTTTCGCCAAATGCATGCTTAATTGTGATCGGATATTGTGTGTTTGACTCTTCTGAATCAGCTTTCTTGGCAGAAGCTTTTTCCGAAGTGGCTGATTCCTCACTTGAGCAGCCTGCAAGTGCAATCATGAGCACAGCCATGAGAGAAAATGCCAATATTGAAAATCTGCGTCTTGTATTCATTTGTATTTCCTTCCTTAGCACTAGTTTATTTGATAATAATTATCATTATCATTAATTTATCCTCAATTTGACGGGTTGTCAATGAAAATATGAATCATTTAAATCTTGCTGAAACGGCGCGCTGAAGGTATTGGAAAGCTTTTAATTGAAGCGTTTTCGTGTTCCTGTTTATAAATGGAAAGTATTTTTTTGCAGAAAAAAGGGAAGAAATGCCGAAACACATAAATGAAAGGAAGCAAAAGAGATTTATGAAAATTCGTGAATCGTTCCACATGAAACAGTGATGTGGAACATTCTTCGTTTCTTCCTTAAAGCAGATGAATGGTTGACAAGGAATGCAGGACCCCCTACAATTAATCATTATTCAGAAATACTCAAATTTAATATAAAGCAAGCTATGATGGCTGTGGATCACACTACAGCTGGAGCAGCTTCTGGAGAGACCGCTTTGTTAGCGGCGCCGAAGGGTTCACAATCTCAGGCAAAAGGACAGGAGAGTATGGAAATTGGATTTGTTGTGCTCGTTATTTGCAGCCCAGCATATGCTATTTTAGTATTCTTCCAGAGAGATTGGGATTCTTCCAGTCTCTTTTTTTATTGGGTTTTTTTACATCTCAGAAGGAGGAGTTCAGAATGGCACAGCAGGAATTGAAGAGAGAGTTGGCGAACCGCCATGTGCAGCTGATTGCAATTGGCGGGACGATTGGTACGGGGTTGTTTTTAGGGTCGGGCAAGGCGATTCAGCTTGCGGGACCGTCGATAATATTCGCTTATTTGATTGTGGGAGTTGCGCTGTTTTTTATGATGAGGGCGCTTGGTGAGCTGCTGCTGTCCAAGGCAGGATATGAGTCGTTTACAGATATTTCCGAGGATTATCTTGGGCCGCGGGCGGCGTTTGTGACAGGATGGACGTATTGGTTCTGCTGGATCATGACGGCGATGGCCGATGTGATTGCGGTCGGTGTGTACGTGCAATATTGGTATGACATTCCGCAGTGGGTTCCGGCGCTTGTCTGTTTGCTTCTTTTACTTGGGCTCAATCTTTTAACAGTGAAGCTCTTTGGTGAATTGGAGTTTTGGTTTGCTTTGATCAAGGTGGTTACGATTCTTGCGTTGATTGTGATTGGGGCTGTTATGCTTGTAGTCGGCTTTCAGACAGATGCGGGAGCCGTTTCGGTGAACAATCTGTGGGGGCATGGCGGCCTGTTTCCTAATGGGATGACCGGATTTTTGCTTTCATTCCAGATGGTCGTATTTGCGTTTGTCGGAGTAGAATTGGTCGGGGTTTCTGCGGCGGAAACGTCCAATCCGAGAAAAAACATTCCGTCTGCCATTAATAAAATTCCGCTCCGCATTTTGTTTTTCTACGTCGGCGCTCTGATTGTCCTGCTCAGCATTAATCCGTGGACGGAATTGAATGCGGCGGAAAGTCCTTTTGTGAAGACATTCAGCTTAATCGGCATTCCGCTTGCTGCGGGAATCATTAATTTTGTTGTTCTGACGTCTGCTGCATCTGCCTGCAACAGCGGGCTGTTCTCGACAAGCCGGATCCTGTTTACGCTAAGCAAACGCGATCAGGCGCCGGCCTCCATGAGGAAGCTGACGAAGCAGCATGTGCCGGGAAATGCGCTGTGGCTGTCAGCTGCCGTCGTGTCAGCTGGTGCGCTTCTCAGCAAGCTGATTCCCGAGCAGGCTTTCGGCATTGTGACGACAATCAGCGCCATCTGCTTTATCTGGGTGTGGAGCGTGATTCTGATCTGTCATATAAAATACCGGAAAACCCGTCCGGATCTGCACGCAAAGTCAGCTTTTAAAGCTCCGTTTGCACCGTTCATCAACTATGCGGTTCTGGCGCTGTTTGGGCTGATACTGATTGTGATGCTCATGGCGGATGCGACCCGTCCTGCGTTAGTGCTGACGCCTGTGTGGTTTAGTTTGCTGTATGTTCTGTATGCATCTGGAAGAAAGTCCCCGTCTTCACACATGTGAAATAACAGGCAGCATTGAGGACCGTAAAATAAAGAGGCTGTCTGACAGTGGGGTTTCCCGCTGCAGGCGGCCTCTTTAAATAGAGCGGGTGTCTGTTTCTTCTTCATTTCTTTATAGAATGGTCATTCTTGAAATGTCCCTTCAATCCCTTCACCGCCTTCAAGCTCCATCAGTATTCTATCCCGATTATCTATTTTCTTTTTAACAAGTATCTTCAGCCTTTTATCAGAACCATCTGCTCTTTTTGCGTTTATGATCCATTCATCCCCATTCCGTTTTAGCTGGACAGCAGCGGGCTGATTTGTGCTGATAGTGATATCATCAGCGGTTTTAAGTGTATCTGCTTTCCAGAATACAGCTTCTGTTACCGCGAGTTTTGTGTTTTCAGCCGCTTGAACGCCGCCATGATTGCTAATGATTTTAATGAGGGATTCTCCTTTTATCTTTTCGAATTCCTCTTTAGTGGCACCAGGGGCGACAATATATTGGTACTGATTGTTTTCTGGATTTTTTCCGTGATTGATCCACATGCCAAGGACTTTTTCTTTGACATGGGATTCTCCTTCGTACCGCTGATTGATTTTTTCCCAGCTTGCTTCCCGTTTGTTGAGCATAAGATGAATGCGGTCATTGTTTCCGGGAAAGATGTAGCCAATGCCGTTGTGGTAGACCCAGCCTGGCTTAGAGATTGTTTTGTGGGTGGAATCGTCCAGTTTGGGTGTTTCGGACGTTTCAACCGGCTGATTCCAGATCCGCTGGTCGATGGTTGTGACAATCGGATCCTTGCTCTCAGACGTTATGCCTGCTCCAAGTGCTGCAATGGTGTCCCCGAAAAAGAACCATGCTTTCTTGGCAGATAGGTTCTGGTTATTCAAGTTCATTGCCGTTATCCCGTTTTTACCGTCACTGAACATGAGTGTTTCATTGTTATCACCGGAAATCCGTTCTTTTTTTTCATCATTGTGCACAACAGTTGTTCCGGGGATTTTGCGCCAATCCCACACCGGGAAAATTCCTGCATACCCGTCGCCTTTTAAATAGAAAAGACTGGCTCCATCTGCCATATGGCGATTATTGAGTCCTTCGCCGTTGTAATACGGTTCACTTGAGTTCATTCCCTCAGGAAGGATTCGAACGGAGCTATAAGAATTCTTTTGATGATGAACCATCAGTCCGGAACTCTCATAAGCCCGATTGCCCGCAAACGGGGGACGTTTCCCTTCTAAACGTTCAATCATACGCTTGTAATCATCTTTCCGGCTTGTCGGAAGCTCTTCCATCATCTTTGCAGCGGCCATAACATCCTGAATTTGATTGTTTTTGCGGGTAATGCCTCTGCCCAATGAGGTATAGTCAATCGTGTTATCTGCTATAAACCACTGAATGCCATCCAGGATAAAGTGGGACAGCATTTGATAATCGTCACTTGAGAACGAGTAGGCCGTACCGTGAACTAAAGTAAACATGCCTGCTGTCTCGAGTGCGTACCGTATCCCGTATGTACCGGTTTGAACGGATTGTTCATGCTGATGAAAGGTCATATCCGGCTGTATACCGACGCTGCTCACGTTTAAAGTGGATTGCATGGAAGATACGGCGTGTTTAATCATGGAAGGATCCTCCTGGATCAACCCGCTGATATAGCTGATTTTCTCACTTTCGATTAAATTCACTCCATGGAGGGGAGGAGAGTCCGACTCAGTATATTCCTCCAGCATTTTGACAGAAGCCTGCGCTGTTTTTTCAGGGAGTTTTTCATCCATCAGAAACAAGATATTAACCAGGATCATCGGGATCCTCAGTCTGTTCCACCACCAATTTTCAGCCTGCACAGGATTTTGATTCCAATAGTCCAGCCCTGCCGTGATATCGTTTTTCAGTTTCTTATCCTGATAGCTTATGTGATTTTTAGATTGGTAGGCTTTGGCCATAGTCTCTAGCCGTTCAAGGTGACTGACTGTTTCCCTTGGATTTTCATCCTTGACTGTGTATGAAATGTCTGTGAATTTGCCTTCGCTGTTTTGTTTTTTCTGCAGGGAAAAGACGCTTTCAGTCATGCCGTCCGTTAAATAGGTCATATACCGTTCCTTTAGCTCTTGCAGAGGGTCTTCCTTAGGTGGAGTATCCCTGTCCAGCATGACAATCATAAAAATGGCCGCAGCCAGTATGATTGTCAGTGATATGATCATGTTCTTGTTGAATATGTGCAAATGCCTCACCTGTCACTTTAAGAAATGTAGTTCAACCATATCATATTGACGGGCTTTGCTGAGGGTATAAGACGAATTGAAAAGAGGATGTAAAAGAGCGGGAGAATTGTTACATTTGCAATAGATTCTTTACATGAAACCAAACCGCTTTTCATCCTGAATTAACAAAAATATCCTCCTGATAGCAGCTGCTTTCCTATTCAGCCTTAATCCCTGGACTTGTAGATTTGTCCAAGCTGTGATAGGTGTTTCCAGAAAGAGAAAGACCTTTGACATATGCGACCACATTAATGCCGTAACGGCCGTTTTTCAGAGAATTATCCCGGATGGAAATGTTGGAAAATCTGCTTGTGCCGTCATAGCCTTTATTGATGCGAATGACATCGGAGGACGGGGAAGCTGCACGATTGGCTATCTTGTTGCGGGTGACGCTCACATTATTTCCTCCAGCAATGTCAATTGCTGCCGAAAAACGGCCAGTTCCATCAATTGTATTGCCGGTGATGTCCACGTTATCACTGTAAACGGAGACAGCAGACCACATATCGTACTCGTTCGTTTCTTTGTATGTGTCATAAAAATTATTCTGATAAAAACTGTTCTGTATGTGATTATTAGCAATGACAGCACCGGGTGACTGAATTTTGACAGCCCGTTTATGATTTTTCTCAAATGTATTGTGCTTGATTGTGACTCCTACATTCTCTTTAAAACCCTGAACGACGATTCCGTCACCATCATCCTTTGGCCCGATTTCTGTTATCAGGGAATGCTGGATCGTGATGTTTTTGCTCGGCGGCTGGGATGATATGGCTGGGCTTATCAGAATTCCCCGCGCAACTAAATGATCCCAGCCGGAATTGAAGGTTTTGTTTTTGGCATAGACGTCCCGGATGGTGAGCTGGTCAAACAGCACATCTTGCACCCCGCCTTCGACACGGATGGCAATTGGCACGGATTCCGCCCACTTCGGATGTTCAGGCTGGCTGAAATGCTGCAGTTTAAGCTTGCTTGCTTGAAAGCCGATTGTGCCATTCATCACAGTCATACCGCGCAAAAACGTTTTATTTCCATCAATCGTCAAGTCATGGATGGAAATACCGCTGCCGTAAATTCGAAGCATAGATTCACCCGGTCCGTCAGCTTTTATGACAGCGTTCGATCCGTAAACTTCAGTCTTTTCCTTTACCGTCAGTGCCTCCTTAATCAGGTAGGTGCCTTCGGGAAAATAAACACTCTTTCCTTTCCCGCTGTAGAGTGCTTTTTTTATGGCCGCGGTATCATTTGTTGCACCATCGCCCGCAGCTCCAAAATCTTTGACATTTAGAATATCACTTTCTGCAGGAACAAAGCCTCCTGCAATCCAGACAGAACATATCAGCATAGCAGCAATAATCAGTCCTTTTCTTTTTCTCACACTTATTCCCCTTCTTTTGTGTAAAATGAAAAACACTATCCATCAAAAGTATCGGACGGATCTGGATTTTTTACACAAAAAAAGGAATTTATTAAATAGATTTTCCTGTTCCTAAAGACCTTTATATTTTATAAAGAAAGAGAGCAGCCATCTTGACTGCTCACATGTTTTACGCTGATGCTTTATGCTCCGGACGCACATCAGACTGCCGTTTCGAATTCTTTGTTTTCGGTACAGGAATAACAAATCCGCTGAGCGGGATAAACTGCAGGATCCGGATAAATAAGGATGCAATCAGCATGACCGCAAGGAACATCAGAGGGACATACTGTACCTGCCAGTACGTCTCTGGCAGATGACGGGCAAATAAGTAAAGAATCATCGGATGAATGAGATAGATACCCATGGAATATTGCCCAATGACCGTTAATGTTTTTTTCACGATGCTGAGCTTCGCAAGCAGCGGGTAGATTCCGATGATCGCAATGCTGAGTGCAGGGATGTTGAACAAGTTCGTCAATCTGCGGTTTGATACGTATCCTTTCGTCTGATACTCAACTACTGCCCCGGCTGAAACCAACAGAATCACAGCGAGCATTTTCCATGGCCGCTTCGTCGCAAACCGGACAATTTCATCCCAGAAGTACGCCATAAATCCGCCGAAGGCAAAATAGAAGATCCAGATGGGCATAAATGATTTGCCTGCGAGAAACTCGCCAAGCTTTCCTTCGATTCCGGGGTTGAAGCCGTAGAGATTAAAACTAATGATAAAAGAAAGAGCTGTAAAAATCAGCAGAGTAGTCTGCGTCTTGAAAATTTTCTGCAGAAATGGAAAAATGAGATAAAATTGCACGACAATTGCAACAAAATACAAATGATAGAAAGAATCCCCCATTAGAAATGTTGTCAGTTCTTCCGCAGGGTTTCCTAGAGCCTTGTTGTCGTAATAATAGAGAAGCAGGCGGTAGGCAGCACTCCAGATCAGAAATGGCAGGAGAATCTTTGAAAATCTTGACTGCAGAAATCGGTCAAGCTCAAATCCTTTTCTTTTTACTTGGTAAAAAAGGAGAAATCCGCTGATGACGGCAAAAATGGTGGTGCCAAACCGGCCATATTGATTCATGAAATAAGTGAACCAGTTCCATGTTTCATCATTCATTCCGTAATTAGTAGCCGAAACATGGACGCCTACAACCAGCAGGCAGGCAAATGCGCGCAAAAAATGAATTTCGAAAATGTACGTTTTCTGTTTAGGCTCTTGCTTAGTATGAGCTGTCATTGTAACTCCTCCTGCATGTTAGAAGTCGGGGCTGACTAGATGATGCTGATGACGCCAGCGGGTTTAACACATGATAGAATAGGAAAATAAATAACAAAAAGCGGGTACGTCTATGACTTATTTTTTTGAAATTTTCAGGTCAGTCTATCATTTCATCTATTTTTGCATCATGGTTACAGGCTGCTTTTTTATTTACTATCAGCTGTTTAAAAAGCGGTAGCTACAGATTCTGGTAAACTTTTAAAAAGGCATCATCAAGAAACCGGACGTTCGGATCATCGGTCAGGCAGCTTTCGGCAATTGTGTCCGCAAGCTCTCTGCACGATGGGATTTCAATGTTTTTTAAGAAGTGATACCGTGCCTTTTTCATCAAAAATTGAAGCTTCTCATCCTTCAATGCGGACAGGAGCTGCTGATCAATCGGCCGTTTCGGGTCAAGCCTGCGCGCCAGTCCTTCTGTTTCCAGATACTCCATGTTCTTTTCTTCCTGACCGGGAAGCACGGAATGAACAAAAACCGGAAGAGATTTTTTGATTGCTTCCCCAACCGTTATTCCTCCTGGCTTCGTAATCAGGGCGTCTGCCCAGTTATACAGTCTGTTCATTTGCTCTGCTTCTGTAATGTAGGAAATGCCGGTCATATTCGGCCTCCCTAAATCCATGATCTGCTGCAGCAATTCCTGATTGTGTCCGCAAAGGATTTTATACTTGATTTTGCTTGAAGCGGTCGTTTTGAGCAAAGATTGCAGGGAATCCCCAAGACCGAGACTTCCCCCGCTGACAAGAATATGAAGGGTGCCGTCTTCCGCTTCCGGCTTGCGTTTTTTATACTGATCATTCGTGACAATGCCGGAAACTTTGACAGAAGCGGGATCAGTACCTGCTTCGATTAAATGCTGCTTCATACCGGCTGTTGAAACAATGTGCATATCAATATGATCCCTGCCCCAGACGCCGTTAAGAAAGAAGTCGGTGTACACATTCACAACAGGCGCTGTTATCATGCCGTATCTTTTCAGCTTATCTGCTAAAAAAGAGGGGAAGCTGTGCGTGCAAATGATGACGTCCGGCTGTTTTTCACGGATAAGCTGCTCCATTTTTTCAAGAAAAAGAGTTTCATAAATAGAATGCAGCAAGCTTTTGTTTTTCTGGAAAAAAGACGAATACAGCCAGCTGTAGGCAGACGGAAATGCGGTGATCCAGTTTACGTAAAGCTGTGAGATGAATTTTTCCAGTGAAGAGCTTGCATAGTCAAGAATATCTACTTTTTCACACATAGTGGACGGGTCCTGGTGTGAAAAAGCTTCAATTAGTGCATCAGCAGTACGATGATGACCTGATTCCATCTGAAAAAGCGGCAAAACGAGTACTCGTTTCATTAATCAACCCCCCAAAAAAATCGTTACAAGATTTCATTTATTCTTTTCCTGAGCGTTCTTTTAACGGGCACGATGCCTGATGCGGCACCGATCAGAATACTTGCAGCAAGCAAAAGGAAGCTTCCTTCCTTTGACAGGCCTGGCTGTAAGGAGAAGTGCAGCAGCGAGTCACCGATTTCCCTCCCAAGCAGATCGCTTAAGGGCCATGAAAGTATACAAGCTAGTGCCCACCCAAGAAGAGCTGTGAGGATGCTTTCCCCGATAAACAGCCCGTAAATCCTGGTGTTCGAGGCTCCAAGGCTTCGTAAAATACCAATCTCTTTCGTTCGTTCAAAAATGGAGATGCTTGACGCAATCATGAGATTCGCCGTTCCGACGGCTGCAAAGAGAATTCCGGTGCAGGCAATCGTCCAAACGATAAGGCCGATCATTTCCTTTGGCCTCGAGGTGATGTCCTCCGCAGTTTCCGATCCTTCAATCAGAACGCCTGATGAAGACAGTTTCTGTTCCCCTTCCGCGAGGAGAGACCGGGTACTTTCCGATTTATGCTTGACTGCCAGAAGCCTGTTGACAGATTCCTGTCCGAGCCATTGCTGATAAGCGTCCTGATCCATATAGACAGCAGGTCCGGTCAGTGAATGTTTCATAATGCCTGCAATCTTCCACTCTCTGCTGTCCTTCCCGATCCTCAGTTTTACTGTATCCCCGGGCTTGAGCGGCCCAAGTCTTTCTACAAGCTCTGTATTAATCACGATGCCATCCGGCTGTGAGGCTTTCAGCCAGCTTCCATTCACTGTCCCGGGCTTAATTAAATCAGATGATGCCGGCAGCGAGTACAGCAGCGCATTTTGTTGATCAGAGGATGTGATAATCTCTGTATTTCTTTTTGTCCACCCTTCAACCGCACGGATGCCTTCCACTTTTCCGGCAAGTGATGTGATTTCATCTGCAGGAAGCGGGCTTTTTACAGACCACTCTACATCGTGCTGCCAGAAATTCTCCGTCTGGTTCATTTCCTGCTGCAGGGACTGATGAAGGGAATAGCATGCAAGAATGACCGCGCCGCCGAAAGAGAGCATCACAATGTTCATAATGGATTGCGCTTTTTTGGCAGAAAGGTTCCGGAATGACAGAAGAGACAGATGAAAGAATCGCCTGCGGCTTCTTCCCGCTTTTTTCATGTTCAGCTGTCCGGACCGCATAAGTCCCTCTCCAATTGGAGAAGAAATCAGCCTTCTTACAGGGAAAACGGCTCCTGCGAGCGGAAGAATAAAGGAAAAGATAACGAGCGTCAGCGCAACCTTTGGAGAGAGCCAGCCGGTTATGGTGCTGCCGAAATTCAGCTCTTCAAAAAGGACAGATACCAAATATCTTGAGAAAAGACTGATAACCGGCAGAGAGATTATACTGACAGTCATTCCAATAACGAAGATTAAGAGAGCATACTGCCGCCAAAGATGGGAAGTCCCTGCCCCGGTAACCTTCTGAATGCTGAGCGAATAAGCATCCTCAGACAAAATGCGGTAGAAAAGGTGTACGATCAGAATAAAACCGAGAACAGATCCAAACAAACCGAGTAGAAGAAGGATTGTAAAGAGCGTGTTCATCAAGGTTTCTCTCATAAAAAACGTATCAGAAGACATTTCGCTTCTATATACGGTAATACCGTTATCTTCAAGGTGCTTTCGGATGTTCCGGAGCGCCTCGTTCCTGTCTGTCCCATCCTCAAGCACAACATGAATCATGTTCTTAGATAGAGGAATATCAAGCTTCTTTGCTGCTGCCGCTGAAAGATACCCGTAGCCTGATCCGCTGTACTTCGCCGGAATTTTGGAGGGATCCCGAACGGTTTTGGTTACGGAAAGAACGGTGCTTTTTTGGTTTTGAGGCAGGATGATTTCCATTTTTTCACCAGAATCAAGCCCCGTGTGCCCGGCGGTTGTCGCTTCGATCCATATCTCGTGATCATCTGGCAATGAACTCCCGGCTTTCTCCATTTTATTAATAGCAAAGGGAGATTCGGGTAAGATCTGTACTTGCAGATTCATATAGGTGCCATCAAGCTTGGCCCGGCTTCTGATCTGCGTTTTTGCTTCTGCGATTTTGACTTCCGGCATAGAAGCGGCAAAATCTATATTCTTATCAAAAAGACCGGTGTAGTAAGTAATATCAGCAATGGAGGCTTCCTGCCGGCTTTTTTGCACCAGCTGTTCAAACAAATCATTTGAGTTTAGCAGTGTTCCCACTGATATAAAGCAAAAAAGGAAGGCGCCGATCATTAAAAACGCTTTTCCCTTTTGATGAAAAAAGCTTCTAAGTGCAAGTCTCAAATATAATGGCATCCGGTCACACTCCATTAAACGACTTCAAGTACAGATCCATCTTGAACCTGAAGTCTTTTTGAGACTTTATCGCAGAACTCAAGATCATGGGTAACGAAAAGAACGGTTTTTCCAGTACGGGCCAGCATCTGAAAGAGACTGAAAATGTCACTTGAGGTCTGTGAGTCCAAGTTACCGGTCGGTTCATCCGCTGCAATGATCGGAGGGTCATTTGCAAGAGCCCTGGCAATGGCTGTTCGCTGTCTTTCCCCGCCTGAGACAGTATCCGGAAACATATTCGCCTTCTTCAAGATGCCGGTCTGGTCTAAAAGCTCCAATGCACGCTGCCTCTTCCGTTTCCGGTTTGCCGAAAATTCCATCGGCAGCATCACATTTTCAACTAACGTCAGTGTTGGAATCAGATGAAAGGATTGAAACACGATCCCGACATGCGCGCCTCTCCATTTTGTGAGAGCCCGGTCTGATAATCCGGCAATGTTCACGCCATCGATCCTCACTGTTCCGGATGCAGGAGCCTCAATCCCTGAAAGAATGTTCAAAAGGGTGGATTTTCCGCTGCCGGATTTTCCGAAGATCCCAAGCAATTCACCTTTTTTCAGCTCAAAGTGAACGTCCTTTAATACGTATTCAAGCTCTTCTCCATTCGGAAATGTTTTTGACAAATCGCTTACTTCTATCATTAGGAGACTCCTTTCAAGGAAAAGTTCATCCCATATATAGCACTCCATTCATATACCATGCAACAAGGGCAGAATGCATGCACAAGAAACAATAGCCCTTTTTGCATAAGGCATATGCTTCAAAACTAGATAGAAATCTACAGGAAGTCTGCTGATCTATTTTCAAAAGGGGAGTTATATCACAATAGTTTTGGAAATAAATAGAATTGTAAGCGGATTAATAAAGAAGCACTTAGCCCTGATGTCTTATTTTTTTACAAAATGTGCGAAAAAATCTGCCAATAATGTTGAAAAAGCTCAAATTTTAAAAAATAGAAAAAAATTCAACTCCGCTGAGGCATTAAATATTACAAAAAGATAGAGTTTGTAAAGATGGGAGCTGACCGTTTGCGGTATAAAGGCATTTCATGAGAGAAAAGACTGGTTTAAAGACGTTCTGCGACAAATGTTTCAAATGTGTAACATCGTAAATGAAACATAAATCTTATTTTTGACATCGCTTCCAATCCTTGTGCACATAGGGTCATCGCTATTCTGGAAAACTAACAAGGAGGATAGTCGCAGGGAAGAAAGATAGATTGCAAGGCTTCATCACCTTTCATACACTCATTTGTGTGAACCACATCGTCACATTCATTCAGATTGGAGGAGCAGACAGCATTCAGTCGAATTACCATTTGAGAGGAGAATTAAAATGGCCAAAATGGAACAGGATCTTTCAAGCGGAATGGCATCCGTATCCCTTCAGACACAGAAAAAGCTATCGATGAAGGAGAAAACATTTGTTATTACACTGTTTTTGCTGACGGTATCAGCCCTTTTCTATGTAAACTGGACAGCTTCAGACAAACTGAATTTAACAATAGGCATATACGGGGCCGTGATGATCAGTTACTTATTAGGAAAAATGCTTTTATCTTTTAAATACCAGGAAATTATGGAAGACCCGCCTGACGTCAAGGTTTCGGTGATTATCCCTTCCTACAACGAAGAGCCAAACGCCGTGCTTGGAACGATTGAGAGTATTCTGAAGCAGGACTATCCGGTTCATGAAGTGTTTGTCATCGATGATGGAAGCAAAGATGTCTCTGCTTATCATGCTGCGCTTAAACTTCAGGATAACTTAAGAGCGGGAATTGGATCTGTACTGTCTGAACTTAAAAAAGACAATCCTTCTTTTCAGATGCCAAATCTTATCGTGCACCGCCTCCCGAAAAACCAGGGGAAACGCCATGCTCAAATCTGGGCATTTGAACGGGCTACCGGAGACATTTTCATTACGGTTGATTCTGACTGCACAGTCTTCCCAAATGCGGTAAGAGAGCTGCTTAAGCCTCTTAATGACAGTGAAGTGATGGCAACGACAGGCCACGTCAATATCAGAAACCGCACAGATAATATCCTGACACGTTTAATTGACATGCGCTATGACAATGCCTTCCGTGTTGAACGCGCAGCGCATTCTGTCACGAATAATGTCTTAGTGTGCAGCGGGCCACTCAGCGCTTACCGCCGCGAAGTTGTCATGAAAAATCTGGATCACTACGGCACTCAAACCTTCCTTGGACAGCAAGTGCAGCTCGGAGATGACCGCTGCCTGACGAACTATGCGATCAGAGAAGGAAAAACATTATATCAATCAACTGCAAGATGCATCACAGATGCCCCTACAAGTCTGAAAACATTAATTAAACAGCAAAATCGCTGGAATAAGTCTTTTTTCAGAGAAAGCATGATTGCCCTTAAGATTGGTTTGCAAAAGCCGAATGTATTCATCTGGGTTATGCTCGAAATGTTCTTATGGCTTGCTTTTGGAGTGTCTCTCATTTTTGCCATTTACTATACATCCACAACTATGGGATTGGTTATGCTTGTTTATTACCTGGCTTACGTTGTGATATCGGCTTATGCGCGAAACGTATTCTATGCCTACAAAAGGCCGTTTACATTCTTGCTGGCACCGGTCTATGGCATTCTTTTTCTAGTTATTCTTTGCCCGATGCGTTTCTGGGCACTGCTGACTCTCCGCTCTACTTCATGGGGAACTCGCGGCTAAAACCGAGCTTAACATATGATACGAATTTCTAAGGAGATGTTTATATGAGGGTCCGTAAAGCTATTATTCCTGCAGCAGGTTTAGGTACAAGGTTTCTTCCGGCTACAAAAGCACAGCCGAAGGAAATGCTTCCGATTGTCGACAAGCCGACCATTCAGTATATTGTCGAGGAAGCAGTAGCTTCAGGCATTGAAGATATTCTGATTATAAGCGGCAGAGGCAAACGTGCCATTGAAGATCATTTTGACAAATCCTATGAACTTGAAGAAACTCTCCTTAAAAAGGGAAAGCTGAGCAAACTGGATGAAATTCAGGACATTTCACGCCTTGCGAATATCCACTATGTCCGTCAGAAGGAACCAATGGGACTTGGTCACGCCATCAGCTGTGCGAGCCGTTTTATCGGAAATGAGCCGTTTGCTGTGCTGCTCGGAGACGATATCGTCCAATCCGACACACCTTGTCTGCAGCAGCTGATTAACGTTTTTGACAACTATCAGAATTCGGTTCTCGGCGTTCAGGAGGTGCCGGCCGATGAGGTATCCAAATACGGCATTATCGCACCTTTTGAAAGCATTCGGGAAGATCAGCTTGTCTCCATCACATCTGTTGTAGAAAAGCCTGAAATGCACCTTGCGCCATCGAATTTTGCCATTATGGGGCGCTACGTGCTGACTCCTGAAATTCTGCCGATTTTAGAGACTCTGCCGCCAGGGTCAGGGAACGAAATTCAGCTGACAGATGCCATCAAGATTTTAAACGAAACACAAAATGTCCTGGCTTATAACTTCTCGGGAAAACGGTATGATGTCGGAGATAAATTCGGCTTCATCAAAGCAACCATTGATTTTTCACTGAACCGGCGGGATCTGAGCCCGAATGTAAGAAGTTATTTGAAGGAGCTTCTTTCAGAACAAGAGCCCGTTGCAAGCTCTTGATTCATGGCTGACCTAAAGCAGGTGTGAGACAGCGATCATATTAGGAGGAATTTCAATGAAAATTGCTATTATTGGAACAGGTTATGTCGGTCTTGTAACAGGTGTCTGCCTTGCAGAAATCGGACATGAGGTAACTTGCATTGATTTGAATACCGAAAAGATTGAACAGCTTAAACGCGGCATGTCCCCTATTTATGAACCGGGGCTTGAAGAGCTGATGGAAAAAAATTATTCAGCAGGCCGCCTTGGGTTTACGACAAACAGCATCATCGGCCTAAAGGATAAGGATGCGGTCTACATTGCGGTTGGAACGCCTCAAAGCGAGGATGGCGCAGCTGATTTAACGTATGTTCTAAACGCTGCCAGAAGTATCGGTGAAAACATTACACGAGACGCAGTCATCGTGACAAAAAGTACAGTCCCGATCGGAACGAACGAAAAAGTGCGTCAGATTGTCCTGTCCAACCTTCAATTCAATGTAGGCGCGGAGGTTATTTCAAACCCTGAGTTCCTTCGTGAAGGATCGGCCATTTTTGATTCCTTTAACGGAGACCGCATCGTTATTGGGTCTGACCACAAAGAAGCGGGAGACCTCGTAGAAGAAATCAACAAGCCGTTCGGATTACCAATTCTGAGGACAAGCCTTCACAGCGCGGAAATGATCAAATATGCATCCAATGCATTTTTGGCTACTAAAATTTCATTCATCAATGAAATTGCCAATCTATCTGAAAAAACGAATGCCAGCATCGAAGAGGTAGCAAGAGGAATTGGTATGGATTCAAGAATCGGAAATAAATTTCTAAATGCCGGAATCGGCTATGGAGGCTCGTGCTTCCCTAAGGATACCCAGGCTCTGCTGAAAATCTCCGAAGACAACGATCATGATTTTCATCTCCTGAAGTCTGTGATTTCCATCAACGAAAAACAAAAAACGCTTCTTGTACGGAAAGCAAAAGAACGCTTTGGATCGCTAGAGGGCATGAAAATTGCCCTGCTCGGACTTGCCTTTAAACCTGAAACAGATGACATGAGAGAGGCAGCAAGCATTTCCATCGCTAATGAACTTGTGGAAGAAGGAGCAGAAGTCGCAGGTTTTGATCCAATTGCGGCAGAGAATGCAAAGAAAGTGCTCCCTGAGTGCGTGATGTATGCTGAACAAATTGAAGAAGCCATCAAATGGGCAGATGCTGTTTTCATTGTAACCGAGTGGAAAGAAATCGTGGAAAAAGCCCTTTTTATGACCAACCTGTTCATGGAAAAACCGATCATTTTTGATGGCCGGAACTGCTATACGGATGAAGACTTCTCCCATCTGGAGGTTGAATACATTTCCGTAGGCAGAGAAAAGGTTTCAAAAACATGGAAAACCAAGGTCGCAGCGGTCATCTGAACTGATTACTGGAAAAAGACTCATTCACAGATGAGTCTTTTTTCTTTGTGAGATAAGAAAATAATAAATCTTGCACACTGATGGCGAGCAGAAGCGCCTAGATCCCCCATCAGAATGAATCGTAAAATGCCAGCCCATGACTTTTCTGCCTGTCGGATCTGACAAAGGAGCTTTCGCTTTTCTGATGAAAACCCATAGATTTAATAGGTAATTACATACCGGTAGAGAAGTTCTCCTTTTTTACCAATTAAAAATAGTTTATAATTATCAGATAATAGTAAAATTTAATCTATTCATAATAGACTGTGATAAACTTATAAGAGAAAAAGAAAAGTGTATGTTCCAAGGTGGTGCCGGCTTTTTGAAACACCTAAGCAGGCGCCTGCTCGTTTTTGCAAATTTAGGGGATAAGGATGGGTAGCATGAGCAGCTTACAGAACAAAACAGACGTGATCTTGATTGGGGCAGGAGTCATGAGTGCGACTTTGGGCTCGTTATTGAAAGAGTTAGCACCGGAATGGGAAATCAAAGTGTTTGAGAAGCTCGAAAGCGCAGGAGAAGAAAGCTCGAATGAATGGAATAATGCGGGTACGGGCCATGCTGCACTGTGTGAGCTTAACTATACTTCAGAGAACTCAGACGGATCGGTAGATATTAGCAAAGCTGTAAAGATTAATGAACAGTTTCAGCTTTCCAGACAGTTTTGGTCTTATCTTGTAAACAGCAATCTGATTCGTAATCCGCAGGACTTTATCATGCCAATTCCTCATATGAGTTTTGTTGAAGGGGAAAAAAATGCCGCGTTTTTGAAAAAGCGTTTGGAAGCGTTGTCAGAGAATCCGCTGTTTCAGGGGATGGAATTTTCCGATAATCCAGAAAAACTGAAGGAATGGATTCCGCTTATGATGGAAGGCCGGACATCGAATGAACCGATAGCGGCAACAAAAATTGATTCTGGAACAGATGTTAACTTTGGTGCTTTAACACGCATGCTGTTTGATCACTTAAAGACTAAAAACGTTGAGATCAACTATAAGCATAGTGTTGAGGATATGAACCGTACGAGCGACGGCTCGTGGGAATTGAAAGTGCGGAATGTCGACAGTGGTACTGTTGAACGCCATACTGCCAAATTCGTCTTTATCGGAGGCGGAGGCGGAAGTCTTCCATTGCTGCAGAAAACCGGTATTCCTGAATCAAAACATATTGGAGGATTCCCGGTAAGCGGACTATTTTTAGTGTGCAAAAATCCGGAAGTTATCGCGCAGCATCATGCAAAAGTATACGGTAAAGCCAAAGTTGGCGCGCCTCCAATGTCTGTTCCGCATCTTGATACAAGATATATCGACAACAAAAAAACATTGCTGTTCGGACCGTTTGCCGGGTTCTCGCCAAAGTTTTTAAAAACAGGTTCGAATTTGGATTTGATCGGTTCAGTCAAACCGAATAATGTCGTTACGATGCTCGCAGCAGGCGTTAAAGAGATGGCTTTAACAAAATACCTGATTCAGCAAGTCCTGTTATCGAATGAAAAACGCATGGAAGAATTACGCGAATTTATCCCGAGCGCCAAAAGCGAGGATTGGGATATTGTGGTAGCGGGTCAACGTGTACAAGTTATCAAAGATACAGAGGCCGGCAAAGGAACCCTTCAATTCGGAACGGAAGTTGTCAGTGCCGCAGATGGTTCGGTTGCTGCATTACTCGGTGCTTCTCCGGGTGCTTCCACAGCTGTTCACGTAATGCTTGAAGTATTTAAAAAATGCTTCCCGCAGCATATGAACGAGTGGGAACCGAAAATAAAAGAAATGATTCCTTCTTATGGCGTGTCACTAGTGGACAACCCAAAGCTTTTCAATGAAATTGATGCTTCAACCGCGCAGACACTGGGTCTAAGTAAAAAAGAACTGGTCTATAGTTAACTCTTTGGCTGTTAGATACAAACGTATTTAATGAACACATTAAACATAAAATATTTGAAATAAAACGCAAAGCCTTTGATCTAATATTGGATTGAAGGTTCTTTTTTCAATATTCGCAGGTAGTATTAGAAAAATGAAACAGGTGGATAACGATGTCTAAAACAATTGTAGAAAAGTTAAACTTACAAAAATATAAAAAGGCTGCTGTCCTGCACTTGCCAAATGGTGCAGATTATTTAGCTGAATTAACGGAATATGATACAGAATTAGCTGATCAAGCTTATGACCTTATTTTTGCATTCGTATTAGATATAGACGCATTAAAGAAACTTGTAAAAACGGTTATCGATGGAAATCATTTAAAAGAAAACGGTTATCTCTTTTTGGCTTATCCTAAAAAGGGAAATAAAAAATATCCTACCTACATCCATCGGGATACGTTATTAGATGGATTGGGTGCAGATGAAAACGGCTATATTGGAACAAGCCGTATAAAATTTGCCCGGATGGTCGGATTGGATGATGTCTTTACGGTTGTTGGTCTAAAAGAAGACTCGAAAAGCAAAAATCAGACATCTGCAAAAGCAAGTCAATGTGTCGATGATTATATCGGATTTATGGCAGAAATAGAAAAAGATTTGCAGGATACTCCTGATTTTCTTGCCTTCTATCAATCACTCACCCAAGGATACCGTAAAGATTGGGCCCGATATGTGTATAGCGCTAAACAAGAGGAGACAAGAGCGAAACGGAAAGATGAAATGAAAATGATTCTTGGAAAAGGGTTCAAGAGCAGGGATTTATATCGCAGGAATAAATAATGATAGGAAAAGACGGCGCCTGCACTCCTGAATATATTTTTTTTAATAAAAAAAACGAGAACGGGTATTCTCGTCTAATCTTACTGATAACGCTGAACCGAAACTAATTAAAGTTCGGTTCATTCTCTTTTTATTTACCATTCTTTCGGCTCGTAATTTAATTCGCTGAATAGCTGAGTGCGCTCTTTTTTCGAGAGATCTCTCCATTGTCCTGGAGGAAGATTCCCTAGATGGATATTCATGATTCGGACTCTCTGCAGTCTTAAAACTTGGTATCCAAGCTCTTCGCACATGCGGCGGATTTGGCGGTTCAGTCCTTGCTTTAAAATGATTTTAAAATCATATTTTGAAAGCTGTTCTACTTCGCAAGGTAGGGTTTTTGTCCCTAGGATTTTTACGCCGCTTGCCATTTTCTCCAGAAATTCAGGCGTGATCGGCTTGTCTACCGAAACGTTATATTCTTTTTCATGAGCATTTTCGACACGCAGAATTTCATTTACAATATCTCCGTCATTTGTGAGGAGGATTAAGCCATCTGAATCCTTATCAAGACGTCCGATATTATAAATTCGCAAGGGGTGATTAACTAGATCAATAATATTTCCCTTTACGTTTTTTTCTGTTGTACTGGTAATGCCTACGGGTTTATTCAGTGCTATATAAACATTATTTCTAGAAACTTGGATCGCGCTCCCGCTGACACGGACATCGTCCCCGGGCTCAACCCGGTCCCCTATTTTTGCTTTTTTTCCATTGATCGTGACTCTTCCTTCTTCAATCAATTTATCGGCGCCTCGTCTGGAAGCTTTTCCAGATTCACTAATAAATTTATTAATACGCATGCTTATCACAGCCTTAAGTGAGAATTGTATAGTTAAGAATACCTTAAGTATTGCCTTGTTCTCAAGTGCTATTTATAACCCCGCTGTCTCAGATAACTGCAAAATACTATCTGTTTTCATTGAATGATTGATGATATGTTGAAATTCCCCATTAATAATGACATCATATAAAAGTTCCTTCCCAATAAATCATTTCCCAAAGGATAACTCTGTAAAAGGACTGATTTATTTGCACTAAGAATAGATTTTCGAGTAAATACTTTAAATGCAGCTTTGCATTTTGCGTCTGCTTTTTAATAGAAAGGGGTTAATTGCGTATGAAATACTTTAAATCACAAATGAAACAGCTGATTAAAGAAAACCAGGAATTGCAGCATAAGCTGAATGGATTGATGAATGAACATAGCCTTGAGAAAAACTTTGCCCTCAAAGCCCTATATCATTCAGAGGTTGCGGAAGGCGGTAAATATCAGCTTGCCTATCAAGCGCTGGACTTGCCTAAAAGGTAGGTCTTTTTTTAAGGCTCTTTTCTTAAGGATTGTTGTTTGTAGTGAGGGAATTGGTTGATTCCATTTTACAGCTGCCATTCTATAATTTTGTTCTCATAGCGTGAGGTTGATTCCACTATTTAGTGTAAAAACCAAAATGGTTGAAACAAAGCATGCGTTTGATTCCCCCTTACAGTGCAAAAACCAAAATGGTGGAAACAAAGCGTGCATTTGATTCTGAACAATAACTAAATTTATAGAGATAATCAAAAACAACAATCTATACGAAAACAGCCTTTTTAAAGAAGAAAATAATCAAATTGCTGTGATGCATTCGTCCAGCTCTTCAGGAGTCCAATGACATATGCATCACCGGATTTCGTTGTGGCTTCTCCATTAAAGATGATCTGCATCAGTAGATGAAAAGAATAATAAAACGATTTGCCTGAGACTCCATTTTTTATGGTTAAAATCGTAAAAATCTATATAATATAGGAAAAGATCTTTTCGAAAGGAGGGAGACATATGCAAGTCATTTGCGAAAAAAGAACTTATTCAAGAGAATTTCACTCACATCAGCACGATTTTGGGCAGTTTCTCTTTCCGTTACAGGGTTCTTTGGAAATCCATACAGACCTGCAGAAGCTCAATCTTAGAGAAGATTCATGCTTTTACATACCGCCCGACTTCACACATCTCTATCGTTCCAAAGACAGAAATGAATTTCTGATTTTGGACATTCCAACTCTTTATTTGCAAGGCAAAACAGAGAGTATGTATTTAAAGCTGGATCAGCAATGGTCCTCCATCCGGTTTTTGCTGCTGGAAGAAGCGGGCAGCAAGCGTGCAGGATTGAACGATCTCACAAGATATGTTGCTCAAAAACTGCAGAAGTCTCTTTCTCCTTCCATTGCTTATCTACATGAGCATTATAAGCGGCCTATCAAAATGGAAACCCTGGCGGGGATCGAACACTATCATCCGGTCTACTATTCATCCTGGTTTAAAGAGAAAACAGGAAAAAGCCTGAAAGCCTATATCTCTGAGCTGCGGATGAAGGAAGCGAAACGGCTGCTGATGGGTACTTCCTGGTCAATATCAGCCATAAGCGAAGAAGTCGGGTTTGAGAATGTTTCCTCTTTTACAAGATGGTTTACATGCTGCGAGGGCATTTCTCCAAAAGCTTGCAGAAAAATGAATAAAGGATAAAAAGAACCTTGAATTTGGTAAAGAAAAACAGTCTGTTTTTCTTTATGATAATGATATAGGTTCTTTTTTAAGAGATAAGAAAGTATAAAATTTCGCGTTTCGATGTCTAGCTCCATCGCCCAACTCCTCGGCCAGAACGTCTCAGCCTGAAAAGTCAAACCCGGACTTTCCAGTCTGAGCCTTATCTGTCTGTCGGAGCTAAACGGGCGCTTGCGCTTTTCTTATTGAGGTGAAAACGATGAAGCAAAAACTGGCTCCATTGTGGGTCCTGCTCGCAGGGGTATTATGGGGAACAACCGGAACGGCACAGACGTATGCTCCAGAAGCTGCACATCCAATTGCAGTCGGCGCGGCGCGTCTTGCGGTTGGAGGTATCTCCTTATTGATTATTGTTCTGCTGCTCGGTCAGTTAAATTTGCGTAAATGGCCAATCAAAGTGACATTCGCGGCAGCTTTATGCATGGCTGCCTATCAGCCGTTATTTTTCACAGCGGTTCAACTAACAGGAGTGGCAGTCGGCACGGTTATCGCTATTGGAAGCGCCCCTCTTCTATCGGGTGCACTGGAGTGGCTGGTTCAAAAGAAAAGTCCATCAAGAGGCTGGTGGTACGCAACGTTTCTATCCATCTTTGGATGCATCTTGCTATTTTCGAATAGTGACTCAATGAATGTTGCCCCATCCGGTATTGTCATGGCTCTCGGGGCCGGTTTATCCTTTGCTGTGTATACGCTGGTCAGCAGGAGGCTTGTGCAGAATTATCCTTCTTTACCGGTTGTAGCCGTTGTTTTTACTCTTAGTGCGGTCTTTTTATCTCCGTTTCTCTTTCTATATGATATGAGTTGGATTGCAGAGCCTGAGGGGCTGGCGGTAAGTCTCCATTTAGGCATTATGGCGACGGGTGTTGCCTACCTTCTTTTTGCTAAAGCCCTTTACTACGTTCCCTCCTCAACAGCGGTCACGCTCGCATTGGCAGAACCTTTAACTGCTGCTTTTCTGGGTGTGCTTCTCGTTGGGGAGCAGCTGGATTTGGTTTCTTGGGCAGGGGTATCATGTTTGTTGGCGGGGATTGGGTTTTTAATGTTTTTAAGAGCTAAGAAAGAAGCAGAAGTATCTGTAAGCTGATGATTGACCGCCTCAAAATGAATGATAAGAACAGGAAAAACTCCAGCCAGCCGGCTGGAGTTTTCTCTTATAAAGCCTCTTTAATCACTTTTTTAGAATACAGCACAGACAGCACTCCAAAGATCGAATAAAGCACCGTATACAAGCCCATCACAATAATCATCGGAGTCCAAACTTCAGCTCCAAATAAAAACCATCCAGACTGCACGGCGAAATAACTGTGGAGCAGCCCAATTACTAGTGGAATTCCAAAACTGAAGAGCTGTTTGGCCTGTATGCCTTTCAGCAAGTCACCCTGTGTAAAGCCAAGTTTCCGCAGGATGGTGTAATTCGGTTTTTCTTCTTCACTCTCGCCCATTTGTTTAAAGTAAAGGATGCATCCTGATGTGACCAGGAAGGACAACCCAAGGAAGCCGACGATGAACATGGCCATTCCCATGTTGCGTTTCTGGCTGTTCAAAACTTCAAGCTGGGAATCGTTTGGGGCGTTTTCACCTAGTTTTAAGGAGGTGAAAATGGTGTTAGCTTCTTTTACTTCTTCCTGGTCCGCTAATTCAACAGCAGTATAGGTAGATGTCGGCAGCTGAACATCAGGATTCATATCCTTCTTCAGCTGCTTAAAGACAGAATCATCGACAATGGCTGTCGGCATTCCCCCGGATGTGAAATACCAGGAGACTGGAGAATCTTTTTCCATACCCAAGTAAGTTTGCGGGAATTTTGTTGTTTTTCCAAGAAGAGTAACGGTTCCGCTCTCATCTAGCGGCATGAATTTTTGCAGCAGGTCGCTGTACCCTGTAAAAATCGTGTCGTCTTTAGAAACCTCCTTACCCACTGCTTTTTCACTGATGACAGGAAGAGTCATCTTGCTCGGGTCATAATTCAGTCCTTCTAGTTTCGCGCTGAATATGTCGCTGATATCCACTTCAGCCATGACAATGTCAATGGAGTCCGCTTCGTACGCTATCCCAGCAGAATCCAAAGCTTTTTCAAAGTGTGCAGCATCTTTGCTTTCAGTGAATGCAAAGTCAGCAGGCACTTGATTCTGTGCGGTTTTTTCCGCTGAATAATAAGAGATGTAGCTCAAGGAAAGCAACCCGATCGCGAGTGCTGAGACTGTCGTAATGATTGTCAGCAGCAGGGCATTTGATTTCATCCTGAACATGATGGATGAAAGTGATAGAACCTCGCCAACTTTCAAACATCCATCTTTTTTCTTTCTGATGAGATGGAAAATAAAGCTCACGGATCCTTTGTAAAAAAGATAGGTTCCAAGGATAACAGAACCGAGAATAAACAGCATGGCGCCATATAGGGCCATCATGGATTTAAAGTCGCCGCCAAAAAGCTTAGAGGATATATAATAGCCAGCGGCAATCATAATGATGCCGAGGATGCCAATGGCCATTTCGAAAAAGGACATCTTTTTCACTTTCTCTTCTGCTGATGAGAGCACTCTGAACAGAGAGAGGATGCTCTGTCTTTTAATAAACAGATAGTTCATCAGCATGATGAGCAGGTATATGACGATGAAGACAATCAGTGTCTGTATAAAGGCCTGGGCGGAAAAGTGTAATTTAGCTACGTCATCAACCCCGGTTATTTTGAATAAAATCATCATCACTAATTTTGATGCTGCAAAACCTGCGAAAATACCAAGAACAAGAGATCCAAAGTACAGCAGGAAGTTTTCTGCCGTTAAAAGGCGGAAAATCTTATGCTTTGTCATTCCAATCAGCTGAAACAGCCCAATCTCTTTGCTGCGGCGTTTAATGAAAATATTAT
Organism: Metabacillus idriensis; assembly: GCF_050483325.1. Classification (GTDB taxonomy): domain Bacteria; phylum Bacillota; class Bacilli; order Bacillales; family Bacillaceae; genus Bacillus_P; species Bacillus_P idriensis_A. Next base: position 85,952 of record NZ_JBCMYF010000011.1, read on the forward strand.
TGGCGTAGAGCAAAAAAATCGTCACGATCGCAATCAGCAGGACAGATGCTGCCCGGATGCCGGCGCCGCCTTTGATGGAACCTTCTATCGCGTCCATAGAAGGATCATATTGCAGGGTGACAAAAGCAAAATACAGCACCACGCTGAAAATGAGGGCGAAAATATAGAGATAGTAGTTCTTTATATTCTTTTTCAGGTTTTTGATAATCAGCTGATTAACGTTCATCCTGAACACCGCCCAGAACGCCCTGCGTTTTCATGATGTCTTTAAAGAATTCCTGCCTTGTCTGTCCGCCTTTATTCAACTGAGTATAGATCTGTCCGTCTTTTATAAAAATGACTCTGCTGCAGTAGCTTGCAGCAGCAGGGTCATGGGTGACCATGACAATGGTTGCTCTTCGTTTTTTATTAAGCTCGGTCAATTTATTCAGCAGATCAGCAGCAGATTTAGAGTCGAGTGCGCCTGTCGGTTCATCGGCAAAAATAATGCTCGGTTCATGAATAAAGGCCCGTGCCGCAGAAGTACGCTGTTTCTGTCCGCCGGAAATTTCGTTTGGATACTTGTCTTTTAACTCGCTGATGCCGAGTTCATTTGCCAATGTCTGAAATTTTTGGTCCGCTTCTTTTTTAGGAACCTTTGAAATGGAAAGCGGCAGCAGAATATTTTCTTTTACTGTCAGTGTGTCCAGAAGGTTATAATCCTGAAAAATAAAGCCGAGATGATGCTTTCTGAATTCAGCAAGCTCCTTTTCCTTCATGCCCGTCATTTCTTTCTTTTCAATTTGAATGGTCCCGCCGCTCACTTTATCGATCGAAGACAGGACGTTCAGCAGTGTTGTTTTGCCTGAACCGGATGCACCCATGATGCTGACAAATTCGCCTTCTTGTATTGAAAGGTCAATCCCTTTAAGGACTTCCTGTTTATTAAATTTATTTCCGTAGCTTTTATGGAGCTTTGATGCTTCTAATATCGCCATACTTGTTTCCTCCTCTTCATTCATTACCTTTATTATAAAAAGGAGAAAGGTCCTTTTCCTTTTATTGTGCGAACAAAATAGAAAAGCATGTGACATTCTTGTCACACGCTAATGACGGCCGCAAAATCATTTCTTTTTGGAAAAGTTAACGTAAATGCTGTTTCTGCGTTGACGATTGACTGGGCGTGAATATCGATCAGAAGGGGATTGGCTGCTTTTTTAGCGAGATACAGCCCCATCCCTGTAGCAGCATGATCTTGATGGTTGACGGTCGATGTGAAGCCTTTATCGAATATGCGGGGCAGGTCTTTTTGATCAATGCCCCGGCCGCAGTCTTTCACCTCAAGCCTTGTTTGATCATCCTGCATCCAGCTTTTAATAGAAATGTCAGAGGCCTCGCTGTACTTCACTGCATTCGTTAATATCTGTCTAATCATAAATGCCAGCCATTTCGCATCACTGAGGACTTCCGTTTGATCAAGCTGGATGTCAAAGCCAATCCCTTTTTGAATACACCATGACTGCAGCGTCTTTATCTCATTAAAAACCACAATTTCCAAGTCGACTGTTTCAATATACAAATCGTTTTCTATAAACGGAATTCGTTTTTGATGCAGCTGCTGATCAAGCAGAAGGTGAATCCGCAGCCATTCATACGTTAATTGCGTTTTCATTGCATCGTCTTCCATGCGCTCGATCATTAAATGCATGGCAGTCAGCGGGGTCTTCACTTCATGAATCCAAGATAACAGTTCATCTTTTTCCTGTTCAAGCGAAATTCTGCTGTGCATGGCATCTTTTTTCAGCATCTCTGCCTGTTCGATGAGGGTCTTTTCAACCAGCTGTTCAAATGGACTATCCGGAGCTTTGATGCTTGATAAATCAAGGTTGTTTTCCCGGTCCTCAAGGCTTTTATAAAAAGCTGTTTCTTTATTGTACCGAACCGTTAAGAAAACAAAGAATGAGAGCATGGAAAGGAAAACAATATACAATACAGGCTTAAAGGGAATGGCTGAGTCGATGAAAGACACAAAGAGAATCAGGACATGGATAAAAATAAAAAAGAAAATCCAGCTGCACCGTTCTTTTAAGAAACGGCGGATCATAGCGTTTCCTCTTCAGCCGCAAGATAGCCCTGTCCTACTTTTGTCTCGATAAATCGGCCAAGTTCAATCTCCTCGAGCCGTTTTCGCAGGCGGTTCACATTCACTGTCAGCGTATTGTCGCTTATGAAGCGTTTATCATCCCAGAGACTGTTCATGAGTTTGTCTCTGCTGACAATCTTATTTTTTTGCTCAATCAAAAGTTTGAGAATGAACATTTCATTCTTTGTCAGTTCAACAGAGCCTGCATCATTCGTCACCGTATTTCGCTCATAATCAACTGCAGCATTGCACCATGTTTTCAGGCTTACCTGCTCTGTATTGTAGTTATAAACACGGCGGAGTATGGCCTGAATTTTTGCGATCAGCACATCAAAGTGAAAAGGCTTTTGGACAAAATCATCGGCCCCAAGCTGCATGGACATGACCATATCAGTCGGATGATCCCGCGAGGACAGAAAGATGATCGGCACATTTGAATGGGTCCGGATCATCCGGCACCAATGAAAGCCGTCAAACTTCGGCAGCTGAATATCAATGATGACCAAATCAGGTTTAATTTCTGAAAACTCCTGCATCACTTTATTAAAATCATTGATTCCATAAACATCATATGACCATTGGTTTAATCTTTCTTTCATTTCATTAAACAGGGTTAAATCATCTTCAATTAAAAGGAGTTTGAACAAGAACTTCACCACACTATAAGATTTCTTTTACAATTATTGTATAGGAAAACAGATTTGTATGCTATAGAGCGCATTGCACGGAATATTCATACTAATCTTGACATTGTTTCAATAGATTGCTATTGTAATAAAAAAATAATTTCTTATCCAGAGAGGTGGAGGGACTGGCCCTTTGAAACCTCAGCAGCAGGTCTATGAAGACACTGTGCTAATTCCAGCGGGTGAATGAACCTGATAGATAAGCATACCTTTATTTGTCAGCAGCGCACTCTTTTTAAAGAGTGCGTTTTTCATTTTTTTGGATTTGAAAAAAGGGGAGTAGAAATGGAAGGTCAGCAGCAATTTCAGAGGAAAATGCAATCTCGTCATTTAGTTATGTTATCGCTTGGAGGTGTCATTGGAACAGGTTTATTTTTAAGTACAGGCTATACGATTCAGCAGGCTGGGCCGTTTGGCACCATTCTGTCGTATCTAGTTGGGGCGCTGGTCGTTTATCTCGTTATGCTTTGTTTAGGGGAATTATCAGTACATATGCCGGAGACTGGCGCATTTCACAGCTATGCCGCTAAATATATCGGTCCAGGAACAGGGTACACAGTAGCCTGGCTGTATTGGCTTACATGGACGGTTGCGTTAGGTTCAGAATTCACGGCAGCAGGGCTGCTGATGCAAAGGTGGTTTCCATCCATTAACGTCTGGATTTGGAGCGCGGTATTTGCCTTGATCATTTTCTTATTAAATGCTGTGACGGTTAAGTTTTTTGCGGAGTCTGAGTTTTGGTTTGCATCAATTAAAGTCGTTGCCATAGTGATTTTTATTCTTTTAGGAGGAGCCGCAATTGTTGGCTTTATTCCGCTGACGGATTCGAGTTCTGCTCCATTTTTTACGAATCTTACAAGTGGGGGGTTATTTCCGAATGGTGCGTTTGCCGTGATCATGACGATGCTTGCTGTGAACTTTGCCTATTCGGGAACAGAATTAATAGGTGTTGCAGCCGGAGAAACGGCAGAGCCTCAAAAAACAATACCCATCGCGATTCGAACAACATTATGGAGATTGATCCTCTTTTTTGTAGGAACGATTGTTGTTTTATCGGCGCTGCTGCCTGCATCGGATTCAGGGGTTTTAAAGAGCCCTTTTGTTGCTGTTCTTGAACGGATTGGTCTTCCGTTTGCAGCAGATATCATGAATTTCGTTATCTTAACGGCTATTTTATCAGCAGCAAACTCAGGTTTATATGCTGCTTCCAGAATGCTCTGGTCTCTTTCAAATAAGAAAACCATAGCACCTATTTTTGCAAGAGTGACAAAACAGGGTGTACCTATATATGCTGTGATATTCAGCATGCTGGGCGGTACTTTGGCTTTATTCTCAAGTATCATTGCACCAGATACAGTGTATATCGTCCTTGTCTCCATTTCAGGTTTAGCTGTGGTTGTTGTCTGGATGAGTATTAGTGCGTCACAGTTTTTCTTCCGCAGACAATATATCAAAGAAGGTCATTCCGTAAAGGATCTGGTTTACCGGACCCCTTTCTATCCCCTGGTACCGATCGCATCTTTTGTGCTGTGTCTCGCATCATTAGTTGGAATTGCATTTGACCCCGCACAGCGAATTGCACTTTATTGCGGCATTCCATTTATTTTGATTTGTTATGGAAGCTACTATTTAACTCAGTATGTAAAGGAAAGAGGAGAAGGATATGCAGCAGAAAATCAATCCAATTGACGCTATATTACATGACCATTCTATTATGATTCTTGATGGAGCACTTGCTACAGAGCTTGAGCAGCATGGCTGTGATTTGGACGATCCCCTTTGGTCAGCCCGAATATTGCTTGAAAACCCGGAATTGATTTATCAGGTTCATTCAGACTATTTCCGTGCGGGAGCGGACTGTGCAATAACGGCAAGCTACCAAGCAACAATTGATGGGTTCTTAAAGCAGGGAATCGAAGAAATAGAAGCTTTGCAATTAATGAAAAAAACGGTGCTGCTTGCCAAAAAAGCTAGAGATGATTTTTGGAAGGAAGAAATGGGGGCTGTTAGACCAAAACCATTGGTTGCGGCATCAATCGGGCCTTATGGCGCTTATCTTGCAGATGGTTCAGAGTATACAGGCAGCTATGGTGTTACGGATAAAACATTAGAAGATTTTCATCGTCCTAGAATGTCAGCTTTGATTGGTGCAGGTGCTGATTTACTTGCATTTGAAACGATTCCTTCCCTTCAAGAAGCAAACGTATTAAGTTCTTTATTGAATGAATTTCCGAATACATATGCATGGCTGTCCTTTACCTTGAAAAATGAGAAAGCGATTAGTGATGGCACCCTCCTCGAGGTGTGTGCAAATACCTTCGGGTACAACGGGCAAATTGCCGCAATTGGCATTAACTGTGCACCACTGGAATTGGTGAATGAAGCCATAAAAGTGATCAGCAGCCATACAAAAAAACCGGTTATTGTATACCCGAATTCTGGAGAAGCCTATCATCCAGATACTAAAACATGGCATGGGCAAAAATCTTGCCTTGAACTGGATCAACAGTCAGAAGAATGGTACAAATCAGGGGCCCGCTTAATAGGGGGATGCTGCCGGACAGCACCTCGCCATATTGAGAAGATTACAAAAAAATGGCGGACGGGTGAAAAGTCAATTCTGAAGTTTAATAAATAGAACAGAAAAGGACATCCTCATTTGGAATGTCCTTTTTCTCACTGCTCTCATCTCATCATGCTGATGCAGAAGCATGAACTTTTGCCCACGCAGTCTTTTCTCTCTTCCCATGCAGATAATAATAAAGAAGTGAACTGGCAAGAACCGCAATTCCCAAAATCACATACAAGGTACTGTAGCCTGTCACCGGAATGACAAAACCAAGCAGATAGGGTCCAAAGCCTAAACCAGCGTCAAGAAAGATAAAGAAAGTCGAAGTGGCGAGCCCCATACGGTGAGGCGGCGTTAATTTTACGGCAATCGCCTGTGTCGCTGATTGCATGTTTCCAAATCCAAGACCGATCAGAACACCTGAAAGCAAGAAAATGAAGCTGATGCCTGCTGTGCTCAAAAGGAACATTCCCGCTCCAAATAAGAGGAAGGCTGGATACATAATGAAATTTGCTCCTTTTTTGTCCATTAAACGGCCGGTGAAGGGGCGTGATGCCAGAACAGCTGCCGCATAGACGATGAAAAAGAAGCTTGCTGTGCTGACAAGGTTAATGTCCATTGCGTAAAAATGAATAAAAGAAAGGACACTTGAATAACAAAACGCCACTGCAAGGGTGATAAATGCGATCGGCAAAGCTTTTGGCTCTACAAAATTTGAAAGTTTGAATCCTCGTACATCTGCTTTTTTTGCCGAAACATCAAGCGGGGGCAAATACAGGAAAAAGGCAATGATTAAACTGCTGACGCCTAATGCAACGCAGAAGGTAAAGATTGTTTGAAAGCTTGCGTTCTGGCTCAAGTACAGTCCGATGAATGGTCCAATGGCTGTTGCAAGAGTTGCACTCATGCTGTAGTACCCGATGCCTTCCCCTTTTCGCGAAGCGGGGATAATCTGTGCTACTATGGTGCCTGTAGCTGTACTGGCCATCCCCAGTGTGATTCCATGAATCAGACGATTGAAAAGAAGGAAGCCCAGGCCGAATTCAAAGAAATAAAAGGCTGTTGTCAGAGTAAACAGGATAAGCCCGGTATACAGGATTTTTTTTCGGCTGAACGTTACGATAAGCCTTCCTATTAAAAGTCTGCCAATCAGTGCGCCTATTATGAAAATTCCGGTTACAAGTCCCGCCGCGCTTGTAGAGGCACTGTACTCATCTACTGCAAAGACGGCAATGGTCACCATTAATAAGTAAAAGATTAACGTTAAGAAAAAATTGATGGACGACACGACAATAAAGTCTTTCGTCCATAGTTTGGATGCTGGCTGATTCACGTTTGTAACCACCTTACTCTCTGATATTGTTCCGGATATCTCCCATAATCCGGATAACTTCAAGCTGTTCTTCTTTTGAAATACCTTTTAAAATTTCCTGCTCATATTCATCAATTGTTATGCGGACATCTCCGTAAACCTTTCTACCAAGGTCTGTAAGCTGCATTCTCTTTTCACGCTTATCCTTTCCGGGAACATGTTCGACATAGCCCAGTTCCTCGAGGCGGCTGATCGTTCTTGTCACGGTAGGCTTTTCAACACTTTGATAATCAGCAAGCTCAACAAGCGTAGCTGTTCCGTAATTGGATAAGTAATGCAAAACGGACCATTGCGCTCTGTACAAATCGTGTTTGGCGAGCTCGATATTCAGTCTGTTTTCAAAAGGACGGTATAACAGCAGAAGCTGCTGAAAAAACTTTTGGTATGTTTTTATAGGAAACACCTCATTAAATAAATAGTTACCTTAGATAATAGTTACTCTAGGTAACTAATATAACAAAATCAGTCTGTATTTGTCTACCTGCTGAATTCCTAAGGTTATTTTCGTATAGATTGTTTTTGATTATAAATGTGTTCGTTTCTTTCCGCGGGGAGCGTTGAAGCCTCCTCGGCGAGCCTGCGGGGTCTTCCATTTCCCTCTATTTTTCCGCAGGAGTCAAGTTCCTGCAGCGGTGATCCACAAGTGGTTTTACCTATCTAGTCTTAAAGCAACAATGTTTACGAAAAGAGCCATTCCTCAAGATGATTATTGACACAAAACGGGAATATATGTTATTAAATTAGGGGTTGGCACTCTCATAAAAAGAGTGCTAAAAAGAAGTTTGAAAGGAGAATGACAATGGAAAAAATGCAGTTCAAAGCAGAGTCTAAAAGACTATTGGAAATGATGATCAATTCAATTTATTCTCAAAAAGAAATCTTTTTAAGAGAGCTGATTTCAAATGCGAGTGATGCGATTGATAAAATTTATTACAAAGCTTTAACAGACGACAGTCTATCATTCGACCAAAATCATTACTACATAAAAGTAAGTGCAGACAAGGAAAATAGAACATTAACAATCTCAGATACGGGGATTGGGATGACAAAAGAAGAGCTTGAAAATAATCTTGGCATTATTGCGAAAAGCGGCTCATTGGCTTTTAAAAGCGAAAATGAGCTGAAGGATGGCCATGACATTATCGGTCAGTTTGGGGTAGGTTTCTACTCAGCCTTTATGGTAGCTGATGCCATTACGGTCACAACGAAAACAATCGGCAGCGAAGAAGCTTACAGATGGCATTCTGGGGGAGCAGACGGCTATACGATTGAGCTTTGTGAGAAGGAAGAGGTTGGAACAGAGATTGTTCTCACCATTAAAGAAAACACAGAAGACGATTCGTACGATGAATATTTAGAAGAATACCGCTTAAAAGCCATCATTAAAAAGTACTCTGATTTCATCCGCTATCCAATTAAGATGGATGTAACGGAGCGAAAACGCAAAGACGGCAGCGAAACAGAATTTGAAGAAATTCAAGAAGAGCAGACAATCAACAGCATGGTTCCAATTTGGAGAAAGAATAAAAATGAACTCACCCCGGAAGATTACGAGAATTTCTATGCAGAAAAGCATTACGGGTTTGATAAGCCGTTAAAACATATCCATATCAGTGTGGACGGTGCCGTCAGATACAATGCGATTCTCTACATCCCTGAGCAGATTCCGTATGATTTCTACTCTAAAGAGTTTGAAAAAGGGCTTGAGCTGTACTCAAATGGCGTGCTGATTATGGAAAAATGCTCAGACCTGCTTCCTGACTATTTCAGTTTTGTAAAAGGAATGGCAGATTCTGAGGACTTGTCTCTTAACATCTCAAGAGAGATCCTGCAGCATGACCGCCAGCTGAAGCTGATTGCAAAAAACATCAAAAACAAAATTAAAAGCCAGCTGCAGAGCTTATTAAAAGATGAGAGAGAAAAGTATGAAACATTCTATCGCTCTTTCGGAAGACAGCTTAAATATGGCGTGTACAGTGATTTTGGAGCTAATAAAGAAGATCTTCAGAACCTGCTTATGTTCTATTCATCAAAAGAGAAAAAGCTGATCACCCTTGATGAATATGTTTCAGGCATGCCTGAAGATCAGAAGTACATTTACTATGCTGCAGGAGAAAGCTATGAACGAATTGAAAAGCTTCCGCAGACAGAGGTTGTGGCTGATAAAGGCTATGATATCTTATATTTCACGGATGAAGTGGATGAATTTGCGATCAGAATGCTGATGAATTATCAGGAAAAAGAATTCAAATCGATTTCAAGCGGTGATTTAGGCATAGAAGCAGGCGAGTCTGAATTGGGTGCAGAATCAGAAGAGAAAGATAACACAGAACTCTTTGAAGAAATGAAGACGATTCTTGCAGGCAAAGTGAAGGATGTAAGAATGTCAAAACGCCTCAAATCTCACCCAGTCTGCATCGCAACTGAAGGTGAAGTAACAACGGAAATGGAAAAAATCCTGAAGGCGATGCCGAACAGCCAGAACATTAAGGCGGAGAAAATCCTTGAGATCAACAGCAGCCACGAGGTCTTTGCTTCCCTAAAAGATGCATTGGCAAACGACAAGGAAAAACTTGCGCTGTACACGAACCTTTTATTTAACCAGGCCCTTCTAATTGAAGGACTGACAATTGAGGATCCGGTTGAGTTTACGAACGATATTTGCAAGATTATGGTGTGAAAAATGAAAGCCGGCAGAAACCAATTGGTTCCTGCCGGTTTTTTTTGGCTTGAAGCCTGTTGATGATAGTTTAAATGCAGCGGGATTATGGCATTGTCTGAATCGTCCCCCGCGAACCTGTTATTCGATATGGGAGGGTAAGAAAGCGTCCGCATCAAACGGTAAAGAACGGATCCCCAAAAAAGAGGCGGCATCCCGGGGAAAGCCGCCTCTTTTCACTGCCATTTTATTTTGGATGCATCTTAAATTTCAAAAACAGCTCGTTATAGTAAGCCAAATTCTTTTTGCCGAGGTTTTCATACACTTCAAGCTTTTCCGTCAGTTGGGGCGGCGGATAGAAGCGTTCATCGTTTACCATCTCTTCAGGCATGTACTTTAAAGCTTCTTTGTTCGGTGTTGAGTAGCTGACATATTCGGTGTTTTCTGCAGCGACCTCAGCATCCAGCATGAAGTTGATGAACTGATGGGCGGCCTCCACATTTTTGGCTGTTTTAGGGATCACCATGTTGTCGAACCATAAATTTGAGCCTTCCTCTGGAACGACATACTCGAGATCCTCATTTTCATACATGATCTCTGATGCAACTCCGGACCATACAAGGCCGATTGATGCTTCCTGATTTTCAAGCAGCATCCTGCTCTCGTCTCCAACTACTGCTTTGACGTTTGGGGTGAGAGAATCAAGCTTTCGTTTTGCTTCCTCTAAATGATCCTTATTTGTATCGTTAAGAGAATAGCCGAGGCTGTTGAGCCCCATTCCCATCACTTCTCTTGCGCCGTCAATCAGCAGGATTTCATTGCGCAGATCAGGATCCCAAAGGTCATTCCAGCTCGTGATTTTTTTTCCGTCTATCATCGAGGGATTATAGACGATGCCGACCGTACCCCAGAAATAAGGAATGGAATATCTATTTTCAGGGTCAAAAGGCAAATCCATAAACCGGTCATCAATATTTTTCAAGTTCGGAAGTTTTGAATGATCTAAAGGGATCAGCAACTCTTCCTGTCTCATTTTATCAATCATATATTCAGAAGGAACGGCAATATCATAAGTTGTTCCGCCCTGTTCAATCTTTGTCATCATCGCCTCGTTGGAATCAAAGGTCTCATAGATGACCTTAATGCCTGTTTCTTTTTCAAAGCGGTCAACGAGATCGGAATTGATGTAGTCTCCCCAGTTAAAGATTGTAAGCGTGTTTCCGCTTGAGTAGCCCTGTGAAGAGTTTAGTTCGGATACTGCATATAAAAGAATGCCTGACACGAGAATAATCGCGAAGAAAACGCGGACGAGCTTCTTCATTTTCTAACCCCCAATCCGCTTTGTTTATTTCGCTGCGTGATGAAGTAATAAACAATCACAAGCAGGACGGTGAAAAGGAAAAGCAGGGTTGATAAAGCGTTAATATTCAATGAAATTCCCCGGCGTGCGAGGGAATAAATCTCTACTGACAGGGTGGTGAATCCATTGCCTGTTACGAAAAAGGTAACAGCAAAATCATCAAGAGAGAACGTAAGCGCCATAAAGAATCCTGCAAAAATACCCGGTGTGATAAAGGGCAAGGTCACTTTAGTCAGGACATTCCAGCTGCTTGCGCCTAAATCTCTTGCTGCATCAAGCAAGGTAGGGCTCATCTCCATCAGCTTCGGCAGCACCATCAAGACAACAATCGGTACGCTGAATGCAATGTGAGACAAGAGAACCGAATAAAATCCAAGCTTGATTCCCGCCATCGTAAACAGGATTAAAAACGAAGCTCCAATAATAACGTCAGGGCTGACAATCAGCACGTTATTTAACGACAATAGTGTGTTTTTGGTTTGTCTGCTTTTAAACGAATGTATGGCAAGAGCTCCAAGGACCCCGATAATAGTCGAAATAAGAGCTGAAAGCAAGGCAATAACAAGGGTGTTAAGCACGATAATCAGCAGTCTTGTATCTGTGAAAAGCTCCTTGTACCAGTCAAGTGTAAATCCTTCGAAGTTGTACATCGTACCGCCGCTGTTGAATGAATAAAACACAAGGAAAAAAATCGGCGTATAAAGGATGAGAAAGATCAACATTAAAAAGATTCTGGATAGTGGGGATATTTTTTTATCCAACTTACATACCCCGCTTTCGATTTCCGGTAAGGAAGATAATCAGAAACATAAAAATAATCAAGAAGACAGCAATGGTAGAGCCCATACCCCAGTCCTGCGTCACAAGGAAATGCTGTTCAATCGCAGTGCCGAGAGTAATGACCCGGTTTCCAGCAATCAATCTTGTCAGCATGAAAAGAGATAGAGCAGGGATAAAGACCAGCTGGCAGCCGGATTTAACGCCGTCAATCGTCAGCGGAAAAATCACTCTGCGAAAAGCAGTCCAGCTTGATGCCCCCAAATCACGCGCTGCATCTAATAGGGTCGGATTTAATTCATTCAGTGAATTGAATATAGGCAAAATCATAAACGGTATAAAGATATAAACCGATACAAAAATAAAACTGAAATCGGTGAACAATAATTGCTGTGAACCAATGCCGATTGCGTCTAAAAAGCTGTTCGCAACACCGTATGTGCCGAAAATACCAAGAAAAGCATAGGCTTTTAACAGTAAATTAATCCAGGATGGGACGATAATCAGCAGCAGCCAAAGATGCTTATGCTTTGTATAAGTCAGTAAATAAGCCGTCGGATAGGCAATCAGCAGTGAAAGAGCTGTTATCAAAAAGGCATACCAAAATGAACTCAAGGTCATTTTCATGTAGACAGGTGTAAAGAAATTCTGGTAATTGGCAAGCGATAAATTTCCTTCAATATCAATAAACGAATAATAAAGAACAAGAACGATCGGCGCAATGACAAAGAGAGCAATCCAAAGAGCGTAAGGAATCATATACAAGTTTCGGGTCAGCTTAGTTTCCATGCTCTTCTCCATCTGCATAGGCTTCTAGGCGACGGTCAAATTCCTCTTCGGTCTCCCCGAATCTCATAACGTGTATCGCTTCCGGGTCGAAATAAAGGCCAATTTCATTTCCGACAGTGGCTTTCTTTGTAGAATGAACGAGCCATTCGTTGCCATCCTTGTCATAGCTGCTTATTTCATAATGAACGCCGCGGAACAATTGGGAATCAACGCGCACCTGGAGTTTTCCCCGTTCAAGTGATGTGATTTCCAAATCCTCAGGGCGAATGACGATCTCGATTGGTTCATTTGGGTTCAGACCCTGATCGACACATTCAAATTGTCTGCCTGTGAATTCCACAAGGTAATCCTCAAGCATCGTTCCTTTTACAATATTGGATTCACCAATGAAATCAGCAACAAACCGGTTGATCGGCTCATCATAGATATCCGTTGGCGTCCCGCTTTGCTGTATTTTCCCTTTGTCCAGAACGAAAATTTCATCTGACATCGCGAGTGCTTCTTCCTGGTCATGGGTGACAAAGATAAAGGTAATGCCAAGTCGCTGCTGAAGCTCGCGAAGCTCATACTGCATTTCAGTCCGAAGCTTTAAGTCAAGAGCTGACAAAGGTTCATCAAGCAGAATGACTTCCGGCTCATTGACAATCGCACGTGCAATCGCGACCCGCTGGCGCTGGCCTCCGGACATCTCCCTGATTTCCCGCTTTTCATATCCGTCAAGGTTTACAAAGCTTAAGGCTTCTTTTACTTTTGATTCAATCTCTTTATTGTTCATTTTTTTAATGCGCAGTCCGAATGCCACATTTTCAAACACGTTCAAATGAGGAAACAGGGCATAATCCTGAAAAACCGTATTTACTTGGCGCTTGTTTGCCGGAACATCGTTTATTTTTTTTCCGTTAAAGAGGATATCTCCTTCAGACGCTTCCGTGAATCCGGCAATCAGCCGCAGGATCGTTGTCTTGCCGCAGCCTGAAGGACCAAGAAGGGTATAAAATTTGCCGCGCTCGATTTCAAAACTGACATGATTGAGGACGGCAGGATCATTGTCGTATTGTTTCGTAACCTGCTTAAATTGAATAATTGTGTTAGTCATATCATTCTCCCTCTTAATTTGCTCGGATTTGAACAAAGAATTATTTATAAAATCGGTCTATTTTTCCATATTTAACATGAATAATTATACATGAAAGAAAGCAGGAATACGAAATGAATTGAAACCGCGGCAAGGCAAAAAAGTGTTTTTGTATAGACAGTAAAAAAAGCCTCCGCACCATTCGGAGGCTTTTAGGCATTCTATTCTCTTCCTACAGAAATCTTCTCAGTTTGGTTAGCTGGAACAGTTATTTCGACTTCGATATACTGCTGATCTCCTGCCTGATAGTTTTGAATGACATTCCCTGCAGAAGCGCTGTAATTCCCTGCAGTCATATAAAATGGAACTGTCACTGTGACAGGTTTATTTAAGCGGTTTGTAACCGTTGCTTCCTGAGTTGATGCCTGTCCGTTATTTGATGTTTGATATGTGGCTTCATAGGACATGGTTCCGCTTTTTGTATCTCCATTTTGATAGACCGGGGTAGAGTGACCGAGGTCATCATACTGATAGGAGCTTATTTCCCCGTCTTTCATTGTGAACTGTCTGAATCCAACCCATGGTTTTCCGGTCAGCTCAACAGCAGTTGTCGTTGTATAGAGAATACCGTCTTCTTTTGTAACATTGTCAATATGTGTATGGCCATGAAGGCTGAGGTTAACATGATTCTGTTTCATGATGTCAATGAGCTCATGAGCATTTTCCCCATGCCATTGCTGATCATATTTAATGCCGAGCTTTTCGCCAAGTAATAAGGTATCCAGGTTTTGCGGATTATTCTGGGCATCATATTCTTTCCAGTATTTTTGTACTTCTGCATCATTTTGCGGCCAGATATCACGATCGCGCCATAGCGGATTATGATGTGAAAACAGCCCTTTTACTTGTCCTGCAGGAGCATTGGCCGCATTGTCAGCCAGGTCCTTTTTAATCCAATCCAGTTGTTCTTTTCGGATCTGTCCTCCCCATGTCGGAACTGAAACCGTTCCATGGCCGCTGCGGTCAAATTCATGCCAGTCAAATGAATTGTATCCGATGAAATGTGCGAGTGGTCCGTAATTAAATGAAAAATATTGCGGACCGAAGTATTGCTCCCAATATTTTGCTCCGTCGGCAAGTGTTGCATCCTGGGCGTAATAATCATGGTTGCCAGGTACTAAATAGACAGGAACATTGAGTTTTTGAAGCATTTTATAGGTTTCTTCGTATTCATAAATATATTCTTGCGGATTCATCTGTCCATACATTAAATCACCTGTTACGACCACAAAATCAGGGTTGGCAAGATTCACTTCTTTAATGGCTTTTTGAAGGTATGCCCAGCGTTTTTCCGGGTCAGCATCCCACATTCCGGCTTCTTTTGCAATGGCCGGATCAACTCCTGAAGGATCTTCCGGGTCGCCAAGGTTTCTTGGTGAACCAATATGTGTATCTGTTAAATGAATGAAGGTAAAATCTTTCTTAAAATCATCTACTATTTTTACGGAGTGAGGCTGTTTGTCTGTGATGCGCTTTCCGTTCGCTGTGAAGGATATTTCTAAATCGTATAATTTTTCAGGCACGTCTGCCGGAATCTGAACAGTCACATCATAGATGGAAGAGCTTTTTTTCCAATGAGACTGTCCTGATACTGCCTTTTGAACGGGCAGATCATATTCTTTAGTAAGTGAAGAATGGTTGGTTTGTTTTAGTTTGACATTCCATTCTCCGGCTTCTTTTCCCTGGCTATCCACTTTCACTGTCAGGGTCTTGCCTTTCTTTTCGATAGCTGGTGTTCCAAAAAGAGGGGAAATGATTTGGTTTACTTTTGGATCTGCAGCAATCGTTGGTGCGCTGTCCAAGTAATGCGTGCTGTTGCCTATACCCCCGTCTCTTACACCAGAGGAGCTTGGCTGTGTATCAATTGCATATGCTGCAACCGGCATAAGCGTAAGTGCAAGTACTGCCAGAATAAATCGGTTAACCCTTTTCTTCATTTGTTAAGCCTCCTTTTCAAGGCAAGAATAGCAGGTGAATGTAAAGGGCATATGGATTTTTAATAACAAGATTAAGTATGAATAATTTACCAGCTTGCTAGGTATAAAAAAAGCTAACCCAATTCAGGTCAGCTTCTAAATCAATTATTCAGCCTCATTTTCAAATAATCTTGCTATCTCTACAATAACCTGTATGGCTTTTTGCATATTATCAACTGAAATATATTCAAATTTGCCATGGAAGTTCTCTCCGCCGGTGAAGATATTCGGTGTAGGAAGGCCCATGTAGGAGAGCTGAGATCCATCTGTGCCGCCGCGGATCGGTTCAACGATTGGCTGAATGTCCAGGTTTTCCATCGCACTGTATGCAATGTCGACGATTTGTTTAACAGGCTCGATTTTTTCGCGCATGTTGTAATATTGATCGTTCATCTCAAGGATGATGCGTTCGCTTCCGTATTTCTCTTTCAATTCATCAACAGCAGCGGCCATCATTTGTTTTTTCTGCTGGAACGTTTCCTTATCAAAATCTCTGATAATGTAGCTTAGCTTCGTTTGTTCAACATCTCCGCTGAAAGAGAGAAGATGGAAGAAGCCTTCATAGCCTTCTGTTAGCTCAGGAGCTTGTTCAGCAGGCAGCTTGTTTTGGAGTTCCATTGCGATTTTAATAGAATTCACCATTTTCCCTTTAGCAGTTCCAGGATGGATGTTGGTTCCTTTAATGGTTATAGAGGCTCCGGCTGCGCTGAAGCTTTCGTACTGCAGCTCGCCGAGAGGACCGCCATCCACTGTGTAGGCGTATTTTGCATCAAAGGCAGCAACATCAAATTTATGCGGTCCGCGGCCGATTTCCTCATCAGGAGTGAAAGCAACTCTGATTTTCCCATGTTTGATTTCAGGGTGCTTGATCAAATAATCCATTGCTGTCATGATTTCAGCAATTCCTGCTTTATTGTCGGCGCCTAAAAGAGTGGTGCCGTCTGTTGTAATCAATGTATGTCCTTTATAGTTTAAAAGGTTAGGAAAGTCCTTTGGAGACAGGGTTACTTGCCTTGCTTCATTCAGCTGGATGTCCTGTCCGTCATAGTTTTCATGAATCTGCGGATTCACATTTTTTCCGGTAAAATCGGTTGCTGTGTCAATGTGTGCGAGAAAGCCGATTGTTGGAACCTGTTTTTTTGTGTTAGATGGGAGAGTGGCCATTACATAACCAAACTCATCCATGCTCACATCCTCTAAACCTATTGCTGTAAGTTCTTTTACAAGGTGATGTGCAAGTGTCAGCTGACCTTCAGTAGATGGACATGTTTCGCTGCTGTCATTTGATTGTGTATCGATTTTTACATAGGAAGTAAATCGTTCAATGATTTCATTTTTCATTTTTATCAACCTTTCTTACCCTCTTAATTTTTCCAAAACATCCTGTGCCTGAAAACCTGCCTCAAAGTCAATAATCTCAGCTTCTTCGCCTTTCAGCGCTTTTACAAGCTCATCAATTAAAGATTTGGCAAGTGAGCTGTCTGCATCAATCTGTTGAATAGACTCTCCATGCCTGCCCCCTTCAAGGGCGGACCAGTTCAGCAAGGACAGAGTTCCTTCTGTTCCATAAGCCGTAAATCTGATTTCTTCTGTTCCTGCAATTTGGCTCAAGCCATCGAATATGACAGGCGTGCCGTCCTGCAGCTCCAGTTGAGCGAGAATGCCAATTTCAGAAGCTGCTGGATCTTCGGGATACTGAACCGATTTATTCATAACATGAACAGGTCCAAAGAGTTTTTGAATTTGCTGAATGTAGTGTACACCGACTTCGAGTACAAATCCGCCTTGCTCACGGCTTGCGACCCAGTCATTTTGCTGCCACAGCCGCGGCCATTCCGGAAAATGCATCTTTAACTCAATCCGTTTAAACTTTCCAACATACCCCTCTTTAATAAGGGAAGCAAAGGTGTTGCATCCGGCACTATAATTCAAAGGGAAATTCATTGCATGGATGATTCCAGTTTCTTTTGCCTGTATGTAAAGACTTTCGGCTTCTTCCAAGGTGTTGGCCAAAGGTTTTTCGCATAAGACATGCTTGTCCTTTGCAATCACATCCGTCACTATTTGATGGTGAAATTTGGGTGGAACGGCCACATAAACAAGATCGATTTCTGCTTCTTCAAGCATTTTTTTATGGTCAGTAAAAGAATCTGCATTTCCAAGTCTTTCAGATGTTTCACGTGTAACTTCAGCATTTCGGTCACATATAGCTGAAATCATAATATCCGGATGGTCTGTGAAATTCGTTATTAATCGCTGTCCAATTGCACCTAATCCGATTATGGCTGCCTTGATCATTTAATATCCGCCTTTCTGAAAATAAAACTGATAATTAATTATATTAAGAAATCTAGTATATTCATAGTATTCGTTTGAAAAAGAGAAAGACTGAGACCACACATAATCTGGTATCCTGAATAGGAGACAATTAAAAAGAAAAGTATTGGAGTTAAGAGCATGACTGAATATAACCGTGAGCAGCGCACCCATATCTCAAGAGTTCAAACTTATATCGAAGAAAATTTGCATTTGAAATTAACATTGGCTCATTTAGCAAAGGTTTCTACCTATTCTCCCTATCATTTTCATCGTCTTTTTACGGAATTTACAGGGGAAACACCTGCAGATTACGTAAAGCGGCACAGGCTTGAAAAGGCTGCACATACGTTAATCTATGAACCGGAAAAGCCTGTAACAGAAATTGCGATCGACTGCGGTTTTTCATCCCTGTCTTATTTTACATACTCATTTCATGAAGTCTTTCAGCACAGCCCAAAAGCCTGGCGTGAGGGTGCATACTTAGAGAAATTTCCAAGAGTCTATCTGGACAGCAAGAAATCTAAACAAGATAGCAGTAAAAGAAAAGAAGAAAATCAAAAAAGAGAGTACACTGAATTTCAATGGGTCGACCTGTCAAAAGTAAAAACAGTGGTATTGCCGGAACGTGCCATTGTATTGAAACATCGTCTTGGGGAATATTCAAAAGAGATTGAACAGACGTGGGAGAGCATCTACCGGTTTTGCCATGCAAGAGATCTGCTGCATGAGAAAACCATGATGATTGGTGTCCCAAGGAACAACCCCTATATCACTCCTGCAGAAAAGTGCCGCTATGACTGCTGTATTTCTATTGATGATTTTGGCAGTATTGGAGATGGGGATGAGAAGTCAGCCTTTCACGGCGGAAAATATGCGGTGTATGAGTTTGAGGAACCGGTTGATTACAGCAATCGGAAACTGCTGATTGAATCTTATTCAGAACTGTACAGCTTCTGGCTGCCAAAAAGCGGCTACCGTTATTTGGGCAATCCCATCGAGCTTGTTCAGATCGTACCAAGAGCGGGAACCTTTGAACTGGACTGTAAAATTACAGCCATTGCACTTGAAATTGAGCCAAAATAAATACGAGAGTGAGGTTTTATTGTGATCATCAATTTAATGGATTTGAACTTTTTAGCTGTCATTGCAGGAGGATTCTTGTATATGGCATTTGGAGCTTTATACTATTCTCCATTTTTATTTGGAAAGACATGGACGCGAATGAATCCAAGTGAAGTAAAAGATTCCGCAAAGTATGCGGGATCTGCTGCTGTTGCATTTCTAAGCTCATTTTTAATCGCAATCATCATTCATTCAATTGGAGCGGACGATGTGATGTCAGGTCTGATGACTGGATTAATCATTGGCATTCTGCTTGCGCTGGCCTATTTAAAAAATGCGCTCTTCGGATTAACAGGTTTAAAGGTTTATGGAATAGCTGTGCTGGATCATGTCATTGCGTTTTCGCTGCTGGGAATCCTGCATGCTATTTGGGGTTGAAAAATAGAGGGAGAGCGCATAGAGCGCTCTCCCTTTTTCTTTATGAAAGATAGGTTTGAAGCGGCTGCCAGTAGTTTGCGTGCCAGCCTGCATCAAGATGTTCACGCTGCTCTTCAGGGAAGGCAGTATGGTCAAACATTAAAATCGTTTCTGATCCTTTTTCAATGAATTCTATTTTGACGATTGAATAGAGACCCTCTTCCCAATTTCCTGGACGCCATGCTTGTACAATTCTCTTATTTGGAATGAGTTCAATATTTCTGCCGCTTATCATGCCGCCAAATAAGGAGAATGAACCGCCAGCCTCTGGGTGGATCTCTGCAGGAGCTCCTCCGGATAATTCACTGAATTGTTTAGAATCTGTAAGAGCTTCATATATTTTTTTTGCATCTGTATTGAATTTGATCTCTTGATGAATGACAGTATTATTCATTTTTTTGTTCCTCCATTTTCATTAATTTTTGTCAAGGATAGACCAAGGATCTATTCCTGGATCATGACCTTCAGCAAGTGATAAAAGTCTAGTCATGTAATGGACCCATCCTTCTATATGAGTAGGGATTTTTTCATCCGGCAGGTCATAATGCGTCAGCACCAGCAGTGTGCCGTTATTTTTAGGAATCAGTTTAAATTCCAGTGTGCTCGATCCTGGCGGGAGAACTTTGAGATTTTCCCATCCCCACGACATGACGATTTTCTCATAAGGACTAATTTCTAAATATTCTCCCATTGCTATGTCTGTGCCATTTATGTCAATCCGGTATTTTCCGCCAATACTGGGATCCAGCAAAATGTGGCTGCCCATCCAGCGAACCATTTTATCTGGGTCTGTAAAAAACGAGAATAAAGTTTCGGGGCGACATTTAATAAAGATTTCTTTTCGAATGGATTCATTCATCTGAACGCTCATTATTTCTCCTTTCTTCTTCTTCGGCAGCCTCTTTTAAAAGAAGCAGTCGATCATCCCAAAAACGGTCGATGTAATGCTTGATATCCTTAAATCCTTCCCTTCTGATTCCATAGTACCGTTTTGTTCCTGCTCTTCGGACATGAACGAGCCCGGATTTCTCAAGAACTTTGAGGTGCTGTGAAATAGCTGGTGCAGAAATATTAAATTTCGATGCAATTTCACTTGAAGTAAGTTCTTTTTCATGAACGAGATGTAAAATTTCTCTGCGGTTTGGTTCTGAAATGGCATGAATTATTTTTTCGATCATGCAATTAATTTAGCACAAACTTAATTAAGTGTAAACTTAAATTTAAATTTTTCTATGATTCGTCTAAAATAAAGGTAGAAAAAACTGAGTATGAACAGAGGTGATTACCATATGAATAAGCCTGTCCATTCGTCCTTTTTCAATATGCCCACAATTGAACTAGCTCAAGCTTTGCTTGGAAAGATTTTAGTTAAAGAAACAGCCGAGGGTATTGCTGCAGGAATCATTGTTGAAACAGAAGCCTATATAGGACCAGGCGATCAGGCTGCCCACAGCTTCAACAACCGGAGAACGGCAAGAACAGAAGTCATGTTTGGACCGGCCGGCTATACCTATACATATGTCATGCATACACACTGTCTTGTAAATGTTGTCAGCGGAGCGATTGATTCTCCTGAAGCAATTTTAATAAGAGGGGTAGAGCCGGTAGAAGGGCTGGAACTGATGTACCAAAGGCGCGGTCCAGTCAAAAGAGAGCAGGAACTGACAAATGGTCCCGGGAAACTGACGAAAGCATTGGGGATTGTAAAAGAAGATTATGGACGTCCTTTATGGGAGGCGCCCCTGTATATAGCAGAAGGCAATGAGCCTGAATTTACAGCTGCAGGACCGCGAATTGGAATCGACAACAGCGGTGAAGCCAGAGAATATCCATGGAGATTCTGGGTAAGCGGGAACCGGTTTGTGTCGGGTACGAAGAAGAACAACATAATAAAATAGTTTCTTTGAATAGCCCTTTAAAGTAAGGGTTATTTTTTATGAAAGGCTCTTTTCGTAAATATTGTTGCTATTGGATTAAATGTTAAAAATCATAAGTGGATTGCAGCGGAAGGAACTTGACTCCTGCGGGAAATAGAGCAAATTGGGAGACCCCACAGGCAAAAAGCCGAGGAGGCTCCCATGCTCCCCGCGGAAAGCAAGTTCCTGCAGCGGAAAGGAACGGACAACATTTAAATGGAAAATAACAATCTATGCGAAAAAAGCCTTATGAAAAGACTAGAAGTTGGCATATTGAAGCTGAACAGCCGTTTCCGCTTTTCTTACAAGATAAGAAAGTATAAAATTTTGCGCTTCGATGTCTAGCTCCATCGCCCAACTCCTCGGCCAGAACGGATCCGCCAGTAAAGGCAAAAAGCGCCTTTACTGGCGGATCCTTATCTGTCTGCCTGCGCTAAACGGGCGTTTCCGCTTTTCTTTTAAAAATTAAGAAATTCTTAAACATTACACAGACAAGGAGTTAAGAATTTCCTATTAGACTATAGATATCAGCCCGAGTCAGATATACTTTTGAAAGGAGTGTGAGCAAATGACAACTTATAACGTTTTAGTAGTAGATGATGATAAAGAAATCCGCGATGCGATTGAAATCTATTTAAAGAATGAAAATATAACTGTGATAAAAGCGAAAGACGGAATAGAAGCTCTTGAAAAACTGAATGAGCACGCTGTTCATTTAATTCTGCTTGATATCATGATGCCCCGTCTTGACGGCATCTCAACCACTTTTAAAATCCGTGAGAAAAAGAACATCCCAATTATTATCCTGAGTGCAAAGAGTGAAGATACAGACAAAATACTGGGCCTTCAGGTCGGCGCAGATGATTATGTGACAAAGCCGTTCAATCCGATGGAGCTGATTGCCAGAGTGAAATCCCAGCTTAGGAGATATGTGACGCTTGGTACATACGAAGGCGTGAAAAAGACCGTAGATCTGAATGGTCTTACCCTTGATCAAACAGCGAAAGAAGTGACGGTGCATGGCGAGAGCGTAAAACTGACACGCATTGAATACAGCATTGTCGAGCTGCTGATGCTGAACGCTGGCCGCGTGTTTTCAATCAATGAAATCTATGAAAGGGTATGGAACGAGCCCGGCTACAACGCAGAAAAAACCGTTGCCGTCCATATTCGCAAAATCAGAGAAAAAATTGAGATTGATCCTAAAAATCCGAGATATTTAAAGGTGGTATGGGGTATTGGGTACAAAATGGAAAAGTAGTCTGACGTTTTTTCTCATCATGATGCTGCTGACGTATGGCATCAGCGGTCTCTTTTCAGGTGCTGCCAATGGAGACAGGTACTTATTTAAAAATTATTTTCAGTCTGTCGAATTTCAAGAACGGCTAAATTACTTTACGAATCTTTTAAGCTTATATGAATTGAACGGCATGACTAAAGAAGAAGCCAAGGAAAAGATAACCGTATCAGCAGAGGAAATTGAAGAACACCGATATAGATACGGAAGATTATCCGACCAGATCATGAACATAGAAAGTCAGTATGAAGAAGAAATTTTCGCTGCTAAGGAAAATGGAAACAGCGAAGTTGAAAAAGTGCTGACGGAAGAAAAGAATAAAAAAATTGCAGACATCACGTTGAATTTTAAAGATGATGAGCATGTCCGAAAAAAGGTTATCGCAGAAAAAGAAAAGAAAATTGATGAATTCTTTGAAGAAACCTATAAGTATCCTAAGTCTGAATATGAAGCAAATAAAAATGAGTTTGTTTATTACTTGAAAAGCACCGATTCCAAAGAAGTTCATACCAACTTGCAAATGTCTGAGAAAGATGATCCAAAGGAGTTTATCAATCAAAAGGACATGTACTATATAGAAAATTATTCGGGGTCAAGAGGCTATATCTATTCAACTGATGGTTTTCATTATTTTGGAAGCAGTGATATCACCGAGGATCTTATCAGCGGAGAGGAAATAAGATTCACCGGACAAATCGCCCTGTCAAAAAATGCACCAGCAGACAGCGAAACCATGATTGAATTCCGGGATTTTCAAAAATCACAGGCTCTCTATTACGGACATTCACTCAGCGGCCTTGCAGCTCTTTTCATCAGTGTTTTCCTTCTAAGAAGACGTCCGAGGTTTGAACCTGTTTTGAAAAGCAAGTGGGCGCAAGTGTACATCCGCCT
Source organism: Metabacillus idriensis (assembly GCF_050483325.1). Taxonomy (GTDB): domain Bacteria; phylum Bacillota; class Bacilli; order Bacillales; family Bacillaceae; genus Bacillus_P; species Bacillus_P idriensis_A. Next base: position 109,359 of record NZ_JBCMYF010000011.1, read on the forward strand.
GCCTCTGGATGTGAGAATACTCTTCACCGGCATATCGTTTATAGGAAGCATTATCTGCATGTTCGGAGTGATCGACTATTATCCGTTCCGGTATGGATACGAATGGCTCTATTCGTTTATCTTTTTAATGATTGGAACGCTGTTTATCGCAGCACTCATCGTTCAGGCAGTCCTTCTCATACACCTATTTAAAACAGAGGGCCATTTCAAGGCAGAATGGAAAACAACAGTCCTTTACAAGATTGCTAAGGCTGTGGCAGACGCTTTTCTGATTCAGAAGGTAGGCATTCAGCTTTTGATATTGCTCGGCATTGTTTTCTGCTTTGGGGTTGGAGCGGCAGCAGCGATTGTTCAGCCCGCGTTCCTGCTCATCTACTTTCCTGCTTTTTTGCTCATTGGCCTTCCGGTTGTCCTGTTTATGTTCAAACGAATTGGCTATTTTAATAAAATTGTGGCGAATTCAAATGACATCATGCTCGGCAATCTGGAAACAGACCTGCCGGTAAAAGGGAAAACGGCCCTTTCCACACTGGCTTCGAATATGAATGCTCTGAAGCATGGGGTGAAAACCTCACAGCAAAAGCAGGTGAAAAGCGAACGCCTGAAAACGGAGCTGATCACAAATGTCAGCCATGATCTTAGAACACCGCTTACCTCTATAATCAGCTACACAGAATTACTGAAAAATCCTGCTCTCTCAGAAGAGGAAAGAGCTTCCTATGTGGAAATTGTCGACCGAAAATCACAGCGTTTGAAAATCCTGATTGATGATTTGTTTGAAGCTTCAAAAATGGCGAGCGGCAATATTGAGTTAATGAAACAAAACGCAGATATTGCCCAGCTCCTGCAGCAGGCGCTAGCTGAATACAATGAAGCCATCAGCCAGTCTTCCCTGCAGTTCAGGGTGACTCATGTGGATGAACCTGTTATTGCAGTCGTAGACGGACAAAAAATGTGGAGAGTGTTTGAGAATTTGATTGGCAATATTCTTAAGTATTCTTTAGAGAATACGAGAGTGTACCTTTCCGTTAAAAAAATCGGGGAGCAAGTCATGATCTCTTTTAAAAATGTCACCAAGTATGAGCTCAGCGAAAATACAGATGAACTATTTGAACGGTTTAAACGCGGAGACTCCTCGCGTCATACAGAAGGTTCCGGGCTCGGTCTTACAATTGCCAAATCGATTGTTGAGCTTCACGGAGGGCGGCTTGAGATTGATGTGGACGGAGATTTATTTAAAGTAACCATCATCCTGGACGCTGATTAAAAAAAGCAGGTTTCCGTACCAAGGGAACCTGCTTTTAGTATTTGCTTATTCAACATCTTCATCCGGACGGGCCCAGACAGAAACGCTCTGGCCGTTTACAGGGAACGTCGCAAAACCATCATCTTCAATGGTAATATGCTCTTCGCGGGTACCGGTTAAATCCACCCATACCTTACCTGCATGATGTTCGCCGACACACATCCGTTTTTCTCCTTCGTCGCCATTTGAAATGACAACAGCACAGCCGGAACGCTCAAACTCATCCACTCCGCGTCTTACCCAGCCGATTGTATTCGGATGGTCAAAGTAGTCTTCCTGCTCACCATAGGCTCTTGTCTGTCTTGCATAAAGGAGGGGATCAATCGCTTCTCTTTTACCGTCAATTGGATTGTCTCCGTCAATGCCGTAGTAATCGCCATAGAATACACATGGATATCCCTGCTTTCTCAGAAGAATCAGGGCATAGGCACTTTGCTTAAAGCAGTCCTCTACCCATGATTCGAGGGCCTCATCAGGCTGGGAATCATGATTATCAACAAATGTGACGGCATGCTCGGGATGGGAGCCGACAAGGGTATCCTCAAAGATTGTGGAGAGATCAAAATCATTTCCTTCCATGGATGCTTCATGAAGCTTGTAGTGAAGGGACACATCAAATAAACTCATTTTGTAGTCAATCTTATCAAGGAAACTCTGGCATTCTTTTAAATCAGACTTCCAGAACTCGCCTACAAAAAAGAAATCTTCTCCGCGGTCTTCATAAAGCTCTTCAGCAAATCTCTGTACAAACTCATGATTGATATGTTTAATGGCATCAAGGCGGTATCCGTCACACTGCAGCGTGTCTGCAAGCCACTTGCCCCATGAAATCATTTCATCCTGAACTTCTTCATTATCATAGTCAATGTTCGCAAACATTAAGTAATCATAATTTCCAAATTCCGCGTCAACATTCTCATTCCAGTCTTTATTGTCACCGACAATTTTAAAGACGCCGATTTTATCGTTTTTCGCATCGTAATCTGTCCCGTTGAAATGCTCAAAATTCCATTCAAAGGATGAATACTTTCCTTTTCGTCCCGGGAAGTTGAATTTTGTCCAGCCTTCAATATTAATCGGCTCGGATAATTCTTCCGTCCGGTCCTCGCGGTCTACTTCAATCACTTTAAATAATTCCGTCTCATCTGCTCCTGCTTTATGGTTCATGACCAGATCCACATAAACGGCAATGCCGTTGTCGTGACAGGCTTTAATAGCAGCAAGTAATTCCTTCTTCAAACCGTATTTAGTGCGGACAGAACCCTTTTGATTGAACTCTCCAAGATCATATAAGTCATACACACCATATCCGACATCATCTCCGGACTGGCCTTTTGTAACGGGAGGAATCCAAATGGAATCAATGCCTCTTTCCTTAAGCTCCGGCGCTACCTTTTTCAGCCTGTTCCAATGTGTTCCAGTAGGTCTTACATGCCATTCAAAAAACTGCATCATTGTGTGATTCTTTTCCATCCCGATTTCCCCTTTTCAGTGTGTTCTTTCTGTTATCCTACTTTCTACCCTTAATAACAGAAATTGAAGCGGAATTTTTAAAAAATTCAACACTTTATAAGTTTAAGCGTTTTCATTAAAGAATGACGGGTTGCGAAATAAACAGAACTCTTTATAATGAGAAATATTAAAAAATTCAGTTAAAGGAGATGAGAATGTCTATGGAACCAAACACAGCAGCAGCCGCAAACAGGAAAAACAGGGGATTATTTAATCGCATGCTTGACGGTGTAGAGAAAGCAGGAAATAAACTGCCTGATCCCGTTACCTTATTTATTCTGTTCGCCGTCATCGTCATTCTTGCATCTCATATTGCTTCCTTGTTTGAAGTGAAGGTTGAGAACCCGGCAACGAAAGAAAGTGTTGAAGCTGTAAGCCTGCTGACAAAGGATGGATTTCAGCAGATCATGACGAATATGGTGAAGAATTTCGCGGAATTTCCTCCGCTCGGACTAGTGCTTGTTACCATGATTGGTGTAGGGCTTGCTGAGGGAGTGGGGCTGATTTCTGCTTTGCTTAGAAAGCTTGTTCTTGGAGCCCCAAAAGGGATTATTACCTTTTCAATTGTTTTTGCAGGACTTCTTGCAAATATGGCAGGAGATGCCGGCTTTATCGTACTGCCTCCTATCGCGGCACTTGTATTTATGAGTGTTGGCAGACACCCGATTGCGGGGATGGTTGTCGCATATGCTTCTGTTGCAGGCGGATTCAGTGCCAATCTGATCGTCAATATGCTTGATGCTCTTTTAGCAGGATTTACACAATCCGCAGCAGAAATTGTCGATCCTGATTTTCAGACCAATCCTGCAATGAACTGGTATTTTTTAGCTGGGTCCTGTGTGTTTTTTGTGCCGCTTGCCATATGGGTCACGGAAAAGATCGTTGAACCAAGGCTGCCTGAATATAAAGGTCCCCGCATGCCGATGGAAAAGCTTGGACCTGAAGAATCCAAAGGACTTAGATGGGCTGGAATAGCAACACTCTCATTCCTAATCTTAATAGCACTAACGATTGTTCCAGAGAATGGCTGGCTCCGCGGCGAAGACGGCGCAATCATTACTTCACCATTCATGAACTCACTTGTTCCTATTATTATGGGCCTGTTTCTATTTCCCGGACTTGCATATGGGATTGCAGTTAAATCGATCCGTTCAGATAAGGATGTCGCCCAGGAAATCGCAAAGTCGCTTGGAACGATGGGGATGTACATGGCAATTGCCTTTTTTGCGGCCCAGTTTATTGCCTATTTTAACTGGAGTAATTTAGGGATTATAATGGCCATCTCTGGAGCGGATCTGCTTAAAGGTCTTGGACTCACAGGCTTGCCTCTATTAATAGGATTTATCTTATTCTGCGGAACTCTCAATCTCTTTATCGCAAGTGCTTCCGCTAAATGGGCCATTGTAGGTCCGGTCTTTGTTCCAATGTTCATGCTTCTCGGGTATGACCCGGCATTTACGCAAGTTGCCTATCGGATTGGTGATTCAATTACAAATCCAATTACGCCGATGTTTGCGTATTTTGCTATTTTGCTTGCAGGAGCTAAGAAGTTTGATAAGAATATGGGACTTGGCTCACTGATTTCCGTCATGCTTCCATACACCATTTTCTTTGGCATTGCATGGATTTTGTTCTTTATCGCCTGGTATTATCTCGGAATCCCGCTCGGTCCTGGAGCAGATATCCACTTAGACTAGAAGGAGGCAGCTTATGGGTGCTGTATTTTCAAAAGAACGATTGATTGAAGAACTGGATCAATGTCCTTCTTATGAAGGAATTGATCCGACAGAACTGGCTGATAAACTATCCGTCCTTTTTGAAATAGGAAAAACGCCTGAAGGCGGAATCACAAGGTTTCCTTATACAAAGGAAGAGAAAGAAGCAAAAGAAGTTTTTAAAGCCTGGATGATTGAAGCTGGTCTTGAAGTCAGAGAAGATGCAATCGGCAATTTATTTGGCACACTTCAAGGAACATCGAGAGAGCTTCCTGTCGTCATGACAGGCTCTCATTTGGACAGTGTTCCAAATGGAGGTGCATTTGACGGCCCGCTCGGATGCTTAAGCAGTCTGCTTGCCATCAAGGCCATTGCCTCTAAGGAAGAGAATCCGAAGCGTTCCATTGAGCTTGCCGTTTTTGTGGACGAAGAAGGAGCACGGTTTAAAAACGGCATTTTTGGAAGCCGCGTTATGATGGGTGAAGTTGGTGCAGCAGATTTCAAATTGTTTAATGATGATCAGGACAACGTTCTGTACGATGAAATGGTACGCTGCGGGCATGATCCGGAGCGAGTGCAGGATTCATTCAGAAAACCAGAGGATATTTATGCTTTTCTTGAACTTCACATAGAACAGGGCAGGCGCCTTGAATCGGAAGGGAAAGATATCGGTATTGTGAGCGGGATTGCAGGACCTTCCTGGACGTCCTATACGTTTATCGGTGAAACGGATCACGCAGGCAACACGCCGATGAAATTCCGGCAAGATACACTGGCTGCCGCAGCAGAGTTTATTCTAAAAGTGGAGCAGGCACCTTCAAGGTTCAGCCCAACAGCTGTTGCAACGGTTGGGAAAATAAATGTTTTTCCAAATGGAACGAACGTTATTTCCGGCAAAACAGAGGTCATTGTCGATGCAAGGGATATTGACCTGAAAGCAAGAGATGCCTTGATTGCCTCCTTAAAAGATGAAGCAGTGAACCTTTCAAAGGAAAGAGGAGTTGCGGTCGATATAAAAGCCGGCATTAATATCGCGCCTGTGATTGTTCCGGACCATATCCGGGAAGTTATCCAAACCTCTGCCGAAGCGAGTGGACTGACGTCGCTCTCTCTCCCAAGCGGAGCCGGTCATGATGCAATGACACTCGGAAAATACGTGCCATCAGGCATGGTATTTGTGCCAAGTTTGAACGGAAAAAGCCATTCACCTGAAGAATGGACGTCTCTTCCGGACTGCATCAAAGGGGTGCAGGTGATGAAAGATTCGCTTGAACAGCTTGCAAATAGGTAGTCAGGAAATCAATGACCCAAATCCAAGAATCCTCTCCCGCAAAATGGGGAGAGGATCTTTTATTGTCTGAATCAAATAGAAAAGGTCATACCTGTTATTTAAGAAAAGATAAAACAACAACATCGCTCGAAATTTAGAAATTGTTTAAAAGTAAATGAGTAATTACTCTCATGTATTTAGTAGTGATTTTTTTATTATTCTGGTTTCATATTGAACATCGGTGGGAAAATGTGGTAGTAATAAGGTGGATTACATATGAGATATCCGAAAGGAGCCTATCCATTGAAAAAAATAATACAGCTTGGTCTGGTTTTTATGCTGATCTTTACTGGGGGTTGCGGAATGAGCAAAGAAAAAGGAAACGGTAAAATAGATGCTTCAACTCTGCCGGAAACAGAAGCCTTTAAAGATGAATTTACACGGGAATTTATGGCTTCAAGCGAAGAGGTTGAAGAAGGGTATTATACATTTGAATCAAAGACAAAGGGCTATACGATGCTGTTTCCTGTGAATGCAGCTATATCATCCACATCCTATGACTCTCAAGAAGACTTTTTTGAAACATTTAACTTTGGCGAAGGCGTAAAGGAAAACAACCTATCAAGATATGTAACTATTACCTATGAAGACAAACCTACCACTAAAAATATTGAATTTAACTTAGATATGTTATCAGAGCATGCAGGATATGAAACATCTTTTGAAAAGATTCATAATGGAGAAAACCTTATCTATTACGGTAAAGGTTCTCAAACAATAAATGATACAGAGATAAAAAAGAAAGCAGATTTTTATGGGTATTTTGGATACATCCAATCACAAAAGAACGAAAAAGGAATTCAATTCTTTTATGAGGTTACATGTATGGACGCAGATCAATCTTGTAAAATTGATGTGAAGAGTGAAGAAGAAAATGCATTGTTGATCATGAAGTCAATTGATTTTACAAAGTAGGTTTTAGAGGTGAAACCAATGCAAAACGAAGAAGTTCTGAATAGTGACATTCTCCGGGTTAGGCTGACTGAGCTTGAATATTGCGGTGAAAAAAAATTCACTGTAGAAGAAGTTAGAAAAATCATAATAGAGGAAACGGGTAAAAGTCCACCTAGTAACATTGAAATCTTCCGTACAGATTCTCTTAAAGAATTTAAGGAACTAAAAAATGAAGGCAAAGATTCTGGTTTTGATGGTACAGCTATTCATTTTTATGATGCGGAAAAAGGAATTAATCAGACATACGTTATTACTAGAGGAAGCGAGAATGGAGAAAGTTTAGATGATAATGAAGAAAAAGGCGATCCATTAGACTGGATTTACAATTCGTTAGGTATTTATGCGGGTAAAGAGAGTAATCAATACAGGGATGCGAAGTTATTTGATTCATTAGTAAGTAAATATGTGGAAGAAAATGTTAAGTCGCATCATATAGAAATTGAAAATAAAAAATATGGACTTGGTCACTCATTAGGTGGAAATTTAATTCAGATGATTTCTTTAATGAATAGATCATTTGAAAAGGTATATGCTTTTAACGATGCACCACCAAGTGCCTATCAACTAGCTTTAATTGATAGCAGCTTTAGAAGAAAACTATTTTTAAGATTTGATCTTAATCCAAATTCATTTGATGAAATCTACACTATCCCCCCAGCAGAACTAAAAGCATTTGCCGAAAACTACTACAAAGAAAAAGGCCAAAACATTCACCACCTCACCAATGAAGAAGACATGCTGTTTGCAGCCTCAGATATCCGTGGTTTTCTTGATTTAGGAAGCCGGACAGTGCTGGATTCAGATCCGGATTTTGAGAGCATACGTGAAAGAATCAACAATCTATCAGATGAAGATTTGTATGAGATGCAAAAGTTCCTGGTGAAGTATGCGCCCGCGTATAAAACGGGAGGTTATAACGGCTTAATCAAAGCGATGACTGGCATTGATTTGGTGTTTTTACAGGAACTAAAAGACACTTGGACCAATATCAGCATAACGGATCATCCAGTTGAAGCTGCTGAAGCTGTTTTTGAGACGGTCAAAAAGTTTGACGAGATTGCTGTTAATCTTAAAGACTTTGCGATGCAGCTGCCGCAGTTGATCAAAAATCTTCCAGTCCTGTTGAGTATTTTTACTGATCTGACGAGTGGGGAAATTGACCTTATCGTGCATGAACTTAAAGGTATGGAGAAGGATGTAAAGGAAATCCAGAGCTTGATTGGAAGTTTTGCAGATTTGACAGCGATGGATGGGCTTCTCACACTTAATCCTATAGACTTTGTTCAAAAATTGTTTGCTCTTAAAGATCAATTTGATGCAATCGATGCTAAAATCAAGCAGCTTTTCGGGCGTTTCGATACCATCAAAGCCATCATCGGGGAGGCAAAGCTGGAATTTGGCGAGGCTGTAGAGGGGCACAGTCTTCAGCAGGTTTCCAATGCACTTGCTAAAAAAGGCAGGCGTTATGAAGGCGGAAGTCTCTTAATCTTTAAAACCGGCGGGCATGGACAGAAAATTGAAGTGAATCTCTCTTCAGCCGTGAGAATTTATCAATCAGGAATGGATTCATATGATGAGCAGGAGGCTGTTCTGAGAAGATATCAGAGAGCTTTTGAGACTGCTTTTTTTGAAGATTATGAGAGAAGAAAAGGAAATCTTCTGAGCCGGATTCATGATATGGAATCTAATCCGCGTTCTTATCACAAGCTGCTTGACATAGGAAACGGATATGAAGTGAAAAGCATTCATGTTCATGAACAAATTCAAGCGCTGCCTTCAGCCTTCCCAGACCGTTTAAATGAAACGGTTCATCATTTTCAGGATCAGTTCGATAAAGGGAGAAAACTCATTTCTTCCATAAAGACGTCCATTGAAAAGATGTTTCAAGAAGAAAAGGACATTGCTTCTATATTTGATCTCAGATAAGGAGGAATGAGTGTGAACCAGCTTTATAAGGAGCACGTGTTTGATTCTGCCAAGGATTTAAGATACAAAGCGGATCATCTCAATTTCCAGCTTGAATCGCTTGGTTCAGCAGGTGTTGAGCTTTCTAATATGATCAGAATGGAGCTTGCGGGCAGTACGGCAGAGTTTATTGATCAAATCTCCACCCAGCTGACCAAGCTTCTGTCTGAAAATGAAGCAGTCATCAGCCAGCAGACTTACAGCAATCATATGCTTGCGAATCAATATTCCAATTTTGTAAATGACATGAATGCTCAATATTTGACCATTCGATATGAGAAGAAGGAATCGATTGGATAAGAAAAATTCACGGAGACAATCACTATTCTACAAAAATCACTGTTTTTCATCATAAATATAACATATCCTCCAAAATTCACCTGGATGGTCCATTACAAATAACCCGGGAATCAAGAACGGGACTATCACCTTAAATGTATGGTAAATTTTATTAAAAATTTCCTTATTATAGGTTTTGTGGATAAATTAAATGGGTAAATATTAACGGGATCGAGAAATCTAGTAATAATCTTCCTCTATTGCATATATGTAGATAGAATGTACCATTTTACTAGTATTCTAGAAGTAACAATTGACCTTCATGGTCTTTGTTTATACAATTAATGTAAATTCGTGTAAAAGGAGAGATGAAAATGTCAGGAATTATTCGCGTTACCCCTGCTGAACTTGTCGATATGTCAAAACGTTATAACAATGAGGGTGGAGAGCTTGGTCTTTTGATCGGCCGCCTTGACAGCATGATCGGCCAATTGCAGGCTATGTGGGAAGGGGAAGCAAGCAACGCTTTCAGAGATCAATACGAACAGCTTAAGCCTTCTTTCGTTGACATGCAGCATTTAGTAGAAGATATTTCAAGACAATTAGAGAAGACAGCACACGCTCTTCAAGAGGCTGATGCAAACATTGCAGGCCAAATCCGCGGTTAATAGGATCTGACAATCTAATGAAGTGCAGAAAGGAGCGCCCATTCTAAATCAGATGACGGCGCTTCTTCATTTTTGAGGTGAAAAGGCATGTATATTGAAGTGACAATCGATTTGAAGCATTACACAGGAGAAACATTTGATCTGCGTCTATCAAATTATCACTCTGTGAAAAAAGTAATAGATATCGTATGGCAGGCAAGATGCATTTCTGACCCACCTCGAGAAGGGTATTGGGTGCGCGTTCCCAATAAGCAGATTGTCCTATCAGGCAGCCATAAGCTTGTAGAATGCGGAATTACAACAGGAGATCGTTTTGAAATCCTATGAAGGAGTCTTTCTCAATGTCAGAAAAAAAACAGACCTATTTAGAACAGCAGCTTGAGGCTGTCATAATGAAGGAAGATGGCTATACCTTCATCTTCCAAACAGAAAAAGTGAAACTGGATCAAGCAGCAGAAATCGAAATGCTGAAAGAAATGGATTCATCCATTAAACGGGAAATTACTCTGACTGAAGATGAATTAAGGGTTCATGTTCAGCCGCCTGAAACTTATTTGGGTTTTTCCAGTTTAAATAAAAAAGAAGAGCGAAGCAAGTGGAATTTTTCCTACCAGCTGGTAAAAAAGGTGAAAAACCATTCCTTTTCGAGGCTTCATCTGATTGTGTGTCCTGAAAACATTTCTTTTGATCAAAGCCTTACGCCCTATTTTCTTCATTACGGCGTAATGGAAAGCATTCCTCCTTATGAACAGGACAGTGACAGGCTTTTGCAGGAACTGAAAGCCTGTGTTGCAGCTGCTGTCGATTCCAACTATTCATTTGAACAGTATTTGAAATTCAGCGAAACGTTAGATATTTCTCAAGTATCCCGGGAATTGCTTTCAGCAGCAACTTATTCTGAATTGTTGACCCTGATTGAAACGAACATGAGGGAAGTCGATAACAAGAATGCATCCCTGGTATCCATTCCGGAAAAGAAATGGAAGCTTACACGGTACATAGCTCTCGGATTTCTTGTGCTGCTTGTTCCCGCACTTGTTTATACAGCCTATTCCCTTTTCTCCCTGCACCCTAAACAAGAAGCGTTTGTAGAGACAAATGAGTACTACCTGGGAAATGATTACAGTGAAGTGGTCAGCACCCTTTCAAGCTACAGCACAGGTGAAATGCCGAACGTTGTGAAATTTCAATTAGCATCGTCATACATAGTGAATGAATCTTTAACTGAAGACCAAAAAGAAAGCGTTCAAAACACGCTGACCCTCCAATCAGATCCCCAGTACCTTGAGTATTGGATTCATATTGGCAGAGGAGAGGCCAAAGAAGCTCTCGATCTTGCAAGAAATCTTGAGGATCGGGATCTGATTGTTTTTGGACTGATTAAATACCAGGATCAAATAAAAGCGGATACTGAAATGAACAGTGAAGAAAAACAGCAGGAACTTCAAAAAACAGATGCAGAAATTAAACAGTTTAAAGAAGAACAAGAAGCCCAGAAGAAAGAAGAAGAACAGAAGCTAGAGGAAGAACAGAAAGCGAAAGAGCAAGTGGAAGAACAGCAGAAAGCAGAAGAAGCGGCTAATGAAGCAGCTGAGCAGGCGAAAGCTGCAGAGAAAAAGCCAGCCGCTCCTGCAAAATCCGGTTCTGACTGAATGATTGGCAACAGGAGGTGATTTGATGAGTATTTTATGGATTTTTCACGGTGAATCCTATCAGCAATATCAGGCGGACGGAGAGGAGTTCCGCCCGATTTCGATCGGTTCTGAGGTTCAGCACACGCTGACAGTCAGGAATTTCCCTTTTTCTGAAGGAGCGCTTACCGTTGTAAAAACAGAGGAACCAGGCGAGTTTGTCATTATGCAAATTGACAGATCTATTGGAAAGGCATCAGAAAAAGAGCCTTTTCGGCTTTTGGATGATTCAGATCAGCTGACGATTTATTTAACACCAGCGCCTAAAAAGGCAGAGACGTACTATATTGGCTTTCAAAAAGAAATATCTATTTCAGCAGTCATTAAAGAAGCACATATTTACAAAGATAAGAGTGCCCTCCAGCTTCTGGGAAAGGGATCTGTCAGCCTGCTGAAAACAGACGCTCACTGGATGGTTTCTCCTGGGGATGAAACGGTCTATGTGAATGGCAGGAAGGCAGATGGCCTCACGGAACTGCAGATTGGAGACATTCTCTTCTGGCCGTTTATGACCGCCCGTCTTATTGAAGAAGATTTGCTGCAGGTTATGAGTATTGAAGAATTTCATTCAAATCTGCCGCATACGGAAAAACCAAGATCGGAAATGAGCAAAAAATATCCAATTTACCGCCGCACACCGCGGATGATTTATGAGCTGCCGAAAGAGAAAATATCTCTCACTTTCCCCGCACAGGAAGGGGACGACCAATCACGGAGCCTGTGGCTGATTATTCTGCCGCCTCTAGTCATGATGATTGCGATGGGAATCGTCGCTCTTATTGCTCCCCGGGGCATTTTTATTATCGTATCAATGGTTATGTTTGTGATGACGCTGATTACGTCAACCGCCCAATATTTCAGAGAAAAAGGCAATTACAAGAAGCGGAAAGAACGAAGGCTCAGGGTTTATACTCAATACCTTGAAAACAAGCGCCATGAACTTCAGGAAGTAGCTGAAAAACAGCGTCAGGTTCTGTCTTTCCATTTTCCTTCCTTTGAACAAATGAAGTATATGACACGGGAAATATCTGACCGGATTTGGGAAAGAACACCGGAAAGCAATGACTTTCTTGAGCTTAGAATCGGAACAGGCACCGTTAAATCAAGCTATGAAATTTCACTAAGCTCAAACGATATGGCGAACAGAGAAGTCGACGATCTTCTCGAACAGTCACAGCAAATGGAAAAAGTCTACCGGGAGATTCACTCTGTTCCAATCAGTGTAAACCTTGCACAGGGTGCAATGGGACTGATCGGGAAAGAAGCGATCATGAAAAATGAACTTCATCAATTAATTGGTCAGCTTGCTTTTTCCCACAGTTATCATGATGTCCGTTTTGTGTTTATTTTTAATGAAAAAGAATACAAGAGCTGGGAATGGCTTAAATGGCTTCCGCACTTTCAGCTTCCGCATGCCTTTGCAAAAGGCATGATTTATAACGAGCAGACGAGAGACCAGCTGCTTACGTCAATTTATGAAATGCTGCGTGAGCGGGATCTTGATGAAAAGAAGGAAAACACAAGGTTTGCGCCGCACATTATTTTTGTGATTACAAATCAGCAGCTTATTTCCGATCATGTCATTTTAGAATATTTAGAAGGCGAGTTTTCCCATTTAGGCATTTCCGTTATTTTTGCAGCAGAAGCGAAGGAAAGTCTGTCTGATAACATCCATACGCTTGTGAGATATGTAAATGATCAAGAAGGGGATATTCTCATTCAAGAGAAAAAAGCTGTTTCTGTTCCTTTTAAGCTTGATATACACAGGCATGAGGGAAATGAACCGTTTGCCCGGATGCTCCGCACGCTTGATCACCAAGTGGGGATGACAAATTCGATTCCAAAAAGTGTTTCCTTCTTAGAAATGGTGAATGTAAAAGAAGTGGATGATCTGCCGATTGAACAGAACTGGCTTACGCGGGAATCGGCAAAGTCTCTTGCCGTACCAGTAGGACTGAAAGGCAAGGAAGATGTAGTGGAGTTGAACCTTCATGAAAAAGCTCATGGGCCCCACGGTTTATTAGCCGGTACAACCGGTTCAGGTAAAAGTGAATTTTTACAGACATATATTCTGTCACTAGCCGTTCACTTCCACCCGCATGAGGTGGCTTTCCTTCTCATTGATTATAAGGGCGGAGGCATGGCGCAGCCGTTTAAAAATATGCCGCATTTGCTTGGCACCATTACTAACATTGAAGGCAGCAAAAACTTCAGTGCCCGTGCTCTTGCATCAATCAAAAGCGAATTAAAGCGGCGCCAGCGTCTGTTCGATCAGTATCAGGTGAATCACATAAATGATTATACAACTCTTTATAAACGCAATCAGGCCGAAGAACCGCTGCCGCACTTATTTTTAATTTCCGATGAATTTGCGGAATTGAAAAGCGAAGAGCCTGATTTTATCAGGGAACTTGTGAGTGCAGCGCGCATAGGACGAAGCTTAGGCGTGCATCTTATCCTGGCAACACAAAAGCCCGGCGGAGTCATCGATGACCAAATCTGGAGCAATGCGAGGTTCAGAGTGGCCCTTAAGGTCCAGGATGCAAGCGACAGCAAAGAGATTTTGAAAAATGCAGATGCGGCCTCTATTACCATTACAGGACGGGGTTATCTGCAAGTTGGCAATAATGAGGTGTACGAGCTCTTCCAATCAGCCTGGAGCGGAGCGCCTTATTTAGAAGAAACATCAGAGTCGGAGGATGAGGTCGCAATCGTAACGGATCTTGGCCTGCAGCCGTTATCTAATGTTGCGTCTTCTAAACAGCATAAAAAAGATGCGGAATCAGAGATTGAAGTGATTGTCGATAAAATTGAGGAACTGCAGGCTTCCATGGGCATCCGGAAGCTGAACAGCCCATGGCTGCCGCCGCTTGAAAACAGAATTTCACGCCATCAATATGCTGCTCAGCAGCCAGAGGAAATCTATCTCGGCCTAATTGATGAGCCTGAAAAACAAAGCCAGACTCCATATTCGTATCAGCTGATGGATGACGGAAACATCGCCATTTTCGGTTCGTCCGGATACGGAAAATCACATACTGTGATGCTCCTGCTTTTAAGCATCGCATCCAGACTAAGTCCTGAAGAAGCACACTATTACGTAATTGATTACGGAAATGGCACACTGCTGCCGATCAGACAGCTGCCGCATACAGCGGATTATTTCCAGCTGGATCAAGAGCTGAAAATTGATAAGTTTATGAGAATCGTTAAAGATGAAATTTCGCGAAGAAAACAATTGTTCCAGCATCAAGAGGTCAGCAGCATCAAGATGTTCAACTCACTGAGCAAAACCAAGCTGCCTCTAATGTATATCACCATCGATAATTTTGATCTCGTGAAAGAAGAAATGCAGGAACTTGAAACGCAGCTGATTCAATTTGCGCGTGATGGCCAGTCTCTTGGCATCTATATGGTTTTTACAGCGACAAGAGTACAGTCTGTCCGTCAATCTTTGATGAACAGCATGAAAACGAAAATTCTTCATTACCTTATGGATACGACTGAAACATATATGGCTATTGGAAAGGTTCCGTTTGCACCTGAACCTATTCCGGGACGCGCCATCATCAAGAAGGATCAGGCCTATTTCTCTCAAGTTTTCCTTCCCGCTGACGGCGGCGATGATTACGAGCTGCTTGATTCCATCAAAGATGATATTGGAATGCTGAAGGAGAAGTATAAAGGTGCCAAGCTTCCTCGTCCGGTCCCAATGCTTCCTGCTGAACTGACCATGATCAACTTTACACAGTTCACAGATGACGCCCAGAAAACAGGGGTTATCCCAATCGGACTCGATGAAGAGCATGTACAGCCTGTCAGTGTAAATCTGGCCAAAACGAAGCACTGTCTCGTACTCGGCCAGACTCAAAAAGGAAAGACAAATGTACTTAAAGTCATCCTGAACACAGCCCTGCTTCAGCCGGCCGAATCAATCGGCGTATTCGATTCGATTGACCGCGGCCTGTCAAGCTATGCTTCAGAAGAAAAGGTTGCCTATCTTGATACGAAAGAACAAATATCGTCGTGGCTCGATACAACAGAAGAACTTCTTAAAGACAGAGAACAAACTTATCTTACAGCTATTCAGCAAGGGGTTGTAAATAATCTCGCATTCTCCCCGGTCATGCTTGTCGTTGATGGATATTCAAGGTTCCAGCAGTCTCTTGACAGTATGCTGCAGGAGCGATTGACGAGATTCATGAAAAATTACAGCCACCTTGGCTTTAACGTGATTGTTTCAGGAAATAACAATGAGCTGACAAAAGGATTTGATGCATTCACAAGTGAAATCAAGCAAATCCGCCAGGCGCTCATCTTAATGAAAAAATCAGAGCAAACTCTGTACACCTTGCCATACAGCAGAAAAGAAAGCGATATACACCCTGGCTTTGGATATTATGTGGAAAATGGCAAAGAAACGAAAATACAAATTCCTCTTTGTGCCATTGAAAGGAAGATCTACACATGACAGATCAAAGAAAGCATACGATTAAAATGATAGCTGCGGTGCTGCTTATCTTGGCAGTGCCCGCTCTGTTCTTTCAATTCATCGGGGACAACCCGCTTGAAATAAAAGAGAAAGCTACGAGAAATATTGCTGTCGTTAATGAGGACATCGGAACGGAAAAAGCAGAAGGAGAAAATATAAAAGCTGAACCTGTTCAATTCGGCAAGGAAGTTGCAGCGATTCTTGATAAGGATTCCCAGTATGACTGGACAATCTTAAGCAGAAGTGCAGCAGTTAACGGGCTGAAAAACGGGCAGTATGACGCTGTTATTTATATTCCTTCCAATTTTTCTGCCAACATCTTAACATATGATGAACAGCAGCCTTCAAAAGCAGAATTTGAATATGTGGTCCAAAATCAGCTGAATGCTGAAAACAGACAAAGAGTGCTCCGGGCGCTTGAAGATGCGACAGGCCGCGTAAATAAGCAAATGTCATCCCTTTACTGGAGCTATGTCTCGCAGGACATGGAGAATGTCAGAGAAGAGTTTGACCGCATTCTTGAAAAGGAAATTGCCTTTCAAAATGCCATGCTGAATTTCTATAAACCAAGCTCTAAAGATTTGGCAGGGGAATTAAATCAGCAAAAACAAATGCTTGAGCAGCTCCAAACGACAATGAAACAGGCTGAAGAAAAGTCGCCGGAACGAAAAAACACGGTTCAGCAATTCGAGAAAAATTTAGCCTCATTTGTCAAGTATGTTGAAGAATATCAGGCCTATCAGGAAGATCAGCAGCAGCTATTGACGCTTGCTCAGCAGGAAAGCATTACAGCCATACAGGGCGGCAGTGCACAAGTCGATCAAATGCAGAATGAAACACAGCAGCAATTTAACGAACGAGGAAGCATGCTTGCTTCAAAAATGACGGACATTCAGCAGCAGCTTGATCAGAATCAGGAAACAGCTAAAGCATATGGGAATGTAAGGCTCAGCCAGACAGAACGCCAGGCAAGAGAGCTTGAAGCAGTTCATCGTAATTATGTAGATATGTATATTATGAAGGATAATCAGGATGCACTGAACCGTCTTGAAGGTGAACTTATTCCTCTCAGGGAAAGCCTTAAGCAAGGGAATCCAGGTGAGGAACCAGGCAACGGGGAGGAAGGACCGCCTGAAGATGGCGGAGATGTCACTCAGCCAGAAGCTCCAGGTGAAAATGAAAGTCCGGCTAACATGGAAGAGGAGCGGGCTAAGATTCTTGCTGTTTCAGAACAGCTTAAAAATCTCAAGGCCATTCTAGAAACGATTCCGGAGCCTAAACCAGAACAAGTAACACAAGCTTTAACTGAATTAGAAGACATGTCAGGAAAGCTTGCTGCAATCGAAGAATCAATAAAGTCAAAAGAAAATCAGAATTCATGGAAAGGCGAGTATGATAAATTGCTTGTTCTCTATGAAAAGCTGACAGAAGAAAATGCAAATCTATTAGAAGAAAATCAGCTTCTAAAAGATGAAATCAGCAAACTGGCAGAAAAGATAAACGTGCTGACAGATAATATGAACTCAGGTTCAGCATCCATCATTGAACAGGAACAAACGATACTTAACTTGCTCAGTCCTGAAAGAAAGCAAAGACTTGAGAGTGTGTTCAGCGGGCCGATCGGAACTGCATCAATGAACGATGTGCTGAAATACCATACGGTTTTATCTCAGTACGAGGCAGCCGCCAAGCGTATGAATACGACTTCAGATCCAGCCAAAGATGCTGTCCTTGCAGATGAGATGCAAAAAACAAAAGTAAAAACTATTCTATCTATCAATGAAACAGAACAAGGCGCATGGGACAAGCTGAATCAGGAGCTGCCGGCAACGGAAGAAGAAATGAAAGAAGTCCAGGCTTCCGCTCTTGCATTCATGGATGAATACAGCAAGGAGCTGGATGCTCAGCAGGCAGCTATACTAGAGGATCTTTCATCTATGGAAGAGAGCGCAAATAGCGTACTGAGCCAAGTTCAGGAATCAGAAAATACAGCTTCGGGAATGCCGCTTGAAAACTCGGACGGTACTGTCCTTGTAGTCAATCAGCAAAATATCAGCCAGGAATTAGTCATGATTACAGACTTGATGAATTCACTTGGAGAAAGACAGGAGACGGTTGTAAGCAGTACAGATGTCCTCCAGCAAAAAGTGAATGAAGTTCAATCTGAAGCAGACGTTTTAAATGATAAATGGGCGACAAATGTAGCCTCAACACAGCTTGTAAGAGATGACGTCTTCAGTATACTCGGCAATACGTTTGTAGACGGTCAGAACAACGGGTATGTTTATGAACATCTTGCCAATCCGCTGCAAATTAGCGGAGAAGCACCTGCTGCACAGGCTAAAGCGGTGCCGCCGGTCGTGATTCTTGTTATCATCCTTATCAGCAGCTTGCTGATCGGATTCTTCAGTCATTACTTCAAAGCAGCGCCGTTATTAGTAAGAGGCTCTATGTTTGGTCTATTAAACTTAATTGTCGGGCTCATCATCAGCGTGTTCGGTTTAAATATTTACACTCTCACTGATGAACGCGCGATACAATGGTCAATCTTTACTGTGCTGCTGTTACTTGCAGCATCAACAATCGTAAGAGTTTCGTTTTTGCTCGGCAATTTCGCAGGCTGGCTTGCAAGTGTAGGCCTCGTTGCCTTCTTTGTCAGTCCGCTGCTTGCTTTAGCCGCGCCAAACTTCACATACGAAGATCCGATGTCAGAGGTGTACATCTCGATTCAGTATGATGCAAATAATTTATTTACTCAGGGAGTGATGGTGCTTATCGGCATTATCCTTGTTCTGACCATCCTGCCGTTTGTTGTGAATGCTCTTAAAAACTCAAACGAAAAGGCCAATCAGGAACATGCCCATGAAGCGTAAAGCAGTCATATGGTTCTCCTTATTCCTGCTCATCTTTGTCTTTACAAGCTGGAGGCCGGGACATGCGGAGACAGTAACAAACCTTGAGGAGCTGGATCCTAATGTTTATGAGGAAAAAGAGCTTAAGGAAAACACGGAATATCTGCATGAGGAATCACTGTATGAAAAAAGAACCACTATACCGGAGGAGCAAAAAGATCTAACCTTTGAAAAGCCGTCCAGTGACCAAAAGGACGAGTTGCAGGAACAGCTCTTCACTGATTACACAAAAGAGAAAAACACGATTAAATCCAAAGCTGAACAACTGGATTTATTCTCAGGCAGTGCAGAACCATCATTGAGTATGACAGAAACGGTAAATTCTGATACAACCCAAAACTCGGGCTTAATGATGACGTATATTCTCCTGATTGCCATTGGCGTCATCCTGATGCTCGGACTTTTGATTCCAAAGATGACACAAAGTAAAAAACAGATTAAGAATTGAGGCAGCTTTATATAAGCTGTCTTTTTTTTCACGCTTCTTTGTCTAGGCACGCGATGGACAATTTTCGCAAAAAGACCTTTTTACTGCTTGTTGTATTCCCTTACTTATTTTGGATGTAGAGCAAAAAACATCCTTCGTGCTATGATGATAGGAATCTTAGAATATGAAAGTGAAACGATCCTATGAGAATAAATAAATATATAAGTGAAACAGGCTATTGCTCAAGACGTGAAACCGATCGGCTAATTGCCAACTGCCGGATTTCCATCAATGGAGTCACCTGTGAGGCCGGAGACACAGTAGCTGAAGGAGATATCGTTTTAATCGACGGCAGTCCTATCCCGTCTAAAGCCGCGCCAGTTTATTTGGCTTTAAATAAACCAGTGGGTATTACTTGTACAGCAGCAAAGGAGGTTAAGGGAAATATCATTGATTTTATGGCTTTCCCGGAACGAATCTTTCCTGTAGGCCGGCTGGATAAAGCGTCAGAAGGGTTAATTTTACTCACAAATGATGGATCGATCGTAAATAAAATCATGCGGTCTGAACATGGCCATGAAAAAGAATATCTCGTCAAAGTAGATAAGCCATTTGACCATGACTTTATTCTTGGAATGTCAGGGGGAGTAGAAATACTCGGAGTGACAACCAAACCGTGTACAGTTGAGAAAATCAGTGATTCTGAATTCCGCATTATTTTAACGCAGGGACTTAATCGTCAGATCCGCAGAATGTGCAAGGTGTTTGGCTATAAGGTAGAGAGGCTTGAAAGAAAGCGAATCATGAATCTTTCTGTAGAAGGTTTAAAGAGCGGAGAGTGGCGCAAGTTGACATCGGGTGAGATCGAAGAGCTGATGAGCAGCCTGGTTTAAAGAAAAAACCGCGGGACACATCACATGTGCTCCGCTGTTTTTTTATGCTCTGAAGCCTTCTTCATGCAGATAATTTGCAGCTTCTTTATAAGTGGTAAATGTGCCATCAAGGTTTAATCCGGCATACACATTCCACATATCATCTTCTTGGATCAAAATAAGAGTCTGTCCATCCTCATTTGTCCATGTTTCTTCTTCAAATTCTTCTGCTTGCGCGTCTTCCTGCACAGAAAGCGAATGAATGGATTTTTTGATAATGCTGCGTAATTCTTCTTCCGAGAAATCACGGATGTTAACCATGCCTTTATCATTCACGGCATATCCTTTTACAGATTCAGCGTATACGAATCCATTTCCATTTGGATGAAGATGATAGACCACATTTTTCTTATCGTAAATGCTATCTTCAAACTGAAAGTTGATTCTTCCAAGGGAAACGTTCTTTCTTTGCAATTCGTTAAATGTTTCAATAACAGCAAGCTTTTGTTCAAAAGTAAGCATATCTTTCCTCCGATAATCGATTCAATTTGCTTATTATATCACAAGCAGGCGAAAACCATTTATTTGCCTGGAATGAGTGAAGAAAATTATAGTAAAAGAAAGAAAGCAATATTAGGCAGCCTTTTCTGATAAACTAAATGCATAAAAATAGCTTGAGAGGAATGTTCAAATGAGAGCACTTGTATTCAATCAATTCGGCGGACCTGAAGTATTGACTTCAGCAGAGATTAAAAAGCCTGTTCCGGGACCGAAAGAGGTTTTAATCAGAATGAAAGCAGTAGGGCTCAATTTTGCGGATGTGTACCGCCGAAAAGGAAACTATCACTTAGAGGGAGAGCCTCCCTACATACTTGGATATGAGGGAGCAGGAATTGTTGAAGAAATCGGCAGTGAAGTAAGCGGCATTAAACCAGGTGACCGGGTTGGTTTTGCGGATGTTCCTCATTCTAATGCAGAGTTTACTGCAGCGCCCGTTGATAAGGTGATTCCTCTGCCAGATGAGATTTCATTTGAAACAGCAGCTTCAGTGCTTTTGCAGGGGCTGACAGCTCAATATCTTACGTCTGACAGCTACAAGATTAAAGCGGGTGATACGGCTCTCGTTCACGCTGCAGCCGGGGGTGTAGGCCAGTTGCTCGTTCAGATCATTCGCTTTTTGGGCGGCAGAGTCATCGCGCTTGTCTCTACTGATGAAAAAGCAAACATTGCAAAAGCAGCAGGTGCAGAAAAAGCCATTGTCTATACAGAAGACTGGAAACAGAAGGTCCTTGGGGCAACAGCAGGAAAAGGAGCTGATGTCGTTTATGATTCAGTAGGCTCAACGCTTATGGACAGCTTTGCTGCAGCCCGCATTGGCGGAACCGTCGTATTCTACGGTATGGCAGGGGGAGATCCGGTGCATATTGACCCGAGAATGCTGATGGATACGTCAAAAACACTGACTGGCGGTGATCTCTGGAATGTACTTACGTCCAGAGAAGAGCGCATCTCAAGATCGAATCAGCTATTCGGCTGGATCCAGGAAGGCTCACTGCGGATCGCTGAACCTGCCCGTTTTCCTTTAGAAGATGGAGCAAAAGCGCACCGTTATCTTGAGAGCAGAAAAAGCACGGGGAAAATTGTGCTAATTCCATAAGGGGGAGGCTGCTTTTTCAGCAGCCTCTTTTTTTATCTGCATATCATAAACAGGCACTTCCGCTTTTCTTGTTGCCCAGCTCCATCACCCAACTCCCCGGCCAGAACGTCTCCGCCTGTAATGGCAAAAAGCGCCTTTTCAGGCGGACCCTTATCTGTCTGTCGGAGCTAAACGGGTTCTTATTCCCACCTCACTTTCGCTCCAATCCCACAGCCTGGAGGCAAGCTCAATATCTCGGGCGCGCTCAGTCGGAAGCTCCATTTTTCTTTTATAAAAGTATTGCCCGGTTATATGTTCCACTTCAGAACTTTCTGCTAAGTAAATAGCTGTTTGTGCTCCTTGTTCTGGAGTGAGAAAGAAGGGTTTTAAAAGAGCAAAAACACCTTTTCCGAATCCTGTCTTTCGATTAACACCCAAACTTGTTGCTACTGCACCGGGGTGAAGTGCATTAACCGTTACTCCTGTACCCTGCAGTTTCTTTGCAAGTTCCGCGGTAAATAAAAGATTGGCAAGCTTCGATTGAGCGTACCCCTTCCAAACTGTAAAACCCTTAGTTAAATATGGGTCATCAAAATGAATGTTTCCGATTTTATGGGCACCTGATGAGACATTTATGATCCTGCCCTGCGGTGATCGTGTTAAAGCAGGGAGCAATAGGTTGGTCAAAAGAAAATGACCAAGATGGTTTACGCCCATCATGCTTTCAAATCCATCTTCAGTAAGCTCCCGTTTTATCGTCACAACACCGGCATTATTGATTAATACGTCCAAAGAATGATAGGCATCATCATATTGCCTTGCAAATTCCCTTATGCTTAAAAGAGATCCAAGATCACACTTCATAAGTTCAATTGCATTCGACTTGCTTTCTCTTTTGGCCTGATCAAGTGCGGCCTGTCCGCGTTCTAGACTCCTGCACACCATGATGACATGTGCGCCCTTCTTAGCCATCTCAATTGCAGCAGCTAGCCCCATACCTGAATTTGCACCTGTAATCATCACTTTTTTACCTTTCAAACTCTTCTCTCCTTTTCGCTTTCCACAAATGCTGTTATTTTACGCTCAGATGCCTCTGTAAGCTTTCATTTCGTTCCGGCTATAGGGAAACCAGATCCTCTATATATCCGCGCATGCAGCCCTGTTTCTGAAACATTTTGATGAACGTCCGTATTTATGCTTCGAATATATGAAATTTAAGGCCGAACGGATCCGTCACCATGACACTTTTTTCACTTATTTCCTTGGTTACTGTACAGCCTGCCTGCAGCAAAGAAGCTTTAGATTCTGAAAAAGAATCAACGGCAAATTCAAAAAAGACTCCATCAGATTTTTTGTTTTCGACATAAAAAAAGTTTCCATTCATGCTGAATTTTGTTTCTGATTCATTTGAGTACTCGGCGGTCATGCCAATTACTTTTTCATAGAACGAAATTGCTTTTTCATAATCCTCCGCAGCAAAAGCAATGTTGCCGGTCAATTGAAACGGGGTATGTTCATTCATTTTTTTAGATGGACGATAAGTATCCGATCCTGATGGGAGAAGGTCAAATAGGTGCCATACAGAACAAAAATCATCGCCTGGTCCAAAAGGAGCCTGTGAAACATGATATATGGCCCCATCAGCCTCTTTTTTGAAGGCTGAGACACCCGGATAATAAAGTCCGTCTTTTTCAAAACCGAAATCTTGTTTAAAAGAAGTGCCGGAAGTGGAAATGACAGGGAACTGCCATCTTCTTTCAGCGGCGAATGCATCTTGTATATGAGGTTCATCAGGTGTGGAAAGAACAAAAGCAGCTTTTTTTGCGATATGGGGATAGACACCATTGAAACCGTCTGCCCACATCGTACAGTAAGAACAGTTTTTCCCCATGTTGTGAACAACGAGAAGTTCATCTTTCTCTTTAAAAAGCTCGCTTAATGTGACAGAATGTCCATTAGAAGACGTAAACACATAATTTTCCGCCTTTTTCACCGTCTCTTTTTTCCTGAGTGCTGCAAGAAGCTGTTTTTTTTCAAGAAGTTCTTTTTCTAGAGAAGAAATCTCTTTCGCTAACGTATTTTGATTCATTTCCATACCTCCTTTGCTGTCTAAGTAGATACTTCGGGCGGTAAGGGTCTTTATCCTTTAAATAAATGCTATTTTAGAATGGAGTGTGCGTTTAATGACTGTTAAAGGAGTGGCGCTTGATGCAAATACAAGATGCCGTCACTATGGAACTGACAAAGACATTATTGCGATTAAATTTAAATGCTGTGAGACATTTTATGCTTGCTATGAATGCCATGAGCAGCTTGCGGATCACAGTCCGGAAGGATGGGATAAATCAGAGCGGGATATGCCTGCTGTGCTATGCGGTTCATGCCGCCATGTACTTGCCATTCAAGAATATATGGACAGCGGAAGCTGCTGTCCGAAGTGCGGTTCTGCCTTCAATCCGGGCTGTAAAACACATTACCACCTGTACTTTGGTTCTTAAGGTGTTTAGTATTCTTGCTTTGTGGGAAAATAAAAAGAAAAGAGGAGGAGTTTACCGTGAAAAAACTGATTCGAAAAGCGATAAAATATGCTCCAATCGTCTATCCTATTGTAAAGAAAATGCTTAATAAACGAAAAAGCGGCGGACGTACAACTTATTAATAAATGTAAGATTGCAGCTCAAAAGGCTGCGGTCTTTTTTTGCTGTTTTTTCAAAAAAACGCCTGCTGAATGTCAGCAGGCGTTCCGTTCTATTAATTAAGTTCTTTTGCGCATTGAACGCAATACAAGGCTTAATAAGAAAACAAAGATGATAGCTCCAAGCAATGCAGGGATAATAGCGATGCCTGCTAAGGTTGGTCCGAAAGTGCCAAGAAGCTCCCCGCCGATCCAAGCTCCAATAATACCTGCAATGATGTTTCCTATAATGCCTCCAGGTACGTTTTTACCAAGAATAACTCCCGCTAACCAGCCTATTAAACCGCCGACGATAAGATATAAAATAAAGCCCATTTTAATTTCCGCCTTTCTTAAGATAGTGTTAGGTATTTGTATCTTATCGTTGTTATTCCCCCGCCTATTAGAAAAGAAACATCTTGCTGTAAATTTTTTTATCTGCATCTCAAAAATAGCTGTCCATACCTCAATAAATCGTTTTGAACAAGGTGATTTCTAGAAACTGCAAGTTGTTTCATGTAGTATGGGTACTATAAGATAACGAAATTTTTTAAAGATGGGACGTAACTATGAAAACTGAGACAACGCTCACGATTAAATCTAAATACGTAAAGGAAATGAAAAACGGCAGCCCGCTGATTCAAAAGGATTCGGTCGTTAATCTTTCAGGCTTAAAGCATGAAGGCGAGCTCATCAGACTGGTTGATGAGCAGCAGCGGTTTATTGGAAGAGGATATTACGGGAAGCAGAATAAAGGGATTGGCTGGATTCTTACTTCAAGTGAAAGAGAAGAAATGAATCAAGCCTTCTTTGATCAGAAAATTCAAGCTGCCTTCCAGTTCCGCAACAACCTTTTCAGAAGCGGTGCTACGACAGCCTTCCGGGTTTTCAACGGTGAAGGGGACGGCATCGGCGGATTAACAATCGATTATTTTGACGGCTACTATCTGGTGACATGGTACAGCAAAGGAATTTACCAATTTAATTCCTTCATTTTAGAAGCCTTAAAGAAATATGCCGAAATTCGCGGGATTTATCAGAAAAAACGATTCGATTCTCAAGGAAAATTTGTTGAGGAGGATGGGTTTGTAGAAGGGCAAAGACCGGAATTCCCATTAATCGTAAAGGAAAATGGCGTGAATTTTGCAGTGTATTTAAACGACGGCGCCATGGTAGGGGTTTTTCTTGATCAAAGAGATGTTAGAAAGACCATTAGAGACCGTTATGCAAAAGGAAAAACCGTATTGAATCTGTTTTCTTATACAGGTGCATTTTCTGTGTTTGCTGCTCTTGGCGGGGCTGTAAAAACAACGAGTGTTGATCTGGCGAACCGGAGTCTGAGTAAAACGGTCGAGCAATTCAGCATTAATGAGGTTGATTATGAATCCCAGGATATTATTGTTGAAGACGTTTTTCATTACTTCAAATATGCTTTGAAAAAAAATCTAAAATTTGATCTTGTCATCCTTGATCCGCCAAGCTTTGCGAGATCAAAAAAATATACATTCAGCGCTGCAAAGGACTACAAGGATCTGCTGAAGGAAACCATTGCTTTAACGGAAGACAATGGCGTAATCGTCGCATCCACAAACTGCAGTACGTTTTCAATGAAGAAGTTTAAAGGGTTTATCGACACAGCCTTTAAAGAAACAGGAGAAAAATACAAAATAAAAGAAGAATTTTCCCTGCCGGATGATTTTAAAACGAAAAAGGAGTTTCCAGAGGGGAATTATTTAAAAGTCGTGTTTATAGAAAAGGTGAATCCAGTCAGATAATGACTGGGTTTCTTTTGGTGCAGCCTAAGACAGAATAATATTTGCTTTAAAAGAAACCCTAATAGAAAAATGATTAGGGGGAACACATAGAATATGGTTCACCAT
This sequence comes from Metabacillus idriensis, assembly GCF_050483325.1. Classification (GTDB taxonomy): domain Bacteria; phylum Bacillota; class Bacilli; order Bacillales; family Bacillaceae; genus Bacillus_P; species Bacillus_P idriensis_A. The sequence continues at coordinate 135,672 of NZ_JBCMYF010000011.1, forward strand.
AATATCAATTTAACCACTCCGGAGATCTCTGCGCTATGGACAACTTACATGCAAGAGAGTGCATCTTTGTGCTTTTTGAAACATTTTTTTGAGCATGCAGAAGACGAAGAAATTCTACTTTTGGTCAAAGAATCTATTTTGCTGTCTCAAACTATTTTGCAAACTGTCACAACGATTTTTACCGGAGAAAACTTTCCAGTTCCTGAAGGTTTTTCTGACGGTGATGTTGATCTTTCTGCACCGCCGTTATATACGGATCTTTATGCATTAAGCTATGTGTACCGGACGAGCCAGCTTACATTGGTGAACGTATCTACTTTTGTTATTAATGTTGCGCGAGTTGATTTACTTGAGTTTTTTATTGAATATCAGCATAAAATAACTCGGCTTTACAAGATGGCAGTCAAACTTATGCTTACAAAAGGAATTTATGATCGTCCGCCGAAGATGACTTACCCTGATCAAGTTCATTTTGTCGCAAAAGACTCCTATCTATCAGGATGGTTTGGGGAGAGACGTGCGCTGAACTCTTTTGAACTGGGTGAGGCTTTTTTTATCATTGAAAGAAATTATATTGGTATTCTATTGCTTAAAGGACTTATTCAATCGGTAAAAGATAAAGAAGTAAAAAAATATCTGTTAAATGCAAAGGATTTAGCCCAAAAACAAATTGATGTATTCAATCTTCTTTTGAAAAAAGAAGGGCATTTAGGAACAATTCCTGTCTCTTTAGAAGTGACAGACTCTGATGTTTGTCCTTTTTCAGAAAAATTGATTATGTTTATGATTACTGCATCCACAGGAGCGGCTATTTCTCTAATTGGGCATTCAATATCCCTCTCGATGAGAAGGGATATTGCAGCGCATTACCTTCTTATTATGAAAGATATTATGTTTTTCGTTGAGGATGGGACAAAATTAATGATTGAAAGAGGCTGGCTTGAAAGACCGCCGCAGTCTGAAATCAAACCAATATAAGAAAAAAGCAGCATTCATCTATAGCTGCTTTTTATCCATTCTTCTTTGAGGAGAGAATGCATGATTACATCGCATGGAATATTGTCTTGAATAATATAATTTCTAAGCATTCCTTCCTCTTTAAAGCCTAAGGGCGCAAGAACCCTTCTGGAAGGGGAATTAGCAAGCAATACTACCGCCCCGATGCGAATCATCTCCATTTCCTCAAATCCAAAATCAAGTATCGTCTTAATGGCCTCGGTTGCATATCCTTTTTTCCAATGCAGATGTGAGATTTCATAGCCTACTTCAGCTCGTTTGTACTTCTGTGAGAGAGCGTGAAATCCGCAAGTGCCAATTAGTTCATTGGTTTCTTTGAGTTCAATCCCCCATCGTATGAGCTTATTCGACTGATAGCCAATCTGAAATGTATGAATCAGAGTCTCTGCTTCCTCTAATGTTTTAAAAGAATCCATGCCATAATACTTTGTTACCTCTCTATTAGAGAAATACTCAAATAATTTCACAGCATCTGAGTTTTCAATACTTCTTAGCTTTAATCGATCTGTTTCTAAATGCGGAAATGATGTCATTTTTCGTTCCCCTTCTACCTTCTTTAAAATGTTTCAGTTCGACATATATTGATAGATTTCCTCTTTTTTTTCTTCCAATTTACGCGATGAACAAAAAAGGTTTTGGCGGTGGATAAGATACGGTAATACCTTATTAAAGGAGAATGTTTACAAGTATACTGATAATGTATACTTGTAAACAAAATGTAATGAAATGTATACGTTATTTGTTTACATGTATACAAACACGTACGCATCCCGCCATATAAGGATGTATACAAATTAGTTACCTTGTGTACAAAAATGTCTACAATGTAAACAGATTTGTAAACATGTGTACAAAAATGTAATCATTCTGGTTCTATTGACGAAACTATCAATCTTTAATACTCTTTAAAAGAATGGATTTTTATACTAATTCATGAAGTGAAAGGAATGGTGTTCATGAGTAATTCTAGAATCGCAGCAATCGATGTAGGAAACGATGCAGTAAAAGCAATTTTCGGAAAATATGACTCTCAACTATACATACCGAATGTCATTGCAAGAGACATTGAAGATCGTCCGGTCATTGGAATTGAGGAATTAGACAGCAAGGATCCGTTAGATGGAATTCATATTAAGGTTCACTCCCCTGCTTTAAAAGAAAACAATGCCATTTATCGCGTTGGATCTCTTGCTACAAAAAGCGACAATGCTTCTGAGCTTGATCCGGGCAGCAGTAAATCTGAAGAAGATCAAACGCTGATTATGCTGTTTGCTTCAATTGCCCTTGATGCAGTAAAACCTGAAAATGAAAAAGTGTTCCGCAGAAATAATAAAGTCATTGATGCAGCATATACACTTGGCACTGGACTTCCGTTAAGAGAAGCTAAAGAAGGCAAAGATGTTGGTTACCGATCTAAGCTATTGGGAAATGTCCATCAGGTAGAATTTTTAATTACTCCAAAATATCAGGGTTTAAAAGTAAATATAAAATTTGATGAAGTGAAAGTCTATCCTGAAGGATTTGCAGCTTATATCAACCTGGTGATGGACAAGGATTTAAACATCATCAACAAAGATTTGATTGATAAGCGCATCATCATCCAGGATATCGGAGGCCTTTCTACTGATATCGCAGTCATTAAAAACCGCAACGTGGACGATGATAAAGCACAGGGCTTTAACCTTGGCGTAGTTGAATCATTAGAAGCAATCCGCGAAGAGATCCGTTCTAAGCACGGTGTTGAGCTTGACAGCCGCCGTGATGTAGTTGAAATCATCACTAAAAAAACGGACCGCAATCATATCTATGTAAGAGGCAGCCGCACAAGCGTTCATGATATTACGGACCGAATTTTATTAGATCTTGCGAAGAAACAATACCGCCACTTGCGCAACGTTTGGCAAAAAAATTCACAAACTGAAATCTGCTATTTTGTCGGCGGAGGAGCAGTTGTGCTGAAGGATTACCTTAAAACGCTTAATAATAATCTTGACGGCTACAATATTGACTTCTTTGAAGATGAGAATGAAAGCATCTGGATGATGGCGAATGCTTATTACAAGCTCGTTTTTGACTTTTACCGCAAAACAAACAAAGATAAAAGCAGCGAAGATAAAAAAGCGGCTACTACCAAATAATAGGGTGGTTTTATGAATAAAGGCGCTTCATCAGGAATTCAGAGGGGACAGGCGATCACGTTTCGCATCCCTTCAGATACTCCTGAGCACATAATAAAACAGCTGCAAAAGCTGAAAGAAACCGAAAAAAGGAACTTCTCAAGCAAAATTGCTGAATTTGTTTCACAAGGTGTCAGCGATTCTTTTGTTAAGGAGAAGGAGAGCATCACAATACCGCTTCCGCAAAAACTCAGCAAAGCTCAGAGAGACTGGATGAAACACGAGCACTCTGAAGCACTGCTTGGAAGCATTGTGTATCAAATTCTTGCTGATCCAATAAGAGCTGCTTCTCTTCTTGCTTCGTTTAACAGCAGGTCACTGGATATCGACGAGGCCCTTTACTTGCAGGAAACAGCCTTTCCGTCTAATAGCCGTCCTGCAGTGCAGGAACATGAGCCTGATGAAGGTTTTGATGATAACGCAGGACTGGATGATTTCGATTGGGAAAAAGCATTGCAGGAGTCAGCATCTTCATCAGAAGAAGAAACAAAAGAAGAAACAGCAGATGATTTGATTGGCGGATTTCTTTCTAAAATGAATAAATGATAAGAAAAGCGGAAGTGCCCGTTTAGCGCAGACAGACAGATAAGAAATCACCCTAAAAGTCCGGTTTTGACTTTTTGGGTGATTTTGTTCTGGCCGAGGAGTTGGGCGGTGGAACTAGACAATAAGAAAAGCGGAGGCGCCCGTTTTAGCTCGAGCTAGACATAAACGGGCAAAACTTAATACGCATCCTATCTTAGATAAAAGCTAACAGCAGACGTTAGCTTTTTTGTCTTTGTTTAAGAAAGAGTGTCGATATCTAAATTGACGTACCGCTGCATAAGATGGTACGAGGAGGGATTGCTCATGTACGAAGAGTTAACAAGACTTCAAAAAAAGCACCGCTTAAAGGCAGCTGAAATGCTTGCAGACTCATTCTTTGATAATCCGCTGTTTATTTACCTCTTCCCTCAGGAGGGGAAAAGAAAAAGAATTTTGCAAAATGTATACCGCAGTACTGTTGAAATTGTAGATGCCATCAGTGATACATATGTGACATCAGACAGAGTAGAAGGAATCTTCGCTGTAAGAAGAACTGGCTATCAGTCTTTTTCCCCTGCCCTATACATAGCGATTTTAAAGACAATTTTCAGAAGCCTGCTGCTAGTAAAAGACGTACAGATGGTTTCTTTTATTAAAAAAGCGAGAAGGCTGTCGGTCATTTCTAAGAGAATGACTTTTTATGAAAAACAAAAACCACATCTAGTACTAGACATGGTTGCGGTTGATAAGAAATACAGAGGTCAGAAGTATATGAGTCAAATGATTAGAGCGGCGCTGAAAGAGGCAGACATCAGGAGAACGTTTTGCGTTCTGGAAACGGAGACCACCCGAAATGTCCGGATATACGAACACTTTGGCTTCCAATTATCACAGAGCGTTGAGGTGATAAAAGGCCAGTTGACCGTTTATATCCTTGTTTATGATCCTCATCAGCAAATCATCTATGCTGATAAATCTTAAGGAGCATCTATTGATTTTACCCGGCCAACTTGTCCATCCTGAAGACGCACTTTTATTCCGTGGGGGTGAAAAGCTGATTTAGTCAGGATGTCTTTTACAACACCGCCCGTAAGCTTCCCGGATCGCTGATCCTGCTTCAAAACGATTTGAACAGGTGTACCTGGTTTTATATGTTCGCGGTTTTGACCGTTCATTTAAACACCCATTCTTCTGCGCTGATTATTTGTTTTCTTGGAAACCTGGCTCTTCATATTTTTCGTTTGATTCGAACCTTTCAAACTGCCATTTCCATTCGCTTGTGCCTGCTTTTTGCTGGCAAGCTTTTGTTTAATCGCCTCTTCGAGTGTCATTTTCTTTTCTGACATAGGACAAACCTCCTTTAAAAATAAGATGTACAGTCATTATACTATCATTCATTAAATAAAAATAGAACTCTCTCTCCAGGCATGCTTGAAACTGCTTAATCAGGCGGAGTTGCTGTATAATAGTGGTAACTAATCTGATAGAGGAGCATGGATATGACTGTATCTTTAGGCGGAAGCCAGCTTAGCAATTATTTAGCTTTTCGAAAAGACCCTCTCCGATTTCTTTTAAATACTCATACACTAGGTGACATTGTTGCCATAAATCCTCATTCCAGGAACACATCCTACATTATTCATTCCAGAGAAGCTGTTAAGCAGATTTTGACTATAAAAGAAGAGTGTTTTGAAAAAGGCTCTTCTGCACGGACGCTTGGGAAAACACTTGGAAACGGAGTTTTAACAAGCGAAGGAGAGGAGCACAGGCAGCAGAGGAAAATGATGCAGCCTGCCTTTCACAAGCGGAAAATCGCTGGATATGCAGAAATCGTCAATTCAATGACAGCAGACATGATTGGTTCATGGGAAAATGGTGAAACGAGGCCAATTCATGAAGATATGATGAATTTGACGCTTCGGATTATTGTCAAAACCATGTTTGGAGTTGAACTGTCCCAAAATACAGGTCATATTACGAATGCTGTCAACGATATCATTGAAAAAACAGCAAGCTCCCTGCTGACACCGTTTTCTCCGCCAGATTTTCTGCCTACTTCCCAGAACAGAAAATATAAAAGGGGTGTTCAAACACTGGATGAACTGGCTGATTTTCTAATGGAAGAAGGCTCGGTCCATTCTTCAGAGGATCATCTGCTGTCTTTGCTTCTCGAAACAAAATACGAGAACGGCCAGGGATTATCAAAGAGAGAAATAAGGGATCAAATCGTCACAATGTTAATAGCAGGACACGAAACGACCGCAAATTTATTAACGTGGGTCTATGCTCTTCTTGCCAGGCATCCAAATATTGAGGAAAGAATGCTGAGAGAGCTTGCCCTGTTTGATAACGGCTTAAAATTCGAGGATTTAAAAAATCTCTCTTTTTCCAATCAGGTAATACAGGAAACTCTCAGATTGTATCCTTCCGCATGGATTATGCTCAGGGAAGCAAAGGCAGATGCTGAAATCTTAAATGAGCTTTTTAAGAAAGGTTCGATTTTTCTGATCAGTCCTTATGTTATGCACCGAAATCCAGCTTATTTTGCAAAGGCGGAAGAATTTAACCCCGACCGGTTTTCAATTGAAAAGAAAGATGAAATCCCCATGTACGGCTATTTTCCGTTCGGAGGAGGTTCGCGCGGATGTATAGGAAGCCAGTTTGCCATGATGGAAGCTGTACTGATCTCTGCTGCAGTCCTTAAGCATTATCGATTGGAGCTTGCAGGAGATAAACACGAACTTAAGCCCGAACCGCTTGTCTCTCTGCGAATTAAAAATGGGCTGTCTATGACTGTATTAAAGAGATAAACTTATTTTCTGGGAAATAGAGGTTTACTTGGCCGGGTTTTTTCATGAAATACAGTGTACAATAAGAATCTACGCAATGACGGATAATAGAGAGGATACATGAAACGAATGACTTTTTCAGCATTAGGAATTTCCGATAGATTAACGAAAGCACTTAAACACCAGGGTATTTCAAGCCCTACTCAAATTCAGGAGAAAGCGATCCCTGCTGTGCTTGAAGGTGCCGATATCATAGCAAAGGCCCAGACAGGAACAGGAAAGACGCTTGCATTTGTTCTGCCAATCCTTGAAAAGATCGACACGGAGCACAAAGCTGTTCAGGCATTGATTGTCACTCCGACGAGGGAGCTGGCCATTCAAATCACAGCTGAAATAAAAAAGATTACAGACAGGCTGAATGAGACAGGAGTCCTCGCCATTTACGGCGGACAGGATGTGGAGCGCCAGATAAAAAAACTGGGTCGAGGCATTCACATTGCGGTTGGCACCCCTGGCCGAATTCTTGATCACATCCGCAGGGAAACGATCAATCTTTCAGAAGTATCCACACTTGTGCTTGATGAAGCAGATCAAATGCTTCATGCAGGCTTTCAAAAGGATATAGAAGAAATCATTGCTCAAACCTTCGATTCCCGGCAGACACTGTTGTTTTCTGCAACCATTACGAATAAAGTAAGAGACTTGTCCAAGCAATATATGACAAATCCTAAAGATATTACAGTGCAGGAAAAACAGGTTACCGTTGAAAAAATAACACAGCTTGTTGTTGAAACAAATGACAGAGCAAAGCAGGCAGCTCTTTTCCGCTTTCTGGATGAGCAGCGTCCTTTCCTAGCAATTATCTTCTGCCGCACGAAAATAAGAGCAGGTAGATTGTTTGATGCGATGAAGGCACGGAAGTACGAAGCAGAAGAGCTCCACGGTGATCTTTCCCAGGCGAAAAGAGAAAAGGTGATGAAGCTCTTCCGCGAAGCGAAAATTCAATATTTGATTGCAACAGATGTTGCGGCACGTGGTCTTGATGTAGAAGGAGTAACCCATGTCTATAACTATGATATGCCTCTCGATGCAGAAACGTATATCCACCGGATTGGAAGAACGGGACGAGCAGGTGACGAAGGAGTGGCTGTTACGTTTGCTGCGCCAAAGGATATGGACGACCTCCATACAATTGAAAAGGGAATTAAGCTAAAGCTGCCGAGGCAAAAAATCGACATTCCCTCTTCCGAATACACATCTCAGCCTAAAAACAAAGATCAGGTTTACCGCCCTGAAAAAGCAAAAAGAGGATCACAGTCCAATCGCGGAAATGCAAACAGAAGGTCAAGGTAAATCCTTTGGTAAATCCTTGGTCTCCTGAAAGATCGGTCTCAGAGTCCCTTGCTGTAAAGTTGATCACAAACGATTTCCCGCAGCTTCACCCTGTCCGTGCCAGGCTGCTTGGAAAGGGGTTCGACAATACTGTATTTGAAGTGAACGGCCGGTATGTTTTCAGGTTCCCGCGCAGGCAGATTGCTGTCGATTTACTGCAAACAGAAAAGCGGCTTCTGCCCATTCTGCCTGACATGGGAATAGCGATACCAGTGCCTGTATTCAGCAGTTCGCCTGGATTAGACTATCAGTGGCCGTACCTTGGCTATTCTTTTCTTCAGGGGAAAACACCTGCTTATCTGACAGAGAAGCAGCGCACTGACATGGCTATTCCATTAGCGAGGTTTTTAAAGACTCTTCATGCATTTCCTGTCGATCAAGCGCTGGGGGCAGGAGTTAAAAATGATACCCTTGGAAGGCTGGATATGGACAAACGAATTCCGATGATTCGCGAAACAGCAGAGAAGCTTTGCATGCTTCGTCCGGAAAGCCCTCATGTAATACAGCTGAAAAGCTATGCAGATCAGCTCGAACCTATTGAACATGAATCTGCAAAATGCCTCGTTCATGGAGACTTGCACATACGGAATATCCTGGTTGCGGAAAATGGGTCTCTGTCTGGGATCATTGACTGGGGAGACACTCATATTGGGGATCCTGCAGTTGATTTGTCAGCTGTATACAGCCTGCTTCCACCCGAAGCAAGACTGCTGTTTTTTGAAGAATATGGACGAATAAATGAAACAGCAGCAGCATTAGCAAGGTTTAAAGCTGTCTATACCCTTGCAGTTCTCCTTATTTACGGAATCGATCTAAAGGATTGGATTTTAGTAAAAAGTGCGGAGGAAGCCATAGAAATTGCGTTGATTTGATGACTGAGCACCGTTACAAGGGCTCGGTCTTTTTTTGTTTTGGAGAAAATATCCAAAAAGTAATTTACAACAAAACAATGTTATGTTACATTTGTTTTATAACGTAACAATGTTTTGTTCTTTAGGGAGGAGAGCTTTAGTGGAACAAAAGGTTATTTCTAAAAAAGAACTGCTTGATGCAACAGGAATATCATACGGTCAGCTTTACAGATGGAAACGGAAAAATATCATTCCGGAAGAGTGGTTTATTAAAAAATCAAGCTTTACCGGACAGGAGACCTTTTTCCCAAAAGAGAAAATCTTAGAGCGTATTGAAGCGATCAAAGGAATGAAGGATGCATACTCTCTTGATGATCTATCTGCTTTTTTTTCCCCGCGTCCAGCAGATGTTGCCTTATCGGGAGAAGTGCTTGCAGCACGTTCGATCCTGAAGCAGGAAACGTTGAAAGCGTTTGGGAACAGTACTTCAGACGAGCACTATGATTTTCATTCCATCCTTTTTTTGACGCTCGCTGAGGAGCTTAGAGGGAAAATCGATGATAAGAGCTGCTGCGAAATGCTTGATTTCATGAAGAAAAGCTATAAGTCAGCAGAGCATCAAATAAGTGAGTTGCTGGCATTTCAAAAACACAATGTGGTTATTTGGGCAATCATTAGCCCAGCTGCACATATATATTCAAGCTCGGAAATACTTGTAAAAGTAAACCTTGAAGACAAAGTAAACCAATTAAAGCAGCGGCTATCGGCAGTTCATTAATAGGGGGATGAGAGGATGGAACAGATGACAAAGCTGCATGATTTGAAAATAAATGGATCGGGATCTGCTGGCGGAGGCCATTTCAAGACGGTCTCTATTAGCGGAAGCGGAAAAATTGCGGGCGACATTGAATGTGAGAGCATGAAAATTGGCGGATCTGGCAAAGTAGAAGGCTCGATTTTTGCTGAGACAATCAAAATTTCCGGTTCTTCGACTTTAAAGGGGAAAATAGAAACAAAACTGCTCAATATCAATGGCAGTACAAAGCTTGAAGAAAGGATTTCAGCAGTAGAACTTACTGTAAATGGGTCTGCCAAGATGATGAAAGATGTAAAAGCAGGAGAATTAAAGGTGAACGGTTCTGCCAAGATATCCGGTAAGCTTCACGCTGATCGTATCGACGTAAGCGGAATGTTGACAGCAGCCGGTGATTGCGAGGCTGAGACGTTTCGTTCAAGCGGAGTCATACACGTGGGAGGTCTGCTTAGTGCCGACAATATCCATATATGCTTAGATCACTACTCAAAAGTGAAAGAAATCGGCGGTGAAACGATCACCGTCAGTATCGAGAAATCGTTTAACCTCTTTCGCCGCATGTTCAGGTTTTTGAATTCTGATCCACATCTTCATACGGAAGTGATTGAGGGCGATACGGTTCGTCTTCAGCATACGAAGGCGAAATTAGTTAGAGGAACCGACATTTACATTGGGGAAAATTGTGAAATTGGAACAGTCGAATATTCTGGAAGCCTCGATATTCATCCGAAAGCTTCCGTACACGATTCCGTGAAGGTGTAGCTGAACAGTATTTTACATCACCTTAAGTTCGGTAAAACGTCATTAAGAAATAAGCGGGATCCCTGCTTAAAAGAACCCTCAGCAACAAAAAATAAAAAGCATCCGGTATATCATGTCCCAACGGACATACATGCCGGATGCTTTTTATATACCAATTAAAAATTTTATGCCTGTTCTGCCCATTCTTCTACGTTCCAGACCTTTGTAATCCAGTCCTCATAAAAGTCAGGTTCATGGCATACTAGAATGACTGTGCCTTTGTATGCTTTTAATGCGCGCTTCAGCTCTTCTTTCGCTGTTACGTCCAAGTGATTGGTCGGCTCATCGAAAAGGAGCCAGTTGCTTTCATACTGAAGCAATTTACATAAGCGGACTTTTGCCTGTTCTCCGCCGCTCAATTGATTTAAAGGACGGGAAATGTGCTCATTCTTCAAGCCTACACGTGCAAGCATTGCACGGACCTGATGCTGATCAAGACCGGGGAATGCATTCCATACGTCATCGATCGGCGTGATGTTTTCCGCTTTTACTTCCTGTTCGAAGTATGAGGGGAAAAGGAAATCGCCAAGCTGAATGGTGCCGCCTAATGGCTTAATCTTCCCTAAGATCGTTTTGAGCAGAGTGGATTTACCTACTCCGTTGCATCCTGCAATCGCAATTTTCTCTCCGCGCTCAATCGTCATGGTGAGCTTAGGAAGAAGGGGGTGAGTGTACCCGATTTCAACATCTTTTCCTTCAAACACAAATCGGCTGCTGCCGCGTGATTCTTTAAATTCAAACGTCGGCTTCATCGCTGTTTCAGGCCGGTCAATCCGGTCCATGCGGTCAAGCTGCTTTTGACGGCTTTTCGCGCGTCCTGTTGTCGAATAGCGCGCTTTGTTTTTTGCAATGAAATCTTCTTGCTTTTTTATAAAATCCTTTTGCTTTTCATAAGCATGAAGGTGCTGGTTTTTATTGATTTCCGCAAGCTCCAGGAATTTTTCGTAAGTAGCTGTATAGCGAGTGAGCTTAGAGAATTCCAAATGGAAAATAACATCAACGACGCCATTCATAAATTCAGTGTCATGGGAAATCAGCAAAAATGCATTCGGATATTCTTTTAAATAATGGCTGAGCCACTGAATGTGCTCAACATCTAAATAGTTGGTAGGCTCATCCAGAAGGAGGACCTCAGGCTGTTCAAGCAGCAGCTTTGCCAAAAGAACTTTTGTCCGCTGTCCTCCGCTCAGTGCGGATACGTCACGGTCGAGCCCGATTGCATCAAGGCCAAGACCGCGTGCTGCTTCCTCTACCTTAATATCAAGGGAATAGAACCCGCCGGCATCAAGGTGGTCCTGAATTTCGCCCATTTTCTCGAGCAGCTCTTCCAGTTCTTCCGGACTTGCACTGCCCATAAGGCCAATGACTTCGTTCAATTCTTCCTCTTTTTTATATAGTGGCAAGAACGCGTCTCTTAACACGTCTCTAATTGTTTTTCCTTTTGATAACACAGTATGCTGGTCCAGGTATCCATAATGAACGCCAGGTGTCCATTCCACTTTGCCTGTATCATGGATCAGCTCTTTGGTCATGATGTTCATCATCGTCGATTTTCCGACACCATTTGCTCCGACCAGACCGACATGCTCTCCAGGCAAAAGTCTGAAGGAGACATCTTTAAATAAGGTGCGGTCTCCAAAGCTGTGGCTTAACTTCTCAATTGTAAGTAAACTCATGTTCTTCTTAACCCTCCGCTGCATTTTAAAATATTCATTCTTCCATCATACTAAAACCTTTTGCTTTAAGCTATACCGGAAACCCGGAACATTATGGCACCGGCCTGAGTTGTTTAATACTTGTTTACAAACAAAAAAGCAGCGGTTCCGCTGCTACAGGACATGCTTTTTCATTAAATCTTTGAGCATATAATCGATGCATCTTATAATGGTTTGCTTTGAGGTTTGCGAAGTTTCTTTTATAATAATACAGGTTTTGCCTGTAATTCGGGTTGCCAGGTCTTCATGGTAGGCTGCTACAATATTCGGGTCCATTACATAAAACATGAGTCCTTTTTGTCTGCTGGCATAGCCGGCAAGCAGCTCACCGTCCAGGTAATAAACGGGAAATCCATATTCAAATCCTTCTTTTGCACCGGGAAGGGCCGAGAGAATCTTTGTCCGGAGCATGCGCATATCCTCCAGATGTTCTTCTTTTGCTTTGCGGAAATAAAGCTGTACTTCGGAATGCATCAAGGTACCTCACTTTCTGCTTGTCAAAATCACGAATCACTATTCATTATGGTAACATAAAAGGGAAAACTTGGTTTAAGATGGAGGGGCAAAGATTATGAGAGAACCAGATTTAATCAAGTATTTTGACAGATTTACTCATATAGAAGTAATAGATAAAGGTTTCTCAAGCGACTTAAAGTTCTTAGCTGTCTGTAAAAGCGGAAAAAAATATGTCCTCCGTACGGCTGAACTGGAAAAGTACGAAGCGAAATTAAAAGAATTTGAGATTTTAAAAGAGATTGAGAAGCGAAAAATCAAATCCTCCATACCCGCCTGAATTCGGGAAAATAGAGCCCCTGAATAGCTGCTATATGCTTGTAGAATACATTGATGGAGAAGACGCTTTAGAGGAGCTTCCAAAGATTTCTATTCAAGAACAATATCAAATTGGCTATGAGGCCGGCCTTGACCTCTCTAAACTGCATACAATTAAAGCGCCATCATCGCCTCTTTCCTGGGATGACGCGGCCTCTGCAAAGCATGAACGCTATCTGAAAGCATACAGAGAAAGCGGAATTTATTTAGAATATGGCGAGAAAACAAACAGGTTCATCCATGAAAACCTAGTCTTCATGAAGGATCGGCCCCGCGTTCTTTTGCATGATGATTTCCATCCAGCCAATCTCATCGTCCGAAATGGGGAGTACGCAGGCTGCATCGATTTCAATCGCTATGACTATGGTGATCCTTATCATGATTTCTATAAAGTAGCTCTTTTCAGCAGAGAAGTGAGCATTCCCTTTTCAGTTGGCCAGATAAACGGCTATTTTCAAGATGAAGTTCCGGCTGAATTCTGGAGGCTTTATGCTCTTTATGCAGCCATGAGCATTTTCTCGGCAGTCGTCTGGACGCACAGAGAGACTCCGCATTTAATGGATGGCATGCTGAAGCGTATGAGCTTGATTGCTGATGATCACTCTGCGTTTGATCAGATTGAACCGAAGTGGTTCAATTCTTTTGGCAGCATTTTGTGATACCATATAATATCGAATGAAAGTGAGGAATGTGACTATGGGAAAAATTGTCGTTCTTGCAGAAAAACCCTCTGTAGGGAGGGACCTTGCAAGAGTTTTACGATGCGGAAAAAAAGGCAATGGATATTTTGAAGGCAGTACGCACATTGTTACCTGGGCGCTTGGGCATCTTGTGACACATGCAGATCCTGAGGCTTACAGTGATTCTTATAAAACGTGGAAAATGGAAGACCTGCCGATGCTTCCCCAGGAATTGAAGCTTGTCGTGATTAAAAAAACAAGCAAACAATTTCAGGCAGTAAAAGCATTATTAAACCGGAAAGACGTGACGGAAATCGTCATTGCTACAGATGCAGGACGGGAAGGCGAGCTTGTTGCAAGGTGGATTATTGAAAAAGCTCATGTCCATAAACCGATCAAACGTCTTTGGATTTCATCCGTGACGGATAAAGCCATTAAAGAGGGTTTCAAAAAACTGAAAAACGGCCGGGAATATGAAGATTTATACCATTCTGCAGCAGCTCGGGCAGAGGCTGACTGGATTGTCGGCATGAATGCCACCCGGGCTTTAACGACGAAATACAATGCGCAGCTTTCATCAGGGAGAGTTCAAACACCTGCGCTTGCTATTATTGCCAAGCGTGAAAATGAAATTAAGGCATTTCAGCCAAAGGCGTATTACGGTTTAAAAGCAAATACAAATACAGGTCTGCATTTAATTTGGCAGGATGCAAAAACGAAGGATATCAAGACATTTGATAAAGTGAAAATCGATTCATTGGCTGAAGGTCTTGCGAATAAAGACGCTGTGATTATTTCAGCAGACAAAGCATACAAAAAGACATTTTCACCAGGTCTGTACGATTTAACAGAGCTTCAGCGCGATGCCAATAAGCGATTTGGCTATTCCGCAAAAGAGACCCTTTCTATTATGCAAAAGCTGTATGAACAGCATAAAGTGCTGACATATCCGAGAACAGACTCGCGGTACCTCAGCTCAGACATTGTGGAAACGCTCAGTGAAAGAGTAAAAGCCTGCGGTGTAAAGCCGTATGCAAAAGCAGCGATGAAAATTCTTCAAAAGCCGATCAAAGGGAATCCCTCTTTCGTAGATGACAGCAAAGTATCTGATCACCATGCAATCATCCCGACAGAGGAAACCGTGATTGCGTCTGCGTTCAGTGATAAAGAAAGAAAAATATATGATTTGGTTGTGAAACGGTTCCTTGCTGTTTTATCTCCTCCATTTGAGTATGAACAAACGACTCTTACATGCAAAATTGGGCAGGAAACGTTTCTTGCTAAAGGAAAAGTGGTTATTTCCCAAGGCTTTAAGGAAGTTTACGAGTTTGAGGCGGAGGATGAAAAGGAAGGCCTCGCTGAACAAAAGCTGCCTGTATTGAATAAGGGAGACGTTCTTCAAGTTCAGACTCTTATCGAGACACAAGGAGAAACAAAACCGCCTGCTCGCTTTAACGAAGCAACTCTTCTGTCTGCTATGGAAAACCCGGCTAAATATATGTCCGGAAATGATGATTTAAAAAAGGTCATTGGTGAAACGGGCGGGCTTGGAACTGTAGCAACCCGTGCCGATATTATCGAGAAATTATTTAACAGCTTCCTAGTTGAAAAGAAAGGCAAAGAGCTGTTTGTAACATCAAAAGGAAAGCAGCTGCTGGATCTAGTGCCGCAGGATTTAAAATCCCCTGCACTTACAGCGGAATGGGAGCAGAAACTCACCCTGATTGCAAAAGGAAAGCTTTCAAAACAGGCTTTTATTCAGGAGATGAAGGGCTATGCGAAAGCTGTCGTCCAAGAAGTGAAAAACAGTGATAAGAAATTCAAACATGACAACATAACAGGACGCAAATGCCCGGAGTGCGGAAAGCTTCTGCTTGAAGTAAACGGCAAAAAAGGCAAAATGTTTGTCTGTCAGGACAGAGAATGCGGATATCGCAAAGGAGTGTCCCGGACAACAAATGCAAGATGTCCCGTCTGTCACAAAAAGCTTGAACTCAGAGGAGAGGGTGAAGGACAAATCTTTGTCTGCGGATGCGGCCACAGAGAAAAGCTCTCTGCGTTTACAGAAAGAAAGAAAAAATCCCAAAACAGCAAAGTATCCAAAAAAGAAGTGGCAAATTATATGAAAAAGCAAAATGATGAGCTCTCTAATCCTGCTTTAGCAGATGCTTTGTCAAAATTGAAGTTTGACTAAAAACAGCTTCCCTGGTTTTTAAACCAGGGAAGCTGTTTATTTCAAATCATTTACAGTTACCAGTTATCTATACTGAGAGTTTGGAAGACTTATGCCCGTTTGATTCCTGAGAATACAGGGTAAAGAAAGGTTTGACAAACCATTGTATAACTTATCCTTAAAAAGAAAAATTTGCATTAAAGCACTTTCAATTCCAATAAAAGAAAGGAATTACATAAATATGACTAAAGTATGATAAAAATGTGACATTTGTTTGAACGACTGATGAAATTCTCGTGACATTTCAGAATTGGCATCACATCAGGAAGCTAGCTCTGCTAGCATATAGAGGAAAAGAAAACGAAAACATCGTTTTTTTGAAATAATTTAAAGGGTTGCTTTTTTTGGCATCCAGATTATAGTGAATCAGTAATTAATTAGGAAGGAAGGTGAACCTGGTGTTCAAGCTGTTTAAACCATTTTTAGCGTTAGGTCTATTACTCTCTGTTTTTTTACTCGGCGGATGCAGTGAACTCGTCATCCTAGATCCGAAAGGCCCAGTTGCAGCTGCACAAAGTGACCTTATTCTCTTGTCGATAGGATTTATGCTATTCATTCTTGCTGTTGTTTTTGTCCTATTTACTCTCATTGTAGTGAAGTATCGCGAACGCAAAGACAATATGGAATATGAGCCGCCTGAAATGGAAGGAAGCAAATTCCTTGAAATCGTATGGACGGTTATTCCAATCATTATCGTTATTGCACTATCAATACCAACAGTGCAAACCATCTATGCACTCGAAGAACCGCCTGAGTCATCAAAAGACAAGGCACCTTTAGTCATACATGCAACATCTGTTGACTGGAAATGGATTTTCTCTTATGAAGAAGAGGGGATTGAAACAGTTAACTACTTAAACATTCCTGAAGACCGTGCAGTTGAATTTAAACTATCATCAGCTGATACGATGACAGCATTCTGGATCCCTCAACTAGGCGGACAGAAATATGCGATGTCAGGAATGCAGACTAAGCTATACCTGCAGGCAGATGAGCCTGGAACATATGCAGGACGCAATGCAAACTTTACAGGTAAAGGTTTTGAAAGACATACATTCAATGTAGAAGCTATGCCTGAAGATAAGTTCGAAGACTGGGTAGAGGAAACGAAAGCATCTTCTCCTGAATTAACACAGGATCAATACGATCAATTAATGCTTCCTGGTACAACTGGGAAAATGACTTTCTCTAATACTCATCTTGCCTGGGTCGACCACTCAAAAGATTCAGAGTATGCAGTAAGAGTCCGTGAGCAATCCGGCTATGAACTGCACAAGCATGATGAAGTAGATCATTTAGAGAAATTAGATCCAAATAAAGAAATGAACATCGATCATTCTAAAAAATCAGAAGGTCATTCAGAACATGGAGAAGACCACTCCAAAGATGAAACAGATCATTCAGAACACGAATCAGAAGAACAGACTGAAGATCATTCAGCACACGATTCTCACTGAGAAGGGAGGAAACACCAACTATGAAATGGGATGAATTTATTGTAACCGGCGACCCGTTGATTTTAGGAGCGCAGATCTCTATTTTATTAACGTCGATTGCCGTTGTATTCGTACTTACTTATTTTAAAAAGTGGAAATGGCTCTGGACAGAATGGATCACAACTGTCGACCATAAGAAGCTTGGGATTATGTACATCATCGCTGCCATTCTGATGCTGTTCCGCGGAGGGGTAGACGCGCTGCTTATGCGTGTTCAGCTGACTCTTCCGGATTCAGAGTTTTTAAACTCACAGCATTATAATGAAATTTTCACAACACACGGAACGATCATGATTATCTTTATGGCGATGCCGTTCCTGATTGGATTAATGAACGTTGTTGTTCCTCTCCAAATTGGAGCACGCGACGTGGCATATCCATATCTTAACTCATTAAGTTTTTGGACATTCTTTGTTGGTGCCATGCTGTTTAACATTTCTTTCGTTATTGGCGGATCACCTGATGCGGGCTGGACGAGCTATACCCCTCTCGCAGGCAACGAGGCAAGTCCTGGACCTGGACAGAACTATTACCTCCTTGGCCTTCAGGTTGCCGGGATCGGAACGCTGTTAACAGGTATTAACTTCATGGTCACGATCTTAAAAATGCGTGCACCGGGTATGACGCTTATGCGCATGCCGATGTTTACTTGGACATCTTTAATCACTTGTTTGATTATTGTGTTCGCTTTCCCGGTATTAACGGTTGCACTTGCGCTGATGTCGTTTGACAGGCTGTTCGGAACAGCTTTCTTCACCCTTGAAAATGGCGGTATGCCGATGCTTTGGGCCAACCTGTTCTGGATTTGGGGACATCCTGAGGTTTATATCGTTATCCTGCCTGCGTTTGGGATTTTCTCAGAAATCATCTCAACGTTTGCACGAAAAACATTATTTGGGTACAAAGCGATGGTTATCTCTATCGTGGCTATCTCTGGCTTGAGCTTTGTCGTTTGGGTCCATCACTTCTTTACAATGGGTTCAGGAGCGCTTGTTAACTCCTTCTTCTCGATTACGACAATGGCGATTGCCATCCCGACAGGTGTTAAAATATTCAACTGGCTCTTCACGCTTTATAAAGGAAGAATCAGATTTACTGTGCCGATGCTTTGGTCACTTGCGTTTATTCCAAACTTCGTTATCGGCGGGGTTACAGGAGTTATGCTTGCGATGGCTGCAGCAGATTACCAGTATCACAATACGTACTTCCTGATTGCTCACTTCCACTACGTATTGATTGCAGGTACCGTGTTTGCTTGTTTCGCAGGGCTGATTTTCTGGTATCCGAAAATGTTTGGCCACAAATTAAACGAAAAAATTGGGAAAGTCAGCTTCTGGCTGTTCACAATTGGTTTCAATATCTGTTTCTTCCCAATGTACTTCCTGGGTTTAGCTGGTATGCCTCGCCGTATTTCAACATATGGTGCAGCAGACGGCTGGACTGGACTGAATGTTGTTGCATCTATCGGTGCAGCTGGAATGGCTTTAGGATTCGTAGTTCTTGTTTATAACATCTACTACAGCTTCCGCTACTCACCACGTGAGCAAACAGGAGATGCGTGGGATGGACGTACGCTTGAATGGGCTACAACGACTATGATTCCGCCTCACTATAACTTTGCGGTTACACCTGAGGTGAAAGGTCTTGATGCATTCTGGCAAATGAAAATGGAAGAAAAAGAAACAGGCAAGAAAAAAGAAGTGGTATACAAACCGATCCACATGCCTAACTACTCAGGCAGACCATTTATCATGTCTGTGTTCTTCGGCATCAGCGGTTTCGCACTTGTTTTCCACTGGTGGATTCCGGCTATTGTCGGGTTAATTGGAATTTTTGCATGCATGATTCTCCGCTCTTTTGAAGAAGATCATGGCTACTATGTAAGTGTTGACGAAATAAAAGAAACAGAACAAAAAATATCTGTGTAAAGGAGGCGTGAATTATGGAACATGCACATCATCATGAAGAACATGATCCAAATGTGCCTCTTGAATATCAATCGGAAATTGGCCGCTTGAATATTCTTGGCTTCTGGATCTTCTTAGGTGCTGAAATTGCGCTGTTTGCAACGCTCTTTGCCACCTACTTTGTATTAGCACCGATGACAGCGGACGGACCTCTGCCAACTGATCTTTTCAAGATTGAAGGCGTACTGATCATGACGTTCCTGCTGTTAACAAGCAGTTTCACATGTGGACTTGCTATTCACGAATTGCGTCGTCATAATCAAAAAGGCGTTATGTTATGGACGATAATCACATTGGCATTAGGTTTAGGTTTTGTTGGCTATGAAATCTATGAGTTCGTAGAATACGTTCACCATGGTGCAACATTGCAGTCTAGTGCAATGTGGTCTGCATTCTTCGTTTTGGCAGGAACCCATGGACTTCACGTCACCATCGGGATATTCTGGATTAGCTTTATCTTAATGCAAGTAAAGAAACGCGGTTTAACACCGCAAACATCTGCGAAGCTGTTTATCTCAAGTCTTTACTGGCATTTCCTAGACGTTGTCTGGATCTTCATCTTTACAGGAGTGTATTTGCTTCTTATGATGGGAGGATTAAGTCCGCATGGCCACTAATCAGCAAAAAACAGCAGAGAGTCACAATCATTTTCCTTGGAGTCACGTAATCGGCTTCATCTCATCGATTGTTCTGACGCTCGTAGCTTTATGGCTTGGATTATACACTGATTTTGCATTATCTGTAAAAATCGCTGTAGTTTTCACCCTTGCATTCCTTCAGGCTGGCATTCAGCTATTCATGTTCATGCATATGACGGAATCAGAGAGCGGAAACGTTCAAGTAGTCAATACAGTATTCGCGATCTTTGTTGCGGTTGTAACAGTTCTAGGGTCTGTATGGGTTATGAATGACCATTAGAATTCAATTAAAAAACGCCCTTGGCCGGAAAAAGCCAGGGGCGTTTTTTTGCTTATTTAATTATATCAAGGTTGCTTTTAGGTTCTGCTTTACGTTTTAATATCGGCTTTGCATAAATCAGGTAGGCTGCAACGTGAGCAAAGATTAGATTAATGAAGAAGAGAGATCCTCCAATCACATGAACGGCCATACTCAAATCCATTGTTGCATACATGCCGAAGTAGCCCCACAGCAATAAGATAAACGGTATGTGAAGGAGTGCCAGATTCTTGCGCTGATCCCACAAGAACAGAGGTGTGGCACTTACAATAAGTAAATATACGAAAAATACATCCATTTTTAACAACTCCCTTTTATATAGTCCGTGTCAACGCTTACATTATTTTAATTGTGACAAACTCAGAAACACTTTGTGAACGTTTTGTTACAATTAGTATATCATATCAGGTTTTAAATTCCAGTACTTCTAACTATTTCTTGTAAATAATTTTTGAAAATACTGAAAATAACAGCAGTCTTTTCTCGCTATGCCATATTCTATGCCTGTTCACCGTGGTTTATATTTGTTTCGGAATCCATTATTTAGACTGTTTTTACATAGATAGTTGATTTCGGTTAAAAATCATTACTTTCCTCGGTCCGGGTGGGAGCCTCGTTGGCATGCCGAGGGTTCTCCCATTTTGCTTCATTTCCCGCAGGAGTCATGTTTTCCGCTGCAATCCACTTACTATTTGTAACATTGGACAATCCCATATTGGAAAAGATAATCAACATGGAGGCGCAGTTAATTATTTATGAAAGTAATACTTAAACAGATAATCAGCTCCGGGAAAATAAGGGGTAGGACTAAAAAAAGCATGGACCTAAAAAGGTCCATGCTTTTTTTGCAGGTATTAAAACAGCAAATGTGCAATCCCGACAATAACAGGAAGCGTAATTAATGTGCGAAGAAGGAAAATGATCACTAAATCCTTAAATGAAACAGGGATTTTTGAACCGAGCAGCAGCCCGCCGACTTCAGACATATAAATAAGCTGGGTAACAGAGACACAAGCTATAATAAATCTGGTCATTTCACTCGTAATTTCACTTGCTAATACTGTAGGAAGGAACATATCGGCAAAACCAACCACAAGTGTTTTGGATGCTTCTTTTGCTTCTGGTATTTGCATCAGTTCAAGCAGGGGAATGAACGGCATTCCAAGCCAATCAAATACCGGAGTGAACTCTGCTACCATTAATGCAAGTGTTCCAAGTGCCATGACGATAGGGGCAACCCCCATCCACATATCAAGAACATTTTTTGTTCCGTCCTGAAAGAAAGAAAGGACACTCTTATTTTTATCTGCCTGAACAAGTGCCTGTTTATAGCCCCAGCTAAATGGAGTATATCCTTCAGGAACAGCTTCAGTAATCTTTTCATCCTGACCGTGATAGTAAGTATCAGGTTTAGTGGAGAGTGGAGGAATTCTAGGCAGGACTAAAGCTGCAATAATTCCTGCAAACGTAACAGTCAAATAAAATGGGACAAACATATGTCCAAGGTCTACCTGAGAAATGACAACTAAACTGAAGGTAATCGATACAACTGAGAAACTTGTCCCAATTATGGCAGCTTCACGCTTTGTATAGAAGCCTTCTTCATACTGTTTACTTGTGAGCAATACACCAATCGTTCCGTCACCAAGCCAAGATGCGACGCAATCAACAGAGGATCTGCCAGGCAATTTAAATACAGGTCTCATGAACTTGGCAAGCAGCGATCCAAACAGCTCAAGCAAACCAAAGTTCAGTAAAAGAGGCAAGAGCAATCCTGCAAAGAAGAAGACTGAAAATAAAATCGGAAGCAAATCATTTAGAAGAAGTCCGCCGGTATTTTCAGACCAGATCCATTCGGGTCCAATTTTAAATAAGGTCAAAACGGCAAAGACAGCTCCGATCAATCGGGCGATCATCCAAATAATTGGGACATCCAATAATGCTGTAAAGAAAGGGCTTCTTTTTACAAAATCGGGTTTAGCCGCTTTGGCTAGAATGGTGCCAATTAAAGTCAGAATAATAATCGCTGTCATGATGGCAGGCAAATAGTTCCCAAGTGCATCCTGAAGGATTCCTGAGAAAATCGCAATCGGAATCGTGACATCTCCATTGTATTTAATTGGAACCATAAATAATAGAATCCCAAGCATGGAAGGGATGATAAATTTCATTGTGTTTTTCGTCTGTGAAGTCAATGTGTGTGCTCCTTACATCTAGTACATATTTATGTAACCTGTGTTATTTTAATGCAATTTGACCAAAAAGCCAATGCTTTTATGTAAATTTCCTGTATTTTCTCGTATACAATACCCGGTACAAAAGTTCCTTAATCTTATTATCTGCAAAATGATCAAATCTTAGGTAAGATAGGTAAAACAAATAATAAAGGAGACCTAAAATATGAACAAAGTCATCGATACGATCTTATCTCACCGCTCGATTCGGAAGTTTGAAGAAAAACAGCTGAGTGATGAACAAATCAAAACCATTATTGAGTGTGCACAGGCGGCCTCCACTTCAAGTTTTATTCAGGCGTATTCCATCATTGGCGTGAAAAATCCCGCAACTAAACAGAGATTGGCGGAGCTTGCAGGCAATCAGTCATATGTCGCTCAGAACGGGCATTTCTTTATATTTTGCGCGGATTTGCATCGTCACGAAGTTTTAGCAGAGATGGAAGGCGTAAATTTAGATGATACACTTGAGAGCACAGAAAAATTCATGGTGGCGGCAATTGACGCTTCGCTCGCAGCACAAAATGCTGTCATTGCCGCTGAATCGATGGGACTTGGAGCGGTTTATATCGGAGGACTGAGAAACAGCTTGAACGACGTCTCTGAGCTGCTTAAAACACCAGACAGAGTTGTGCCTCTATTTGGGCTTGCTGTAGGCTATCCGGCTCAAAATCCCGATAAAAAGCCAAGAATTCAGCCTGAACATATTTACCATGATGAAGCTTATGAAACTGACAGCGAAACCTATATCAGGCAATTAGAAGACTATAATCGCGTAATTTCTGCCTACTACCATGAAAGGACCGAGGGGCAGAGAGCGGATACTTGGACAAGCCAGATGGCAGCCATGCTTTCTAAGCCGACCAGAATGTACATGAAAGAGTTTGTTGAATCGAAAGGGTTTAATAAAAGATAAGCGGATGGAAAGCTTGTTACTGGACAAAATCCGCAGTCAAGTGAAAATGCGGCAAAAGAATTTGTCATAGTTTTATCAAAATAAACTGCTGAAAAAGACCTTAAATGGTCTTTTTTTGTTGGTTTTTGTTTCACGTGGAACGTTTTGTTTGAGAAACGTTTACATTTGAATAGATGCTATGATTATAATGTAATTATTATTTGGAGGGTTATTGTTTCTTCTGATGAAAGTGGTGGGGAAAATGAAAATAGATGAGATTGACAGGAAAATCATAAAATTATTAACGGAAAATGGCCGCATGTCGTATGTGGATATTGGAAAACAATTAGAACTTTCCCGAGTGGCAGTACGGGAAAGAGTCAATCAATTAATTAGTGAAGGTGTCATTGAAAGGTTCACTGTAGTCGTAAATTCAGAGAAGGTCGGCAGAGCTGTATCTGCATTTTTTGAAGTGGATTGTGAACCTGCCTTTTTAGTAGAGGTTGCTGAAACGCTTGCAGACAATCCTAAGGTAGCCAGCTGCTATCAAATGACAGGGCCGAGCACTCTGCATATGCATGTGCTTGTTGAAGACTTTACGGCGCTTGAAAAATTTATTAACCACGAGCTTTATGCTCTGGAAGGAATCACGAGAGTTGAAAGCCACATCCTGCTCAGAAGATTTAAGAGCCGGAATGGACTGAAATTATAATATAAGCAGCTTTTTGTATCTTAAATAGATTGAATATTTAACGTATTCAGATATAATTTGAAATAGAATATGTATATTGCAAAATGTAACCTATGTAAGTCAAATACTTAACAAATGTTTGATTCTTAATTAGTTTTTAAACAATATGATTATAAGGAGATCTGTTATATGAACTTCGATTATTTAAATCATCCATATCCCTCAGAGCGGCAGACTGTATTTGCGAAAAATGGAATGGTCGCCACTTCTCAGCCCCTTGCTGCACAGGCTGGTTTGGATATTCTGAAAAAAGGCGGAAATGCGATCGATGCTGCGATAGCAGCGGCTGCCGCTTTAACAGTTCTTGAACCAACCTCTAATGGCATTGGAGGTGATGCATTTGCACTGGTTTGGACAAACGGAAATCTTTATGGCCTAAATGCAAGCGGTCCTGCTCCATCGGGGCTCTCTATAGAAGCAGTTAAAGCTAAAGGATACACAAAAATGCCTGTACATGGAGTAACTCCTATAACCGTTCCAGGCGCTCCTGCTGCTTGGGTACAGCTATCAAAGCGCTTTGGACGTCTGCCTCTTCAAGATGTGCTTGCCCCTGCAATTGCATATGCTGAAGAAGGATATCCTTTAACTCCCATTCTAGGGAAATACTGGGCTATGGCATATGAAAAATTTAAAACGGCTCTGACAGGTCCTGAGTTCGAGGCGTGGTTTGCTGCTTTTGCACCAAACAAGCGGGCCCCTAAAATCGGTGAAATCTGGCGTTCTGCGGATCATGCAGCTACTTTAAGAGAAATAGCTGAAACGAATGGAGAAAGCTTCTACCGCGGACGACTAGCAGAGAGAATCAGTGCTTTTATTGAAAAACACGGCGGTTTTCTATCTAAAGAAGATCTTGCCTCCTATGAAGCAGAATGGGTTGATCCAATTTCGGTGCATTACAAAGGGTATGATGTGTGGGAGATCCCGCCAAATGGCCAGGGGATTGTCGCTTTGCTTGCGCTTAATATAGTAAAGGGCTATACAATGACAGAAAAAGACAGTGCAGATACATATCATAAACAAATTGAAGCGATGAAGCTTGCTTTTACAGACGGGAAAGCATATGTAACAGATCCAAAAGAGATGAAGATCTCTGCAGAAGAGCTTTTGTCAGCACAATATGGAGAATTGAGAAGAGCGGAAATAACGGATGAGGCGATACTGCCTGAAGCCTATGAGCCTGCAAAAGGCGGCACTGTGTATTTGGCCGCTGCAGACGGAGAAGGCAATATGGTTTCGTTCATCCAGAGCAATTACATGGGATTTGGCTCGGGTGTTGTCATTCCTGGAACGGGAATCTCCATGCAAAACCGGGGACATGATTTTTCTCTTGATGAAACACATCCGAATGCATTAAAACCGGGCAAGAAAACCTACCATACTATTATTCCAGGTTTTTTGACAAAGGATAATCAAGCTGTAGGCCCATTTGGAGTAATGGGAGGTTATATGCAGCCTCAGGGACATCTTCAAGTAGTCATGAACACGATTGATTTTCACCTGCATCCGCAGGCAGCGCTTGATGCACCGCGCTGGCAGTGGATGGAGGGTAAAAAGGTGCTTGTTGAGCCTCATTTTCCTTCGCATCTAGCACAAGCTTTAGTCCGAAAAGGGCATCAAATCCAAAAGACAGTGGATACAGGCCAATTTGGACGCGGACAGATTATATGGAGGGATCCTGATACAGGTGTGCTGACTGGAGGAACAGAGCCAAGAGCAGATGGATCGATTGCATCGTGGTAAGGGAAGAATTTGAGGTGATTTATTTGTGAAACAGTGGAATATTTTCATCGCATTTTTCAGGTCAGGCATGCTTGGATTTGGGGGAGGCCCCTCGACAATTCCGCTAGTGCATAAAGAAGTGGTTGAGAGATTTAAATGGATGAATGATGATGAATTTTCAGATGTACTGGCCCTCGGAAATACACTTCCGGGGCCAATTGCAACGAAAATGGCCGGGTACATCGGATATCGGATCGGGGGCTATGCAGGCATGCTGACTGCTGTTATTGCAACGGCTCTTCCAACCGTCATTTTGATGATTTTGCTGCTGACAACCTTAAATGCATATAAAGATGAAGCATGGGTCAGAGGAATGTCCCAAGCCGTTCTGCCGGTCGTGGCTGTCATGCTTCTTACTCTTACATGGGATTTTGCGAAGAAATCATCACAGTCCTTTGGTTTGCTTCAAACGGTTATCCTTATGGGGGCATCCCTTTTCTTAATGGAGGCCCTCCATGTTCATCCAGGTATTTTAATTGGTATTCTGCTGCTTTGGGCTATTTTTTATAAAGGGAAAAGCAGCGGGAAGAAAATGAAGGGGATGGATTCATGATTTACTGGCACATTTTTTTGGCCTTCTTCCTGCCTGGAATCCTCGGATACGGGGGAGGTCCAGCTTCCATACCTCTAATTGAAAAAGAAGTAGTTGACCGCTATGAATGGCAGACAGTCAGTGAATTCAGTGAGACACTGGCACTTGGAAACGCGCTTCCTGGCCCGATCGCAACAAAAATGGCAGGTTTTATCGGCTATCAGGAGGGCGGCTTTCTTGGGGCGGCGGTTGGGCTGTTTGCCACGATTGCACCCTCACTGATTTTAATGCTGATTCTTTTAAAGGTTCTCATGAAGTATAAAGAATCTCCTCAGGTAAAAAGACTATCCACAGTGGTAAGGCCTGTCATCGCGGTAATGCTTGGAGTAATGACCTATCAATTTCTGGATAATGCAGTGCTTGGTTTTGGAATATGGCATACCCTGCTGCTGTTTGTCCTTAGTTTCGTCCTGCTTGAAAAAATGAACGTTCATCCTGCATTTGTCATTGCAGGAGCGCTTGTTTATGGTGGAGTCTTCCTTTCATAGTTTGTTCTGTCCCTCTTCAAAAATGAAAGAGGGTTTTTTTGAATAAAATTTAAGATAATCACAATAGTTTTAGACTTATCAACAGACCTGTGAATAATCGCATTTTCTCTGTATATATAGTGGCGAACAATTGTACCCACACAAAATGTGGATAGAAATTGTGGATATGTTGATAACTTCTGTTGATAACTGTTGTCGAATGGTGGAATAACATGTGAATATCTAATAATTTTACAAAAAAATTAAAAACGTTTACATAGATTTACAAAATGCACATGTATTTGTGCTTTTTCAGCATTTTTGGCATGATGATGTTACAATCACGCAGACAGGAAGGAATGGACCTTTGAGAATTTATAAAATCTTAAACAATAATGCTGCAGTCGTTCTTGATAATCAGCAGGAGAAAATTGTAATGGGTCCGGGAATTGCTTTTCAAAAAAGCAAAAATGATATTATACCGGCCGGCAAAATTGAAAAGATATTTGTGATGAGAGAAGAAAACGAAAAATTTCAGCAGCTGCTGCAAATGGTCCCCGAAGATCACGTCGAGCTTGCCGAGGAAATCATCAGCTATGCGGAAGGCCGTCTGATGTCGCCGCTCAGCAATCACATTCACATAGCTCTGACAGATCATCTGTCGTTTGCTATAGAAAGAATTCAGCAAGGATATCAAATTCAAAATAAATTGCTGAATGAAATTAAAGTTCTCTACAAAAAAGAATTTGAGATTGGACAATGGGCAATCCAAAAGGTGCAGGAAAAGCTTGGCATAACTCTTCCGGAAGATGAAGCGGGACACATTGCCCTCCATATTCATACGGCGAAATTAGATTCTGCTGATATGACAGTTACTCTAAAGCATACGTCCATTATTAAAGAATCAATCAGCATAATAGAAGAGCATTTCGGACTAAAGCTCAGTGAAAATTCCATTTCCTATCAGCGTCTGCTGACTCACCTTAGATTCGCCTTAAATCGCCTCGAGCAGGACGAGGAATTTCATGTCATGGATACAGACATGCTGAGCCTGATTCAGGAAAAATACAAGTTTTCCTATCAATGTTCAATAAAGATTGCCGATTATTTAAGCGAGGAATACAATCTGCATTTTCCAGAATCAGAGATCGGCTACATTACTCTTCATATTCAGAGATTAAGCGATTAAAAAAATCTTGACGCACACGCTTTCATCCCATACAATGAAAGCGGATTAAAAAACTTGATATCCGGGATTGTGACTGGTTATGCAGGCAAGACCTAAAATTTGTAAAGAGATCAATGGAGAACCTCTGTCTATGATACCTTTATAAGTTTTAGGTCTTTTTTCTATTCTAAAGGAGGATTAACAATGAATTACAAAGACGCTGCAGAAAAAATTGTTCCGCTGCTCGGCGGAAAAGAAAATATCATCAGTGCCACTCACTGTGCTACAAGGCTCCGTTTGGTTTTGCAGGATGAAAGCAAAGCCGATAAAGCGGAAATAGAAGAGGTTGAAGGGGTTAAAGGCGCATTCGCAAGTTCCGGGCAATTTCAAATTATATTTGGTACAGGGAATGTGAATAAAGTCTATGAACAGCTGCAGCCAATGATCGGAAGGATCGATGCAGATACCGTATCGCATGCTGAAGCTGTAAAGCAAAAAATGAATCCATTTGCCCGGTTTGCAAAAACACTGTCGAATATCTTCGTTCCGATCATTCCGGCAATCGTAGCAAGCGGTTTATTAATGGGTCTGCTTGGGATGATGAAAGCATTTGAGTGGGTTAGTACAGACAGTCCATTCATTGTTTTGCTTGATATGTTCTCAAGTGCAGCATTTATCATTCTGCCGATTCTAATTGGTGTCAGCGCATCCCGCGAGTTTGGAGCAAACCCCTATTTAGGGGCAGTCATCGGGGGGATTTTGACACACCCTGCCCTGCTGAATCCGTGGGGACTGGCTGAAGCGAAGCCGGAGTATTTGAATTTTGCGGGAATGGATATCGCGATGCTTGGCTATCAGGGAACCGTTATTCCCATTCTTCTTGCTGTATATATGATGAGCAAAATTGAGAAAGGGCTTCGAAAAATTGTACCTAACTCGATTGACTTGCTTGTGACACCATTTTTGACGATCATCTCAACAGGTTTTATCGCTTTAATTGCTATTGGCCCTATTGGCCGCGGATTAGGAACTCTGATTACGACTACGTTAACTTACGTATATGATACAGCTGGTTTTATGGCGGGGCTGATCTTTGGAGGAACCTATTCTTTAATCGTACTGACAGGTGTTCATCACAGCTTTCATGCCATTGAAGCAGGCCTGCTTGCAGATCTTGGGAAGAACTATCTCCTCCCGATCTGGTCAATGGCAAACGTTGCCCAGGGCGGAGCGGGACTCGCCGTTTTCTTCATGACAAAGCGTGCGAAAACAAAAGAAATTGCATTGCCTGGAGCATTCTCGGCTTTCTTGGGAATTACCGAGCCGGTTATTTTCGGAGTCAACTTGCGCTACAGAAATCCATTTATTGGCAGTATGATTGGCGGAGCACTTGGCGGAGCATACGTTGTCTTTACGAATGTTGCGGCAAATGCCTATGGATTAACGGGCATTCCGATGATTGCCATTGTTGCTCCATTCGGAACATCGGCGATCATGAATTATCTGATCGGATTTGTCATTGCCGCAGCGGGTGCTTTCATTGCAACACTGCTTCTGGGATTAAAAGAAGAAGAGACAAAGTAGGACTTGCTATTTAAAACAAGAATTAAGTAAGCTATAACTAAAAATCAGGCAGTTGGATGCCTGATTTTTCTTTCACTTGAGAGGAGAGCTGCTTCCATGAAAAAAGGGATTATCAGTTTAGGAGAGGCATTAATCGATTTTATACCAGTAGATTCGGATAATTTAATCTATCAAAAAAGTCCGGGAGGCGCGCCTGCAAACGTTGCAGTCGGTTTAGCGAGACTTGGAGCTGAATCAGCTTTTCTTGGAAAAGTGGGAAATGACGTGCTCGGGACTTTTTTAAAAGATACTCTAGCTTCTTACGGGGTTCGTACAGATCATATGCTGCTGTCAGATGAAGCGAAAACAGGTGCTGTATTTGTTACATTGGCAGAAAATGGAGAGCGTTCGTTTGATTTTTATATCAATCCAAGTGCAGACCGTTATTTGAAAAAGGAGGAACTGAACGAATCGCTGTTTGAGAGCAGTAAAATCCTTCACTATGGTTCGATTTCTATGATCAGCGAGCCTTCTAGAAGTGCGACTATTAAAGCGGTTGATCTTGCCAGAAAGAACAAAATGCTTGTTTCATATGATCCCAATTTAAGATTGAGCTTATGGGAAAACGAGGAAGCTGCACGAGAAACCATCCTTTCTATGTTTGGCTCGGCCGATTTAATCAAGATTTCAGAAGAGGAACTTGAATTTTTAACGGGAGAAGCAACGATTGAAAAAGGGGTGGAAAAACTCTCAGCTTATAACATTCCATTATTGCTTGTAACACTGGGAAGCGAAGGAAGCTATGCATTTACACAGAATGTGACTGCAAGAATTCATGCAATGCAGGTAAATGCAGTTGACACAACCGGTGCTGGAGATGCTTTTGTATCAGGTGTTTTATATCAATTAAACGAGTATGAGGGAAATCCAGCCTCTCTTACGGAGATGGAATTACAGAACATCGGCCGGTTTGCAAGTGTCTCAGGAGGACTTGCTGCATCGGTTAAGGGAGCCATGACAGCATTGCCTACAATACAAGAGGTTCAAGGCATTCTGCAAAACTCATAAAGGAGAGATGGATGTGAAATACCGTGATTCAGAGTTAAAAGAAGCTGCTTATCAAGAGGCTGAAGCAAGCCGGGAAACAGTTGAGAGTGATCCCTATCGGCTGAAGCATCATATTATGCCTCCCGTCGGGCTTCTTAATGATCCTAACGGCTTTATTCAGTGGAAGGGAACTTACCATCTTTTCTATCAATGGATGCCGTTTAAAACAGGACATGGAGCAAAGTTCTGGGGTCATTATACCTCAAGCGACCTTGTGAATTGGAAGCATGAACCGATTGCTCTTGCTCCTAGCGAGTGGTATGAAAAGAATGGCTGCTACTCAGGCAGTGCCATTGAAGCTTTTGATAGACTTCACCTGTTCTACACTGGAAATGTGAAAAATGAAAATGGTGAAAGGGAAACCTATCAATGCCTTGCCGTCTCAGAAGATGGAATCCATTTTGACAAAAAAGGTGTTGTAGCTGAACTTCCGGACGGCTATACGGCCCATTTTCGCGATCCAAAGGTGTGGGAGCATGAAGGAAAATGGTATATGGTTGTTGGAGCTCAAACAAAAGAGCTGGTTGGCCGTGCGGCGCTGTTCTCCTCTGTGGATCTCTATAATTGGGAGTACCTGGGCGATGCTGCCGGTTCCAAAACCGGCATGCTGGGTGAGTTCGGCTATATGTGGGAATGCCCTGATTTATTTCATCTTAGCGGGAAAGATGTCCTGATCGTTTCTCCTCAAGGTTTGGAGCCGGACGGAATTCTTTATCAGAACGTTTATCAATCCGGCTACTTTGTCGGGGAGCTTGATTACAAGACGGCAACATTAAAGCATGGTGAGTTCACGGAGCTTGACAGAGGCTTTGATTTTTATGCTCCGCAAACAACAGTTGATGAAAAAGGCAGACGCTTATTAATTGCCTGGATGAGTGTACCTGACCAAGATGAGGACAAGCATCCGACCATAGCAAAGAAATGGATTCACACTATGACATTTCCGAGGAAATTGTCGATAAAAGGTGAAAAATTGGTGCAGGAGCCTGTCGAAGAATTAAAAGCTCTCAGAAAAAATGAACAGGTCCATGAAAATATTAGGGTGGTAAATGAAGAAGTTCATTTGTACGAAGCAGAAGGTTCTGTTTATGAACTCCTTCTTGAACATATAAAAGTAGAAGACTCCTTTAAAATTTCTATTAAAAAGAATGCTGAATTGCATTATTCGCGCAGGGATAGGCTGTTTACATTAACTAGAATCAGTTATGCTGACGGGCTGCCTGAATCAAGAAAATGCCATTTGGCAGAGCTGGCCAAACTTCAAGTTTTTGTAGATGCATCATCGATTGAAATTTTTATAAATAATGGTGAAGAAGTATTTACGGCGAGGATCTTCCCGAATGCTGAAGACCGAAGCATTGTTTTTTCTTCAAAAGGAGAAACAGCATTTGATTTGGAGAAATGGGATTTGTAATAGAATGGATAGCTGCCTATTTAATGGCGGCTTTTTTTATTTAAGAGTAGAGAAAATAGTCGATTTGAGGATAATTGCTTAAATAGTAATAGCGTTGGATGAGAAGAAAACGTGCATTTTCTGGGAAGATTTTACGTCACAGGTCCAACAGGCAGGGCAGATCCACCCACTGGATCCGCCAAAGCAAAAAGCGCCTTAATTGGCAGGCCTTATCTGAGATGCCTGCCAATTAAGGCGCTTCCGCTTACTTATTCACTTTCGTATAAACGCAGTGCAGCATGGTTTGTCGGCCCAACGTACTCGTTAAGAGGGAAGGAATGACGAATCGCAGCTGTAATAAACTGTTTAGCTGTATAAATGGCTTCTTTAACAGATGCACCTTTTGCAAGTTCCGCCGTAATCGCAGCTGAATATGTGCAGCCTGCACCATGTGTATAGGAAGTATCGATGCGCTCGCCTTCAAGAATCTGAAATTCTGTTCCATCATAAAGAACGTCCACTGCTTTTTCATGCTGAAGCTTTCCGCCGCCTTTTACAAGCACATATTTAGCGCCCAAATCATAAATTTTGACTGCCGCTTCTTTCATCTGATCAACAGTTGTAATGGTCCCGATGCCGCTTAATTGGCCTGCCTCAAATAAGTTTGGAGTAACAACTGTTGCAAGCGGTGTAAGGATTTCACGCAAGGCATCCGCTAGGTCGGGATACAGTACTTCGTCCGCTCCTTTACATACCATAACAGGATCCACAACTACGTTTTGAAGGTCATTCTTTTTTATCGTTTCTGCCGCAAGTTTAATGATATCTACAGTTGGAAGCATGCCGGTTTTCATGGCATCCACACCGATTCCTTCAACGATGGTTGCTGCCTGAGCTTTAATGGTATCTAATTCCACGGGAAATACTTGATGGTGCCACTCATTGGCCGGGTCCATCGCTACAACGACTGTTAAAGCAGTCATTCCATATACTCCGCGCTCTTGAAATGTTTTTAAATCTGCCTGAATTCCAGCACCGCCGCTGCTGTCTGATCCAGCAAATGTTAAGGCTTTTTTCATTGTCATAAATATGTGTACCTCCATCCAGGTGATTGAAAACGACTCTTACACAGCTATTATAACAATTTAGAAAAAGGTTAGCCATTGATGCGAAATAGGTTGATAAATGGATAAGATACCCATATACTATTATTGAACAGTGGTTAAATAAAGGGGAGTGATGCATATGGCAGCAAGAAGAGCAGTCGATCAAGAACTTACGCGGGAATCCATCATGCATGCTGCACATCAGTTATTTAATGAAAAAGGCTATCAAAACGTTTCCATGAGACAAATTGCCAAAGAACTGAATTACAGTCACGGAGCTATCTACTATCATTTTAAAAACAAAGCTGAGCTTTTTTATGCGCTGGTGAAAGCGGATTTCAACCTTCTGGATGAAAAATTGATGAATGTTTTGGATCAGGAAGACTTGAGCAATAAAGAAAAAATACAAAAAATACTTGAGAGCTACATTGAATTCGGCTTGAGAAATCAAAGCCAGTATGAACTTATGTTTTTAACCAAAGATGAAGAGGTAATTAGCTATATGATTCATGAACCTAATGCTAGCTACGATAAATTTGCTCAAGCCATTTATGTGTTATCGGATCAGCAGCTTTCGGCAAATGTCATTTGGTCTGTTTTTTTGTCTCTGCATGGATTTGTAACGCATTATTGCAAGACAGGAATGACATTTGAAGAGGTGGAGCCTCTGGTGAAGACACATGTTCTTTTTTTAATGAAGGGGTTATCTTAATTTTTCGCCTTTAATTGAACGGTGGTTAATAAAAGGGAGGAAAATCAAAATGAATGCAATTGTTTTTGGGGCATCAGGCGGAATGGGTTACGCACTTGTCATGGAACTTGTCAGCAGAGGGTTTGAAGTTACAGCTTTCGCGAGAAATGAACACAAGTTAAAAAAACTTTTTGGCCATATAAAAGAAGTGAAGATTCATCAAGGTGATGCAATGAACGCTGATGAAGCAGCAGAGGCATGCAGGAAGAAAGAATTTATTTTTCACAGCATTAATATTCCTTATCCTGAATGGGCGGATGGACATCCGCGTATTATGCAAAACTTGCTGCATGCTGTTAAACAAGAAAATTCACGCTTCATACTTGCAGACAATATATACGCCTATGGAAGACAATCAGAGGCTGTCACAGAAGATGCCTCAAAGGATCCGCATACTAAAAAGGGGAAAATCAGACTTCAGCTTGAACAGATGGTGAAGTCAGCAGAAATTCCCTATCTCATTCTTCATTTTCCGGATTATTATGGTCCAAATGCTGAAAATACCTATATCCATTATACACTGGGTCAGATGCTGCAAAATCAAACCTCTCAATTTGTCGGCTCTTTAGACCTTGAAAGAGAATATATTTATACTCCTGACGGTGCGAAAGCTGCGGTTGAACTTGCCCTCACTCCACATGCTTATCAGCAAAATTGGAACATTCCCGGAGCGGGGACAATGACTGGAAATGAGTTCGTTGAAATGGTACGCGGCGCAACTGGATACAGCAAAAAAGTGATAACGGTTAAAAAAGGCATGATTTCATTCATCGGTCTTTTCGACAAAATGATGAGGGAATCAGTTGAAATGATGTATTTAACAGAAAAACCAGTTCTTTTATCCGGATCCAAATATGAAAAAGAAATTGGCCCGGTTCCGAGAACGCCCTATGACAAGGGAATAAGAGCAGTCATTTCCTCCATGCAAAAAACCAGCTGATCAGCTGGTTTTTGGGGAACACGAAAGATCCATTTTAATGTGAATATCCGGAAAATAAATACGGCCTTGTATTTTCCTTTTCATACAGGTTAATGGATCTTCTTCTTCAGGTTCCGTTGCTGCTGGCTTTGGTTTTTCAACAGGTTCGGGAGCAGGTTCTTCTTCAGCCGGAGGCTCCGGGTTCTTTTCTTCCTCAACTGGTGCTGAATCTGCGGGTACAGTATTTGGATAGTTGTTTGCGGCAGCTATTGCTTCAAAGGATTGGTTTGAGTGAAGAATGATAACAGAGGTGCCTGTGTGTACTAGGTCGAATAAATAGCGGATGTCTTCATTATACATACGGATGCAGCCAGCGCTGGCATAAGTTCCGATGGAATTTGGATTGCTATTGCCATGGATGGCATAGGTCGTTCCATTGGTGCCAAGTGCATGAAGACCGAGCCATCTGTCTCCAAGCGGATTTCTGCTGTCGCCCCCCGGGATCTTGTCTTTGTAATAAGGACGATTTTTTATCTTGTTTACAATCGGAAACGTTCCTTCCGGGGTAAACGAATTATCTCTCCCTGTTGCGACATTAAATACTTTAACTAGTTTACCGCTGTCAAAAAATGCGAGTTTATTCGTGCTTTTGTTAATGATAATCAGCTGTGGTACAGCATCTGCTTTAGCTGGTGCGGCAAAGGATGCAAATAAGAAAAGAGCGGCAAACAGCATGAACCATTTTTTCATTTCTCTCTAGTCCCCTTTTATTTAGTAGCAGAAAAGTCAAATCCGGACTTTTCTTCCGGATTCTTACCTGTCATGCCTGAGCTAAACAGGCAGCTCCGTTTTTCTGATTACAAGAAAAGATTACCAGACACAGACTGAAGAACATGTAGAATCTTCTTGTCGAAAGCTGACAATGAAAGGAGTTTCATTTTTTTCCTTCTTTCATAGCATAAGACGGGAAGAGGTGTTAAATTGTTCCGTGAAATATAAAAAAGGCGGGTCTCATGAGACATGAGACCCGCCTATACATCTATATTAGTAGGGGGAAATATAGATTGTATGAATTATTGGTGTGCTACGATAACTACTTTGCCTTTATCAAGTTCTTCTTCCATATGAGCTGCTTCATTCTCTGTTAAGCCAAGAGAAACCATTTTTGAGCGTAGCTCATCTCCGCGTGAACGGAATACGTTTTTCATTGATGAAAAGACGCCTTGTTCTGATAAGCCGACACTTTCAGTATCTGTACCGGAAGTAAGATGTTTTGAACGGGTCGGGTCATGTGCGAATAAATAAATATCGTCTTTCACAAACCCTTCAACTTCAAGGTGATTGATTTTTTCTGTTGCTTGAACACCATTTTCAACTACAAATGTTTTCATTTTAATCTCTCTCCTTATATGTGCTGATAGTTAATAGATACCCAATAATCTAAATTTAAAAACTAAGAAGGTTATAAATGGGTCTAAAGGTTCAGCCTAGAGAAATCTTTTCCTTTTTATGATTTAATGATCAGTAGAAATAATCAAAGAAATGAGGAGATCTCTATTGCGAGTTTCGGTCGTTATTGTGACGTATAACCGTCTTTACACTCTTGCTGAGCTTCTGGAATCAATTGCCCGTCAAACATACCGTCCGCACGAAATTATTATTGTGAACGATGGAGGAGAGCCGGCAGACTCTTTAACATCTGCCTACGATGATCTGCCGATTCGGATGATGAATCTAGAAGAAAATACAGGACATGTTCATGCCCGAAATACCGGAGTATTTCAGGCAGAGGGCGATGCCATTATGCTATGTGATGATGATGATTATTTCGCCCCTGAGCATATTGAAAGAATGGTGCATGAACTGACAGATGCACATCTTGTTTATTCAGATGTTGAAATTGTCGAATTTAAAGTTCAAAATAACGTCCGTGTGCCTGTTAGCCGCAGGTTATTCGCCTATTCCTATGATGCAAAGGAGATGAGGCGCTTCTCAACGTTTGTACCGTCAGGAAGCTTGTATCTGAAAGAGGTGCATCAGTCGATTGGATATTATGACCCCGAGGTCCATAATTATTGGGACTGGGATTTCTTTTTAAGGGTTTCAGAAAAATTTCAAGTAAAGCGGGTTCCTGTGGCAAGCGTTATTTATGCTTTTTCTGATACAGGCAATCATCAATCCGCAGCTCTTAATGAGAGAAGACAATCTTACCTTGAAAAGCTGAGTGAGAAACATCAATTGGGAGAGCTTCCTCAAAAAAACTTCTTTGTTTTGTTAGAAGAACCCGAGTTAAAAGCAAGAGAAGCGCTGAGCTTGCTTGTTTGGGACGGGAAGCCGATGATATCCAGAATAATTACCTGACTCCTGCTGCGGCGGGAGGTTTTTTAGTTTGCAAAGAATCAGCCTCCGTGATATCGTATGTTTAAACATTTAAACAAATGAACTAAAAAGGGGTTAAATATATATGAAAACCGTTTTAATTACAGGAGCATCAGATGGAATTGGAAAAGAACTCGCATATAAGTATGCGCATGATGGGTACCGTTTAATCTTGACGGCAAGAAATGAAACGAAACTGATGCAACTTGCAGGCGAACTTAATCATACGACAGCAATCGTCAAAGCCAAGGACTTAAGTGATATGAACCAGATTCATGAGTTGTTTCAGGAATTGCAGGATGAGGGGATTCATGTTGATGTTTTGGTGAACAATGCCGGCTTTGGACTGTATGGGGATTTTAAAAACACGTCTGTATTAGATGAGCTGAACATGATTGATTTGAACGTAAAATCTCTTACACTGCTAACCAAGTTATTTTTGCCTCATATGATATCAAAAAAATCCGGTCAGGTATTAAATGTTGCCTCCACTGCCGCTTTTCAGCCGGGACCTTTGATGGCTGTTTATTACGCGACAAAAGCTTATGTGTTATCATTTAGTGAAGCAATTGAAAATGAACTAAAAGGCACTGGTGTAACAGTCTCTGTCTTATGTCCCGGCCCTACTGAAACAAGCTTCAGCGAACGGGCAGACCTTGGACAATCCAAGCTCTTTAAAAGCGGAGTAATGGATGTGAAAACGGTTGCCGATGCGGCATTTGAAGGGATGAAAAAAAGACAGACGCTGATTATTCCAGGCTTTAAAAATAAGATTCTTGCAGCAGCTGTACGGTTCATGCCGCGAAAAACAGTAACAGGCATTGTGAGGAAGACGCAAGAGCGCGCGTAAGAAAGGTGTGAAGCAAAATGGGAGAACAAGCCATTGATACATTTCGTTCATGCATCCCATTATTCCATGCTCTCGGGGATCCGGGGAGACAGGATATTATTCTTTTATTAGCTGAAACAGAACGTCTGACTGTGAATGAAATAGCCGATCAGTCCAGGCTTTCAAGACCAGCCATCTCCCACCATCTTAAAATTTTGAAGGATCAGGGATTGGTAAGCATTGAACAGCAGGGAACGAAGAGGTTTTATTCATTAGCACTTGAAGATTCCGTTACCTTGCTGAAAAAATTAATTACATTAGTAGAAGAAACCTGTATTTAACCTCAGAAAGGGTGGAAACAGATGAAACAGCTGCTTCATGACGGTTGGTGGACATGGCTCAAGCCGGAATTTGAAAAACCCTATTATCAGAGGCTGAGAGAATTTTTGAAGACAGAATATGAAACAGAAACGATCTATCCAGATAAGGAAGATTTGTTTAATGCACTGCAATTCACTTCATATGAGGATGTAAAAGTCGTGATTCTTGGACAGGACCCTTATCATGGACCAAATCAGGCACACGGACTCAGCTTCTCTGTTCAGGAGGGAGTTAAGCTTCCGCCTTCTCTCCGCAATATTTTTCTTGAACTGAAGGATGACCTTGGATACAATCCCCCTAATCATGGATCACTGGAAAAATGGGCGGAGCAGGGTGTGCTGCTGTTGAATACGGTTTTGACAGTGAGAAAAGGCATGGCTGCCTCACATAAAGGACAAGGCTGGGAAACGTTCACAAATCGCATTATTGAGCTTCTGAATGAGCGAGACCTGCCAGTTGTGTTTATATTATGGGGAAAGCATGCAGCAGAAAAGAAATCACTGATTGATACCGGAAAGCATATTGTGATTCAATCGCCGCATCCAAGTCCTTTTTCCGCCAGAAAAGGATTCTTTGGAAGCAAACCGTTTTCAAAAGCGAACGAAGCACTCAAGGAAATGGGCCGGAAGGAAATTGACTGGGAAATAAAATAGTAAAGAGGAGGTGCGGACTGCACCTCCTCTTTACTGACGGGATAAGAAAGTATAAGATTTTGCCCATCGCTCAAAAAGGCAAACCCGTTTTTTTCTGGCTGAGACTTATCTGTCATGCCTGAGCTAAACGGGCGATTCCGCTTTTCGGTTACACCCAGCCCGTTACACGCTCATGATCTGTAACAAGCAATAAGATTTTACCTTCATCGAGCTTTTCTTCATAGCGTTCTGCTTCTGCAGAGCTGAATCCGACTTCCTCTAATTTCGTGCGGAGCTCATCGCCCTTTTTGCTGAAAATGTTGCCGACCGCACTTCCGAGACCTAATTCAGAGATGCCGATCGTATTTGCTTCAGCGCTGTTTGCTACACGGTTTGTGCGCTCGTCATCATGTGAGAGAATATAAATGTCGTGCTTGTCGACACCTTTATTTTTCAGGTCCATCACGTCATTTTTCAATAATTCGTCATTTGTATATTCTTTTACAGCTGGTTTCATTACTATTCACTCTCCTTTTAGGTTTCATAGTAATTAAATAGCACGAATCGTACATGGTTAAACCTCTTTTTTTACAGGCGATGATCTGTAACTTTGATATAATAGGCTGTAAAGACGATAAAAAAGGCAGGATATAAAATGAAGAATCAGCCGATTAACTGTTTAAAATGCACGTATTATTATGTCACTTGGGACAGGGATTTTCCAAACGGCTGCAGAGCTTACAGGTTTAAATCTGCTGCAAGACCTTCCGTAACCGTACTAAAATCATCAGGTGAATCCTGTTTGAAATACACACCAAAAAGATAATGTCCCAGGATTGCAGAAATACCAAAGTAATGGAGGAATGATAAGGATGGATATACATATTTCAAAACTGCTTGCGAAAATGGAAAAAGAAATTCACCGCGCGATGCACGGATCAAATGATGCAGAAGTAAGAGAGAGGCTGCTTGCGGTGAAAACCCTCTGTGATCTGGTGCTTGAAGAGCAGACGGAAGAGCGCTATGAAACGAAGCAGCAGCCATCTCATCATCAAGTGGATGCTCTTCAGCTGCAAAAAATGATGGGGACATCCAATTTGGGCAAGAAAAAAGAAGAGGACGGCGTGAACGGGGATTCTATTTTTGATTTTTAAACAGGAGGCGGTTTTATGAGTCCGAATGATTTTGTAAATCTAGCCGTCATTTCATTTCCACTCATAATTATCATCCTGGTTTTCATAGGGTTATATAAAATTTTTGTCAAAAAGCAGACAGTAACAACGTATTATACTCCTTTTGATGAAATAACCGGCCAGGCACCCGTCGCCTTTCACGAGGAAAAGTATATGGAGGAGGATGAGGGCGGCCAGAGTGATGACAAAAATAAAAACAAGAATCCAAAGATTTGAACATCTGTTGACGAATCCGCTGTCTGTCTTGATTTAAAGAATGGATAGGGTAAGATGAAAACTAGCGGCTGATTTTAAAATCGAGGAGAAGATAATCGTGAAACTATTTTTAATACTAGCAGCAGCAAACGCTTTTCTTGCTGTTGCATTAGGCGCATTCGGAGCTCACGGGCTTGAAGGGAAAGTACCTGAAAAATACTTGAAAATCTGGCAGACTGGCGTCACCTATCAAATGTTTCATGCCGGCGGTTTATTTGTGATCGCCTTTTTAATCGACAAACTTCCGCAGGCAGGTATGCTGACTTGGGCG
Source organism: Metabacillus idriensis (assembly GCF_050483325.1). GTDB lineage: Bacteria > Bacillota > Bacilli > Bacillales > Bacillaceae > Bacillus_P > Bacillus_P idriensis_A. The sequence goes on from NZ_JBCMYF010000011.1 coordinate 176,582, forward strand.
GGCTGGCTTATGTTTATCGGAATTCTCTTATTTTCCGGAAGCCTGTACATTTTAACCGTTACTCAAATCAGTGTGCTCGGCGCAATCACACCGCTCGGCGGCCTTTCCTTTTTAATTGCCTGGGTAATGATGATCATCGCAGTTGTGAAATTTTTATAGAATGAATGGGGGAGTCCTTAAGTGGGCTCTTTTTTATTTGACTAAAATCACTAAATAGATCTGTTTCGATATCAAAATATAAAATTCGATAAATAGAGCAGTCCATATCAGAATCTGACGACAGAAAGAATAGTCAACCTTGTAAACTCTTATTCTAACCGCACAATACATGGTAAAATAGGGAAAAAGAAGGGTGGCGCAAAAGTGTGAAGAAAATTCTTTTAATCCTGGGAAGTTTGATGATTTTATCTGGTATCATAGGTGCCTTAAATCATGTATCTCTTATTTTTAAGTCAATGGAAGAAGAGTTTGGTGAATATGGAACCCCTGGTACTGCGTCACTCATCATATGGCAGTACATTCCGTCCTTTACGGTCTATGTAATATTACTTGCAGCCGGCAGCCTATTGCTCGGTCTCACAGCTTTATTGAAACAGCAAGAGAAGCGCAATGTTCTGATGGAACACCTTATAGATGCTGTAAAAGCAAATGAGGTTCAGGCAGCAAGGCCAGCAGCTGAACCCGCTTCTGATGTTGAAAAACAGACGCTTGCCCTGTTTCAAAGCAGAAATGAGCGTGAGGTTGACGAACCACATCAGGATCCCGGTGAAGATGAACGGTACTACTGGAAAGGATGAGCATCCATAAAAAAGAGCATACATTAAATGTATGCCCGGTGCCCGAGTTATCTAGGAGGAGAAGAAGCCATATCATAAGGATAATAATAGGCAATTTCCTCATCAAATGTAATATAGTCTAAATAAACCATTAACAGCAGGTATCTTTTCGATGTTTTTTGATCGCTTAAAATAATATGATCTCGCCCTGCGGCTTCGATGACGCCTTTAAAGATCTTAGAGTTCCACTCTTTGCTTGCCTCAAACGTCATATAGATGGTTGCTACTTTCCCTCGATTTAAACGCAGTATATTTTCAATGTACGATTCTTCTAGCGGCAGCATTCCGCCCTGTGCCTGAGTGGGAGTCTGCTGCTGCATTCCCTGCATTCCCTGCATTCCTTGCATCCCCTGTTGCTGAGGATATCCAAATTGCGGCTGCTGCTGTCGATAATCATAACCGGCTCCATATGGATTAAAGCCTGCTCCAAACTGATTGTACGCTGAATTCATGTTTTACCTCCTTAAGTAGAAAAAAATTATAAAACGTCAGGACAATGCGAAAAGAAACAATCCGCTTTAAACCTTCCCGTATTCTGCTGGTCATACCAGCTGTCTTGGACATTCTCAGGAAGGATTGAAAAACCAAAGAAAGTTGGCTGCTCTGAATGATACTTGGACATGCAGCACGAACCCGGCTTACTCCCGCATTTCCAGCCGCGAGCATGCTTAGCTTGCCATCTCCACTCTGCACGGATCAGTACTTCCTTTGATGTATAGGGAATCACTCCCATTTCATCACCTGCCTTATGAAAAAACATCTGGTTGTATAAGGTGATTAGATGTAAAAAATTCAACTTCACTCATTTATAGGTATGTGGGGAAAGGCTGTGATATGACACTAAGAAAAGCGGAAATGAATCTGTCCGGGGGATTCATTCAAAACGGAGAGTCAGGCGCTTGCACTAGATGCGGAGGTGCATATTCAGTGTCTCTTTATATAAAAAAAGCCCTTGCCGGCTTAGGCAAGAGCTTCAAATTAAATATGAAAATATCCGTACAATTTATCAGCCGGAAGAATGTTTCCAACAAAGAATGTGCCAAACTCGCCGTAGCGTGCGCTGACTTCGTCAAAGCGCATTTCGTAAATAAGTTTTTTGAACTGAAGCACATCATCTGAGAAAAGTGTAACACCCCATTCAAAATCATCAAAACCGACAGAGCCTGTAATGATCTGCTTTACTTTTCCTGCGTATTGGCGGCCGATCATGCCGTGGCTGCGCATAAGGCTTTTGCGCTCATCCATCGGAAGCATATACCAGTTATCTTCGCCATTGCGGCGTTTATCCATTGGATAGAAGCAGACATGCTTTGCTTCTGGAAGTGATGGATAAAGACGGGCAAGCACTTGAGGATTTTGATATGGATCTTCACCTGCAGGCAAGTAGTTGCTGAGCTCTACTACAGATACATAGGAATATGCAGGAAGAGTATAATCAGCAAGCTTCGATTTATTAAACTCTGTTTCAATAACATTTAACTCTTCCATAGTAGGGCGCAAAATCATCAGCATAAAGTCAGCTTTTTGTCCGACGATCGAATATAGTGCCTGACTGCCTTGCTTTTGATCTTCAGCAATTCCCCATTTTTCAAGCAAACCCTGAAACTCATAAATTGCTGCTTGACGCTCGTCACTGCTCACCGTTTTCCATAGCGCCCAATTCATTGCGCGGAAGTCATGTAAACAATACCAGCCATCTAACGTTTGTGCAGCTTCACTCATCTAAGTTCACTCCGTTTCATCATTCGTAAATACCTTTTAACTATACCATAGTTTGACCATTCCATAATGGAAACAGACTTCATTGTCCATATTATAAAAAAAGTACATACGTATAGATGTTAGTTAATTTGGAAAATAAAGAATTTAAGGTGTAAGCGCTCTATCAGTCCGCCGCTGTTTGAATTTGCCTGCAAGTGGAGTATCCTTAAATATAGAGCAATGGTTTTTAACTAATTAGGAGGTTTTTTAATGTCTGATTTATTTACTCTTTTAAAAGAAAAAGTAACTGGAAAAGAGCTTAAAATCGTTTTTCCTGAAGGAACAGATGAACGTATTCTGACTGCTGCAAACCGTTTGGCAGGAGAAGGAATCCTTAAGCCTATTCTTGTAGGCAGCAATGATGAGATTACGAAAAAAGCTATGGAGCTGAATCTTACATTAGATGGCGTCGAAGTTTATGATCCAAAAACATTTGAAGGCATGAATGAACTTGTTCAGTCTTTCGTAGAACGCCGCAAAGGCAAAGCGACAGAAGAACAGGCACAAAAAATTCTGCTTGATGAAAACTACTTCGGAACGATGCTTGTGTACACAGGACAAGCTCACGGATTAGTAAGCGGGGCAGCTCATTCAACAGCTGACACCGTGCGCCCTGCACTTCAAATCATCAAAACAAAAGAGGGCATCAAGAAAACATCCGGCGTCTTCATTATGGTTCGCGGCGATGAGAAATATGTATTTGCAGACTGTGCAATCAATATTTCACCAGACAGCCAGGATCTTGCTGAAATTGCTGTTGAAAGTGCAAAAACAGCTGATATGTTTGATATCGAGCCAAGAGTGGCAATGCTTAGCTTCTCAACAAAAGGCTCTGCCAAATCACCTGAAACAGAGCGTGTGGCTGAAGCGGTAAAAATCGCAAAAGAAATGGTTCCAACCCTTGTTTTAGATGGCGAGTTCCAATTTGACGCTGCATTTGTACCGTCTGTTGCAAAATCAAAAGCGCCGGATTCAGTCATCAAAGGCGATGCGAACGTATTTGTTTTCCCAAGTCTTGAAGCAGGAAACATCGGATACAAAATTGCACAGCGGTTAGGAAACTTTGAAGCAGTCGGACCAATTCTTCAAGGATTGAATGCACCTGTGAACGATCTTTCACGCGGATGTAATGCTGAAGATGTTTATAAGTTAGCATTGATTACTGCCGGACAAGCGGTTTAATAGTAAGAATGGAGAGACAGCCTGATTTTGGCTGTCTCTTTTTATGCCTCTGTAAATCCATTCGTTCATGCTATAATAAACATGCTTATAAACTCGAGGGAGTCCATCAACATGTCATTTGAAACTTTATTAAAACAAGATGAATGGAAGATTGTCGACCAGTCCAGTCTCGGACCTCATTTTGATGCGAGGCAGTCCTTTGCGATGGATGATACGTTATGTGCTGCGGTCGGGAACGGAACTTCTCCGGCAACGGCCCGGACGTGGGTTCATCACAAAACGATTGTGCTTGGCATTCAAGATACGAAGCTTCCATATTTAGAAGACGGAATCTCTTATTTAAAAGAACAGGGGTACCGGGTTATCGTCAGGAATTCAGGCGGCCTTGCTGTTGTTTTAGATGAAGGGGTCCTTAATATATCACTGATTTTTCCTGAAACGGAAAAAGGAATCGATATCAATCGCGGCTATGATACAATGTGGGATCTGATTAAGCGGATGCTTGCGGGCTATGGTGCTGAGATAGAAGCGCGGGAAATTACAGGGTCATATTGTCCCGGCAGCTATGACTTAAGCATAGGCGGGAAAAAATTCGCCGGGATTTCACAGCGGAGACTGCGCGGCGGAATCGCTGTTCAAATTTATCTCTGTGCTGACGGCAGCGGAGCAGAGCGGGCGGGACTTATACGCAGGTTTTATCAGCTTGCGAAAAAAGACGAACCAACAAAGCTTGCATATCCTGAAATTGTTCCAGAAACTATGGCATCCTTGAGCGAGCTTCTCTGCGATGAGATCAGCGTTCAAACCTTGATGCTTTCGTTTTTGCAAACCTTGAAGGAGCTGAGCGGCAGAATGTATGCAGCTTCACTGTCAGTCGATGAACAGGTGCTGTTTGAAAAAAATCTGCTTCGTATGTATGACCGGAATGAAAAAGTGTTTGGGACGGTTCAATAAGCGGGGCGGTATCCCTAAAAAAGCAGGCAGGAGGATTCTCCTTGCCTGCTTTTTTATTGTTTGTGGAAGTTGGTGTCTCTAGACGGGAGTAATGTGATGATCTAAAATCTTCCCTTAGTTTGTGATGTATACGTCTTTTTAAAGCACTAATCGTCCCTCTCTGTCCATCGTTTGGGCTGTAAGCGCACTTTTGGAGCACTTACGTATTCACGCCATTTAGAGTATGTGCTGTAAAGCCCTTTTAAGAGCACTTGCGCTTCCTCACCGTACGGGGTTTGTGCAGTAAACATCGTTTAAGAGCACTTACACTCTTTCACCACCCAGCGTTTCTGCTCTAAAAACATCTTTCAATACATAATGTCCACGAGATGTGTACTCAACTAAAAAAGATGCCAGTATAGGCATCCTTTTTTAACTATTTCTGCGCATCGGTGTCTTACTCCAGCGCTCAGGCTCCTCTGCCAGAACGGATCTGCCATGCCTGCGCTTTTCTCATTCAGCTAACTTTTCCAAATTTCCATTCCGGTCCATTTTAAACTTCGTAGCCGGACGTTCTTCTTCCTCAAATAAAACTAGTTTTCTCGCACGGTTCATAATCTTCATTAATGTTTCATAATCTTCTTGAACCATCACAGTATCCTGTTCAAGCTGAGAAACCTTTACGGCCAGATCCTGATTGCGTCTTGAAAGCTCATAGTTTTCGCGTTTCAATCTCTCATTCTCAAGTTTTAAGGCAGTGACATGTTCATTGTTCGAAGAATAAGATTCTAAAAATGCGATAACCTGGTTCATTGTGATTTCAGCAGATGCGGCAGGTGTTCTGCGCGCAGTGTATGGGATTTCATAAGTCTCTTCCTGATAGACATCCTCTTTGTAAACAGGATGAGTGACTGCAGGCAATTCTTCATTATCAGTCTCAAAAGCTTCAACTTCTGTCATTGCAGGTGCTGCTTCTGATTCCGGCGGAGAATACAGCAATTGCTTTTTGGCAGGCTGTCCCTTGCCGGTTGCTCTCATTTTTTGCTTGCGCTGTTTTTTTGCCAGCTGAAGGGCTTTTTCATAGTTATGTCTTACAACTGCGTTCCAGCGGAAACCGCAGGCTGCTGATGTACGATTGAGTTTGTCTCCAACTTCTTCAAATGCATTCAGCTGTGTGCTTCCTTCCCGCACGTGACGGAGCACGGTTTCAGCCAATAATAAATCATCTTCTTCTGACCAGGCATCTTGTCTTTGCTTCATGGTCTCAACTCCCTAATTAGTTATAAAGTTCCCGAGCTTAGATGGCTATTGGAATCGCCGGCTCCTCGAGCAGAATCATGTTAAGCATGGCGATCCGCTTTTCTTAGATAGATAGTTGTGTATTTTCCTGTTATCATTTTGACCAGAAACATTGGGCTTTATACAAAAATATTAGAAGGATACTAGATTTTCCTTCCATTTTTCCTTTTTGGCTGTAATAGAAGTTATTTCCCCCGGCTTGCAATGAAGATCGATTAACGGTAAAATACCAAATAGTGTTTGAACGTGATTTAACAGAAGGAAAGGGTTGTAAATAAGGTGGCAAATGAATTCAGAATATGCGACGATTGCCAGGCAACCAATATTAAGACGTTGCTCCCCCGCCTGAAAAAGGTTGATCCCGAAGCGAAAATTGACATCGGGTGTCAATCATACTGCGGTCCGGGAAGAAAAAAATCGTTTGCATTCGTAAATAATCGTCCGCTCTCAGCACCTAATGAGGACGAATTGCTCGTAAAGATTGAAACAAAAATCAGTAAATAATATCACCATTGGCACATTTATGCAGTGGTGATTTTTTTATCCAGATTCAGTAAAAAAGTGGTTGTTTGCATAGAAATAGAATCGATATAATGGAAACAAGTCAAGATGGAAGAGGGAAAGCGATGGCCTATCGGAGCGGGAAGTTATCTGAGGAAAAAGTGTTTAAAGATCCTGTTCACAGATACATTCATGTGCGGGACAAGCTGATCTGGGATTTAATCGGAACGAAAGAATTTCAAAGACTCCGCAGAATCCGTCAATTAGGGACGACCTATTTAGTATTCCACGGAGCAGAGCACAGCCGTTTTAATCATTCGTTAGGAGTCTATGAAATTGTACGGAGAATTGTAGATGATGTGTTTAAAGGACGTCCTGAATGGAATGAGGATGACCGTCTGCTTTCGCTTTGTGCGGCACTTCTGCATGATCTCGGACACGGTCCGTTCTCGCATTCTTTTGAAAAAGTGTTTCATTTGGATCATGAAAAGTTCACGCGTGACATTCTTGTGGGAGACACCGAAGTAAACGAAGTGCTCCGGCGCATGGGCGACGACTTTCCAAAGAAGGTATCTGAGGTTATTGAGAAAACCTATGAAAACAAACAAGTCGTAAGTCTGATTTCAAGCCAGATTGATGCCGACCGCATGGACTACCTGCAGAGGGATGCGTATTTTACAGGTGTCAGTTATGGCCATTTTGATATGGAACGGATTCTGAGGGTGATGAGGCCCCGCGAGGATCAGGTCGTGATTAAGCAAAGCGGCATGCATGCCGTTGAAGATTACATTATGAGCCGCTACCAGATGTACTGGCAGGTGTATTTCCACCCTGTGACCCGCAGTGCAGAGGTCATCTTAACGAAAATCCTTCACCGGGCGAAACAGCTGCATAAAGATTACTACACCTTCAAACAGGATCCCATTCACTTTTACTCGATTTTTGAAGATGAAGTGACAACTCATGATTATCTGAAATTGGATGAGTCTGTTGTGCTGTACTATTTTCAGCAGTGGCAGGAAGAGGCAGATCCTATATTGAGAGATCTTTGTTCAAGATTTATGAATCGGAATCTATTTCAATATGCCGAGTTTAATCCGGCAGCCACGATGGAAATGAAAAAGCTGATGGAGCTTACCTCCCTTTTTAAAAAAGCAGGTATTGATCCGGACTATTACTTAGTTGTTGATTCATCTTCAGACCTCCCGTATGACTTCTATCGTCCAGGTGAGGAAGAGGAGCGGCTGCCAATTCACTTGCAGCTGCCGAATGGGGACCTGCGCGAGCTTTCCCGCCAGTCTGAAATAGTAGATGCGATTTCCGGAAAACGCAGAACAGACCATAAGCTGTATTTTCCATTAGATCTCATTCAGGATATGACAGCAAAACGAACGGCCAAGAAACGGATTTTGGAATTGTTAAACCTATAAAAAGAGAGAGATCGTGTGAAAATACAAGGTTAGGAGTGTTGGGGTTTGCTTAACGAACACGCAAAGCTGATGAAGGTGTTCTCTTCATCAGGAGAAATTACCGGACGGAAAAAGCTGCAGAAGATGATCTATATCGCCAAAAAGATCAATCTTCCTTTTTATGAGAAGTACGACTTTCACTTTTACGGCCCTTATTCAGAAGAGCTTACTCTCAGAATTGAAGAGCTTTGCAATTTAGGCTTTTTAAATGAAATGCATGAAAAAAAAGGCGGCTACTTTCAATACCGATACTCCCTGACAGAAACGGGCGAGGAGTTTTTAACTCATTACGATCTTGAGATGCCTCCGCTTAAAGAGTGTATGGAAGACTTGAACAGCCAATCAGCAAGATTCCTTGAGCTGGTATCTACGGTTCTATTCTTCGACACTCTTGAAAAAGAAGAAGTGATGGAGAAAGTATTTACCCTGAAGAGCAAGCAGAAGTACACTAAAGAAGAAATTGAACACGCTTATGCGTACATAGAGTCCATCCGTACGAAGGTTGTTCAATAAGAAGATTCCGCGGTCTAATTAGGCTGCGGAATTTTTTTATGCGGGGATTGAATTTCAATGGATCAAACCTGGTTAAGGGAAGCAATGAATCCTGTATTTTCTTGTTAGCGGTGGAGAGTGGAATCGAAGGTGTACGATGATTCCACAATTTTGGTTGTTTGCGTTGGAAAGTGGAGACAAAGGTAAGCTATGATTCCACAATTTTCGTTATTACGGTGGAAAGAGGAATCAAAGGCATGCTATGATTCCACCAATTTGGATTTCACGCCGAAAAGAGGAAACAAAGGTGTGCGTTGATTCCACAATTTTGGTTTTTGCGGCGGAAAGTGGAATCAAACGTATGCTATGATTCCACAATTTTCGATTTTACGGTGGAAAGAGGAATCAAAGGCATGCCATGATTCCACCAATTTGGATTTCACGCCGAAAAGAGGAAACAAAGGTGTGCAATGATTCCACAATTTTGGTTCTTACCGAGAAAAGAGGAATCAAAGGCATGCTATGATTCCACCAATTTGGATTTTACGCCGAAAAGTGGAATCAAACCTATGCATTGGTTCTACCAATTTGATTTTTACCCCGGAAAATGGAATCAACCGTACGCTATATTTCTTCCAACCCAAAGCGGTAAAATGCAATCGTTTGCGCTTTCGAAATCTTGCAAATATTTTATTTTCCCTATTGTAATCGTTTTCAAACGGGAATATAATAAATCCATTGAAACGTTTCGATTGAGATTTCTGAATTTTTTTTGAATTCAAATTGAAACGTTTCAATATTCTTTTAACTGCTATTGAAACGTTTCAATGAAAGTGGTTAATTTCCTAAGGGGGGAGCTCTTGGTAACTCTAAAAGATGTCGCAAAGCGGGCAAATGTCAGTTTATCTACAGCCTCTTATTCTATGAATGGCAGTCCGCTGATTACGAATGAAACTAGACAAAAAGTTCTGACGGCAGCAGAAGAGATTGGCTATCGTCCGAATGGTATGGCGAAAAATCTCAAGACGAAGAAAACAAACATCATCGGTTTATTCTTAAGCGGCTTCACGGGACCATTTTTTAATGACATGGTTGAAGGAATTCAGGACGTTGTGATGGAGCACGGCTACGAACTGGTTGTATGTGCCTCAGTTGAAACACATCGTTTGCTTGTAGAACGCTATGTGGATGGAGCTATTATCTTAAACTTTCATATGGAAGATCAGCTGCTGCAAACCTTGGCGAACGAAAAAATGCCGATTGTCGTGATGGATCGGGAAATTCAAAATCCTTATATAAAGAACATCCTGCTTCCTAACCATGAGGGAGCAAAAATGATTGTTGACTACTTGGTTCAAAAGGGACATGCCCGAATAGGCTTTGTCGGCGGTTCAGAAGAATCCTATGACGGGGAAACACGTTTAACTGGCTTTATGAAAGCGCTGAGCAGCCATGGCATGATGCTTGAGGAGCAGGATTTAATCAGGGCAGATTTCACGGAAGAGAGCGGATACTTAAAAATGAAAGCTTTTATGGAGAAGAAATCTTCCCTTCCATCCGCATTTGTTTGTGCCAATGATGAAATGGCGATGGGAGCAATCCGGGCAGCCAGAGAAAATGGGATAAAGGTTCCTGAAGAGCTTGCAATAACAGGATTCGATGATATTTTCGTATCGCGCCACTTTACCCCGTCTCTTACAACTGTAAAAGTACCGAGAAAAGAATGGGGAACCATCGCTGCTCAGACATTGTTTAAAATGCTGAATAAAGATTTTGACTATACCCCTGAAGGACTGAAAGTTGAATTGATGAAAAGAAATTCAGGATAAGAAGCGGCCGCCGCTAATTGACCGCAAAAATTTTTAAAAATGAAAAGGGAGTGAAGTTTCACATGAAAAAGCTTGTTTCCTTATTAGCCATTATGACATTAGTTTTCACGCTTGCCGCATGTAATTCAGACAAGGCTTCAACAGATAAAAAGGAATCAGATAAAGAGCAGATCACGTTATCTTACGCGAACTGGACACTTGGAACAGAAGAAGAGCAGAACTTAGAAAGAGTCATGATTAAAGAGTTTGAAAAGAAAAACCCGAATATCAAAATTAAAATTGACGAGTCGATTGCTGCAACGGACTGGAACGGTACATTATCGGCAGCAGCAAGCGGAGGAAAAATGCCGGATGTATTCATGCTTGCGCAAATCCCGCTTCCTTTATCAAACGATTGGTTATTGGATCTAACAGAAATGACTTCAAAGGATGAGGATTTCAAAAAGATTCCGGAAGTGATTCAGCAGTCTGCTGCATACAGTGACAAGGTATATGCACTTCCATATGCACAGCACTTTCTTGGATATTTTGTCAATAAAGACCTGTTCAATGAAGCAAACCTTGATTACCCGGAATACGGCGCTTCATTTGACGAATTTATGAGTGCAATAAAAGATGTGACAAACATCAATAATGGCGTTGCCGGCATCAACCACCCATTCTCTATTCCAGATTGGTATCCATCAGCTGTAAATGAGGATCTTGGCTGGTACACATATAAAGATGGCGAATATCAGCTGGACAGCAAAGAGTTTATTAACGGTGTAAATACCGCAAAAGAGATGAATGCAAACGGCTATGCTTATGAAACATTGACGGATGACCAAAAAGCGAAATTCAAAGGGGAAAATCCGGAAGAGGTCTGGATGCAAGGACAGGTTGCAGTTAAGTGGGATGGAACATGGGGAACAGACAGCTTAACTCAAAACGCAGGCTTTGAATGGGATTTCATCGGCATTCCGGGAGGAAGAACGATTGTAACAAATGACTTTCTGGGAATCTCCAAATCAACGGATCATGCTAAAGAGGCGTACGAATTTTCAAAATGGATGTCTTTTGGCAAAGAGGGCTTTATGAAACGTCTTGAGCTGGTTGAAAAAGAAGACAAAGCAATGAATACATTGCCTGTAACAAGTGATGAAGAAGTTTTAGAAGCTTATTTTGAACTGAACGAAGTTCCAGGTATCCGTACAGCTTATGAAAACCTTGATAACGCCATCGTTGAACCGGTTAAAACGGTCCCTGGATTCGTTGAATCAAGATGGGAAGCTCCAACGGGCGTTAAAGCAGGAGAAAATGAAAATGCAACAATCGGACAGATGATTGACAGCTTCTGGAAAGGTGAGCTGAAAGTAGAAGATTATGCAAAACAGCTAGATGAGCTTGCAGATCAAAAGAGCAAAGAAGCAATAGATGCACTAAATAAATAATTTTCATTTCGCATTTAGGAGGATGATTGGCATGAAATCTAAGATACTCGTTTGGTCGGTCCTATTGCTGTTCGTACTGTTCCAACACCAACACATTTTTGCTGAAGAAAAGAAAAGCACTGGCCAAGTCGTAGAAGAAAGATATCATTCCATCCTCTCCGCATGGTACGAGAAGGGAATCACAGCCGCCTCAGAGTCTGAGATGGCTGTGCTGCCTTCTGACTTTACTGAAGCAGATTCAAAAAATCTTTTGCCTGATGCAAAAAGCAAAGGGTATGGCGATCGTGTCTTCTATTGGCATAATCAGCAATCTTTTTCTTTTCTGATTGATGTAAAAGAAGAAGGTTTATATGAGCTTGGATTTGATTATTATCCGCTCGGCAACGAGGTTGTGCCAATAGAGGGCGCAATACAAGTGAACGGAAGCTTTCCTTACTATGAAAGCAGGAGAATTGTCTTTCCTGCAGATTGGAAAAATGAGAAAAATACATTTGACTCAGACCGTTTCGGCAATGACATGCTTCCTAAGCAAGCGGCAAGCCCTTCCTGGAAAAAAACAAAAGCTGAGGACGCAAGCGGTCTGCAGCCGGAAGCGCTGAAGTACCATTTGAAAAAAGGAAAAAACAAAATTACAGTAACCAATTTAAGAGGCGAAATGCTTGTCGGAAAGGTTTACGCATCGGCGCCTGTACCGCTTAAAACATACAAAGAATATGGAGCGGAAGCAAAAAAAGCCGTTTCGTCTTTAAAGGCATATGAAGCTGAAAAAATCTTAAAAAAGAACAGCTCTTACATACGTCCAGAAGCAAAACAGGATTCATCGGCTGTACCGAGTGATCCAAAGCATCTGCTTTTAAATACACTTGGCGGAGAGTCATGGAGTACTAGCGGCCAAGGTGTCTCCTGGAAGATAGATGTCGAAGAGGACGGCTACTATCAGATAACCTTTAAAGTTCTGCAAAATAAAGAAACGGGCGGAACGGTTTTTCGAAAAGTGAAAATTGACGGAGACATTCCTTTTGCAGAGGTTGCTCATTATCCTTTTCCATTCAGCAAAAAATGGGCCAATGAAACACTTGGCAGCAAAAAAGGAGAGCCATACTTGTTTTATCTGAAGAAGGGAAGCCATGAAATTGAGTTAGTGGCGGATGCTTCGCCGGCGGAAAGAGTCATCGCAAAAACCAATGAAGTGATGAAAGAAATGGAAGAGCTTTCCTTATCGATCCGGAAGCTGACAGGAAATCAAACTGACCGCTCCCGCAGCTGGAAGATAAGCGAGTTTATCCCTGATATCGATAAACAGGTGCTGACATGGGCAGATGAGCTTGAAAGAGAAAGCGTTTACCTGGAGGGGCTGAGTGATTCAGAGGAAGAGTCAAAAGAAATTGTTTCTATTAAACTTGCAGTTAAAAAACTTAGAACGCTTGGGAGCGAACCTGACAAAATTCCAAACCGTATGACGGAGTTATCAGAAGGATCAGCGTCTGTTGCACAGCTGCTTGGGAATTTCCTGCTTGATATTCAAAAACAGCCGCTTGCCATTGACCGTTTTTATGTGCATGGCGGCAAGGAAGTTCCTCCGGCAGAAGCAGGGTTCCTTACACAAGCTGCAGACGGAGTGAAGCGATTTTTCCTCTCCTTCTCAAAGGGCAACTATTCTGCATCAGAAGCAGATGAAAAAACAATTGAAGTCTGGGTAAACCGCCCAAGACAATATGTGGAGCTGATTCAGAACACGGCTGACCGCACATTTACACCGGAAACGGGTATCAGAGTGAAATTTTCAATTATGCCTGATGAACAAAAGCTGATTTTAGCAAGCGCAGCTGACAAGCAGCCTGATGTGGCGTTTGGTATTAGCAACTGGCTGCCGTATGAATTATCCATGCGTGATGCAGCCGTTGATTTACGGCAATTTGACGATTTTGATTCATTCAGCAAGCAGTTTTCACCCGGAGCGTTTCTGCCGTTAATGATTGATGATTCCGTCTATGCACTGCCCGAGACACAGGATTTCTTTGTGCAGTTTTATCGCAAGGACATCCTCGAAGCTTTAAATTTGCCTGTACCGGATACATGGGATGATGTCGTAAGCATCCTGCCGGAATTACAGCGGTACGGTATGAATTATTATACGCCGATTTCAGGATCGGGCGGGTTCAAGGCTTTTCAGACGACAGCCCCATACATCTATCAATTTCAGGGAGATCTGTATGGAAAAGACGGGATGACGACAGCGATAAACAGTGAGGAATCGTTAGAAGGCATTCAGTTTATGACGGATTTAAATACGATATACAGCATGCCGCTTCAAGTTCCGAATTTTTATAACCATTTCCGTTATTCAACCCTGCCGATTGGAATCTCTACGTTTACAACATATATCCAATTAACAGCTGCTGCGCCGGAAATCGCAGGATGGTGGGACATTGCACCGCATCCGGGCGTTAAGCAAAAGGATGGAACCGTTGAACGCTGGGCAACTGGTTCAGGACAATCTGCGATGATATTCAAGGGATCGAAAGATAAAGAGGCATCATGGGAGCTTTTGAAGTGGTGGATGAAGGAAGAAACACAAACGGAATTTGCGACAAGCCTTCAAACTCTTTACGGACCTGAGTATATGTGGAATACAGCTAATTTGGAAGCCTTTAAAAAGCTTCCTTGGCCGGAAGAGCATAAAGCAACCATTTTGAAACAGTGGGAATATTTAATGGAAGTTCCAAAGACTCCGGGCGCTTATATGGTTGAGCGTGAACTGAGCAATATCTGGAACCGCATCGTCTTTGACGGAGAAAATACAAGATCGGCAGTTGATGATTCTGTTATTGCAATCGACAGAGAGATCAGCCGCAAGATGGAAGAGTTCGGATATATGAAAGATGGCAAGATGGTGAAGCCGTATCGGGTTCCTTCAATAGAAACTGTAGAAAGTTGGGCGGTCGATGAAAATGAAGAGTAAACAGCGGGACAGAAGCCAGTGGGTTTTCCTGGCACCATATTTGATCTTTTTCTCTGTTTTCATCATCATTCCTGTAGCTGCTGCAATAGTATTATCCTTCACTTATTTTAATGCGATTGAATCACCATCCTTTATTGGATTAAGCAACTATGTGGCTTTGATGACACAAGATGAGGTTTTCATGCAGAAGGTCCTTCCGAACACATTGACCTTTGCGTTAATTGTCGGGCCGGGTGGATACATTCTTTCCTTTATCCTGGCATGGGCGCTTGCTCAAATTCCTAAAAAACCGAGAACCGTCCTCGCACTCATTATTTACTCGCCGTCCATGACGGCAGGAATCGCGATGTCTGTAGTGTGGACGATTATCTTCAGCGGAGATGAAACAGGGTATTTAAACAGTCTGCTGATTACAATGGGCATGCTTTTAGAGCCGATTCAGTGGCTGCAGTCACCGGAATATTTAATGAAAATCATGATTTTTGTCACACTATGGGGCAGCATGGGGGTCGGATTCCTTGCGATGCTGTCTGGTGTGCTGAATATCAACAGCGAGATTTATGAAGCGGGATACATCGACGGCATTAAAAATCGATTCCAGGAAATTATTTTTATCACGATTCCTTCAATGAAACCGCAAATGCTTTTCGGAGCAGTCATGGCGGTTGTCGGAACCTTTCAGGCAGGAGCGATCGGAGTGGCGTTATCAGGTGCAAATCCGACGCCTCAATATGCCGGACAGCTCATGGTCAACCATTTGGAGGATTACGGGTTTATCCGCTACGAAATGGGCTATGCAGCTGCTGTTTCTGTCGTTTTGCTCCTTGTCGTCTATGCATTTTCTAAAGTGGCCTGGAGATTATTCGGAGAGAAAGATTAAACGAAAGGGAGTGGAACCGTATGTCAGCTTTTCAGGGAACTAAAATTAATCCGTCGAAATTTCATATCAGCCAGTGGAAGTTTTTCCTTTTTCTGATTCCGCTTGCGGCGTTCATGGCACTGCCTATCGTTTATATCTTTTTCCACGCGTTCAAACCGATAGACGAGCTGTTTGCTTATCCGCCGCGGTTCTTCGTGCAAAAACCGACGCTGCAGAACTTCGCTGATCTTTTTGCACAATCGACAGCGAGCGGGGTTCCGATGTCGCGGTATTTATTTAATAGCATTGTCATTACGATTATCGTTGTTTTTTTAACTGTCGTCATTAGTACAATGGCGGGCTATGCCCTCTCAAAAAAAGAGTTCAGGCTGAAAAAAACCATTTTTGAAATCAATACAGTCGCTTTAATGTTCGTTCCGGCTGCTGTCGCCATTCCAAGATATCTCCTGATTGAGGAGCTTGGTTTGATCAATGTCTTTGTCGTACATATCTTTCCGCTGCTTGCCATGCCGATCGGTCTGTTTTTGGTGAAGCAGTTTATCGATCAAATTCCAAATGAGCTGATAGAAGCGGCAAAGCTTGACGGAGCAACGGATGCCCAGATTTTTTTAAAAATCATCATTCCATTAGTGAAGCCTGCGATTGCCACCATTGCGATTCTGTCGTTTCAGCTTGTTTGGAACAATATTGAGACATCCACACTCTATGTGAATGACGAAGGATTGAAGACATTCTCTTTCTTTATGTCAACGCTCGCTTCACAGGTGACGGGAAATACAGTGGCAGGTCAAGGGCTTGCAGCTGCTGCATCATTAATCATGTTTGTACCGAATTTAATCATCTTTATCATCCTTCAAAGCCAGGTTATGAACACGATGGCTCATTCAGGAATCAAGTAACAGATAGGGGGGAGGGAAATGAAGCGGTTTACGAAAGGAATCATCTGCGCTCTGCTTGTCTGTCTGCTGCCTTGGCATACAGCAGCGGAGGCTTCTGTCCCTTATACGACAGAGACATTATCTGCAAATGGAGATCTTACCAAAACACAGACAGCCTATAAGCCTCTTGGACAGTTAACGCTTGGCAATCAGGAAATGACACCGGAAGATCTTTTCATTGATCAAAAGGATCAAATCTATCTCGCAGATTCAAAGTCTCAGAAAATCATTGTGTCGAATCTGAATGGCGAGATTGTCAAAGAGATGGGCGAGGGGATTTTGAAAAATCCTACTGGCGTGTTTGTGGATGAAAACGGAGAAGTTTACGCTGCAGACTATGAACAGGAGAAAGTGTTCAGGTTTTCAAGTGAAGGAAAGCTATTAAAAGAGTACGAGAAGCCTGATTCGCCGCTGTTTGGAAGCAAGTCTCCTTTTAAACCTCAGAAAATTGGCGTTGATAAGCGCGGAAACTTGTATATCATCGGCGAGGGCTCAACAAACGGGATTATCCAGCTCAGCCGGGAAGGGAACTTTCTTGGGTACTACGGAGTAAACAGCACGAGGTCTTCAATCAAGTCATTCCTGCAAAACGCGCTGAATGCAAGCGGGAAAATGAAGCTGTTTATGAAAACTCCTCCGGCTCCGGACAATATAGCCATTGACGAACAAGGCCTTATTTATTCCATTACAGAGGGAACGAAGGAAGAAGTCATCAAAAAACTGAATGTGGCAGGGAAAAACATGCTTGCACCGGATATTTCAGACGTGGCTTCCCTTCAGGATATTGCAGTCGATCCGCTTGGAAACATATTTGTTTCAAGTGCAAACGGAAAAATATATGAATACGACAGCTTTGGCAATCTCTTATTCATCTTTGGCGGAAAAGACGATGGGACAAACCGCATCGGTCTGCTCAAACAGCCATCAGGAATTGCCGTCGACCGAAATGGGCGGCTGTATGTGGCTGATAAAGAAAGAGGCATGATTCAGACGTATGATACGACATCCTTTTCTGTCAGCGTTCATGAAGGAATTGCCCTCTTTAAAGAAGGGTTATATGTAGAAAGTCAGCAATACTTTGAATCTGTTTTAAGGCAAAATTCTTCCTTCGGGCTTGCACGGACTGCAATGGGAAGGGCGTACTACAAACAGCAGGATTATGAGGCTGCATTGGAAGAATTCAAGTTTGCAGAAGATATCGGCGGGTATTCCAATTCATTTTGGGAAATCCGTCATGAATGGATGCAGAAAAACCTGGGAACGGTTTTGTTTTTCATCATCTTAGCCGGAATCTTTTATTCTGTTTTTAACCATTTCGATAAAAAACGAAATCTGTTAAAAGGTCCTAAAGAACGAATGGGACGATTGAAAAAAAGGAAACGGATAGCGGAGCTTTTCTTTCTTTTTAAGTTTTTCCGTCATCCGATTGACAGCTTTTATTATTTGAAACGGAAGAATCATGCATCTGTCTTCTCGGCGACGATTCTCTACGTTCTCTTATTTATTGAATATTTATTTGCCACGTACCAAACGGGATTTATCTTTTCCCAACGGGGCGGGGAAGAGGCCAATCTGTCAATGGAATTGCTGAAGGTGTTTGTGCCGCTTGCCCTGTTTATCATCATTAACTATCTCGTCAGCACAATCAATGACGGGGAAGGGCGCTTTGCTGATATTTACAGAGGAACAATTTATTCGCTTGCGCCGTATCTTGTGTTCAGCATTCCTATTACATTGATTACAAATATCCTGACGCTGAATGAGTCATTTATTTATGAATTTTCCATCCAAATTATCTACGCATGGTGCGTCATCATTCTGTTTATCATGATAAAGGAAATTCACAATTATACGTTCAGCGAAACGGTGCGCAACATTTTCATGACGCTGTTTGGAATGGTCATCATGCTGCTGGTCATTTTCATCATATTTGTGCTGTTCGATCAAGTATACGATTTCATCTATTCTATCATTCAGGAGGTCATCTTACGTGTATAAGAAATTAATGGCTGGATTACTGGTTCTGATGATGCCGCTGCAGGCCTTTGCTGCTCCTGATGAGAAGAAAGAAGATCTATTAAAATACAGCTCAAGCGGGTTCACCCAGCCTGAGAAGCAAGTGAAGGAACAGGCTCAGTCAGGCACGGTTGAAGGGTTTGAGAAGGCTGCTGAAAATGAGAATCTCATTTTATATGTAAATGAAGAATCTCTTGCTCTTAAAATACTGAATAAGAAAACAAAGTATATTTGGAATTCAGGCATCGATCAGGTTGAAGATGTCCGGCTCAATAAAACGTGGGAACAAATGGCCCAGTCGGCGATCACAATTGAGTACAGCGACCGCCGCGGAAAAATCAAGTCAGAGAGCATTCAGACAAATGATTCACGGCCGAATGTGAAAATCAAAGATAACGGCTTCAGTGCCAAGGTTTATATGAATGGATCGAAAATCAGCCTTGAGCTGAGTGTCACGCTAGAAAAAGACAATATTGCCGTCAGCATCCCTGATAAGGAGGTAAAAGAAGGGAAACGGAACAAGCTGATTTCGATGAAGGTCTATCCTTTCCTGGGGGCGGTAAATGGTGACGAACGGAATGGCTATATGTTTATTCCGGACGGAAGCGGTGCTCTTATCCGCTATGAAAAAGGCAGTAAAGCAGATGCTCCATTTAAAGGCGCTATATACGGCGCAGATGCGGGTTTTCAAAAGTCATCCGATAAAACAGAAGAAAAAACAGTTCCGGCTAAACAAATCAGCATGCCGGTGTTCGGAGCGGTGCACGGCATCAAGAAAAACGGGTTCGCTGCAGTAGTGGAAAAAGGTGCGGAGTACGGGGACATCCTTGCCTATCCGTCCGGCGTATCAACCGATTTTAACTGGACGGCCGCCCAATTCAACTACCGCTATGAATATTACCAGCCGACAAGCAAAAGCATGAGCGGCACAAACGTTTACCAAAAAAATAAGAATGCATTTGATATCTCATTAAGATATTACTTTCTGTCCAATGAAAAGGCAGATTATGTCGGCATGGCCAAGCGCTATCAGGAGCATCTCATAGAAACGAAGCAGCTGACAAAAAAAGAAGACCGGGCAGAAGTGCGCCTAGAATTCCTGGGAAGTGAAACAAAAAAAGGGCTGTTCTGGGATTCGGTCATTCCAATGACACCTGTAGAAAAACTGCCTGCTTTTGCAAAAGAATTGAAAAAAGAAAAGGTTCTAGACATGTTCATGATTTACAAAGGCTGGTCAAAGGGCGGTTTGACAGGCACACTGCCTTCGAAGTTTCCGGTTGAGAAAAAGCTTGGAAGCAAAGGGGATGTGAGGGATTCCGCTGAAGCACTTGAAAATGAAAATGTCCCGCTGTTCTTCCAGACAGATTACACCAAGGCTTATGAAAATGCAGGAGGCTTCTCCGGAAGAAAAGATGTGAGCAAAAAGATCAGCTCTGAAACCATCTCTTACAAGAAGGATGATAAAACGTACTACTATTTATCACCGGACAAGTCTCTGAAAATAGCAAAAGAGGATCTCAAGCAATACAAAGAGTACGGCATGAAAAATGCAGCAGTGGATGGAAGCTCAACGATCCTTTTCTCTGATTACACAAAAGGGAACAGGTCCTCGAGAATTCAAACAGCACAAACGTATAACAAGTTATTTTCACAGCTTCATAAAGCGGGAGAGGTAGCACTCTATAACCCGAATGCGTATGCATGGGGGCAAACAGACCGCTTTCTCGATGCTCCGATGACATCGTCAAATTATATCTTTGAAAGTGACACTGTGCCTTTTCTGCAAATTGTATTGAAGGGCTATATTCCGTACTATGCAGAATTCTCAAATTTCCACTCGGATGCTAAGGACGATGTGCTGCGAATGATTGAATACGGGGCCTATCCATCTTTTTACCTGACGGATGAGCCGTCCCATTTACTGATGAAAACACCTTCTAAAGATCTTTATACATCGGAGTTTGACAGCTGGAAGGATGAAATCGTAAATCAGTATAAAATGATGCAGGACAGTCTTGGCGCAGTTGAAGGTGAAACCATTGAAAACCGTACTGTTCCGGCAGTCGGGATTGTAGAGGTCTCTTACTCAAACGGCAAGACAATCATCGTGAATTACACGAACACGCCATACCGTGCAGGCGTCCATGAAATTCCTGCAAAAGGATTTATTGTAACCGATGGGGGGGATAAGCAGTGAAGCCGTTACTGAAGTCAAAAAACAGCATGATCGGTTATCTCTTTATTTCTCCTTGGATTATCGGCTTTTTGGTTTTTACCGCCATTCCCATTTTTTATTCTTTATTCTTGAGCTTTCAGGAAGTCAAGATTACGACAGGTGGAATTGAAACGGAGTTCGTGAAATTTGAAAACTTCAAGTATGCTTTCGGAGTCGATGCCCTATTTTTAGAGTACATGGGAACGTATTTGAAGGAAATCATCATTTCCGTGCCAATCATCATTGTATTCTCTTTAATCATCGCGCTGTTGCTTAATCAAAAAATTAAATTCCGCGGACTGTTCCGGACGATCTTTTTCCTGCCCGTCATCATCGCGAGCGGTCCCGTAATCAAAGAACTGATTGACCAGGGTGTCACAACGATTCCTTCTATCGAGCAGTATGCAATCTATGAAGTTCTGAATGCGAATCCGGATGCGTTTTTCAACGGCATTCTGCTTTACTTAATTAAAAACCTGATTATGATTCTCTGGTTCTCAGGCGTGCAAATCTTAATTTTCCTTGCAGCCCTTCAAAAGATCGATAAACAGGTATATGAAGCGGCTAAAATCGACGGCGCTTCAAACTGGGAGTCATTCTGGAAAGTAACCCTTCCGAGCCTCGCACCTATGATTGTTGTGAATACGATTTATACGATCGTAACGTATTCCGTCTTTTCATTGAATCCGATCATCGGCCATATTCAAAAAAATATGTTCAAAGTTGATACAGGCTTTGGATATGCTTCAGCGCTGTCATGGATTTACTTTCTGACAATCGCCGTCATTCTGGCGGCGGCTGTTGGCGCCATGACGTTAAAAGGAAAGAAAAGCTATACATAAGGAGGAGCCGGCATGAAACGTGAAAAGCTTGAGAATAGTCTAGTAAAAATAAAACGCATTTTCATGGGGATGCAGGGAACAGATGGCCTGCTCTTTAAACTCCTCACATATGGCTTGCTGATTGGAATTGGTTTTGTTTATCTATATCCGCTTTTATACATGGGATCGTTCAGTTTTAAAAGCCTGGATGATCTGCTGAATCCATTGGTGAACTGGATTCCGACTGAACTTTATCTTGGAAACTACGAAAAAGCGAATGAAGTGCTGAATTTCTTCTCCATACTGCTTGAAACATTATATGTAACGGTTTTGCCTGCTTTGGCGCAAACGGCCGTTGCAGCTGTCATTGGATACGGATTTGCAAGATTTGAGTTTAAAGGAAAAAAGGTGCTTTTCGTGCTTGTGCTTGCAACCTTTATCATTCCTCCTCAAGTTACGCTGATTCCGAGATACATCTTTTTCAATGAACTGAATATTCTTGGCAGTCTGCAGGCCTTTCTTTTGCCGGCAGCCTTCGGACAAGGGTTAAACAGTGCGATATTTATTTTGATTTTTTATCAGTTTTTCAGAATGGTGCCAAAAGCGCTTGAAGAGGCTGCACAAATCGATGGAGCAGGGCACTTGCGGATTTTCTTGACGATTGCCTTGCCAATGGCGGTACCGGCCGTCATTATTTCCTTTCTTTTCTCGTTTGTATGGTATTGGAATGAAACCTATTTGGCGGCAATCTACTTTGGAGATCAGCTCACAACACTACCGCTGCAGCTGCAGAAATTTGTGGCCACGTTCCAGAAGATGTTCCCGGCAGAAATGGGACTCTCAGGAAATCAATTAAATGAAGGAATCAAAATGGCCGGCACCGTGCTGTCTATTTTGCCGCTGTTAATTGTTTACTTTATTACCCAGCGCTGGTTTGTCGAGGGCGTCGACCGTTCAGGTATTACAGGAGAATAACAAGGGGGAACTTTGACTATGAACAAGTATGAAATCGTTGCGAAAGAAGCAAAAGGATGTTTTGATTTTTTTTGGAAGGAAGCGAACACAGACCCTGAAAGTCCTGGATATGGCTTGATTCTCGATCAATCCGCGAATAAAAAAGTGGCAAGTATTGCCTCTGTCGGTTTCGGATTATCAGCGATCATTATCGGCATTGAAAAAGGCTGGATTACGTACGAGCAGGGATTTGAGAGAACAAGAGGCACGCTTCACACATTTTTGCACAATGTGGAACACGAAGGCGGATTCTTTTATCATTTTCTGAATATGGAAACAGCCAAAAAGAATGAAGAATTCTATGACTGTGCATCCATTATTGATACCTCGCTCTTTTTGAACGGGGCCATTACGTCTGCTGAGTATTTCGGCGGAGAGATCAAAGAGCTGTTTGAGCAAATCTATCAGCGCGTTAACTGGAATATGTATTATGACAAAGAAAAGAATCAGTTTTACATGGGCTACAGACCGGAATCAGGCGGCTTCGGCCACTGGGATATGTATGCAGAGCAAATGATGCAGTATATTCTTGGCGTTGCCTCTCCGACTCACGCCGTGCCGGCTGAAATCTATCAGGGCTTTGAGCGCAGGCTTGGCAAATACGGGGAGTATGAGTTCTATAATTGCCCAGGAGGAAGTCTCTTTACCCATCAATATTCCCACGCATGGTTTTCTTTTGAAGGATATGTGGATGGGGATGGAATCGACTGGTTTGAGAATTCCGTTAAGGCGAGCCTTGCAAACCGAAAGTACTGCATAGATAATCCGGATGGCCTGAAAACGTTCCATAAGGATTCATGGGGCCTGACGGCTTGTGCGACACCTAAAGGATACGGCACACCGGGCACACCTCCATATCATCCTGATGTTCAGAAAGAAAATGATGGGACAGTCGCTCCGGCTGGTGCTGCAGGATCCATTGTGTTTACAAAAGAAGAATCGATTGATGCCATGAATTATTTCTACAATCACCATCCAAAGCTTTGGGGTGAATACGGTTTCCAGGATGCCTATAACCTCGATGTAAGCCCTGAATGGTATGCAGATCATGTTATCGGCATCGATAAGGGAATTACGCTTTTGATGATTGAAAACGAACAATCCGGATTAATCTGGGATTTATATATGAAAAATGAGCATGTGAAGCGCGGAGCTGCCATGCTTAACTGGAAAAAGAAAAACTAGTTTAAAAGGGGATGGCAGAATGATTGAAATCAAGAATAAGCAAATTATGATTGATGGCAAGCCTGAGCTGCTGATGTGCGGCGAAATTCATTACTACCGGCTCGACCGCGGTGACTGGCAGGACCGCATCGATAAGCTGAAGCAATCAGGATGCAATGCGGTCGCTACTTATGTTCCCTGGCTTTGCCACGAACCATCAGAAGGCGAATTCGATTTAACGGGCAAAACAAGGCCGGAGCTTGATCTCGCAGCCTACATTGATCTCTGTAAAGAAAATGGCCTTTATTTCTTCGTGCGTCCGGGTCCCTTCATTATGGCTGAAATGAAAAATGAAGGCCTGCCATACTGGGTCTATGAAAAGCATCCTGAAATCATCCCTTCCGGCTGGGACGGAAATCCTGCAACAACAAAGACAGTCGACTATCTTGCACCCGGCTTTTTAAAAGATGTCCGCAATTGGTATAAAGCGGTTATGGAAATCGTCACTCCGCGCCTTCATACAAATGGCGGCAATATTATTGCGTTTCAGCTTGATAATGAAGTTGGCATGCTTTCATGGGTCAGCAACTGTCCGGATTTAACCGATCATCTTCTTCAAGATTTTAGGCACTGGCTGAAAAATCGCTATGACAGCAGCATGCTTTTAGCCAGATATCCGTTTGATTTAAATGATCATGAGACTGCGAACAGCCTTTTGCGCTCACCTCAGGAAGAG
This sequence comes from Metabacillus idriensis, assembly GCF_050483325.1. Classification (GTDB taxonomy): domain Bacteria; phylum Bacillota; class Bacilli; order Bacillales; family Bacillaceae; genus Bacillus_P; species Bacillus_P idriensis_A. The sequence goes on from NZ_JBCMYF010000011.1 coordinate 201,060, forward strand.
TTCGCCGGTGAACTGCTTCATGATCTTGGTTATTATATGAGAAACCGCTTTGCCCGTTATATCGCTGTTTTGCGTGAATACGCGGAAGAATTCGGCGCGCGGGATATCCCATTTGTCGTAAATATTCATGGAACAGGCGGAGGACGAGGCTTTACTTATCCAATCGGGATCAGCCAGCTCTATGAATCGTATACTCAGGCGCCTGGGTACATCTCAGGATCTGATATTTATTTCGGAGACCTGGACATGAATACGTTTCAGGATCTCTATTTAATAAATGGTTTTATGGACAGTGTGCATCTCGAAGATCAGCCGCTGACATCTGTTGAGTTCAACTGCGGGGACGGAAACTTCGGAAATACCTTTGGCGGCCGCTACGATCCGTCTGCGGTCGATTTTAAAACGAGAATGTGTGTAGCACAAGGCAATCGTCTCATTAACTATTATTTATTTGCCGGCGGGAAAAACTACCGCTTTGATACAGAGCTTAAGGACGGGAATGACCGCGTTGCTTTTACAGGCGAGCATCACGGCTTTGCTGCACCTGTGGGACCAGAAGGGAAGCTTAACTACACGTATCCGAAAATGGCAAGCGTGATTCAGGCGATGATGGCTGTATCGGACAAAATCGCAGCTATGAACGAGGAGCATGATGAGGTTTCTTTTGCCTTTATTCCGGACTACTATATGACCGAGTACCGCTATCCAAACAGCAAACTCATGGAGGACATTGTTCGGAACCTTGAAGCGAACCGTGCCTCAGGCTCTTGGGAAATCATGGCCCGCTCGATGCTCCTGCTTGGATACCGCTTTACATCTGCGGACATTCAAAATAGAGAACTGACACCGGCTAAAACAAAGGTGCTTGCTCTTCCTTCAGCAAGATACATGTCAGCTGATATTCAGAAGAAGCTTGTCACATACATGAATGAAGGAGGCCGCATTCTCCTTTACGGGGAAGTGCCGATGTTTGATATGGAAGGCAAGCCTTGTACAATCCTTGCTGATACACTCGGCGTAAAAGAAAAAAGTATTCACCGCGATTCGGGAAGTTATTTCCTTTCTCTACAGGCAGAAAATTGGGCAGCAGGCAGGCCTGAGGTTCGCTCCCATTTCGCACAAGTATTCGACGCGGGAGATACCACTCCGATTCTGAAAGTGTACGGGACAGATGAAGTCTGCGGATTTGAAGCGCGCGTTGGAGACGGGACAGCTGTCGTTCTCAGCACAGCCTATCCTTGTGACCTCACATTCTTTAAAATGATATTTGAACAATTAGGTGTCACTCCAAAGCTTGTTCACGATTGCGAAGAGCATGGCATCTTCATGACATCGACAGCAAATGAAGCGGGAGAACGGTTTATTCACCTCCTAAATCTTGACGGATTTGACAAAAATGTTCACATCTATGATCAAGGCGAAGTCATGTTTGAAGGAAAAGAAATCGTGCTCGGACGAAAAGAAGGGCTGATGCTGCCTGTTCAGCTTGAGGTTGAGGTCGGAAAAATTGTCTTTTCAACTGCTGAAATCGTTGGACGTTCAGAGAACGCGATCGTGTTCAGGCTGACTCAGCCGGAGGACATCATCGTTTTTGAAACAGACCGTGACATCCTGTCCAGTGAAGAGTACGAAGTTGCAAGCAGCGGAAATCAGAAGACAGTGAGATCTAAGAAACACAGCAGAGTGGACGATCAATTGAGAGTTCTGTTTGCATGAAAAAAGCCCGCATAGCGCGGGCTTTTTCAGTGTGTTCGCATGTCAAAGACATAGCCGGTTTTCCATATATGTACTCATCCCTCGTCGCTTAGACGCTTTCCGTTCACCGCATAATGATTCTTGCTCATCTCCTCAATGAAAACCGCAATTTTTTCTGGCTGAGCACCTGTAGTTTCAGATACAGCAGCCGTTACTTTTTCGACTAGAGCCTTTTTTTGTTCTTCTGTGCGGCCTTCGAGCATTTTTACTGTTACATATGGCATGTTGATCTCTCCTTTTTCTATCGTAGATGGATTCTTCTATAGTATACTTGATGGAGAATAGAATGTTTAGCGAACCCGCTTATAAAGGAGAATGATTGGTGGAGTTTTTGGCGTTTGATTTAGAGCTTATACCGTATGTGGTGATTGTTTTGGCGATTGCGTTTACGGTTCATGAATTTGCACATGCTTATGTAGCATATAAATTTGGAGACCCCACGGCAAAGGATCAGGGGAGGCTGACGCTGTCGCCGCTCGCCCATCTTGATCCGATCGGAACCCTGCTGATCTTCATTGCCGGCTTTGGCTGGGCAAAACCGGTGCCTGTGAATCGTTTGTATTTTAAAAATCCGCGACTTGCGGGAGTTCTGGTTTCTGTGGCAGGACCGCTCAGCAATCTGGTCATCGCTTTTATTGGGCTTGCTGTTTGGTATATACTTTTAAGTACAGGTGCGCTATCTTCTTTATCATCTGGGACTGCGGAGAGCCTGCAGCAGTTTTTCAACATCTTAATCTTTTTGAATATTACGCTGTTCATTTTTAATCTTTTTCCGTTTCCGCCGCTTGATGGATACCGGATTATTGAAGATCTGGCGCCTTCAGGCATCCGGGCTAAAATGACGCAGTTTGAAAGCTACGGTATGGTTGTTTTTTTAATTTTAGTACTGACACCGCTGGATAAATACACGATACAGCCTGCATTCTCATATGGGACTGATATCGTGATGACTGTTTTTGAATCGATACTTAACCCGTTTTTCTAGGAGGTCATTTTTTTGGAACAAGATAAAAAGAAAAAGAAGATTGGTTTTAACATTATTAAAAGTGATCCGACAGATGGCCACGGCGGCTACGGAGTCGGTGCACTCAGCCTTGATAACATTTCACCGGTTTTCGTAGATGTAACCGAAGGGGAAGCATTTGTGGACATCGGCGCGATGCACGCAAGAAGTGTGGTTGAAAAAGGCATCAAATTTCTTCCGAACAAAGAAGATGTTCCGAACGGAAAGCCGTTCTGGCTCGTATGGGTGACTATCGACCGCAAGCCTGAGGGACCTTATTATGCAGGGGTTACAGCCTGTGAAATGACCGTCGACCGTTCGATCAGAAGGGGCTACAAATCTCTTCCGGAACATGTGAACAAAATGGATAAATCGTTAAAGCGCCACATTATGGTTGAGCATATGGATGATGCTTCAAAGGGCATTCTGATGAACTTCCTGAAAAATCATAATGCGGATATGTGGAAAAATTCCACGCAGGATCTAAAAGCAGGGCTCGGTGAAGGGTGACAATTCTGTGACGTTTATGTGAACAAATTGTCAAATTCTTGAGCTTTAAATCGCTTATTAGTAAACTGAAAATAGCTTATGAAGCTAGGACACGAAAAACCCCGGACCGTATGAGGTCCGGGGTTTTTCATTAAGTTAGATGTATGCTGCTGAATAAACAAAGGGTGCTTTTCTCCTAATCCCACCATCTCAATACCTTCTTATACCAGGTTTCATCCTGATTTTCAGCATCTTTTTCAGGCTGGGATTGATCCCCATGCTCCAAATGCTCAGTACAGTACTCTTTCGGTTCAGTTCCCCTTACAAAATAAGCAAATCGCTTAACCGGGCAATCGTCTGAGGCTAGCTTGCCTGTTTTAGGATTGATATAAACGCCTATAACCCCTTTAGGAGGATTAAATGCTTTAACGGATTGATCTTCTAATGCTTCTTCCATAAAATCGGCCCAAATTTGTTTGGCGTAGCCTCTTTCAGCGACAAGGTCAATCGTTTTATCTTTATCATAGCCCGTCCAGATGCCTGCCGCGAGCTGCGGTGAAAAGCCGATCATCCAGCTGTCCGCTTTAGTCGTTCCCGATTTCCCTGCATACTCGCGCGACAGTTTAGGAATAATGGTGTGGCCCGTTACGGACGTATAATCATTCAATTGATCATCAAACATGCCTGTCATCAAATGGGAGGTAACGAACGCAGCCTCTTTGTTTAACAGCTGTTCATGCTCTTTTTCATTTTGATAGATCACGTTTCCTTCTGCATCTTCCACTTTTTTAATAAATGAAGGTTCAATCTTCTTGCCTCCATTTGCAAGCATTCCGTAGCCGTTCACCATTTCACTCAATCGGACAGGTGAAGTTCCAAGAGCAAGTGATGGGACATGTGGCAATTTACTTGTTACTCCAAAGCTTTTAGATGCCTGAATCAGCTCATCCATACCGAGAAAAAGATGAGTCTTAACGGCATAAATATTATCAGAGAGCGCGATAGCCTGAGCTAATGTGATATCGCCGTTTGCATAATACCCATTGTAATTGCTTGGTTTATAGCTTGATTTGCCATCTTCAAACGTAAATGTGTAAGGTTCGCTCCTTAATAGCGTAGAAGGGGTGAAGCCTTTATTCACGGCAGCATAATACAGAAACGGCTTCATCGTTGAGCCGGGCTGCCTTTTAGCCTGTGTTGCACGGTTGAACGTGCTTTTTTCATAATCACGTCCGCCTACAAGAGCCTTTACGCTTCCTGTTTTAGGGTCCATTGCCATGAAACCGACCTGGATGTCAGATGCTTCATCAATGACATCTTCAATCTTATTTTCAGCGATCTTCTGCATATCGGGATCTAAAGTAGTGAAAATTCGTAAACCTCGTGTTTCGATCGTTGTCTGATCAAGATTCAGTTTCTTTGACAGCTCATTCATAACCGCATCCTGAAAATAAGGAGCAATATCTGCTGTTTTTACATCTTTCACAGAACGGTAGCTGAGAGTTTCATTGTATGCCTGATTTGCTTCTGCCTGGCTGATTATGTTTTGATTCACCATCGTTTTTAAGATAAGTTCCTGCCGGCTTTTTGCACGCTTTTCATTTTCAAGCGGGGAATAAAGGCTTGGCGCTTTTGGAATACCTGCAAGCATGGATGCTTCGCCCAAGGATAATTCACTTGCGGATTTGTCAAAATAATAAATGGCGGCAGCCTCAATGCCATAAGCGCCATGTCCGTAATAAATCGTATTTAAATAGCCTTCTAGAATTTCTTCCTTACTGTAGTTCAGCTCAAGGCGAATCGTGTAGAAAGCTTCTGTCAGCTTGCGTTTCCAGGTTTTATCGTGGCCCAAAAACAGGTTTCGGGCATATTGCTGACTGATTGTACTCGCTCCCTGAACTTTTGCCATTGCTTTTAAATCAGCAAGAGCGGCTCCCGCGATCCGTTTATAGTCAAAGCCGTTGTGATCATAAAAATGACGGTCTTCTATCGCAACAGCTGCCTGGGTTAAGGAAGGAGAAATTTCATCTAAATCAACCCAATACCTTTTTCCGCCGTTATGGGTTTTGCCCATCTCAGAACCATCATTTGCGTACATAATTGAAGATTGCTGAACGGTCAGGGAAGGAGCTCCCTGCCATTTCGCCGTGAGCAAAATCGATGCAAGGACGATTGATCCCAGGAAAAAGAAGATAAGTCCGATAAAAATAGCGGCTCGAACAGTTTTAATTGTGATTTTCAGCCGTCTGGGCGTGATGATTTCCAATTTCTCCACCTCGTTTCCTCATCTGTTCTTTTTCTTTTTAATCAGTATGAGAATATTCATCTATTTTTAAACCTTCTCTATTAAAATTCTTCTTGCAATTTTGCTAGATTCATCTATACTTTTTCCTGAGGTTTTGAACTCGAATTTTGACGAATTGTATTTATTGATTAGGGTATAATCGTAACTAGGGCTTTAAGAAAAATTGATATAGAAAGGAAGTTTTAAAATGGGAGGACATTGGTTTACAGAAAAACAAACCGAGAATTTCGGCATCACGATCAAAATTAACCGCACTTTACATACAGAGCAAACAGAATTTCAAAAATTAGAAATGGTAGAAACAGAGGAGTTTGGCAACATGCTTCTTTTAGACGGCATGGTCATGACTTCACAAAGAGACGAATTTGTTTACCATGAAATGGTTGCTCACGTTCCTTTATTTACACATCCAAACCCTGAAAACGTACTTGTAGTCGGAGGCGGAGACGGCGGGGTAATCCGTGAGATCATGAAGCATCCAGGCGTTAAAAAAGCAACGCTTGTTGATATTGACGGCAAAGTCATCGAGTACTCTAAAAAGTACTTGCCTGAAATTGCAGGGGAGCTTGAAAACGAGCGCGTTGAAGTAAAAGTGGGCGACGGTTTTATGCATATCGCAGAAAGCAACAATGAATATGATGTCATCATGGTCGATTCTACAGAGCCTGTTGGCCCAGCTGTGAACCTTTTCTCTAAAGGCTTCTACGCAGGCATCTCAAAAGCGCTTAAAGAAGACGGCATTTTTGTTGCACAATCGGATAACCCATGGTTCACACCTGACCTTATCCGCAACGTACAGCGCGATGTAAGAGAAATCTTCCCGATTACGCGTCTTTACACTGCAAACATCCCGACATATCCAAGCGGTCTTTGGACATTTACAATCGGATCAAAAAAATATGATCCATTAGAAGTAAGCGAAGAGCGTTTCCATGAAATTGAAACAAAATACTATACAAAAGAGCTTCATAAAGCAGCGTTTGCCCTGCCTAAATTTGTAGCAGACTTAATTAAATAATTAGGAGGGAAGACAAATGCGATTTGATGAAGCCTATTCAGGCAACGTTTTTATAAAAAGCCATCCAACATTTGAAGACAGTGAAGCAGTCCTATACGGCATGCCAATGGACTGGACTGTAAGCTACCGTCCGGGTTCAAGATTCGGTCCAGCCCGCATCCGCGAGGTTTCAATCGGCCTTGAAGAATACAGCGCGTATTTAGACCGCGAGCTTGAAGAAGTGAAGTATTATGATGCAGGCGATATTCCGCTTCCATTCGGAAATCCGCAGCGAAGCATCGATATGATTGAAGATTTCATAGATAAGCTTTTGGCTGAGGACAAGTTTCCACTCGGTATGGGAGGAGAACACCTTGTATCATGGCCTGTCATCAAAGCGATGTACAAAAAATACCCGGATCTTGCGATTATTCATATGGACGCACATACTGATCTGCGCGAGGAGTATGAGGGAGAGCCTCTTTCTCACTCAACGCCAATCCGCAAGGCGGCTAATCTGATCGGACCATCAAATGTTTACTCGTTCGGCATTCGTTCAGGAATGAAAGAGGAATTCCAGTGGGCGAAGGAAGTCGGCATGCACATTTCTAAATTTGAAGTGCTTGAGCCTTTAAAAGAGGTGCTTCCGAAGCTTGCAGGACGTCCTGTCTATGTAACCATTGATATTGATGTCCTCGATCCGGCACACGCACCTGGCACAGGTACGGTAGATGCAGGCGGCATTACATCAAGAGAATTGCTTGCATCGATCCATGCGATTGCAAACTCAGATATTAACGTCGTTGGCGCGGATCTTGTAGAAGTAGCTCCAATTTACGATAACTCTGAGCAGACGGCTAACACGGCTAGCAAATTAATTCGTGAAATGATTTTAGGATGGGTGCAAAAGCGTCCTTAATTTGAGGAGAAGCTCCAGATGTGACTGGGGCTTTTTTCTTATTTTGGGATATTTAGCGAAAAGCGTATAAATAATCCCAGAACGTCAACCATGAATACGACCCGCCGTCCTATTGAACTTTTTTCATGAAATCTTTATACTGGATAAGTTAATAGCGGATACTTTAAAAGGATGTGTCAAAATGACGGCTAGTAAACCAGTACAAATTATCGTAAAAACCGAAATCAGCCAGGGGGATGATTCAGAAAACCTGGAGCTTTTTACGAGCGGTGAACACTATGTTAAAAATAACGCCTCCTATTTAAGCTATCACGAGGAACACGAGTACGGAAAAGTAAAAACAGTCGTGAAGTTCAAAGACGACGAGGTTTTCATTATGAGGTCCGGCTCTATTTCAATGAAACAGCGCTTTATTGAAGGCACGGAAACCATCACGAATTATCAGACACAATTCGGACAGCTTCAGCTGGAAACCAACACTACAGCGATTTCCGTCCGCACGATGGAAGGCAAATCAAACGGCATCATTAAAGTGGATTATGAATTGCAGATTGGCGAAGAAGATTCGCATTTACATACTTTACATATCATGTTTAGGGAGGAAAAAGGATGAACATCGTTGATCAAGTAAAAGAACGGTTAAAAGGTGAAATTAAAGCGGCAGTGCTAAAGGCTGGCCTGGCAGAGGAAAGTCAAATTCCGGACGCTATTCTCGAGCTTCCTAAAGATAAAGCTCACGGAGACTATTCTACAAATATGGCGATGCAGCTTGCACGCGTTGCTAAGAAAGCACCCCGTGCCATTGCAGAAGACATTGTTGCTTCTTTTGATAAAGGAAAAGCATCGATTGAAAAAATTGAGATCGCAGGACCGGGATTTATTAATTTTTATATGAACAACTCTTACTTAACAGATCTTATTCCATCTATTCTTCAAGCTTCCGACACTTATGGCGAGGTCAATATCGGCAACAAAGAAAAATTGCAGGTTGAATTTGTATCGGCTAATCCGACAGGAACGCTTCATTTAGGACATGCGCGCGGCGCGGCAGTCGGCGATTCTCTTTGCAACATTCTAAGTAAAGCAGGGTATGATGTTTCACGTGAATACTACATCAATGATGCAGGAAACCAGATTAATAACCTTGCTCTTTCTGTTGAAGCCCGCTATCTTCAGGCTCTCGGACAAGATGCAGCCATGCCTGAGGATGGCTATCACGGCCAGGATATCATCGAAATCGGCAAAAAGCTTGCGGATGAATTCGGCGATCGTTTTGCAAATGAAAGCAAAGAAGAGCGTCTTGCCTTTTTCCGTGAATACGGCCTGAAATTTGAGATGGATAAATTGAAAAAAGACCTGGAAGCATTCCGTGTGCCATTTGATGTTTGGTATTCAGAAACATCCCTTTACCATAACGGCAAAATCGATCAGGCGCTTCAAGTTCTTCGTGAAAAAGGACACATTTTCGAAGAAGACGGCGCTACATGGTTCCGTTCAACTGTATTCGGAGATGACAAAGACCGTGTATTAATTAAAAATGACGGTTCTTATACGTATTTAACACCTGATATCGCGTACCACAAAGATAAGCTTGACCGCGGATTTACAAAGCTGATCAACATTTGGGGCGCAGATCATCACGGTTACATCCCGCGCATGAAGGCGGCAATTGAAGCACTTGGCTATGAAAAGAACACACTTGAGGTTGAAATTATTCAGCTAGTTCACCTATACAAAAACGGCGAGAAAATGAAAATGAGCAAACGTACAGGCAAAGCCGTTACAATGCGTGACTTGATGGAAGAAGTCGGTCTTGACGCTGTTCGCTATTTCTTCGCAATGAGAAGCGCGGATACTCATATGGACTTTGACATGGATCTTGCCGCATCACAATCCAATGAAAACCCTGTTTTCTATGCTCAATATGCACATGCACGGATTGAAAGCATGCTGCGTCAAGGAGCAGAGCAAGGATTATCATATGACGCTGTTCAGAATTTCACTGACATCTCATCTGAAAAAGAAATCGAACTTCTGAAAATACTGGGTGAATTCCCGCAGGCAGTGGCAGAAGCAGCAACAAAACGCATTCCGCACCGCATCACAAATTACGTGAATGATGTCGCATCTGCTCTGCACAGCTTCTATAACGCAGAAAAAGTACTGGATCCGGAAAATGAAGAGAAAAGTAAAGCGCGCCTTGCCCTAATGAGAGCAACGCAAATTACCCTTAAAAATTCATTATCGCTGATCGGTGTTTCTGCACCTGAAAAAATGTAAGAATGAAGAACGAACGGCTAACCGCCGTTCTTTTTTTTTGTTTAGGAAATGCAGCGCAAGCACCTAGATCCTCGATCACACAACGAAACCGCCCAAAAAGCCGGGACGCGGACTTTTTTTGCGGATTCTTAATTGCGTGTCGGAGAGGGCATTGAAATAACAGTATGGGGGGAAGGAGGCGTTCGAATCGTACCCTGAAAAATCGTGAAACGATATGGAAGGGTAATCAAGTGTCTGAATCGTACCTCTTTAAACCGCTGAATCCTTTTCTTTTCCTGTAGGGGCAAATTGTTTAAGACAACATTCCGCCACCAAAAACGGGTTTAAAACCATGACAAATTGTGGTAAAAATAAAAGGATCATTAGAGAGGAGTAATACATAATGGGATGTTTGAATGCACTGATAAAAATTCCGGTTACCATCGTTATAGCGGCAATCTTCTGGATGACGTTTTCTGGCATGTTGAACTTTATTTCTGCAAATGAGACAGGGAAAGCTTTTGCATGCGGTCTGTTCCTGGCAGTACTGGCAGTAATCCTTTACATGCTGTGGGGGAGAAAGCGATTAGAAATGAGGGAAAGAGTAAGTGATGCAGGTTTCTTTCTGCTTATGCTAGTTTCTTCAATCCTGCTGGCTGTCGGCACATTTAACGGTTTTGCTGAGGGTGAATGGCTGCTGGCTTCGGCTGCCGCGCTTTTCTGCCTGGTAGCTGCAGCACTGTGTATTGGTTCCTTTTTCAGCATATTTGAAAAGAAAAATGAAAATCACGGGGCATAACCCCGTGATCTTACCTACCAATTAATCGAACCGCCGCTCAGCCTTTTGACCCCCCGGATAGCTGAAATTTCCTCAACCAGCCTTAAAGCGGCCCGGTCCTTTTGCTTTGCCTCAATCATGAAATCGCAATCCATTTCCATCTCCTTCAGTTTTTTCAGCAAGGGCATAATAAAATTCAGATCAACATAATCAGCATGGCTTCTGAATTCTTTTTCAGATTTAGGAGAGGAAACATGGATTTTAGGCTTGGCCTGTCTGCCTTCCCATGTTTTCGCAAACCGCACAAGCAGTTCCTCTAAATCATCTTCATCCGATTTGTTTGCACAGTAGTGATGATAGTCAAACATAAGCGGAATACCTTCATTTTCACAGATGGCAAGCGTTTCAGAAGTTGTGTATGTTTTGTCATCATTTTCAAGGGTCATTCGCTGCTTGATGTCCTCAGGGAGAGCTTTAATATTGCTGTAAAAACGCTCAGTCGCTGTGTCTTTATTCCCATAGGCACCGCCGACGTGAATGTTAATGAAACCTTCTTTTTCAAGTCCCATCCCTTTTAGAAGATCATAATGGTACTGCATATCGATTACTGCGTTTTCCGTAATATGCGGCTTATCGCTTGTAAATAATGTGAACTGATTTGGATGAAAGCTGGTTCTCAAACCATTTTTCCGGACCAGATCGCCGATTTCTTTTAAAAGATCGGAAAACGGAGTGATGAAATCCCATTTCACATCTGGATGAGTGGCAAGCGGCACAAGGGATGATGAAAACCGGTAAAGCTCAATTTGATGTGCAATATTGTAATGAATCATCCGCAGAGTATGCTCCAGATTCTGTTCTGTCACCGACAGGAGCGCGTTAGTTCGAGCCTCTCCATCAAGCTTTGAATAACGGGCATACGTCAAGGTTTTTGCAGGAGAGCAGTCCCACAGGTTTAATGCATTTGAAACGTAGCCAAAACGAATAAACATATGACGCTCCTTTTCCTCATGAAATTTCTACAAGAAATGCGAGACCAGTGTGGCGACGGCTTCTAAACCTTTTTGTGTGATGGGTCTTTCAGTGAATTTTTCGTAGGTCAGCTTCACGGACCCTCGTATGTCTTCATTCACGGTAGATTTCACGTACTTAATAAAATCCTTATCATAAATTAGACAATTCATTTCATCGTTTAAATAAAGGCTCCGCTTATCAAAATTAGCGGTTCCAATGTCGCAGAGCACATCATCGACTACAATGACCTTTGCATGATAAAAACCATAATAATATTGATAGATTTCACAGCCTGAAAGAATCAGGGGGCCGAAGTATGGAAAAGATGCTTCCTTGACCAAAGGATGGTCTGCTCTCATAGGGACGAGCACTTTAATATCTACACCTCGCCTGCGTGCTTTAATAAGCTCATCCTGTATTTGTTTGCCTGGAATAAAGTAAGGCGTGCAAATCATCAGCTCTTTTTGTGCCTGCCTGATGAATGATAAAAAATGTCCTTCTAAGCTTTGCCCGTAAGTAGAAAGAAACTGATGTTCAATTGTACCTTTCGGGAGGGATGGAAAGTAAGCTTGAACCGTTTTCAGGTCTTCATTTGTCGCTTCATGCCAATCACGCAAAAATTGTGTTTGGAGATCCTTCACACCTTCACTTGTTACGCGCAGATGATAATCCCGCCAGAAGCCAAGCTTAGGGTCCTTCCCTAAATATTCTTTTCCAATATTGAATCCTCCTGAATAACCGATATTGCCGTCAATGACCGTAATCTTGCGGTGATTGCGTGCCTGAAGAGTGTAAAAAAAGAAAGGAGGTGAAGGATTATGTGTATAGGAAAAACAAACGCCGCTCTTTTTTAACTCTGCAATTTTCTCTTTTTCAAGGGATTTGCTGCCGACGTAATCCAAAAGAAGCCTGACTTCAATCCCCTTTTCAGCTTTCTTCATGAGAAGGGCAAGAAATTCATCGCTGTCAGGATCATTTTTTACAATATAAAATAACACATGAATCGAATGTGTGCTATTTTCAATGTCCTCAAACAATCTTTCATAAAAGCGTTCACCCACAATATATAGGTCGATATCACTTTTTCTCAGAGGGTATTTCAGTTCATTTAACTTGCTGAGGTGTTTTTTTCTGCCGAAAAAATAGTCGAGCCGCAGCCAAACAACGAATATCAAGATCATTAGTCCTATTAGTAACATGCTGTTCAACGTAAGCCCTCCTTATCATCTACCTATTATGTTTTACGTCGGGATGAAAAATTATCAGCATAAAATCATTGACTGAATGCTCATTCATTATTATCATGTAATTATAGGGTAAGATTCAGAAAATTATATGGATTTTAAGTTTTTTGAATGATGGGGCAATGGGAGAATTCATCACAGAAACGGGGGAGACAAGATGGAAGCACTGTTATGGATCAATTTTGCTGCATTTATACTTGTAACCGCTTACGGTGCAAGTTTGTTTATTTACTTGATCCGTTCAAGAATGGCCTACATCAAGCTCGGGAAGAAAACAGAGTTTGATCAGCAATTAAATGAACGACTGAAGAACATTATGGTCAATGTTTTCGGTCAAAAGAAGCTCCTTAAGGATAAAAAGAGCGGCATCATGCATGTGATGTTCTTTTACGGGTTTATTCTTGTACAGTTTGGAGCACTTGATTTTATTATTAAAGGCTTATTGCCCGACAAGCATCTTCCGCTAGGACCGCTTTATCCGGGCTTCACTTTCTTTCAGGAAATCGTCACTTTGATGATCCTGGTTGCGGTTGTATGGGCTTTTTACCGCAGGTACATTGAGAAGCTTGTTCGGTTGAAGAAAAACTTTAAAGCCGGGCTTGTTTTAATCTTTATCGGCGGACTGATGCTGTCCGTTCTGCTTGGCAACGGAATGAACTTAATCTGGCACAATCATGAACTGACATGGACAGAACCGATTGCTTCATGCTTCGCTTATTTGCTGAGCTTTGTCGGCGAAACCGGTGCCGCCGTAATCTTCTACGTTTCATGGTGGGTGCATTTGCTTATTCTTTTAACATTTTTGGTTTATGTGCCTCAATCAAAGCATGCTCACTTGCTTGCAGGTCCGGCGAATGTTTACTTTGGCCGTCTTTCAAACCCTGGAAAACTTGAGAAGATTGATTTTGAGGACGAGTCACAGGAAACATTCGGTGTAGGAAAAATTGAAGATTTCAAACAAACACAGCTGATTGATTTATATGCATGTGTCGAATGCGGACGCTGCACGAATATGTGTCCTGCAACCGGAACAGGCAAAATGCTTTCTCCGATGGATTTAATTTTAAGACTGCGTGATCATTTAACGGAAAAAGGGGCAGCTGTAACGTCCATGTCTCCGTGGGTGCCAACTTACGCTTTTGCCGGCACTAAGGGCAATCAGCTTGCTGCCATGGCATCAGGTCAGGGGTCACAGGAAGCAGCTGCCGCGCTTGAATATAATCCAAGCCTGATCGGCGAAATCATCACTGAAGAAGAAGTCTGGGCATGTACGACATGCCGCAACTGTGAAGATCAGTGTCCGGTAATGAACGAGCATGTAGACAAAATCATTGATATGCGTCGTTATCTTGTTTTGACAGAAGGTAAAATGGATCCGGATGCACAGCGTGCGATGACTAACATTGAGCGCCAGGGAAATCCATGGGGCCTTAACCGAAAAGAGCGTGAAGACTGGCGCGAGGCGCGCGACGACGTTCATGTTCCAACTGTAAAAGAAATGAGTAAAGCAGGCGAAGAGTTTGAGTACCTGTTCTGGGTCGGTTCAATGGGATCGTACGATAACCGCAGCCAAAAAATCGCATTATCTTTTGCTAAGCTTTTAAATGAAGCTGGAGTGAAGTTCGCGATTCTTGGAAACAAGGAAAAGAACTCGGGAGACACGCCCCGCCGCCTTGGAAATGAATTTTTATTCCAGGAGCTTGCGACGAAAAATATTGATGAATTCGAGAAAAATGAGATCAAAAAAATCGTCACGATTGATCCTCATGCGTACAATATTTTCAAAAATGAATATCCTGATTTTGGACTCGAGGCGGAAGTATATCACCATACAGAACTGCTCGCTAAGCTTGTAGAAGAGGGAAGACTTGTTCCTAAATTTGAAGTGAACGAGACCATTACCTTCCATGACTCCTGCTACTTGGGACGCTACAACGAAGTATATGAGCCGCCTCGCGATATTCTGAAGTCCATACCGGGTGTGAAGCTTATTGAAATGACCCGAAACCGGGAAACGGGAATGTGCTGCGGAGCAGGCGGAGGACTCATGTGGATGGAAGAAGATGCCGGTTCACGGGTAAACGTCGCAAGAACAAACCAGGCGCTTGAAGTAAATCCGACAGTCATCAGTTCAGGCTGTCCGTACTGCTTAACGATGCTTAGTGACGGAACGAAGGCAAAAGAGGTTGAAGAAACCGTCAGCACGTATGACGTAGCAGAGCTGCTTGAAAAAGCGGTGTTTGGGGATAAAAAAGAGAGCGTTGCTTAAAAGGAATTTCAGCATAAATGAAGAATGAAAGAGATAGACATATAGGAGGGTGAAGCGGTTTCGTTTCACCTTCTTCTCTGGAAACAACCTGAGCGAGCGTTCAATCGGAATTTTGTAACCGTTTTCTTATACTTAATTTGAGGAGATGAAGATATGAATCGAACTGTAATCGTAAGCGGTGTTAGAACGCCATTTGGAAAATTCGGGGGCGGTCTCAGCTCTCTTACAGCGTCAGAGCTAGGAGGAATCGCTATCAAAGAAGCCTTAAAGCGTGCAAATGTAAACGCAGAAGAGGTGGATGAAGTAATTATGGGTTCTGTTCTGCAAGGCGGTCAGGGGCAAATTCCTTCCCGTCAGGCTGCAAGACATGCTGAGATTCCCTGGAGTGTAAAAACAGAAACGATCAACAAAGTATGTGCATCAGGAATGAGAAGTGTCACGCTTGCTGATCAAATCATCCGAGCCGGAGACGAAGAGGTCATAGTAGCAGGCGGAATGGAATCCATGAGCAATGCACCGTACTTCATGCCTAAAGCAAGATGGGGCCTCCGCATGGGAGATGCGAAGGTTCAGGATTTAATGGTTCACGACGGTCTTACATGCAGCTTTACAGGGGTTCACATGGGGACATACGGAAATGAAACAGCATCAGATTTAGACATTTCAAGAGAAGCACAGGACGTGTGGGCGTTAAGAAGCCACGAGCGTACAGTCGCAGCGATGGAATCCGGGAAATTAAGCGAAGAAATCGTCAGTGTTGAAATTCCGCAGCGTAAAGGCGATCCGCTTAAAATAGAACACGATGAAGCAACGAGAAAAGACACATCGATTGAAAGGCTGTCTAAATTGAAGCCGGTTTTTAATCAAGCAGGCACTATAACGGCAGGAAATGCACCGGGAGTCAATGACGGCGCGGGAGCTCTTGTACTGATGAGCGAAGAGCGAGCAAAACAAGAAGGAAAGCAGCCGATTGCGGCGATCATCGGACATACATCCATTGCACTTGAAGCAAAGGACTTTCCGAAAACACCCGGACTTGTCATTCTTGAGCTTTTGAAAAAAACGGGCAGGAAGCTTGAAGACATCGATTTGTTCGAAATTAATGAGGCATTTTCAGCGGTCGCTTTAGCAAGTAATCAGCTGGCAGGACTGCATCCTGAAAAAGTAAATGTAAACGGCGGAGCTGTTGCACTCGGACATCCGATTGGAGCAAGCGGGGCAAGAATCATTATTACCTTAATTCATGAGCTGAAAAGACGCGGGGGCGGAATCGGCATTGCGGCGATCTGCAGCGGCGGAGGCCAGGGCGACGCCATCATGGTTGAAGTATAAGTTTTCAAACGAACAAGGGGGATGTACATGAGTATTCAAAACGTAATGGTTATCGGGGCAGGTCAAATGGGTTCAGGCATTGCGCAGGTTTGTGCAATGGCAGGGTATAAGGTTTATTTGAATGATTTAAAAGAAGAATTCGTTCAGAAGGGATTCGCTTCGATTGATAAAAACCTTCAAAGACAGGTAGATAAAGAAAAAATAACAGCTGAACAAAAACAGGAAATTTTAAGCAGACTGACAGCTTCAACAGATCTTCAGGATGCTGCAGAGACGGATTTAGTGATTGAGGCAGCTGTTGAAAATATGAAAATCAAATCAGACATTTTTGCAAAGCTTGATGAAATTACACCAGAGCAAACCATTCTTGCGACAAATACTTCTTCTTTGCCAATTACAGAAATCGCAGCGGCCACAAAGCGTCCTGAAAAGGTAATCGGCATGCACTTCATGAATCCGGTGCCTGTGATGAAGCTGGTTGAAATTATCCGCGGCCTCGCAACAAGCGATGTAGTCTATCAGGCGATTGAGGATATGACGAAAACACTGAAAAAAGTTCCGGTTGAAGTGAATGATTTTCCCGGCTTTGTTTCAAACCGCATCCTCATGCCGATGATCAATGAAGCCATCTACACTCTGTACGAAGGGGTTGCAGAGAAAGAAGCGATTGATGAAGTGATGAAGCTCGGAATGAATCATCCGATGGGACCGCTCACTCTTGCTGACTTTATCGGACTTGATACGTGTCTATATATTATGGAAACGCTGCACGAAGGCTTTGGCGACGATAAATACCGCCCATGCCCGCTTCTTAGAAAATATGTGAAAGCAGGATGGCTCGGCCGCAAAACAGGCAGAGGATTTTATTCTTACGAGGGTTAATCAGACATCACAGGGGGACGGAACATGAATATTCGCTTCACAGAAGAACAGGAAATGATGCGGAAAATGGTGCGGGATTTTGCTCAAACAGAAATTGAGCCGTTTGTTGAAAAAATGGAGCAGGGAGAATTCCCAAGAGAAATTCTCCGTAAAATGGGCTCACTTGGTTTAATGGGGATTCCGATCCCTGAGCAATACGGGGGAGCGGGTATGGATTTTACCTCCTATATTATCGCGATCCATGAGCTTTCTAAAGTTAGTGCGACAGTCGGGGTTATTCTAAGCGTTCACACATCAGTCGGCACGAATCCGATCCTTTATTTTGGATCAGAAGAGCAGAAAAAGAAGTATATTCCAAAGCTTGCAAGCGGCGAATACTTAGGGGCTTTCTGTTTAACTGAGCCGGGATCAGGATCTGATGCAGGCAGCTTAAAAACAAAGGCTGTTAAAAAAGACGGCAACTACATTCTGAATGGATCAAAGGTATTTATCACAAATGGCGCAGAGGCTGACACGTATATCGTGTTTGCGTCAACAAATCCCGAGGCAGGTACAAAGGGGATCTCAGCATTTGTGGTTGAAAAGAATACGAAGGGCCTTGTAATTGGAAAAGATGAGCACAAAATGGGGCTTTACGGCTCACGGACTGTCCAGCTTTCCTTCGAGGATGCGGAGGTTCCGTTTGAAAACCTTCTTGGGGAAGAAGGAGACGGATTTAAAATTGCCATGGCTAATCTGGATGTCGGGAGAATTGGCATTGCAGCACAGTCGCTCGGCATCGCGCAGGCTGCACTTGAGAAGTCCATTCAATATGCAAAAGAACGTGTTCAATTCGGCAAGCCAATCTCTGCTCAGCAAGGCATCGGCTTTAAACTGGCTGATATGGCGACAGCGGTTGAATCCTCGGAACTCCTGACATACAGAGCTGCTTTCTTAAGGGAAAACGGACTTCCGTGCGGAAAAGAAGCGTCAATGGCAAAGCTGTTCGCCTCAAAAACAGCGATGGAGGTTGCTACAGAAGCGATTCAAGTATTCGGCGGCTATGGCTATACAAAGGACTATCCAGTTGAACGCTACTTCCGTGACGCAAAAGTTTGCGAGATTTATGAAGGAACAAGCGAGATTCAAAGAATTGTCATCAGCAAACATGTCTTAAATTAAAACAATAGGGGATGAAATAGATGTTTTTTAAACTATCAGATGAGCATGAAATGATCCGGAAAATGGTAAGAGACTTCGCTAAAAATGAAGTAGAGCCGACAGCTGCAGAGCGCGATGAAGAAGAACGTTTTGACCGCGGACTTTTCGATAAAATGGCAGAGCTTGGGTTAACGGGTATTCCATGGCCGGAAGAATACGGCGGCATCGGCAGCGATTACTTGGCTTATGTCATTGCAGTTGAAGAGCTTTCAAGAGTGTGTGCATCAATCGGGGTCACCTTATCTGCCCATACATCACTTGCAGGCTGGCCTGTTTACAAGTTCGGAACAGAAGAGCAAAAGCAGAAGTATTTGAAGCCAATGGCACAGGGCGAAAAAATTGGCGCTTACGGCTTAACTGAGCCAGGATCAGGCTCTGACGCAGGCGGCATGAGAACTACTGCTAAATTAAACGGCGACCATTACGTTCTAAATGGCTCTAAGATTTTCATCACAAACGGCGGAATTGCGGATACGTACATTGTGTTTGCAGTTACAGATCCTGAAAGCAAGCATAAAGGCACAAGTGCATTTATCGTTGAAAAAGACTTCAAAGGCTTCTCTGTGGGCAAAAAAGAAAGCAAGCTCGGCATTCGTTCCTCACCGACAACAGAAATCATCTTTGAAGATTGCATCGTACCAAAAGAAAACCTTCTTGGCCAAGAAGGAGAAGGCTTTAAAATCGCCATGATGACACTTGACGGCGGCCGTAACGGAATTGCCGCACAAGCTGTCGGAATCGCACAAGGCGCTCTTGATGCTTCTGTTGCCTATGCAAAAGAACGCCAGCAGTTCGGAAAACCGATTGCTATGCAGCAGGGCATCGGCTTTAAATTGGCTGACATGGCTACAACGGTTGAAGCATCCCGTCTGTTAACCTATCAGGCTGCATGGCTTGAATCAGAAGGGCTGCCTTATGGAAAAGAATCAGCCATGTCGAAGCTTTTTGCAGGAGATACGGCAATGAAGGTGACAACAGAAGCTGTACAGGTGTTCGGCGGCTACGGCTACACGAAAGATTACCCTGTTGAACGGTACATGAGAGATGCAAAAATCACTCAAATCTATGAAGGCACACAGGAGATTCAAAGACTGGTTATTTCAAGAATGATCACAAAATAAGAGAGAAAAAACAGGGAGGCGGTGGAAGATGACGAAACGGGAAGTGCATGCTTCTGTCAAAGATGAGCGGCTTGTTCAAAAACGCCGTGACCAAATGATTAAAGGTGCGGTAAATCTCTTTAAGCAAAAAGGATTCCACCGCACGACTACAAGAGAAATTGCCAAGGCAGCCGGCTTCAGCATCGGCACGCTGTATGAATACATCAGACAAAAGGAAGATGTGCTGTATCTTGTCTGTGACACGATTTATGACCAGGTTCGCGACAGGCTTGAGAAAGACATTGATATTAAGCAGGGAACGATTGAAAGCTTAAAGGTTGCCATTGCCAACTATTTCAAAGTGGTGGATGAAATGCAGGATGAGGTGCTTGTCATGTACCAGGAGGCAAAGTCACTGTCGCGTGACGCTCTCCCCTACGTCCTGCAAAAAGAAATTGAAATGGTCGGGATGTTTGAAAAAGTGATTGCAGGCTGCGTGGATAAAGGGGAAATCTCGCTTACTTCCAGGGAGCGGGAACTATTGGCGCACAATATATTTGTTCAGGGACAAATGTGGGGTTTCAGAAGATGGGCTCTGCAAAAAAACTATACGCTAGAAGAGTATATTGAAGTTCAGACGAAGCTGATTCTTCAAGGGGTAGAAAAAAAGGGAATCTAACGAAATAACGAGAGCAAAGGGGATGCGGGACGCATGCATACACAGGAGACCTATAAACCGAAACATGCCGTTCGTTTTGTAACGGCTTCAAGTTTGTTTGACGGGCACGATGCTTCGATTAACATTATGCGGAGAATTCTGCAGGCGAGCGGAGCAGAGGTTATTCACCTCGGACACAATCGTTCGGTTGAAGAAATCGTAAATGCAGCCATTCAGGAAGATGCACAGGGAATTGCCATCTCTTCTTATCAAGGCGGGCATGTTGAATTTTTTAAATATATGTATGACCTTTTAAAAGAAAGAGGAGCCTCTCATATTCGTTTGTACGGAGGGGGAGGCGGTGTCATCATTCCGCGTGAAATAAAAGAACTGCATGAATACGGGATTGCGCGGATTTTTTCTCCTGAAGACGGCAGAGAGCTCGGACTTCAGGGAATGATTGAGCTCATGATGAAAGAGTGCGATTTTCAAACCGTTACGAAAATTGAAGACGAAATCGAAAAGCTGAAAACGGGTGATGCTGGGGCGATTGCTAAGCTGATTACGGTTGCTGAATCACAGCTCGGAAGCAAAAATGAAGCAGCGGCAACAGCTGAAAAGGTGATTTCAGAAGTGAAGCAATTGTCTTCAGACGCTCCTGTGATCGGGATAACAGGTACTGGCGGCGCCGGAAAAAGCTCGCTTACAGACGAACTGATCCGCAGATTTCTAAATGAAGTTCCTGAAATCAAAATTGCTGTGATCTCTATCGATCCGACAAAGCAAAAAACGGGCGGAGCGCTGCTGGGTGACCGCATCCGAATGAACGCTATCTTTTCACCAAGAGTATATATGAGAAGTCTTGCAACAAGACAATCAAGATCAGAATTGTCTCTTGCGATCAATGATGCGATTGCTGTTGTCAAAGGTGCAGGATATGACCTGATTATTGTTGAAACGAGCGGAATCGGACAGGGTGATGCAGCCATTACAGAAATTTGTGATCTTTCTTTATATGTCATGACAAGCGAATTTGGCGCCCCGTCCCAGCTTGAAAAAATAGATATGATCGATTACGCAGATCTGATTGTGATCAACAAGTTTGAGAGAAAAGGATCGCAGGATGCAAAGCGCCAGGTGCAAAAGCAATATCAGCGCAGCCATATGCTGTTTGAAAGTCCATTTGAAGACTTGCCGGTGTATGGAACAATTGCCAGCCAGTTCAACGATCCCGGCACAAACACATTGTTTGTGGCGCTTTTAGATCTGATCAATGAAAAGGCAGGGAAAAGCTGGTCTTCGACTCTTCCAGTCGTGAAAGATGTAGAAAAGCAAAACGTCATTATCCCGACAGACCGCCGCTATTATTTAAGAGAAATCAGCGAATCTGTACGCACCTATCATCAAAAAGCTGAATATCAGGCTGACGTTGCGAGAAGGTTATTTCAGCTGCAGGGCGCGATCGAAAGTGTGAAAGAAAGAGACGCTGCACCAGAAGTGCTGGAATCATTGGAAGCAATTAAAATGAGTGTAGCAGAAGAACTTTCACAAGAGTCAAAACGGATCTTAGATACATGGGCTGATTTAAGAGAAAAATATGAAGCCGATCAATTCGTGACCAAAATCCGCGATAAAGAAATCGTGACAAAATTAAAAACGGTTTCCCTTTCAGGATTATCCATTCCTAAAGTATCTTTGCCGAAATACAAGGATTACGGTGAAATCTTGAAATGGGTATACAAAGAAAATGTTCCGGGATCCTTTCCGTATACGGCAGGCGTTTTCCCATTCAAACGCGCAGAAGAGGATCCAAAGCGCCAGTTCGCAGGAGAAGGAACACCTGAACGGACCAATCGCCGTTTTCACTATTTGTCAAAGGATGATCCGGCGAAGCGCCTGAGCACAGCATTTGACTCTGTTACACTTTACGGGGAAGATCCTGCTTACCGTCCTGATATTTACGGGAAAATCGGGGAAAGCGGAGTAAGCATCTGTACACTGGATGATATGAAAAAGCTTTATGCCGGATTTGATCTGTGTGCACCTGCAACTTCTGTTTCAATGACCATCAATGGTCCTGCGCCTATCATTCTTGCAATGTTCATGAATACAGCGATTGAACAGCAGATTCAAAAACAGGGAACAGAGCTTGGCCGCGACCTTACTGCAGATGAGCTGAAAGCAGTGAAGGAAAAAACCCTGCAAACAGTGCGCGGCACCGTTCAGGCAGATATCTTAAAAGAAGATCAAGGTCAAAACACATGTATCTTCTCAACGGAATTCGCACTTAAAATGATGGGTGATATTCAGGAATACTTTATCAATGAAAAAGTAAGAAACTACTATTCTGTTTCGATTTCGGGCTATCATATCGCTGAGGCCGGAGCTAATCCGATTTCCCAGCTTGCCTTTACGCTTGCGAACGGCTTCACTTACGTTGAATATTATTTAAGCCGCGGCATGAAAATCGATGATTTCGCACCAAATCTCTCTTTCTTCTTCAGCAATGGACTAGATCCTGAGTACACGGTGATTGGACGCGTCGCACGCCGCATCTGGTCAACGGTAATGAGAGAAAAATACGGCGCGAACGACCGCAGCCAAAAGCTGAAATATCATGTTCAGACATCAGGCCGCTCCCTGCACGCACAGGAAATCGACTTCAACGATATCCGCACGACACTGCAGGCATTAATGGCCCTGCAGGATAATTGCAACTCGCTTCATACGAACGCTTATGATGAAGCAATTACAACACCGACGGAAGAATCCGTGCGCAGAGCGATGGCGATTCAGCTGATCATTACAAAAGAGCACGGGTTAACCAAAAATGAAAATCCGCTTCAGGGATCCTTTGTTATTGAAGAATTAACAGATTTAGTAGAGGAAGCCGTCTTGAAAGAGTTCGATTCCATCAATGAACGAGGCGGTGTTCTCGGCGCTATGGAAACACAGTATCAGCGGGGGAAAATTCAGGATGAGTCCATGCATTATGAAATGCAGAAACATTCAGGACAGCTGCCGATCATTGGCGTAAATACGTACATCAATCCAAATAAGCCGTCTGAGGAATCAGTCGACAACATGGAAATCGCACGCGCATCAAAAGAAGAAAAAGAAACACAAATTCAAAACTTAAGAGCGTTCCAGGAACGCAACGAAAAATATGCAGCAGAAGCAATCGACCGCCTAAAACAGGCAGCTGTCCACAATCAGAATATTTTCGCTGAATTGATGGAGACGGTAAAATATGCAAGCTTAGGTCAAATCACGCAGGCTTTGTATGAAGTCGGCGGGCAGTATCGCCGCAATATGTAAGGATTAGATCCTCTCCGGATATTCGGGGAGGATTTTTTTCTGAACAAGAGTTTGCGGTCAGGATGTTTTGGATCAAACATATCCGAATCTCTTTATGACAGCACAAAACTACTTCCTGAATTTTTCATTTAGTTCATGCCAAATTTAGTATAAAATGAAAGAACATAGAAAACTTCGGCACAAGCTGAAGAGAGGGGTTTTCATAAAATGAGTACATATAAAATCTGGTTTAACCGCTGGTTCTCAGTTGCCTATCATTACATCGACATGATCCGGGCAAATGAAGACGGCATAAAGTTCGAAGTGTACGGAACGCACCCTGACCCTGAGCACGTGATGCTTGCCAACTGCGATTATTCTGAAGTTGAGCCAAAGCTTGATACAGACGATGAGTATGTTCGTTATTGTCTGAATTTTTGTAAAAAACATGGAATTCAGCTGTTTGTTCCAAGATATAAAATGCTTCCGATCGCAAAAGCCATAAGTGAGTTTGAAGCAATCGGCACAAAGGTATTAGTAAATAGAGATGCAAATCTATTAGAGACAATCGAAAATAAAGATGAATTCTATGATAAATGCAAAGAAAAAGGCATCTTTGAAATTCCCTCTTTTTATACGGCAAAGACAGCTGATGAATTTAAAGAAACCTATGAAAAACTGAAAAACGAGGGTCTTGGGGTTTGCTATAAACCGGTAGTAGGAGAAGGCGGCTACGGTTTCCGGATTATTGATGATGAGCTCGATCCTTTGAAAGAAGTAATGGCGCCGAGCTACCGGATTCCATTTCAGAGAGCATATGATGGCTTGAGTGCTGTCCGGGAATTTCCTGAACTTATGGTGATGGAGTTTTTGGAAGGGGAAGAATACAGCATTGACTGCCTCGCTTTTGACGGGGAATTGCTGGCAGCGGTTCCGCGGAAAAAAGGCGGGGGCAGAATCCGGATATTGGAGGATAACCAAGAGCTCATCAGACTTGCCGAGGATTTCACTAAGGAATTTAAATTGGACTATATCTTTAACATTCAGGTGAAATTTGGTCAAGGCCTGCCTAAATTGCTTGAGATCAATCCGAGAATGTCAGGCGGACTTTATTTCAGCTGTTTATCAGGGGTGAACTTCCCATATCTTGCTGTCAAATTGCTCCTTGGCGAAAAAGTGGAAAAACAGGAAGTGACACTTGATATTAAAGCGACTTTCCTCGAAAAAGAAATCATTTTGTAAGCATTTAGTTGAAACTTTTTTTCCCCTCGAATCGTATGAAAGATTAATGCCTTCTAAAAAGGTTTTTAGTTTAAATTTTGTTAAAATATTGGTAGTATTAAACTTGTGGTCACGTTATCGTGATATCAGGCCAAAAGATCTATTTTTTCCAAAAAATAATGTTGGCCGCGGTTTCAGACTTGCAAGTTTCCACATTACCCAAGAGGGAGAGTGAAGAAATGGCAATTACATTACAAAAGGGTCAGAAGATTGATTTGACTAAAGGCAATGCAGGCCTGAAGAATTTGATGGTCGGCCTTGGCTGGGACCCTGTACAGCAAAAAAGCGGCGGGCTGCTTGGCAGTTTATTCGGCGGCGGCGGAAGCAATGTAGATTGTGACGCATCTGTCATGATGCTTGATGAAAACGGCCGTCTGCTTGATAAGAAAAGTGTGATTTATTTCGGCAACCTTACAAGCAAGTGCGGTTCTGTCAAACATACAGGCGACAACTTAACAGGCGAGGGCGATGGAGACGATGAGCAGGTTTTAATCGACTTGAGCAAAGTGCCGTCAAACGTTCATAAGCTTGTGTTCGTTGTAAACATCTATCAGGCAGTTCAAAGAAAACAGCATTTCGGCATGATTCAGAATGCATTTATCCGTGTAGTAGATTCAGCAAGCAGAACAGAGCTTGTTCATTACAACCTGTCTGAAGACTATTCCGGTTTAACTTCTCTTATTCCGGGAGAAATTTACCGTCACGGCGCCGAGTGGAAATTCGCAGCAGTCGGATCAGGCACAAAAGATGCATCCATTACTGAAATTGCAAATCGCCACGCGTAAAATTTAAAAAATAAAACTTATACATAAAAGGAGTCGAATCGAAATGGCAATCAGTTTATCTAAAGGTCAAAAAATCGATTTAACAAAATCTAATCCTGGTTTATCTAAAGTATTAGTAGGTCTTGGCTGGGACACAAACAAATATGACGGCGGTAATGACTTTGACTTAGACACGTCTGTTTTCTTATTAGATGCTAATGGAAAAGCTGCAAGCGAAGCAGATTTCATTTTCTACAACAATCTTGTAGGCGGCAACGGTTCTGTTGAGCATACTGGCGACAACCGTACAGGCGAAGGCTCAGGCGATGATGAAGTTATCAAAGTAAACCTTTCCGAAGTTCCATCAACAATCGATAAAATTGCGTTCACAATCACAATCCATGACGCTGAATCACGCAGCCAAAACTTCGGACAAGTTTCTAATGCATATGTACGCATTTTAAACGAAGAGAGCAACCAGGAATTAATCCGCTACGATTTAGGAGAAGATTTCTCAATCGAAACAGCGGTTGTAGTTGGCGAATTATACCGTCACGGCGCTGAATGGAAATTCAATGCAATCGGAAGCGGCTACCAAGGCGGCTTAGGTTCCCTAGTAAAAGACTACGGTCTGGACGTTTAAGAACCGGACTTAAAAATAATGATGAGAGGTGCGTTGTTTTCATAAACAACGCGCCTTTTTAAAAAATGAAAAGTGTAAAGGACTGCCTGGGTTTCCCCGGGCGGTTTCGCTTTTCTAATGTCTAGCTGCGGCGCCTAACTCCTCGGCCAGAACGGCTCCGGAAGTATTGGCAAAAAGCGCCTTTTCTGCCGGATCCTTATCTGTCTGCCTGCGCTAATCAAGGCGCCTCCGCTTTTCTATTTTTCAGTAAGAAATTTACCACCTAGTACATCACCACGCAGAGGGTCTGAATGGAGGAACAAGCTTGAAGCATTTTCAATATTTATCTAAAGAAAAGCGCAATGAAATCTTTTTATACGAACCAATCCATTTTTCAAAAGAAACAGAACGGGAAACCCTGGCCTATACGTTAGGCGCGACTCTCTACATGCCTGGTAATCGGACAGTTATTTCAAACGATGTACTATCTGGTAAATTTCTTAATGGAAAACACGAAGGATTAACTTCAATGGTGATTTGTCTCGAGGATTCAATCGGTGATACAGAAGTAGAATCAGCAGAAGAGAATACAGTCAGACAAATCGAAGACATCTCAAACAGCATCTTAAAAGGCACGTTTGATCAGAGAAATCTGCCGCTTATATTTGTGAGGATTCGAAATGAAGGACAAATGAAACGCCTTGCTTCAAAGCTCAAACACCATATCCAGCTGTTAAGCGGATTTGTCTTCCCTAAATTCACTTCTGAAAATGGAAGAGGCTATTATGCAGCCCTTGAGGAAATCGCCCTTCTTTATTCTGTCACATTGTATGGGATGCCTATTTTAGAGACGAAAGAAATTATTTACAAAGAATTAAGAATGGAAGAATTGCTTGGCATTAAAGAGATTCTTGATGATTACTATGAACTCGTCCTCAATGTCCGCCTTGGAGGAACAGATTTATCAGGGCTGTTTGGAATCAGAAGAAGCCGAGATACAACGATTTATGATATTTCCGTTATTCGCGACTGCATAACAGACATTATTAATGTGTTCGGCAGATGTGAAAAAGAATATGTCATTTCAGGTCCCGTTTGGGAGTATTTTGGCGGCGGCCAGCGGATTTTAAAGCCTCAAATCAGACAGACGCCTTTTCAGCAGGCGAATGGCACCGAGGGTCTTGAATTCAGGGCGAACCTGATCGACCGTTATGACGATGGCCTGATCCATGAAATCGTCCTTGATAATACAAATGGACTTGTAGGCAAAACGATTATACATCCGCTGCATATTAAAATCGTAAATGCACTGAATGCAGTGACAAAAGAAGAGTATTTGGATGCGTCAGCCATTCTTGATCAGGCACAATCTTACAATGGCGTCATCAGAAGTGAGTTTTCAAATAAAATGAACGAAATCAAACCCCATTACAATTGGGCGCGGAAAATCATCTTGAAATCAAAAATATACGGGGTGTTCCATGAGCAGCAATCATTTATTGACCTTATCAGCGAAACAACAAACGAGCAATTATACATTTGATTTATTAGGGAAGCTTTCTGTGGAAATTGAACTGACAAGCAATCCATATCTTCTGCCTTTGGAAAGCCTGTTTTCTATGGCAGCGCGGATTAATAAAAAACGCGGCTTCTTATTTGTGAGCAAAGTCCTCGGCAAACATATTCCTGTTAATCCAGCGCTTGCTCTTCTTACTGGACAAGCCCTTGCAGCCAGGTATATGGAAGTTGTGCATGGTGAAACACATCCCAAAAGAGATCAGATTCTCGCTGCATTAAACGGAGAAGCAATTCCAAATAGCGAGTACCGTCATGCTTTGGATGAACCGGCTCTTTTCATAGGGTTTGCTGAAACAGCAACGGCCCTTGGACACGCAGTCTTTGAAAATTTTGAACATGCCGCTTTTTTTCATACAACAAGGGAAATGGTATCTGGAATGGATTCCATCATCAATTTTGAAGAAGAGCACTCTCATGCAACCTCTCACCGCTGTTATGTGGACGAGAGTCTATTTGAAAATGCAAGCCCCATTGTTTTAGTAGATGATGAGGTAACAACGGGAAAAACAGCGCTGAATATCATCGAATCAATCCAGGAGAAATATCCGCGCCGCGAATATACAGTCGTGTCGATTCTGGATTGGCGTTCAGAAGAAGACCAGCAGAGATTCAAAGAAACAGAGAAAAGACTTGGTGTTAAAATCCACACAGTTTCTTTAGTAACAGGTCTTATTACAACAACAGGCAGCCCGGTAGCAGAGAATCAGGGAGAGAAAGAAGAATCATCTGTATCTGAATCAGAGATAAACGAAATCTATTTATCTAGTGAAGATGGCGTAACTCCGTATTCTTCCGAACTTCTATCTGCTCCTTATTTAGTGCACACCGGCAGATTCGGTCTTACAGATCAGGAACAGCTTAGTGTGGATGAGTATTGTCAGCATGCAGCTGCAAGTCTCCTTAAATTCCGCAAGGGAAAGAAAACGTTATGCCTTGGAACAGGAGAATTTATGTATGTCCCGATGAAGACGGCGTCCTTTATGGGAGAAGGGATTTTCTATCAATCTACTACCAGAAGTCCGATTCATCCGGTGGAGCGTGAAGATTACGCAGTGAAAAGCGCTTATCCCTTTACAAACCCGGAAGACGGGGAAACGGCTAATTATTTTTATAATGCAGAGCAGGATCAATACGACGAGGTTTTCGTCTTTTTTGAACGGTCTGTTTTAGGGGACCATTTGCAATCTATGATGAAACAGCTGAAAAGCGTTTTTCCGATTATCCATCTCGTTTTTTTCAGTACTAACAAAAAAGGAAGTGGTTCAGATGAATAAGGTGGAGCAGCAATTGCCAAAGCCGGCAGCAATGGGAAGCTACTCGGAGCAGGATGTGATCTTCTTATTGAAGGACCTGAGTGATGTTACCCTTGAAAAATCAACATTAGAAAGAGAACAGGCTGTACAGAGCGGAACTCATTATTCAGAAATGCTTCCGATAGAATACAAGCCGACAGATGAATATTTACAGCTTTTTCATCATTCTTTAGATATGTACAAACAAAAATTGGCGGTTGCAGTAGGAACAGTGGCTGAGCGCATCCTGCAAGTGAAAGGGCGAAGCATCGTTCTTGTATCTCTTGCAAGGGCAGGTACGCCAATCGGAATTTTAATGAAAAGGTATCTTATGCAAACTTATCATCTCAATGTTCCTCATTACAGTGTTTCCATTGTCAGAGGACGCGGCATCGATGAAAATGCCATGAGGTATATTGCTCAAAATCATCCGAATGAGCATGTTCAATTTGTAGACGGATGGACTGGAAAAGGGGCTATTACAAGTGAATTGACAGAGGCGATGGAGGACTTCAACAGCAAACACGAAATGCACATCGATGATTCACTTGCCGTCTTGGCGGATCCAGGTTATTGCACAGAGATTTACGGAACTCGTGAAGACTTCTTAATTCCAAGTGCCTG
Organism: Metabacillus idriensis; assembly: GCF_050483325.1. GTDB lineage: Bacteria > Bacillota > Bacilli > Bacillales > Bacillaceae > Bacillus_P > Bacillus_P idriensis_A. Next base: position 230,722 of record NZ_JBCMYF010000011.1, read on the forward strand.
CTTGAATTCCACCGTTTCAGGATTGGTAAGCAGAACCGTTTTAAATGATCAGTTCATTGGGCCTGATGATTTTCACGGAGCGAAATATTATTCGGAACTGCTTCCTGAAGATGTGTCGAACCACTTTATTGATGTTGTCGTCTCGGAATTTGCACATGCTGCTGAAGCAATCAGCGAACAGCTGTTAAAGCTTGAGGCAGAAGACAAAGAGCCGACATGGAAAGGCATCCAGGATATTAAACAAATTCAGGATGATTTCAGCATAGAAAATATTCATCATGTAAAACCGGGGGTCGGCGAAACAACGCGGGTGCTTTTACGCAGAATACCTTGGAAAATTCTTGTGAAAGGCTTGAATAATAAGGACCTTGAACACATTTTCCTGCTTGCAAAAGAGCGAAACGTACCGGTCATTGAATACAAGAAGATGTCATATTCATGCTGCGGCATAATAAAGCCCCTAAACTAGGAGGAACAATCTGTGATTTTTGCAAGTGATCTTGATCAAACTCTCATTTATTCAAGAAGATCCTTCCGTGAGCCTGTGAGCGAATCTGATATTCGTCTGATTGAAATGCTTGACGGTCAGGAAATCTCATTTATGACGAAAAAAGCGATTTCCATGCTAAAGGAAATTGCGGAGCAAATGACCTTTGTTCCTGTTACGACAAGAACACCTTCACAATACGGGCGCATCACTGTTTTCCAGGAAGAAATAATCCCGGGCTACGCTGTCACGAGCAATGGAGGACATGTGTTCAAGAACGGAAAGCTTGATGAGGAATGGAAACAGCATTTAGAAAACCTGATGAAAAATGAGTGCACAAGTTTAGAAGAGGTATCCCGCAAGTTTCAGGAGATTGCAGCAGATGATTGGGTTTTAAAACAAAAAAATGCTGAAAATCTTTTTCTTTATAATATTATCGACCGCGCTCTCATTCCTGAGGTGCGTCTGCAGGAATTTATTCTATGGCTCGACCGTAACGGCTGGAAGCACTCGCTTCAGGGCAGAAAGCTCTACTTCGTACCAAAGCCGATCAACAAATGGGATGCCGTTGCTTATGTCAAAGAAGCGATTGGCGCAAAAACCGTGATTACTGCTGGAGATTCATTGCTTGATCTATGCATGCTTGAAGAGGCAGATCATGCTTTTTCACCGCTGCACGGAGAATTGGGCGAATCAAATACACGATTAGCAGAAACGATTAAAAGAACGAACAAAAACGGGATTTTTGCATCCGAAGAAATTTTGGAGAACGTACTTTCAAAAATAACTCCGGCTCCTGCCTGAGTTGTAAAATAGAAATATTTACCTTGTGCTGGTACAATAATAATAAGGTGTTTCCGAGTCAAATGGCTGAACGATTTGATTTTCTTTAGATATTATTGGAGTGAACGTATTGGTTACATTAGAAAAGAACCATACAAATTTATTGGATAAAAATATTATGAGTTCCTCTCAGGCCTGCCGGGAATGGGGAATTGACGATTCAACCCTGCGGAAACGAATCGATCAGTTCCCCAAAGGCACCATTCGGAAGTTTGGGAAAACATGGGTTGTGACGAGTGAAGGAATGCAGTGCGTATTTGGCGAAAAGAGAACAGCCAGATAGCTCTCTTTTTAAATTTCTGTTTAAACAAATCATAAAAATAGATTGCTGGATGTTACTTTGGGGGAGGGAAGAGAGATGATTCGAACATATCAGCCAGTTGCAGCGGCTAATCTTGAAACAGATTGGCAAGCGCTTCTTTTTAAGCCGTTATCTGAGCGCTCGGGATTTGTGAAAACTCCCTCTGAAATGAAAATCCCTCAAATAGCCATTCGCATGCTCGGAACACCTTTAGTGGAAGACGAATATTTTCAAACGCTATACGATCTTGTTCACAATGATGAGCTTGAGATTCACTTTATCAGTGAAAATCTCGATAAAACCATTCCTCAGGAAAAATTCCAGGCGATTCAGAACTTATTGATTCTGCATGGAAAAGAAAAGCTGTCAGTGAACCGGTTTGTTGCGTTTATGGACCGTGACCAGCTGCTTCCAATGCTTAAAAATCCTGAATTGAACCGCCATTTGAGAGCTTGTGTCATCAAGGTGCTGACTCCCTTTTTTGAAGAGCGCAAGGATGAAACAGGAGATTTCAGAAGAGTCATTGTGGATCTTGTTAAATGGACGTGGAATCACTTATATAAAGAGCTTGAAAAAACAGCGAGCCAAGAAGATAGAATACCGGCGTTTTTCTGGTACGGAAATGCGACGCCAAGCGAGCAGCACTTCCTTAAGTTCCTCATCCTGTTCGGCTGCGATGTCATCGTTGCGCATCCGGAAGGAACGGATATACTGGCTGATGCAGATCCGGATGAAGCAATCAGCAAGATCATTCGCTATCCGGGGACTCATCAACTGACAGCGTTTCCAAAAATAAGACCGGAGCGGACTTCTACTATTGCCTATAAAGCATCGAAAGAAATCGATCAGGTTCTGCATTCCGATGATTCCATGCTTTATAAGCCTTGGCAGTTCAGAAATTATTCTCCTAATGCCATTACGCTGAAAACAACATATGATGAACTTTTTATTCTTATAAAAGAAAGAGCCTTTTTAAGGCCGAATTTTGAAGTGCGAAACAATACAGTCAATATCCCGGCCATTTTTTCGAAAGTTTTCGGCATGACTAAAAACCGGCGGGCCTACTGGAGCAAAATTCAGGACTTGATCGATTACGAATATGCAGAGGTTATTAAGCAATTTCCTTTTACTTGGGAAGCGAAAGGAAACCCTCACTTTCATTATCAGAATGCCCTCGGGGAAAGCGGGGAGCTGCAGGCTGATAAAATGATGAACAGCCACTGGTGGAGATACAGCAACCTGCCGACTGGCCTGCAGAAGGGAATTGCTGAAGCGATCTCGAGGTACTGCGCGCATCCTAAACTTAAAAAACAGGATCAGGAAAGCTTATATGATCTGCAGCTGTATTTGTTTAATCAAGCTATGAATATTCCAAACAGCATGATCAAGCTGATGCAGAATTTCGATTACTCTCAATATGTGCCGCGGATTGTGCTTTATAACAATGAGAATAACGGCTTCATGACCCGTGCTGATGCAGCCATACTGCTGTTAATGAATGAATTCGGACTGGATATCATCCTATACAATCCGCCGGGCCATAACGATATTGAAAATTTTGCTGATGAACGATATTTTGACAGTCATTGGCTGGATGAGATGAGCTTCGGTGAAGAGTTCCAGGAGCCTTCACGTCTGAAAAAATTCATCCGGAAAATGTTTTAATTTAAGGCTCTTTTCGTAAACATTGTAGTTTTTAGACGAGATGTAAACCTATATGTGGATTGCAGCGGAAGGAACTTGACTCCTGCGGGAAAATAGAGCGAAATGGAAGACCCCGCAGGCTCGCCGAGGAGGCTTCCACGCTCCCCGCGGAAAGCAAGCGGAAAGGAACGGGCAGCGATATTAATCAAAAACAACAATCAATGCTAAAACAGCCTAATTCTATGATCAAGGGAGGATACCACTATGTCACAAGTACCAGGACTCAGTAAAGTGGATCAAATGGAAGAGGTTTTGCAAGAAGGGCCAAACAGCATGAAGGTGCAGCTGCAAAAAGAACCTGAAGTTCAAAAACTTGCACAAATGATTGACCACCGCAATCAAGTCGGCATGCTTGAATACGGAAAAGCGCCGGCAGATGAAATTTCCGCTTTTTCAGGAAAAATATTAAATACCATGCAATCAAGCAGCATGGAAGAGTCGAGCGCGCTTCTAAAACACCTCGGCAAAATCATGGACCGCTTTGATCCAAAGGATTTTGCGGAGCAAAAAGGGTTTATGAAGAAAATCTTTAACCGCGGGCAGAAGATGGTAGAGAAAATCATGTCCAAGTACCAGACAATGGGCGGGGAAATTGATAAAGTGTACATGGAAATCGTTAAATATGAAGATGAGATGAAACGCTCAACCAATACACTTGAACAGCTGTATGAACAAAATTTCCAATTTTACTTGGAACTTGAAAAATATATCGTGGCCGGGGATATGAAAGCAGCTGAGCTGAAACAGCAGCTGCCTGCTTTAGAAACAAAAGCGTCATCAGGAGATCAGCTTGCACAAATGGAGCTTGATACGATGCGCAACGCGGTAGAAGTACTCGAACAAAGAGTATATGACCTGGAGCTTGCTAAACAGGTTGCTTATCAGTCAGCGCCGCAAATTCGCCTCCTTCAAAGAGGAAATACAAAGCTGATTGGAAAAATCAACTCCGCTTTCGTCACAACTATTCCGATCTTTAAAACAGGTCTCATCAACGCCATTGCTGCAAAAAGACAGAAGCTTGTGGCTGATTCGATGAACGAGCTTGAAAAACGCACAAATGAAATGCTTGTCCGCAACGCTCAAAATATATCAAAGCAAAGTGTTGATATTGCGAGACTTTCAGGAAGTCCAAGCATTAAAATGGAAACAATCGAAGAAACCTGGAGCATTATCCTGAAAGGAATGCAGGAGACAAAAGCCATTGAAGATGAGAACAAACAGCTTCGCGAACAAGGCCGTGTAAGGCTTCAGGAGCTTCAGAATAATTTTAAACAAATCAAAAACAGCCGCTGAAAACTCGGAAATTCTTCCGGGTTTTTCTTTGGAGTTCTAAATTTTAATAGAAATGATAAAAATTATTCTGATTTATTACAAGGAAGAAGATTAAGGTAGCATAAAGTGTTAGAATTTGTTTATAATGAATGGTATGACTTGAATACATAGGATTCGGACGGTGCTATCAATCTCACTTCCGAATTTCTTATAGGGTGAAAAAATCACCTTCAATATAGATGAACGACGAGAAAGGGAGTGCCTCACTTTGAGTATTTCACAATATTCCAAGGACCAGCTTAAAGAATTATCAATGGTTGAAGTTGCATACGACCTGATGACAGACAAGAAACAGCCATATCTTTTTAAAGATTTAGTAAAAGAGATCAGCCAAATTATCGGCCTGACACAAAGCCAAGTTGAAGATAAAATCTCTCAATTCTACACAGATCTGAATATCGATGGACGTTATATTTGTGTTGGGGAAAATACTTGGGGGCTGCGCAGCTGGTACCCATACGAGCAAATCGAAGAAGAGGTAGTGCCGGTCGCTAAGCCTAAGAAGAAAAAAGCTAAAAAAGCGGTTGCGGAAGATCTTGAGCTTGAAGACTTCGATGAGGTTGATGAAGAAGAATTAGAATATGATGACATCGAAGAGTACGAAGACGACACAGACGATGATCTTGATGATGATGACGATCTTGATGACGATGCAGAAGAAATCGATGAAGTCATTGAAGATGAAGACTTCGATATTGAAGAAGAAGAGTTAGATGAAGACCTGGATGAGGACCTTGAAGAAGACGAGGAAGAAGATTTATAATCATCTTGACTTTCATGTACCAACTAGGTAGAATCTTATTTGGGCTCTTTAAAAGCAAGACCTATGGATTCTATATACCATGCTCCCTTTCGTAAAGCGGAAAGGGAGCTTTCTTATTTTTATGAAGCGCGAATGATTTCGGGCTCCAAATATAAGCATCCGGAAGCTCGCACATGTCCTGCTGGGCAAGGCGATTTCTCTATATTTATATCCCCCCAGACAAATCTTATAAAGTAAAATCGTTCCCATTGATTGGGAATGTTTTCTTTTGTGCACATTAATCTTATACATCACTCGAAGGGAGAAGAACACATGACGAAGTATATTTTTGTTACAGGAGGAGTTGTATCCTCATTAGGAAAAGGGATTACAGCTGCATCTCTTGGACGTTTGCTGAAAAACCGCGGATTAAAGGTGACAATCCAAAAGTTTGATCCATATATCAACGTGGATCCGGGAACGATGAGTCCTTATCAGCATGGAGAGGTCTTCGTAACGGACGATGGTGCTGAAACAGACTTGGACTTAGGTCACTATGAGCGTTTCATTGATATCAATTTAAATAAATACAGCAACGTAACGACTGGTAAAATCTACTCTTCTGTATTAAAGAAAGAGCGCCGCGGCGACTATCTTGGCGGAACTGTACAGGTTATCCCTCACATTACAAATGAGATCAAAGACCGTGTCTTCCGTGCAGGAAAAGAAACGAATGCGGATGTTGTTATTACGGAAATCGGAGGAACAGTAGGGGATATCGAATCCCTTCCATTCCTTGAGGCAATCCGTCAAATGAAGAGCGACATTGGCCGTGACAACGTGATGTACATCCACTGTACACTTGTTCCTTACATCAAAGCTGCAGGTGAAATGAAAACAAAGCCGACACAGCACAGTGTAAAAGAATTAAGAAGCTTGGGCATTCAGCCAAACGTAATCGTTCTTCGTACAGAGATGCCGATTTCACAGGACATGAAAGACAAAATTGCCTTATTCTGTGACATCGATACAAACGCAGTTATTGAATGCCGTGATGCAGATACGCTTTACTCGATTCCATTGGCGCTTCAAGAACAGCATCTTGATCAGATCACTTGCGATCACTTAAAACTTGATTCACGCGAACCAGAAATGTCTGAGTGGATTGAACTTGTTCAAAAAGTAACGAACCTTTCTAAATCTGTCCGCATCGGAATCGTCGGTAAATACGTAGAGCTTCAAGATGCTTATATCTCTGTTGTTGAAGCATTGCGTCATGCAGGCTATGCATTTGATGCAGACATCAGCATCAAATGGATCAACTCTGAAGAGGTTACAGCATTAAACACGGATGAACTTCTTTCAGACGTGGACGGAATCCTCGTTCCCGGAGGATTCGGAGATCGCGGTGTAGAAGGCAAAATCCTTGCGACTCAATATGCACGCGAAAACAAAGTGCCATTCTTCGGAATCTGTCTTGGCATGCAAGTAGCTTCAATTGAATATGCACGCAATGTGGTTGGACTGCAGGGTGCACATTCATCTGAGCTTGATATTGCAACACCATACCCGGTTATCGACTTGCTTCCTGAGCAAAAAGATATCGAAGACCTTGGCGGCACACTTCGTCTTGGCCTTTACCCGGCTAAGCTTGATCCTTCGTCCCGTGCATTTGAAGCCTATCAGGATGAAGTCATCTATGAGCGTCACCGTCACCGCTATGAGTTCAACAATGAATACCGTCAAGCGATGGAAGATGCAGGCTTCATCTTCTCAGGTACAAGCCCTGACGGCAGACTTGTTGAAATCATCGAACTTAAAGATCATCCTTGGTTTGTGGCTTCCCAGTTCCACCCGGAATTCACATCTAGACCAACAAGACCGCAGCCATTATTCCGCGAATTCGTGAATGCATCATTGATGGCTTCTGAAAAATAATTTGAAAAAAACCTGACAGCTTGAGCTGTCAGGTTTTTTGTTTGAGTTAATAGTAGAATTAGCTTTTCCGCCTGACCCTTATCTGTCTGCCTGCGCTAAACAGTCGGCTCCGCTTTTCTATTCATATTCACTAATGATCTCTTTCAAAGTAAAACTTAGCGCATAGTAAGCAAATAGAGAAGTCATTAAAGCAGGATAGCCGTAGCGGCTGCCATCTTCATCCGGAATGAGGCCTTTTTTGAGCTTTGAATCAATGTGAACGTCAACAATTTCATCTAGTCCATTTTCTGCACCCTTCATCAAGCATGAGACGCCAACTGTGCCGGCACCGATTTCACGCAGCATCTCGGCAAGCTCGATTGCTTTTGGATCATTCGACCGATGGGTAAAGAGGAGCACACGGTCTCCATCTGTCAGTTTGTTCATAGTGCCGTCAGCCAGAAACAAAGGTTTTGCACTCGGCAGAGGCTCAGAACTTAAAACGGCTTCTCCAATAATGCCGCCAAGCTCATCAAACCCATGTATATAAATGGTGCCGCTTCCGACTGCAGCCTGGGCGAGCAGTCTTGCACCGTCTTCAATTGCAGGTTCTTCCTGCTCGTGAATTCGGTTGAAATGGCCATTCAGTTGTGTCATAAAAATTTTCATCATAGTAAAAACACACTCCTTTACAACCATCATTATAGCTAATAATAAAGAGATCTCCTAACAGCACTTTCAGAATTTGTCGATAAAGTTCTTTTAATTGAAGCAGGAATAAGAATGCGCAAAACCGAATAAATAATCGTATGTTTCAGCGGACTGCCTTATACTAGAGAGAAAGCTTTCCGCAGCTTTCAGTAAGCGTAGCTTTTTTCACACCGGTTGTTGTTTGGCAGTAAGATCCTTCCGTATATAATGAGCTTTCTTGCTCTAAAGCTAAGGATCTTTTCGTAAATATTGTTGCTTTTAGACTAGATGTATAAATCCATTATTGGATTGCAGCGGAAAGGAACGGACAACATTTATAATCAAAAACAACAATCTATGCGAAAACATCCAAAGCTAAAGACCGAGGCGACTTATCTCTGTCAATTAAAGCAGAATTTCAGGAAAGAGCTTCAATAAAAAAATGATCGGCAGTTTTTGCTATATAATCCTAATATGAAGAGGTGCAGGCACATGAATGAAAAAATATTAATCGTGGATGATCAGTACGGAATCCGAATTTTGCTGAATGAGGTTTTTCAAAAAGCGGGATATCAGACGTTTCAGGCGGCAAATGGGTTTCAGGCGCTGGAGATTGTAGACAAGCATAAACCGGATTTAGTGCTTTTAGATATGAAAATTCCTGGAATGGATGGAATTGAAATCCTAAAACGCATGAGGGTCGTTGAACCTGACATTCGCGTTATTATTATGACTGCTTACGGTGAGCTGGATATGATTCAGGAAGCGAAAGACCTTGGCGCGCTTACGCATTTCGCAAAACCGTTTGATATAGATGAGATTCGCGACGCTGTAAGAAAGTATCTTCCAATCCGTTCAAATTAAATAATGACAGAAAATTCAGATTTATGTCGAAAAGTTGCCGTTTTTCTCATAAGTTGGTATGCTAGTGAGTGAGAAAAGCCCGTATATCATTTCATCAGATTACATACATTGCAATCGTTCTGGTCATGCTAGATGTTACGTAAGCTTTTCGGTTTAGCAAATTAGCTGCATAGGGAGGATATTTCGACATGCCTTTAGTATCAATGACAGAAATGTTGAATAAAGCAAAAAGCGAAGGTTACGCTGTAGGTCAATTTAACCTGAACAACCTTGAGTTCACTCAAGCGATTCTTCAAGCTGCTGAAGAAGAAAAATCACCAGTAATCCTTGGTGTATCTGAAGGCGCTGCACGTTACATGAGCGGCTTCAAAACTGTTGTTAAAATGGTAGAAGGACTTATGGAAGACTTGAAAGTGACTGTTCCAGTTGCCATTCACCTTGACCATGGTTCAAGCTTTGAAAAATGTAAAGAAGCAATCGACGCTGGATTCACTTCAGTTATGATTGACGCTTCTCACCATCCGTTTGAAGAGAACATCGAAACAACTGCTAAAGTTGTGGACTATGCTCATTCAAAAGGCGTTTCTGTTGAAGCTGAGCTTGGAACAGTTGGCGGACAAGAAGACGACATCATTGCTGAAGGCGTTATTTACGCTGATCCTAAAGAGTGCGACGAAATGGTAAAACGCACAGGCATCGACTGCCTTGCACCAGCACTTGGATCTGTACACGGCCCTTACAAAGGCGAGCCTAACTTAGGCTTCAAAGAAATGGAAGAAATCGGCAACCTTACAGGCATGCCTTTAGTTCTTCATGGCGGAACTGGTATCCCAACTCACGATATCAAAAAAGCGATCTCTTTCGGTACAGCTAAAATCAACGTTAACACTGAAAATCAAATCGCTTCTGCTAAAGCAGTGCGCGAAACATTGGCAGCTAAGCCTAACGAATACGATCCTCGTAAATACTTAGGACCTGCTCGCGATGCAATTAAAGCTACAGTTGCAGGCAAAATGAAAGAATTCGGTTCTGCAGGAAGAGCTTAATTTTTTCAGGAAAGATCAAACCGCCTTTGATACACACCAGAAACGACGAGGCGGTTTCTCTTTAAATAACAAGTAAGCGTAAACAAGTTATATTTTTCTGATATCTTAGGAGGATGGCAGAATGTTATTTTTCATTGATACGGCAAATGTCGAAGAAATTAAAGAAGCACAAGCTCTCGGGATTTTATCAGGTGTTACAACCAATCCGAGTTTAGTAGCAAAAGAAAATGTATCCTTTCATGATCGTTTAAGAGAGATTACAGCTATCGTTCCAGGTTCAGTCAGTGCGGAAGTTATTTCCCTGAAGGCAGAGGAAATGATTGAAGAGGGCAAGGAGCTTGCTGAAATTGCACCGAACATCACCGTAAAAGTTCCAATGACGCCAGACGGCTTGAAGGCTGTCAAAGCATTAACAGATCTTGGCATAAAAACGAATGTTACGCTGATTTTTAATGCAAATCAGGCATTGCTTGCAGCAAGAGCAGGTGCTACATATGTATCACCTTTTGTAGGCCGTTTAGATGACATCGGACAAAATGGCATGGAGCTGATTTCAACAATCGCGCAATTGTTTGATATTCACGGGATTGAATCTCAAATTATTGCAGCTTCGATCAGACATCCAATGCACGTGACAGAAGCAGCTCTTCACGGTGCACATATTGCCACGATTCCATTCAATGTTATTAACCAGCTTTGCAAGCATCCTTTAACAGACCAAGGAATCGAAAAGTTTTTAGCAGACTGGAATAATCGTAAACAATAAGATTGCAATGACTATAGATTAAATGAATGGCAAGCATAGCGCTTGCCATTTGTCTCTTAAATTAAGAACCTTCCATTCGCTTATTATCTGCCCCTGTCAAATGACCCCTTCATCAAATTAATGGGTATCTAAAAAAATTTCATATGTCATAATGAATAAAAGAAAAAAAACTTGAACTTGTATTCTTTGCCGCATTAATGGAAAATATTTGTTGAAAAGAGATCTTTTCCTGTTTCTCATTCATTTTCTGGTCATGCAGGCTAGTTCTTTTTAAATTTAGAATGACCATTTTAATCTCATAACACGATGGCTTTTAGCACCATCAAAAAGTCAACTTCTCTGAGAAAGGAGACTATCATGGAAAAGTTAAAAATAGCAGGCGGATATCCTTTAAAAGGAACGGTTAATATCAGCGGTGCCAAAAACAGCGCAGTTGCGTTAATACCGGCGACAATCCTCGCTCAATCACCCGTGACGATTGAAGGTTTACCCGATATTTCAGATGTACATATTTTAAAAGGGCTTCTCGAAGAAATTGGAGGGACCGCAGAATTTAAGGATAATGAAATGTATGTGAATCCTGCAGAGATGATCTCCATGCCTCTTCCAAGCGGAAAAGTCAAAAAGCTGCGTGCTTCCTATTATCTGATGGGTGCCATGCTTGGACGCTTTAAAAAGGCAGTCATCGGCTTGCCTGGAGGATGCCATTTGGGTCCGCGTCCGATTGATCAGCATATTAAAGGATTTGAAGCATTGGGAGCACAAGTAACAAACGAACAGGGTGCCATCTATTTGCGTGCTGAGGAGTTAAGGGGTGCGCGAATCTATCTCGACGTTGTAAGTGTAGGGGCAACCATTAATATTATGCTTGCTGCTGTGCTTGCTAAAGGACAGACGATCATTGAGAATGCGGCGAAAGAACCGGAAATCATTGATGTTGCTACCCTTTTATCGAGCATGGGCGCAAGAATTAAAGGTGCCGGTACAGATGTCATCCGTATTGATGGTGTTGAAAGTCTTCATGGCTGCAGACACTCAATCATTCCGGACAGAATTGAAGCCGGAACGTATATGATTATTGGGGCAGCAATGGGTCAGGAAGTGCTGATCGATAATGTCATTCCGCTTCATCTTGAATCTCTGATTGCGAAATTCAGAGAGATGGGCATCCGCGTAGAAACAAATAATGATCAGATCTGGATTGTCGGCGGTCAGAAGGAACTAAAAGCAGTCGATATCAAAACGCTTGTTTACCCGGGTTTTCCGACAGATCTGCAGCAGCCGTTCACGTCCTTGCTGACAAAGTCTACAGGGACAAGCGTTGTAACAGACACCATTTATTCAGCCCGCTTTAAGCATATTGATGAATTGCGCCGCATGGGTGCAAAGATTAAGGTGGAAGGCAGATCAGCAATTGTGTCAGGTCCAACAAAGCTCCAGGGTGCAAAAGTAAAGGCGAGCGATCTTCGTGCAGGAGCCGCATTGGTGGCAGCAGGTTTGATTGCAGAAGGAGTAACAGAGGTTACAGGGCTTGAGCACATTGACCGCGGCTACAGCCAGCTTGAAGAAAAGCTGACGAGCCTCGGAGCAACAATCTGGCGTGAAAAGCTGACAGAGCAGGAAATTGAACAGCTTCAAAGTTCATAATATATATAAAAATCACATCAGGGGATACATGGGGAGGAACGATCAATGGAAAGAAGTTTATCGATGGAACTAGTTCGCGTAACGGAGGCAGCAGCACTTGCTTCTGCACGCTGGATGGGAAGAGGCAAAAAAGATGAAGCTGATGATGCAGCGACATCGGCAATGAGAGACGTGTTTGATACCATTCCGATGAAAGGTACTGTCGTAATCGGAGAAGGAGAAATGGACGAAGCACCAATGCTCTACATCGGCGAAAAGCTTGGGACAGGCTATGGCCAGCGTGTAGACGTTGCTGTAGATCCGCTTGAAGGCACAAACATCGTTGCATCAGGGGGATGGAATGCACTTGCTGTCATTGCCATTGCAGATCACGGCAATCTTCTGAATGCGCCGGATATGTACATGGATAAAATTGCGGTTGGTCCTGAAGCGGTTGGCTGCATTGATATTAACGCACCAATCATTGATAACTTAAAGGCGGTAGCAAAAGCCAAGAACAAAAACATAGAAGATGTCGTTGCAACCATCCTGAACCGCGAAAGACATGAGCATATTATAAAAGAACTCCGCGAGGCGGGCGCCCGCATTAAACTGATCAATGACGGTGATGTTGCCGGTGCGATTAATACAGCATTTGATCATACAGGTGTCGATATCCTTTTTGGATCAGGAGGAGCACCTGAAGGCGTTCTCGCTGCAGTAGCGCTAAAATGCCTTGGAGGAGAGATTCAGGGCAAACTGCTTCCTCAAAATGATGAGGAACGTGAAAGATGCGAGAAGATGGGCCTCGACGTTAACAAAGTACTCCGCATGGAAGACTTAGTGAAAGGCGAAGACGCTATTTTTGCAGCAACAGGTGTAACAGACGGGGAACTCCTTAAAGGTGTTCAGTTCAAAGCCTCTATCGGAACAACTCAATCACTTGTCATGCGTGCAAAATCAGGAACTGTCCGTTTCATCGACGGCACACACAGCCTAAGCAAAAAGCCGAACCTTGTCATGAAATAATTTTAAAAAGTTCCTGCGGGAAATAGAGCAAAATGGGAGGCCTCACAGGCTAAGCCGAGGAGGCGCCCATGCTCCCCGCGGAAAGGAACGAACACCGTTTATTATGCAATACAAAACAGCCTGATAGAAAAAAGCAGAGCGGCTCCGGCTGCTCGCTTCTTTTTTGTAGAATAATTAAGCTGTTTTCCGCTTTTCCATCTTTATTTCAAAATCATTTCAATATGTGAAATATATTGATTATATTCATCAAATAAGGTAAAACTAAAGAGTGCTGCGTAAATGAAAGATTATCTTTCACACTGCTTTTCCTACTTCAAGCCTATCTTCTATTTCTTCTCTATATCTGATCCATTTTCTCGTTTTTTCACGAATATAGATGGAAGAACAACGTTTTTTATAATTTATAAAGTGTGGTGTTGACATGAGCGAGGTTTCAATTTCCAATCTCGAACATATGAAATTAAAAGAATTATATGAACTTGCGCGTCATTATAAAATTTCATATTACAGTAAACTGACAAAAAAAGAATTAATCTTTGCTATCTTAAAAGCTAACGCTGAACAAGAGGATTTATTGTTCATGGAAGGCGTTCTTGAAATTATCCAATCTGAGGGATTTGGGTTCCTAAGACCGATCAACTACTCGCCAAGTTCTGAAGATATCTATATTTCAGCTTCGCAAATCCGCCGTTTTGATTTAAGAAATGGGGACAAGGTTTCCGGTAAAGTACGTCCGCCGAAGGAAAATGAACGCTATTACGGATTGCTGCACGTTGAGGCAGTCAATGGGGATGACCCTGAATCTGCAAAAGAGCGCGTTCATTTCCCGGCATTGACACCGCTGTATCCTAACAGACAAATTATTCTTGAAACAAAACCAAACGATCTTTCCACTCGCATCATGGACGTGATTGCTCCTGTTGGATTCGGTCAGCGCGGACTTATCGTTGCACCGCCTAAAGCGGGTAAAACGATGCTCTTAAAAGAAATTGCCAACAGTGTGACAACGAATCATCCTGAAGCGGAACTGATTGTTCTTCTGATTGACGAGCGCCCTGAGGAAGTAACGGATATCGAGCGTTCTGTTGCAGGCGATGTCGTGAGTTCAACATTTGATGAAGTTCCTGAAAACCATATCAAAGTGGCAGAGCTTGTGCTTGAGCGTGCAATGCGGCTTGTTGAGCATAAGAAAGACGTTATCATCCTCATGGACAGCATTACGCGTCTTGCGCGTGCTTATAACCTTGTGATTCCGCCAAGCGGACGTACGCTTTCCGGCGGTATCGATCCTGCAGCGTTTCATCGTCCGAAGCGATTTTTCGGGGCGGCAAGAAACATTGAAGAAGGCGGCAGCCTGACGATTCTTGCAACTGCTTTAGTAGATACAGGTTCACGCATGGATGATGTCATCTATGAGGAGTTCAAAGGAACAGGCAACATGGAACTTCACCTTGACCGTTCACTTGCTGAAAAACGCATCTTCCCGGCAATCGATATCCGCCGTTCCGGTACGCGTAAAGAAGAACTGCTTATTCCTAGAGATCACCTTGAAAAGCTTTGGGCAATCCGCAAATCAATGTCAGATTCACCTGATTTTGCTGAAAAATTCCTTAAAAAATTGCGTAATTCAAAGTCTAATGAAGAATTCTTCAGCATTTTAGATGCTGAATGGAAAGCGGCAGGCGTTTCGGGAAAACGATTGTAAATTTTATTCCGAACTAGTTGCAAATAAATTGGAAGCTTGTTATAATTTTTTTATGTGCTTTTCCGGAAGACAATCTTCTGGAATTGATAACTCTGTTTCGACAAACGATTCAGGGCGGAAGGAGATGAAACGGAATGAAAGCAGCTATACATCCTAACTACAAAAAAGTTATGGTTAAATGTGCTTGTGGAAATGAATTTGAAACTGGTTCTGTAAAAGACGAGGTGCGCATCGAGGTTTGTTCTGAGTGCCATCCATTCTACACAGGACGTCAAAAGTTCGCTTCTGCTGACGGTCGTGTTGATCGCTTCAACAAAAAATACGGTCTTAAATAATCATAGATTGAAGGAAACAGGCAAGATTTCTGTCTTGCCTGTTTTTTTACGCCATTTCCCGTGAATTATTGGGGAAAACAGCCATAATAAGAGTGGAAACAGCACTTTTACATATGGGTTACATGAATCCTGATAAACTGATTTTAGTTTATTTTATAATAGAAATCTGACGTCATAAAGGGCGCTCAACCATAGAAACAAGGGTTAATTAAGAAGGGAGAGGCCGTTTTCATGTATGTTATGAAACAAAGCGGATGGCTTGAGGTCATCTGCGGAAGCATGTTCTCGGGGAAATCTGAAGAGCTGATCAGAAGAGTCCGCCGGGCGCAATTTGCCAAACAGCAAGTTAAGGTGTTCAAGCCTGCCATCGATAATCGCTATAGTGATGAAGAGGTTGTTTCACATAATGGGACTGCGATGATCAGTCATGCCGTTGCCTCTTCAAGTGACCTATTTAAATATATTACACCTGAAACAGACGTCATCGCTGTTGATGAAGTTCAGTTTTTTGATGAAGATATCGTTGATGTTATCACGACACTTGCCAATCAGGGATACCGTGTCATTGCTGCCGGCCTTGATCAGGACTTCAGAGGAGAGCCATTCAGCACGGTTCCAGCGTTGATGGCTGTCGCTGAGCTCGTGACAAAGCTTCAGGCTGTCTGCTCTGTCTGCGGTTCTCCTGCAAGCAGGACACAAAGACTGATTAATGGCAGTCCGGCATCATACAACGATCCAATCATCCTGGTCGGTGCTTCTGAATCGTACGAGCCAAGATGCCGCCATCATCATGAAGTTCCTGAAAAGCCTGCCAAAGCACTTCAAAGTGAACAGGAAACTAAGAACTTATAATTCAAGAAAAGCGGAATCGCCCGTTTAGCGCAGGTATGACAGATAAGGATCCGCCAGAAAAGGCGCTTTTTGCCGATACTTTCGGATCCGTTCTCGCCGAGGAGCCTGAGCGATTCCGCTCGCCATCAATGCGCAAAACATATAAATTCTGATACCATTGCAAAGCTGCCGATAAATTTTATCAGGCAGCTTTTTTTATGGAGAATTTGGGCACCTTAAAAAATGGAGGTGTTCATCATGAAAGTTTTATGTATGTTAATAGTCCTGCTTATCCTGGGTGCATGTGCAAATCCCAGCAAGCAATCCGAAATTCAGCCTGAGTCGCATAAGGGCAGTGAGCTGAAACAAACAGGTAAAGGTGTCTCAAACGATCGCGGTACGACTGAACAGAACCCCAACTTTTTAAACCTGTCAAAAAACCGTGAGCAAAACGAAGATGAAATGGATAAACTTCACGAGGCGGTCCGGAATGACAAATCTCTTAAAATCGACAATGTCACAATGAACGGAAACACAATCTGGGTGGATGTCCATTCTGATCGAAAGCTCACGGACAATGAAAAACAAAAGAAGCAGGCAGAGCTTCAGTCGAAAATGCAGAATATCATTCCGAGGTATGACATTAAAGTGAATCTGGACACAAAATAAAAAACTCGTTTCTGAATAAACGAGTTTTTTTATACTAGAAACTGAAGATAGAGCTGATCAGGTTTCTGCGCTTTTGTTTTTCGGGTGCTTGAATATGGTCAAAAACAAGGGAATGCTCGATTGGATGCTTGTCTTTTTGTTTTTCCAGACGGTCAATCTTAGCTTCCAGGTCATCGATTCTGCTGTTTAATTCCTCAATCTCCCTGCGATGCTGGAGAAGCTGGTAAGACACCACACTGTCTGCTTTGCTGTTCACTTTTTGATCAAGCGCTGCAATCTTCAGTAAAATTTCATCGAAATCGGGGTTCGCTTCGGCTGCTTCGGTTTTCACCATTCCCTTTCTTGGAGGTTTCTTTTCCGCAACTCTTACTTCATGAAAAAGGATTCCCTGATTTAATTGATCTTTAATATCTCTTAAGGTATTAATATCTTCATCAGTAAACAAGTAATGCCCGAGCTCGTTCCGTTCCATCTGCAAATTCAGCTGCTTCACCCAGCGCTGGACAGTTTTCGGAGATACACCAAGAAGCTTTGCGACCTGGCTTGTATTCATTTGTTTTCCCCCTATCTTAATCGATCCAAAACACGATATTCAACAAGTTCGATAAGATGGAGCATCATCCCTTCTATGCAGACAAAAGAAGAATGGATTCGTCAAAGAAAGTGCTGATTTTACGAATTGTGACTTTGTGATTCGACGGGATCCTCATACAATTCCAGAGGCAGATCATCCGGATCTTTGAAAAAGGTGAAGAGTCTGTTTGTAAAAGGATCGACCCGGATCGGCTCCGTTTCAATTCCCAGTTCATTTAAATGACTCACTGCCGCGTGGATATTTTCAATGGAAAAAGCCAGATGTCTAAGACCTGCTGCTTCTGGGGCTGAGGGCCGATCAGGGGGAGACGGGAAAGAAAACAGCTCAATTTGAGTGTGATTCCCTACAGCTAAATCCAGCTTATAAGAATCCCTTTCTGCGCGGTAAAACTCATGAATCACTTCAAACCCGAGCTTATTGACATAAAAGTCCTTTGAGACGTCATAATTGGTACAAATAACAGCAGCATGATGCACTTTTCTTATTTTCATTTTTCTTCCCTTTCTTTCCTTGAGTTTCAAGAACGAAATTAATCTTAGCGCTTCTAACTCCGTGTCAGCAATAAAGGCCGGAACTTTATCTGTCATGCCTGCGCTAAACGGGGCAAATCCGCATTTCTTGGTGTCCAGCTCCGCCTCCTAGTCCTTCTGTCAGAACAAAATCCCCGAAAAAGTCTAAACCCGGACTTTTCCGGTGATTTCTTATCTGACTGCCAGGCCTGAACATTCGGCTCCGCTTTTCTTGGTGTCCAGCTCCATCGCCCAACTCCTCGGCCAGAACGGATCCGTCAGCAAAGGCAAAAAGCGCCTTTACTGCCGGATCCTTATCTGTCTGTCGGAGCTGAACGGGCGATTCCGCTTTTCTGGCAATTTGCTTTTGACGCTTTGATTAACCTATACTATAATTATAACGTTATGGACGAAAATTGAGGTGAATAACGTGTTAGATCGCTTACAATCAGTGGAAGACCGCTACGAAAAATTAAATGGACTGCTGATGGATCCTGATATTATCAACGATTCTAAGAAGCTTCGTGAATATTCAAAAGAACAATCTGACTTGCAGGAAACTGTTGAAGTTTATCGTGAATATAAATCTGTGAAAGAGCAGATTGATGACGCAAAAGTGATGCTTGATGACAAGCTTGATTCAGAAATGCGCGAAATGGTGAAAGAAGAGCTTTCTGAGCTTCAGTCTCAGGAAAAAGCGCTCTCTGAACGTTTGAAAATCCTTCTTGTTCCAAAAGACCCGAATGATGACAAAAACGTAATCATGGAGATTCGCGGTGCAGCAGGCGGAGATGAGGCTGCATTATTTGCAGGCGATCTTTACCGAATGTACAGCCGTTTTGCAGAAGCGCAAGGCTGGAAAACAGAAGTAATGGAAGCGAACACAACAGGAGTGGGCGGCTACAAGGAGATCATTTTCATGATCAACGGACGCGGCGCATTCTCAAAGCTGAAATATGAAAACGGTGCACACCGCGTGCAGCGTGTACCTGAAACCGAATCAGGCGGAAGAATTCATACATCTACAGCAACTGTTGTCTGCTTGCCTGAAACAGAAGAAGTAGAAGTAGAGATTCATGACAAAGACATCCGCGTTGACACATTTGCATCCAGCGGACCAGGCGGACAGAGTGTTAACACGACGATGTCAGCCGTACGCTTAACGCATTTGCCGACAGGAACCGTTGTATCCTGCCAGGATGAAAAATCACAGATCAAAAACAAAGAAAAAGCCATGAAAGTACTGCGCGCGCGTGTATATGACAAATTTCAGCGCGAAGCACAGGCTGAATACGATCAAAACCGCAAGCTTGCTGTCGGTACAGGTGACCGATCAGAGCGGATCCGCACGTACAACTTCCCGCAAAACCGTGTAACAGACCACCGCATTGGCCTGACGATCCAAAAGCTTGACCAGATTCTGCAAGGAAAACTTGATGAGTTTGTGAATGCTCTTATCGTTGAAGATCAATCGAGCAGACTCGATCAGGCAGACCAGTAAGCATGATTAAGATATATGAAGCCCTGAAGTGGGCTTCTTCTTTTTTGGCAGAAGCAAAACGGGATCACAATGCGGGAGAACTCCTTTTGCGCCACCATTTAAATATGAGCCGGGCAGAAATGCTGGCTAACCTTAGAACCGATCTTCCTGAGGGTGTCTGGGAAAGCTTTAAGGCAGATGTAAACCATCATGCTGAGGGAATTCCGGTTCAGCACATGATTGGATCAGAAGAATTCTACGGACGATCATTTATCGTTAACAAAGAAGTCCTCATACCCCGCCCTGAAACCGAGGAGCTGGTTGAAGGAATCTTGCTGAAAGCAAAATCCCTATTTAATGGATACTCTTCAGTGGAAGCGGCGGATATCGGAACGGGCAGCGGTGCCATTGCCATTTCCCTTGCATTGGAAAATCCGCTCTTCAAGGTGAGTGCGGTCGATATTGCACAAGAATCACTTGAAGTTGCTCAGCTGAATGCAAAAACGCTGGGAGCAGAAGTCCAATTTTTACATGGAGACTTGTTATCCCCGATTTTAGAAAGCGGCATGAAGCTTGATGTCGTCGTATCGAATCCCCCATATATCCCGGATGCAGATATTCTGGAGCTGTCACCAGTTGTGAAGGACCATGAACCCCTCCGCGCACTTGCAGGAGGTGCAGACGGACTCGATTTCTACCGCAGACTTGCAGCAGAAATTCCGCTTGTCATAAACGGACGCGCCCTGATCGCATTTGAAGTTGGAGCGGGACAAGGGGAAGATGTAAAAACACTGCTGCTGGACAAACTGCCGCATGCAGAAGCAGAAGTAAAATACGACATAAACGGCAAAGATCGTATGGTATTTGCAGTAGTGAATGAAACGTCTCAGTGATGAGGCGTTTTTGTTTTAGCTTAGGAGATGGGAAAACCTTAACGGCCGCAGATTAAGTTCCCGTACTCTGTACAAAAAATAGATTACTAGAAATCAAAAAACTAGTTTAAGAATTTAAATCCCTGTCCATACTGTTTCCTAGAAGGGGATGGTGATGGAAATGAAGAAGCAGCAAATCGCATTTATCTATATTTTATTATTATTACTTGGTGCAATTATGAACGTATATAAAGAACCGCTTTCGGCAGGTGCACAGCAGCAAAGCTCAGAACCGGTTGTGATTCCGGAAGAAGCGATTCGTCTCCGCATTTTGGCCAACAGTGATTCTGATGAAGATCAGGCCTTAAAACGCAAGATTCGCGACGAAGTAAACAAAGAGATTACGGTGTGGGTGGAAAAGCTCACTTCTATAGAGGCAGCACGTGAATTAATTCAGTCAAGACTTCCTGAGATTGAGAAAATTGTACAGTCTGTTTTAGTGAAAGAGGGAAAGGAACAGGAATTCAGCGTTGATTTTGATAATGTCAGCTTCCCTACAAAGATGTACGGAAGCTACATTTATCCTGCAGGTGATTATGAGGCAATCTTGATCACACTTGGCGAAGGGAAGGGCGCCAATTGGTGGTGTGTACTGTTCCCGCCCCTTTGCTTCCTTGATTTTTCTAACGGACAGGCAGTGCAGGCAGCAGAGTTAGAAGAAGAGGATAAAAGTGCAGAAGCTCAAAAAACAGCTGAGGAGCTTAGTGCTCTAATTGTAGATGAAGAAGAAGAAAAGGAAGAAACAGAGGTCAAATTCTTTTTGGTTGACTGGTTTTCAAACCTATTTTCATGATCGAGGCTGGGACAAAAGGTTCCAACCAAAGAAAAATCCGAACTATTATGTGAAATTCCAACTTGAATTTCGTTAGTTCAGATTTTTTTCTTTGACTAAATGATAGAAACCTTAAGTGGATTGCAGCGGAAAGGAACGGGCATTATTTATCATGAAAAACAACAATCTATGCGAAAATACCAATTTCTTTTAATGGTTTTCGCACATTTCAATGTTCGGCTTTCATTCAGGAGATGATTGTTATGTCCCAGCCTCTTTCTTTTTTTCTAGCAATCCGTGCATAAAAGGGATTCCCCGTCATAGATTTGAAGTAGAAAACAAAAACGGGGTGATGAAATGTACTATCAATTGCGGGTTGCGGAGAAAAAAGATGTACAAGCTATAAAATCATTTATTGAAAAAGCGGGCTTGAGCTCTGAAGGAATAGAGGAAATCGCCGATTGCTTTGTTATAATGGAAAGTGATGAAAATACGATCGTTGCAAGCCTTGGAATCGAGCCGGTAAATGGAGACGGTTTGCTGCGCTCGCTTGTTGTGTCAGAAAACATCAATCAGGCTCATCTCCTGTCCTTGTTTGAAAGCATCCATGCATTAGGAAAGGAAAAGGGGCTTCTCGGGAGCTATCTCGTCACCAATAAGAAAAATTCAATTGAATTTCTAAAGATCATAGGTTTTCAGTCAGTTGAACAAAACGAGATTCCTGAACACTTATTACAGTCGGCGCATTTTAAAGAATCATTGGAAAAGGAAGATGCAGTAGTAATGGTAAAAACCTCCTGATGTGGATATATCCACATAGTTATCCACTGATTCACAAGCTTTATCCACAAAATGTGGATAAAGCTTGTTTTATTTAGGGTCATCTTTTATACTTTCATGAGGAATGGAAGAAAAGGTCGGGAAATACAAAGTTATTCACATGTTAGACAGGAGAGTTATAAGAATGGAAACAAAAGTTTGGATTGTGGATAATTTGAAGGATTTATCCTTAAGTTATCCACAAATAGCACAGGCAGCAGCCGAATTAAGAGAGAATGAGGTTGTTGCGTTCCCAACAGAGACTGTATATGGCCTTGGCGCCAACGCGAGATCGGATCTTGCTGTGGGCAAGATTTATGAAGCGAAGGGAAGACCGAGTGATAATCCGCTGATTGTCCACATTGCAACAAAAGAACAGCTGCATGATATTGCGGCAGACGTACCTGATTATGTGGAAAAGTTAATCAATGCATTGTGGCCGGGTCCGATTACATTTGTCTTGCCGAAGAAATCGGGCCTGTCTGATCGTGTAACAGCGGGACTTGATACTGTAGCTGTAAGGATGCCTGATCATCCGCTTGCGCTTGCGCTGATAAAAGAAGCAAACTTGCCGATTGCTGCACCCAGTGCGAATCTTTCCGGAAAGCCGAGTCCTACACGCGCTGCTCATGTATTTGCTGATTTAAATGGCAGAATCTCAGGCATTATGGACGGTGGCGCAACCGGTGTAGGTGTGGAATCTACTGTCCTTGATTGCACACAGGAGATTCCGGTTATTTTAAGGCCGGGCGGAGTGACGCAGGAACAGCTTGAGAGTCTGATTGGAAAAGTGGAAATGGATCAGGCTTTAATAGAAGAAGGGCATACGCCAAAGTCGCCTGGAATGAAATATACCCACTATGCGCCTGCAGCACCCTTAACCATTGTTGAAGGATCTTTGCCTTTTTTTCAAAAAACCATTGATGCAGCAAGACGTGAAGGTAAAAAAGTAGGTGTGCTTGCTACAAAAGAAAATGCTGATAGCTATCAAGCCGATGCTGTTTTAATGTGCGGAAGCAGAGAAGATATGGAGACAGTTGCGGCTGGGCTCTACGACGTGCTTCGTGAATTTGACGCGGCGGGAGTCGACTGTATTTACAGCGAAAGCTTTTCAACTAAAGGTGTCGGTCAAGCGGTGATGAATCGTCTGCTGAAGGCTGCCGGACACCGGATTGTAAAGGAATAAGATCGCTCTAGAAGATGTTCTAAGCAAACTCGGACGTGCATAAGTTTGAATGAGGCGTGTCCGAGGAGGCTTTAGAATGAATATAGAGGCATTAATTGGGGAACTCATTACCTTATTTATGATGGCATTTGCTCTTGGAATGGATGCTTTTTCAGTCGGACTTGGGATGGGGCTGATCAAACTCCGGTTAAGGCAGATTTTTTATATTGGCCTGACAATTGGACTGTTTCATATTTGGATGCCGCTTGCCGGAATGTGGATCGGAAAAGTGCTCTCCAGTACGTTTGGGAATATCGCCTCAATAGCTGGCGGCGCCCTGCTGATCATTCTCGGAGTGCAGATGATTTTCGCTTCGTTTAAAAAAGACGATGAACCTATGATTACACCGGTTGGTTTTGGGCTCCTTTTTTTTGCGCTCAGCGTGAGCCTGGACAGCTTTTCAGTCGGTCTGAGTCTTGGTATTTACGGTGCGAGAACATTCTTGACGATTGCGATGTTCGGAATCGTCAGCATGGTGCTGACGTGGACCGGCCTCCTGATTGGGAGAAGAGTTCAAAACTTTCTTGGTACATACGGTGAAGCTCTCGGCGGAAGCATTCTTTTAGGATTTGGCCTGAAGCTGATTTTTCCTATATAAAAAGTGGATAACAGGTCTGACTGAGGCCTGTTTTTGTTTTTTTAAAGGCTGTTTTCGCATAGATTGTTGTTTTTGTATATATTGTGCAGAAAAGTAGAATCAAATGAATGCTATGATTCCACCATTTTGGTTTTTGCACGGAAAAGTGGAATCAACCTCATGCTATGATTACACCATTTTGGTTTTTACAACGAAAAGTGGACTCAACCGCATGCTATGATTCCACCATTTTGGTTTTTGCAATGAAGAGTGGAATCAACCGCATGCTTTGATCCACCATTTAAGGTTTTGCAATGAAGAGTGGACTCAACCGCATGCTATGATTCCACCATTTAAGGTTTTGCAATGAAGAGTGGACTCAACCGCATGCTATGATTCCACCATTTAAGTTTTTGCACGGAAAAGTGGAATCAACCTCATGCTATGATTACACCATTTTGGTTTTTACAACGAAAAGTGGAATCAACCGCATGCTATGATTCCACCATTTAAGGTTTTGCAAGGAAGAGTGGAATCAACCGCATGCTATGATTCCACTATTTAAGTTTTTGCAATGAAGAGTGGACTCAACCGCATGCTATGATTCCACCATTTAAGTTTTTGCACTGTAAAGTGGAATCAACCGCAATCTTTGATTCCACCATATAAGTTTTTGCACGGAAAAGTGGAATCAACCAATTCCCTCTATTCTCCAGAAGAAGTCAAGTTCCTTCCGCTGCAGCTCTCTTATGATTATAACTTCTAGCCTAAAAGCAACAATCCTTAAGAAAAGAGCCTTTCTTAAAAAGCTCAATGACTACTTTCCAAACTCTATTTGGATTATAATAAAAACAAAGGAGGTAAATGAATGATTAATGTCCTTTTTGTTTGTACCGGAAATACATGCAGAAGCCCCATGGCTGAAGCGTTATTGAATCATATGAAAGAAAATGATCACCTGTCGGTCAAATCTGCAGGTGTGTTTGCAGGCGAAGGCGGCGATGCTTCTCTTCATGCAAAGCAGGCGCTTGATGAGAAAGGGATCATATGCAATCACCAGTCGGCTCTTTTGAATGAAGAGCACATCCGGTTTGCAACGTACATTTTAACAATGACTGAAAGCCATAAAGAACTGATTTTTGAACGATATCCGCAGGCGATTGAAAAAACCTTTACTCTTTCTGAATTTGTGATGGAGGATGGACAGGACCGGCGCGATGTCATGGATCCGTTCGGCGGATCTCTTGAGATATACAGAATGACCCGTGAAGAATTGGAAAAAATGATAAAGCTGTTAATAAAAAAGTTAAAAAACTAAGCGTTCTGGAGGGTTAAAAATGAAAATTGCAATTGCTTCTGACCATGGCGGGCTGAATCTCCGCGAGGAAATCAAGCAGCTGATGGATGAAATGAATATACAATATGAAGATTTTGGATGCGAGTGTGAAACTTCGGTTGATTATCCTGATTACGCATTGCCGGTAGCAGAAAAAGTGGCAAGCGGAGAATTTGACCGCGGCATTCTGATTTGCGGCACGGGAATCGGCATGAGCATTTCTGCCAACAAAGTAAAAGGGATCCGCTGCGCGCTTGTACATGATACATTCAGTGCAAAAGCAACAAGAGAACACAATAACAGCAATATGCTTGCAATGGGAGAGCGTGTAATTGGCCCCGGTTTGGCACGTGAAATCGCAAGGATCTGGCTCACAACTGAATTTGAAGGCGGCAGACATGAAAACCGCGTCAGTAAAATCACTGCTTTTGAAAATAAAGTCCAAGGGTGAGCGAAATGACATTGATTGGAGAGTGGAAGAATCAGCTTAGCACCATGCTTGCTGATTTAGAAGAGCAATCTTCTTTTCGCGCGGGAAACATCTTTGTGGTTGGCTGCAGCACGAGTGAAGTGATTGGAGAAAAAATAGGGACGGCCGGTACGGTAGAAGCGGCCGAAATGATTTTTAAAGAATTAAAAGCATTTCAGGAAAAAACAGGCATGCATCTCGCTTTTCAATGCTGTGAGCATTTGAACAGAGCCCTCGTGGTTGAGAGTGATACAGCCGAATCTTATCATCTTGAAGCAGTAACGGTCACACCTGTCCGTGAGGCTGGCGGAGCGATGGCGTCATATGCTTATTCAGCTTTCAAACACCCAGTTGTGGTTGAATTCATCAAAGCTGACGGCGGCATTGATATCGGCGATACCTTTATTGGCATGCATCTTAAGCATGTAGCAGTTCCGGTCAGAAGTTCTGTGAATCAGGTTGGACATGCCCGAGTTACAATGGCGAAGACGCGCCCGAAACTGATCGGCGGCGAAAGAGCTGTTTATGCAGCCAAGGAAGAAAACAAAACGTGCACGTGATAAATACGAACGAAATGAAATAGACGCTGATTATCATTCGTGATTTTAAGGCGTTTTTTTCAAATATCACCGTTCTTGATAAAAAATAAACAGAAATCTATTACAATCTTCACCGTTAACGTGTACAATAAAATTGAAATGAATGTGAAAGTTGTCTGCAAAATCAAGTGAATTTGGATAGGGGGATTTTAAAGCATGAAACATTTAATCAAGCAGGATACAAGCGTATTTGAAGCAATTCAGGACGAATTACAGCGTCAGCGCACGAAAATCGAATTGATTGCTTCTGAAAACTTTGTAACAGAAGCCGTTATGGAAGCGCAAGGATCAGTCCTTACGAACAAATATGCGGAAGGCTACCCTGGCCGCCGTTATTACGGAGGCTGTGAGCACGTGGATGTTGTGGAAAATATCGCAAGAGACCGTGCTAAAGAAATTTTCGGTGCGGAGCATGTTAATGTTCAGCCTCACTCAGGTGCACAGGCAAACATGGCTGTTTACTTCACAATCCTTGAACACGGAGATACAGTTCTTGGCATGAACTTATCTCATGGCGGTCACTTAACACACGGAAGCCCTGTTAACTTCAGCGGCGTGCAGTACAATTTCGTTGAATATGGCGTGGATAAAGAGACACACCGCATCAACTATGAAGATGTATTAGAAAAAGCCCGTTTACATAAGCCGAAGCTGATTGTTGCTGGCGCAAGTGCATATCCTCGTGCAATTGATTTCAAGAAATTCCGTGAAATTGCGGATGAAGTTGGAGCATATTTCATGGTAGACATGGCTCATATCGCTGGACTTGTAGCGGCAGGCCTTCATGAAAATCCTGTTCCTTATGCTGATTTTGTTACAACAACAACACATAAAACATTGCGCGGACCTCGCGGGGGAATGATCCTCTGCAAAGAAGAATTTGCGAAAAAGATTGATAAGTCCATTTTCCCTGGCATCCAGGGCGGACCGCTTATGCACGTAATCGCTGCAAAAGCTGTTTCATTTGGAGAAGTCCTTCAAGACGACTTCAAGACATATGCATCCAACATCATTGCGAATGCAAACCGTCTTGCTGAAGGCTTGAAAAACCAGGGATTAACGCTTGTATCAGACGGTACAGACAATCACTTGATCTTAATTGATGTGCGTTCTCTTAACCTGACTGGAAAAGTGGCAGAAAAAGTATTGGATGATATCGGAATCACAGCGAACAAAAACACGATTCCATTTGATCCTGAAAGTCCATTCGTAACAAGCGGCGTCCGCATCGGTACAGCTGCTGTAACAAGCAGAGGCTTCGGTCTAGAAGATATGGATGAAATTGCTTCCATTATGGGCCTTGCACTCAGCAACCCTGAAGATGAAGCGAAATTACAAGAAGCAAAGAACAGAGTAGAAGCGTTAACTTCTAAATTTACTATGTATGAGCAACTTTAAATAAGATTGGGCTGACTTGTTCAGCCTTTTTTTTGATCAAAAAAAGAGCAAATCCGCTCCATCTGGATTTGCTCTTTTCCCTTATAGAAAAACAAAATAAATCACTGCAGCTAAAATAATGCGGTAAATGGCAAATGGCACAAGTTTAATTTTGTTAATTAAGGCAAGGAAGAAGCGGATTGAAATTAAAGCAACGACGAATGCACTGATAAATCCTGCAATAAAGAATGGCAGTGCATCGATCGTGAAGTACTCCCAATTTTTAAGGAGAGAAAGTCCGCTTGCTCCCGCCATAATTGGCACAGCCATGATGAAGGTAAAGTCAGATGCCGTTCTATGATTCATGCCAAGCATAACGCCTCCGGAAATGGTCGATCCAGAACGGGAAAATCCCGGCCATAACGCCAAACATTGAATCAGCCCAATAAGCAGTGCCTGTTTATAGGTGATTTTATCCACGGTCTCTGTTGTAATGGTTCTTTTGCGCTGAATGAAATCAGCAGCTAACATTAAGAATGCCCCAATTACCAAGCCGATTAAAACCGTATGAATAGAAAATAAGTGTTCATCGATATAATCTTCAAATAAAAGTCCAAGTACAGCAGCAGGCAGCAAGCCGACAATGACTTGTGTTAATTTCAACTTCGTCCGTTTTTCTTCAGCTGTTTCTTTTTTCAGGCCGAGCAAGCTGATAAAACGCTCTCTGAAAATGATAACGACTGCAAGAATCGATCCTAGCTGAATCACGATCTTAAACGTATTGGCAACAGGCGCCCCAAAAAGCTCTTTAGACTGAAACAGCAAATCATCAAAAATAATCATATGTCCGGTAGAGGATACTGGAGCAAATTCCGTTAAACCTTCAACCGTTCCTAACACAACAGCAACAAAAATCTCCCATAAATTCAAGTTTATATCCACCTCTTTAACTAGTTCATTTAAAAAACACTCTTTGATGATTTTAAACGTTTCATAGATAGAAGTCTATGAATTTCATAAAATAGGTAATCTATGTAAAGTGGATTTGGCCGGGAATAGGTCAAAATACTTACTGTCAGGAAGCGGAAAATGAGTATTTAGAATATTGTTTTAACGGTTAAATCTATTTAATATCATTCTTAGATAACTGCAACCAGTACCAGCAACATAACCCGAGGGCTATGCATTGTCCTGATATGGACAACAACCCCGTTATTCTTTATGAATAACGGGGTTTTATTATGGAAAGGAGGAAGGAGTTAAAGGGTCGGCAGGAAAACATGATCAAGGGAGAGATGACTGGATGGTAAAAAAAGGTGTGAGTTTAACAGTTGCATTTGTTCTTATTTTCAGCTTATATGGGCCGTTTGCGGACAATTATGCAAACGCTTCCATAAATAATAAGGTAAACTATGCAAATGATGTTATCTATCAAATTATGACGGATCGATTCAGTGATGGGAACACTAATAACAACCCGGCTGGCAATTTGTTCAGCGCAGACTGCTCGAATTTAAGAAAATACTGCGGCGGTGACTGGCAGGGGATTATTAATAAATTGAATGATGGATATTTTACGGATATGGGGATTACGGCTCTATGGATTTCCCAGCCTGTTGAAAATGTCTACACTGTTTTAAATGATGCGGCAGGCACAACCTCTTATCACGGATATTGGGCACGGGATTTTAAAAAGACAAACCCGTTTTACGGTACGATGCAAGAGTTTCAGACCCTTATCAATACAGCGCATCAGAAGGGAATAAAGGTCATAATCGATTTTGCGCCTAATCACACTTCTCCGGCATCTGAAGACACTCCGTCTTATATGGAAAACGGAAAGCTGTATGATAATGGAACCCTTGTGGGCGGCTATACAAATGATACGAAAGATTTATTCCATCATAATGGGGGAACGAATTTTTCTTCTATTGAAGATGGGATTTACAGAAACCTCTATGATCTGGCAGATTTCAATCATCAGAACCCGACAACAGACAAATATTTAAAAGATTCTGTGAAGCTATGGCTCGATATGGGAATTGACGGAATCAGGGTAGATGCAGTGAAGCACATGCCTTTCGGCTGGCAAAAGACATTTATGGAAACGATCTACAGCTATAATCCGGTGTTTACATTCGGAGAATGGTTCCTTGGGGAAAATGAAGTGGACCAAAACTATTACACCTTTGCCAATACGACAGGAATGTCCTTGCTTGACTTCCGGTTTGGCCAAAAACTGAGACAAGTATTAAGAAACGGTTCTGATAACTGGTATGGCTTCAACTCGATGATTGCCGAGTCGGAAGCGAAATACGAGCAGGCTGCCGATCAGGTCACTTTCCTCGATAATCACGATATGGACCGTTTTCACTTTGTAGGGGCGGATGTGAAAAATACGGATCTTGCTTTAGCTGTCATGCTCACTTCAAGAGGTGTGCCGAACGTTTATTATGGAACCGAGCAATATATGACCGGTAATGGAGACCCGAACAACAGGAAAAAACAAACATCATTCAATAAAACAACGAAGGCCTATCAGATCATCAGCAAGCTTGCAGCTCTGCGCAAGTCGAACCAGGCCTTAGGCTACGGTAAAACAAAAGAGAGATGGATCAATAATGATGTCTATATCTATGAAAGAACCTTTGGCAAAGATACTGTATTGGTAGCGGTAAATAAAAGCAAAACCACATCTTACACTATATCAAATCTCTCAACAACTCTTCCTGCAGGGAATTATACGGATCAGCTGACATCCCTTCTAAATGGAAACAGCATATCAGTTGGAAGCGGCGGTGCTGTCTCTGCGTTTGATCTTTCACCGGGTGAAACAGGCGTCTATTCTTTCAATGGAACCGCATCTGCGCCGGTAATTGGGCAAATTGGGCCGGTTATGGCAGTGCCTGGAAGCACCATTACAATCAGCGGAGAATCCTTCGGCACTTCCGCAGGCACGGTTAAATTCGGAACCGTAAATGCTTCCGTATTATCATGGTCGAATACAGAAATTAAAGCACAGGTTCCTGCTTTAACAGGAGGCAATTATCAAGTATCTGTTCTAACATCAGGCGGAAATGGGAGCAATACGTACGGTCCTGTTGAGGTACTATCTGGTAATCAGTCATCTGTCAGGTTCATTGCGAACAATGCATCAACAAGTCCTGGCCAGTCTATTTATATAGTAGGAAATGTAAGTGAGCTTGGAAACTGGGATGCAGCGAAGGCGGCGGGACCGATCTATAATCAGGTGATCACAAAGTATCCGGGCTGGTATTATGACGTCAGTGTACCGGCTGGACGCACGATTGAATTTAAGTTTATAAAAAAAGATGCAAGCGGAAATGTTGTCTGGGAAAGCGGAACGAACCATGTATACACGACTCCATCGAGTGGTCCGGGAACCTCTATCTCAAATTTCCAGAACTAAAAAAACAGCTCACCCGCTGAAAGGGTGAGCTGTTTCTGGTTAAACGGGCTGGAAAAATGCTCATCATTTAAAAAACCGGTCAAAAATTGCTGTCTATCCGGCCATTGATAAAAATCCTGCAAATAAATCTCCCATCCTTCTTGAAACGTCTCTTCTTTTTCTGTAAAATCTATTGAAGTGTCATAGAAAAGGAGATGAGCCGATGGGCAAAGTATACGTTTTTGATCATCCACTTATTCAGCATAAGCTAACATATATCCGTGATGTAAAGACAGGTACGAAAGAGTTTCGTGAGCTTGTTGATGAAGTTGCGAGCCTGATGATGTTTGAAATTACAAGGGACATGCCGCTTGAAGAAGTGGAAGTTGAAACACCGGTGCAAGTAGCAAAATCAAAGGTTTTGGCTGGCAAAAAGCTTGCGATTGTTCCTATTCTCCGAGCTGGTCTTGGAATGGTTGACGGAATCATTAAACTGATCCCGGCTGCTAAAGTCGGACACGTTGGTTTATACCGCGATCCAGAAACGTTAAAGCCGATCGAGTATTATGTGAAACTCCCTTCTGACGTGGAAGAGCGTGAATTTATCGTTGTTGACCCAATGCTTGCAACCGGCGGATCTGCTGTTGAAGCAATCAACAGTGTGAAAAAACGCGGCGCCAAAAATATTAAATTCATGTGTTTAATTGCAGCTCCAGAAGGTGTGGAGATTGTAAAGGAAGCACATCCTGATGTTGATATTTACATTGCAGCACTTGATGAAAAATTAAATGATCATGGATATATTGTCCCTGGCCTGGGTGATGCCGGAGACCGCATGTTCGGAACAAAATAAATTGAAATGAAATCCTCCTTTATAAAAAGGGGGATTTTTTTCATGAAAAAACATCTCTTAGAAAAGAATAAGAAAGAGGTGACAAAAATGGTCCGAACATGCACGCTCTTTTTCTTGTTTTTCACGCTGATTTCTTTTTCAGCTCAGGCAGAAACGTTTCCGGAGATCCCGCCTATTCCTGAAGAATCACCGGATAAGGCAGAAACCATCATACTTGTTGTTGAAAAAGAACATGCAGCTGCTTTCTCGAAAAAACTAAAGCAAGCATATCCAAACGTTCACATTCGCCGCACGTTTAAAAAGGTATTCAGCGGCTTCACCCTGGCTGGCAGGCATAATGATCTTGAAGCTATCCAAAAGGAGCCTCATATTGTGCACGCTGGCCCGGTTTCAGCCTATCATGTGGATCTTGAAGAAAGTGTCCCGTTTATCGGCGGGGATGAAGTGCGCGGAAAATTCGATGCCAAACATGAACGGCTGACGGGCAAGGGTGTAAAGGTGGGCATTATTGATACCGGCATTGATTATACACATCCTGATTTGTCCAGAAGCTATCACGGGGGAGCTGATCTCATAGATGGAGACAGCGATCCGATGGAAACAAAAGCGAAAGATGGAACAGAAACACTGCACGGAACACATGTGGCCGGAATCATTGCAGCGAATGGAAAACTTCAGGGCGTAGCACCGGAAGCGGAAATCATTGCTTACCGGGCGCTTGGTCCTGGGGGATTTGGCACCAGCGAACAAGTGATAGCGGCTATTGAAAGAGCAATTGAAGATAAAGTGGATGTGTTGAATTTGTCGCTTGGGAATACAGTTAATGGACCTGACTGGCCGACAAGTCTCGCTTTGGATCGTGCAGTTGAACATGGAATTGTGGCGGTCACATCAAGCGGGAACTCCGGTCCTGGAGTATGGACAATCGGCTCGCCGGGCACATCAAGCAAATCTATTTCCGTCGGGGCATCCACACCTCCTCAGAAAATCCCTTATCTAAAGCTGAGCGGAGCGGGGAAAATGGTTCCGATTACAGCCCTTGCCGGGTCCAAAGAGTGGAAGATGGGTCAAGCGGAAGAAATCGTGTTTGCGGGCATTGGTGAAGAGCACCAATATAAACCAGATATGAAAGGGAAGATTATTCTCGCAGAGAGAGGCAAAATCACGTTTACTGAAAAAGCGCTGTTTGCCGAAAAAGCAGGGGCTAAGGCAATCATTATCTACAACAACATGAAAGGCAATTTCGCAGGCAGCCTTGAATTAGAAGCAGGCATCCCTGTGGTTTCCATTTCAAAAGAGGATGGATTATGGCTTAAAAAGAAAATGAACAATAGCGCGCTCGTCCGGACAGTCTATCAGCATGAATCCGACCAGCTTGCAGATTTCAGTTCAAGAGGTCCTGTCACCTATTCGTGGGAAATCAAACCGGATGTGGTAGCACCGGGTGTTGCAATCGACAGCACCGTTCCGGAAGGGTATTTAAGCCTGCAGGGAACAAGCATGTCGGCGCCCCATGTAGCTGGAGCAAGTGCTCTTTTAAAACAGGCGCATCCTGATTGGAACCCAGAGCAAATCAAAGCTGCCTTAATGAATTCAGCAGAACCTCTGAAAAACAAAAACGGAACGTACTATGAACCGATCGAGCAGGGAGCGGGAAGAATCAATTTGACCCGTGCACTGGAAACGGACTTTCTCCTGTATCCCGGTTCGTTGTCATTCGGACAAGTTCCTCTGCGCGGAGACCGAATTCAGAAAGAAATAAAGCTGACTCTTGATAACCAGTCGGATGAAAAAAAGTCATACACTTTCATCTATCCTTCATATAAAAAAGGTCTTCAATGGAAGATTCCGAAAAAAACGGAGGTAAAACCAAAACAGCAAAAGGATGTATTCATCACTTTGGATATTTATTCAAACGGGATGGAAGCAGGACTGCACCAAGGATGGATTGAGGTGGAAGAGGGAGGGCGTATTGAAAAGATTCCATATCTATATGTAGTGGATGAACCGGATTATCCCCGCGTGATGGGATTTGAATTTGGATTCGGTGATACAGCAGGGACGTATAAATACGAGTTTTATCTGCCGGGAGGGGCCGATGAAATGGGAATTGCCCTTTATGACCCGGATACACTCAGATTTGCGGGCTTTCTTGACTGGGGCAGGAATCTTCAAAGAGGGGTTGTCAGCAAGACATTCAAAAAGGAGGATCTTAAGCTGAAAGACGGACTCTATAAAGCGGTCATCTTTGCGAAAAAAGGCAGCAGGGAGGATACGATTGAAACAGATCTAATCCTTGAAAATCCTGGGGATAAAAGGCATTGATGTTCAATTGTGAACTTTTTGTGATAGGCTTTTCTGATTGTCAAGTTTTTGGTTTTAAAGCAATTGACATTGACTATTGCCTATTGTATGCTAGACGAGGGTAAATGATAAGGTTTTCATAAGCCTTTCATTTCCAGTTTTTATCCCCAGAAAACCCTTTATTAATCTATTAGCGAGGACTTGTGAATGCGCAAAAAAGAGCGTCATCCAATGCAGGCCATGGCACTAATGACAGGCATTCTGTCTCAGCTAGTCGGTTCAACACTAATTGGCATCTTTTCAGGAAGATGGCTCGACCGATATTTCCAGACTGAACCGCTTTTTATGATCATAGGACTGTTCATTGGGCTCGGAATCGGCATTTCCGCGATGATTAAGCTAGTCCACCACTTTTTTTCAGGAGACTGAATCATTCATGTTTGATTTGCACCAGATGTACCACAGATATCGAAAGTATATGTTCTACCTATTGTCCTTTTATGCCATAGGCTGGGGATTTACCGGGTATCAGTCTGTCTTTTTGGGACTGGCGCTTGGAACAGCACTCAGTTTGTTCAACTTATGGTCAATGGTGCGCAAGCAAGTTCAGTTCGGTGAAGCGATTCAGCAGAACAGGAAGGTCAGGTCACTCGGCACTGCATCACGGTTGGCGTCAGCTGGTTTAGCTGCCCTGCTCGCGATCAAGTTTCCCGAATATCTGAATATGGTTAGTGTCATTATTGGATTAATGACAGTTTACATTGTCATTATGATAGATTATGTTTTTCAACACTCACGCGCTTAGCCGGAAGAGAGGTGAATCTATTGCATCACGGAGCTCCTATAGTAGAGTTTTTAGGCCTTACTTTTAACTTATCCAACGTTTTAATGATCACTGTTGCAAGTGTTATCGTTTTCTTAATAGCGGTACTGGCCACTCGCAAATTGGCAATGAAGCCGACAGGGATGCAGAATTTCTTTGAATGGATCATGGATTTCGTCAAAGGAATCATCAACAGCTCCATGGACTGGCATACAGGCGGGAAATTCCTTACGCTTGGCGTTACGCTCCTAATGTACATATTTGTATCAAATATGCTCGGGCTGCCGTTTTCAATTGCTGTAAACCATGAACTATGGTGGAAATCACCAACAGCAGATCCAACGATTACTCTGACTCTTGCAGTTATGGTCGTGGCATTGACACACTACTATGGTGTGAAAATGAAAGGCACAGCTGAGTATGGGAAGGATTTCTTCCGACCTATGGCGTTCCTTTTCCCGATTAAGATCATTGAAGAGTTTGCAAACACATTGACTCTTGGCTTGCGTCTTTACGGTAACATCTACGCTGGTGAAATCCTTTTGGGACTTCTCGCAGGACTTGCAGTAACTGGTCCGGTCGGCATTTTATCTGCCGCAGTGCCAATGATGTTATGGCAGGCATTCAGTATCTTTGTAGGTTCCATCCAAGCATTTATCTTTGTAATGTTAACAATGGTTTATATGTCTCACAAAGTGAGCAGCGACCATTAATTAATATGTTTCAACCGTATCATCAGAATCAAAAAACTTTTTAATATTTTGAGAGGGGATTTATATAATGAATTTAATCGCAGCTGCAATTGCAATCGGTTTAGCGGCACTTGGTGCCGGTATTGGTAATGGTCTTATCGTTTCACGTACAGTAGAAGGTGTTGCTCGTCAGCCGGAACTACAAGGCAAGCTTCAAACAATCATGTTCATCGGTATCGCGTTAGTTGAGGCACTTCCGATCATCGGCGTAGTTATCGCGTTTATCGTATTAGGAAGTTAATAAAGAGACAGGTTCTCTACATAAATGGCGAAGATCGTTTTTTACCCTTCTTCGCCATTGCTTTATGTTTCTATTTAAAATATGCGGCCGAGAAGCAAACAGAACAATCTCGTGCTTTTTTTGATAGTAACCCATCATGGAACTCTTGAAGGGAGTGAAACCGGGCAATGTTAACGTCAAATCTAGTAGTTGGTGCAGGTTTATCTTTAAATACTGGAGACATTGTATTCCAGCTGGTTATTTTCTTAATCCTACTTGCATTGCTGAGAAAATATGCTCTTGGACCTGTAATGGGCATCATGAAACAGCGTGAAGAGCACATTGCATCTGAAATCAATGCGTCTGAAGCACAGCATGCGGAAGCTAAGAAGCTTGCTGAAGAACAGCGTGAACTATTAAAGCAGGCAAGAGTTGAAGCACAGGGTTTAGTGGAAAGTGCGAAGAAGCTTGGTGAAAAGCAAAAGGAAGAAATTGTCCTAGTAGCTCGTTCAGAAGCAGATCGCCTGAAGCAGTCTGCACTTAAAGAAATTGCTCAGGAAAAAGAGCAAGCTGTTGCCGCTCTTCGTGAGCAAGTAGCTTCATTATCTATTTTAATTGCTACAAAGGTTATTGAAAAAGAATTAAACGAGAAAGAACAAGAAAAGCTTATCCAAGATTATATTAAAGAGGTAGGCGAAGGCCGATGAGTAAAGAAATAGTTGCAGCTCGCTATGCATTGGCTCTTTTTCAAATCGCCAAGGAAAACCGCACGATTGACAAGTTCGAAGAGGAATTGCTTTTGATCGAAAAGGTCACAAAAGATAATCCTGGACTATTAAACGTGCTTACACATCCAAAAGTGCTTCTAGAAAAGAAAAAATCCATGATGAGTGAAGCGTTTGCTTCTTTATCTCAACCTGTTTTAAGCACCATTCTCCTCTTGATTGAACGTCAGCGAATCAGTGTGATTCCTGAGCTTGCCGAGCATTTTGTGAAGCTTGCAAATGATGAGCGCGGAACAGAAGACGCAATTGTCTACTCTGTCAGATTATTAGATCAAGATGAATTAACAGCGCTGTCTGATACGTTTGCCAAAAAAATCGGCAAAACATCTCTTCGTTTAAGAAATGTTATCGATCAAAACCTGATCGGCGGAGTAAAGCTTCGTATCGGCAATCGCATTTATGATGGAAGTATAAGCGGAAAGCTTGAACGTATAGAGCGACAACTTGTTGCAAAAAGATCGTAGATAGGGGTGAAACTCATGAGCATCAAAGCAGAAGAAATTAGTGCACTGATTAAAAAGCAAATCGAAAGCTATCAGTCTGATATCAAAGTTAGTGATGTAGGTACAGTTATCCAGATTGGTGACGGTATCGCCCGTGCTCATGGCCTCGACAATGTCATGGCTGGAGAGCTTGTTGAATTTTCAAACGGCGTAATGGGTATGGCTCAGAACCTTGAGTCAAACAACGTAGGTATCATTATCCTTGGACCTTACACTGATATCCGTGAAGGTGACGAAGTTCGCCGCACTGGACGCATCATGGAGGTGCCGGTTGGTGAAGCGTTAATCGGACGCGTCGTAAACTCTCTAGGACAGCCTGTTGATGGCCTTGGTCCAATCGAAACTACACATACACGCCCAATTGAGAGCCCGGCTCCAGGCGTTATGGATCGTAAATCTGTTCATGAACCATTACAAACAGGAATTAAAGCGATTGACTCGCTGATTCCAATCGGACGCGGACAGCGTGAGTTAATCATCGGTGACCGTCAAACAGGTAAAACATCTGTTGCCATCGATACAATCCTAAACCAAAAGAACGAAGATATGATCTGTATCTACGTTGCAATCGGACAAAAAGAATCAACTGTCCGCGGCGTAGTTGAAACACTGCGTAAAAATGGCGCGTTAGATTACACAATCGTTGTTACTGCATCTGCTTCACAGCCTGCACCGCTCTTATTCTTAGCTCCTTATGCCGGTGTAACAATGGGTGAGCATTTCATGTACAACGGCAAGCACGTATTGGTTGTTTATGATGATTTAACAAAACAAGCATCTGCTTACCGTGAACTTTCATTATTATTACGCCGTCCTCCAGGCCGTGAAGCATATCCTGGTGACGTATTCTACTTGCATTCACGCCTTCTTGAGCGTGCTGCAAAACTTAGTGATGCAAAAGGCGCTGGCTCATTAACAGCTCTTCCATTCATTGAGACACAAGCTGGCGATGTATCAGCATACATTCCAACAAACGTAATTTCCATCACTGATGGCCAGATTTTCTTGCAGTCTGACTTATTCTTCTCAGGTGTACGTCCAGCGGTTAACGCCGGTCTTTCTGTATCCCGTGTTGGAGGATCTGCACAGATCAAAGCAATGAAAAAAGTATCAGGTACACTGCGTCTTGACCTTGCTTCTTACCGTGAGCTAGAAGCATTCGCTCAATTCGGATCTGACCTTGATAAAGCAACTCAAGCGAAATTAAACCGCGGAGCGCGTACTGTTGAAGTCTTGAAGCAAGGCTTGAACAAACCTCTTGGCGTTGAAAAGCAAGTTGCGATTCTTTACGCATTAA
This sequence comes from Metabacillus idriensis, assembly GCF_050483325.1. Classification (GTDB taxonomy): domain Bacteria; phylum Bacillota; class Bacilli; order Bacillales; family Bacillaceae; genus Bacillus_P; species Bacillus_P idriensis_A. The sequence goes on from NZ_JBCMYF010000011.1 coordinate 269,245, forward strand.
CTAAAGGATTCTTAGATGATATCCCGGTTGAAGATATTAAACGTTTTGAAGAAGAGTACTATGTATTCTTGGAGCAAAACCATAAAGCATTGCTTGATCATATCCGCACAACTGGCGGACTTCCGGAAGACAGTGACTTCCAGGCTGCTATTGCTGCATTCAAAAAAACATTCGCGATTACTGAATAATGAGGTGAAGTATGAAGGCCGGCCTTCATACTTTATCTTAAGATAATGAATCAGGTTGATTTTTATAAAAAGGTGGTGAGAACCTTTGGCATCATTACGCGACATTAAATCAAGAATCACCTCAACGAAGAAAACAAGCCAGATTACTAAGGCAATGGAGATGGTTTCAGCGGCAAAGCTGAACCGCGCCGAAAACAACGCAAAAGCGTTTGTGCCTTATATGGATAAGATACAAGAGGTGGTTGCAAACATAGCTTTAGGAAGTACGGGTGCGTCCCATCCAATGCTTGTCAGCCGTCCCGTTAAGAAAACAGCCTATCTTGTGATCACATCTGACCGCGGATTAGCTGGTGCCCTTAACAGTAACGTTTTGCGTGCCGTGCACCAGGCAATTCAAAAGCGCCACACGTCGAAAGATGAGTACGCTGTAATTGCAATCGGAAAAATCGGCCGTGAATTCTTCAAGAAACGCGGTGTTCAAATCGCTCTTGAAGTGACAGGTATTGCAGATGACACATCATTTGCTGAGATTAAAGATATTGCAACAAACACAGTTAATATGTTCAACGATGGAACGTTTGACGAAATCTATGTGTATTACAATCATTTCGCAAGTGTTATACAGCAGGACGTGACAGAAACGAAGCTTCTTCCTCTTTCTGACCTAGCCGTCTCTACTAAGAAAACATCTTACGAATTTGAACCTTCTGAGGAAGAGATTTTGGAAGTGTTATTACCACAATATGCTGAAAGTCTCATCTACGGAGCACTTTTAGACAGTAAAGCTTCTGAGCATGCTGCGCGTATGTCAGCGATGAAAAATGCGACAGATAATGCAAAAGAACTTATCAACAGTCTTACACTTTCTTATAACCGTGCACGTCAGGCTGCGATTACACAGGAAATCACTGAAATCGTCGGCGGAGCTGCGGCACTCGAATAGACATACAGGCCCAATAGATGGGTTTCAAAGACAGAAATGTTCTGCACTAGCAAGTTAGGAGGGAAAACGATGAATAAAGGACGCGTTACTCAAGTTATGGGTCCGGTTGTTGACGTAAAGTTCCAAAGCGGTCAGCTTCCTGAAATCTATAACGCCCTTAAAGTTACATTCAAGGGACGCAGCGAAAACGAAGCAGCGTCAGAATTAACATTGGAAGTTGCCCTTCACCTGGGTGACGACACAGTTCGTACCGTTGCGATGGCATCAACAGATGGCCTTGTTCGCGGAAGTGAAGTATTAGATGCAGGTGCACCAATTTCTGTACCAGTTGGTGATGTTACACTTGGACGTGTATTTAACGTATTAGGTGATAATATCGATTTGGAAGCAGCAATTCCTGCTGAATCCCGTCGTGATCCAATTCACAGACTCGCACCTAAATTCGATCAGCTTTCTACTGAGGTAGAAATTCTTGAAACTGGAATTAAAGTAGTAGACCTTCTTGCACCTTACATCAAAGGCGGAAAAATCGGTCTTTTCGGTGGTGCCGGAGTAGGTAAAACAGTACTTATCCAGGAGCTTATCAACAACATCGCTCAAGAGCATGGCGGTATCTCTGTATTCGCCGGTGTTGGAGAGCGTACTCGTGAAGGAAATGACCTTTACCATGAGATGACTGATTCTGGCGTTATCAAGAAAACAGCGATGGTATTCGGACAAATGAATGAGCCGCCTGGCGCACGTATGCGTGTTGCACTTACAGGTCTTACTATGGCTGAATACTTCCGTGATGATCAAGGACAGGACGTTCTTTTCTTCATGGATAACATCTTCCGTTTCACTCAAGCAGGTTCAGAGGTATCAGCCCTTCTTGGCCGTATGCCATCTGCCGTTGGTTACCAGCCGACACTTGCTACTGAAATGGGTCAATTGCAAGAGCGCATCACGTCTACAAACGTTGGTTCTGTAACGTCGATTCAGGCAATCTACGTTCCTGCCGATGACTATACGGATCCGGCTCCTGCAACTACTTTCGCTCACTTGGATGCAACAACAAACCTTGAGCGTAAACTTTCTGAAATGGGTATTTACCCAGCGGTGGATCCGCTTGCTTCAACATCTCGTGCATTATCTCCTGAAATCGTTGGAGAAGAGCACTATTCTGTTGCACGTCAAGTACAGCAAACACTGCAGCGCTACAAAGAATTACAAGATATCATTGCGATCCTTGGTATGGATGAGCTTAATGACGAAGATAAATTAGTCGTGTCACGTGCACGTCGTATTCAATTCTTCTTATCCCAAAACTTCCACGTAGCTGAGCAGTTTACTGGTCAAGCAGGTTCTTACGTTCCTGTTAAAGAAACAGTTCGCGGCTTCAAGGAAATCCTTGAAGGCAAATACGATCATCTTCCAGAAGATGCTTTCCGTCTTGTTGGACGCATTGAAGATGTTATCGAAAGTGCGAAGAACATGGGTGTAGAAGTATAATTTTGGGACGCAGGAGGGTATAGAGTATGAAGACAGTACAAGTCAATGTCGTTACTCCCGATGGCCCAGTTTACGATGCAGACGTCGAAATGGTAAGCGTAAAGGCTCAAAGCGGTGAGCTCGGAATCTTGCCAGGTCATATTCCGTTGGTTGCTCCTCTTCAAATCGGAGCAGTTCGGTTAAAAACAGGAAAATCCACGGAACTCGTGGCTGTTAGCGGCGGCTTTTTAGAAGTACGGCCTGACAAAGTCACAATCTTGGCACAAGCTGCTGAGACTGTAGAAGATATTGATTTAACTCGTGCACAATCTGCGAAAGAACGCGCTGAACAGCGTCTGAACAAAAGTACAGACGATATCGATTTCAAGCGTGCTGAACTTGCTTTGCGCCGGGCAATGAATCGAATTAACGTTTCACAGAATAAAATCTAATCATGAAATCCCCGGGAGATCCGGGGGTTTTTTTGTTTTTTGCCGCAGTGGCCAATAGTTAAATCACATAATACCTCTTTATCTACTAAAGGCCTCTTCTTCATCAAAATGAACCACAATTAGATACATTCGAAACAAACCACACCAAATATAAGCGTTTACAAAAATCCGCAAACCCTTATAATTAATTAAAAAGTCCTATGAAATGGTGATTCTATGAAGCAGCGATTAAAGCTCTCTCTGTTTGTTTTATTGCTGATCTCTATTTTTCCTCTCTACCAGCTTTTTCAAATCTATCAATCCAGTCAATCTTTTTCAGCTCAGGCAGATGCAGAGGAGTACAGGTACCGGCTTGTCTTAATTTCACCTTATCTTGGTGATGCATATTGGAATCAGGTAATTAAAGGGGTAGAAGCAGCGGCTGAGAAACTCCAAGTAAGCATTGATATTAAAGGGACTAATCTTCCTGATAATGAAGAGCTGCAAAAAGCAATGAATATGGCGATTTCCTCACAAGTGGATGGAATCATGCTCCTTGGAATTGATGATCCTTCGTTTACAGAAATGATTCAGAAGTCCACGATGAATGGAATACCAGTTGTTACGATTATGGCGGATCTAAAAGGAAGTCTCCGGAAAGCTTTTATCGGATCCAATCATTATGAAACAGGTCTGGAACTGGGGAATTATATAAGAAAGGCAGTAAAAAACAATGAAACCATTGGAATTATCAAGGGGAACAATGTCACTTCAATTGAAACCCAGAGAATAAAAGGGTTAAAAGACAGTTTGAAGGGATCCTCTATTAAACTGGCTGAAACAGACCGACAGCATGCAGAGGAACAGACAAATGACCTTCTAAATCAGTATCCATCAATGAAGATACTGATTGGAACAGGAATAGATGATGGCGATTTGATTGTAAGAACGATTGAATCAAGATCTGCTCTGTCGGGTTTTGAAATTTATACGTTTGATGATACCCAGGAAACGATGAATCTTTTAAGAAGAGGCAAGATTGCCGGGACCATCCATCACAGCCATTCTTTAATGGGAATGAAAAGCGTTGAAACGATTGTGAAATGGCTTGAAAAGGAAGATTTGCCGCTGCCTGTCTCCACTTATACGGAAACAAATGTGATAACGGAGGGGAGCAGGCCGTGACACGCATTCAGAGAAAAATCCTGACCATGTCGCTCATGATCATTCTGATTATGGGGGCATTTTGGACAGCGATCAGCTATATTAACCAAAAATCTATTTATGAGTATAACAACATTCTCGAGCGCTATTTGCTTTTAAATCATGTTTCTACAACTAGCGGGACAGCTCTGTCAAAGCTTAGCGCGTATATCAGCACGCCGTCTCCTGAAAATCAGTCCCGCTATGAAACCTCCAGGGATCAGCTGAACGCCTCAAAGAAGAAACTGAATCAGCTGAAAAATCAGGCCAATGCGATTGCGTTAACCGACTATATTTACATGCTGGACAGCCAGGTTGAAGCGATGGATTTAACCGTTATGATGCACAAGCTGGACAAGCGGCAAAATGCACAGGCTGCATACGATGAAGCCCTGCAAATATCTAAATTTATTGACGAAACAACTCTTCTTTTATTCAAAAAAGAGCTGACCAATCAAAAGCAGTTTTATGAATCTATGATTGAAGTGACAAACCATCTTCGGTCACTTGGTCTATGGATACTCGGCATTGTCCTGATTATATCGGTTGCCTTTTCCTATTGGTTTTCAAAAGGCATTACCCGTTCCATCTACCTCCTGACTCAAGGAGCGAAAGAGGTGGCAGCAGGTAACTTTGACCATCCGATCATGGTCAGCAGCAATGATGAAATCTCGTTTCTCGCAAAAACCTTTGACCGGATGAGGGAAAATATTAAAGAGCTTGTTGCCGAGATAAAAGAGAAAGCGAAGCTCGAAAAAGAGATTAAAGAATATCAGCTCCTTTTGAAAGAGAGTGAATTAAAAAGGCTGCATAATCAAATCAATCCGCATTTCCTCTTTAACACCTTAAACACCCTCTCAAAAAAAGCCTACTTAGAGGATGCATTTGAGACGAGCGATCTGATATCGACCGTTGCCAATCTGCTGAGATACAATCTCAGAAGTGTGGATGAGAACGTGACGATCCGTGATGAACTTGATTTAGTAAAGGAATACCTGACGATTTTAAAAGCGAGGTTTTCATCTCGAATTTCTTATCGTTTTGAAATTGAGGAAGCGTGTCTGGAGACGCAGGTTCCTGCCTTTTTTCTTCAGCCGATTGTGGAAAATGCGTTTAAATACGGGGTAGAGCCCCATGAACAGGGCGGGTCCATTGTGGTTCGTGTATTCAGAAAGGACAATGAGATTCATGTCACTGTGCAGGATGAAGGCTGCGGGATGTCTGATGAGGTAAAAGAGCAGGTCCTCTCAGATATACAGGCGGATTCGATCAAAAGCAAGTCGACAGGCATTGGACTTCGAAATGTTGTTCAGCGCTTGCGTTTATTTACCAATAAGCATGATGTGATGGAAATTCGTGCGGATGGAAACAAAGGGACACTTGTTTCCATAAAATTCCCTGTAACCCTAAAGGAGTGAGGAACATGAAGCTGCTCATTACGGAAGATGAAGAAATTGAAAGACTGGCATTGAAAAAAATGATTGAAACCGACTTTAAAAACATTTCAATTGCAGGCCTGGCTGAAAACGGGAGAATGGCGATAGAGCTAGCCTCAGAGCACAGACCGGATATTATTTTAATGGATATCAAAATGCCTGGAATTAACGGGCTTGAAGCCATTAAAGAAATTCAGAAAATCGTCCCGAAAGCCAAGATCTTAATTGTCTCCTCTTATGATACATTCGATTATGCCCAGCAGGCGCTAAGGCTCGGCGTGAAGGATTATTTATTAAAGCCCAGCAAGCGGGAAGTCATTCTATCAACCATTCAAAAGGTGATCAATGATATCGAGCTTGATTTATTGGAATCCGAAAAAAAGCAAAAAACAGAGGAACGCATTCAAAAAATGATTCCGATTGTAGAAGCCGATCTTGTCACCCAGCTTCTTTTTGATCACGTACATGATGTCCATCTTCATGAATGCATGAATCTGCTCGACGTCGACCAAACGCAGCCATCCTTTGTCCTTTTGGTTCACTTTTCTCAAGATTCACTGACAGGTCCAATTGAGCAAATGTACGGAGAGCTTAAAAAAACCATTCAGCTCCACTCAAAAGGGTGGGTCGGTCCGATGTCAGGACTTCAGGTCCCGATTATTGTTTTCGCAGAAGGAGAGCTCCGCCATTACCGCAGAAACGCCATTGCCCTCGTTCAAAAAATCTTAAATAATCTCAAAGGCACATTCTCAGCATCTGCAGCAATCGGAATCGGAAAGGCATACCCGTCGCTCGAACAAATCAGACAATCCTATTACGAAGCGCTCCGTGCCTCTATAACTGCAGGTTCAGGTGCCAGGTACAGCTTTTACAGCGATATGATCTCCAATGAAGAAATGAAAGACAGAGAAATGCATCACATTGAAGAGCTCATCCTTGAGGAGTTGCGGATCGGCAAGTGGGAAGGAGTCCGCAGTCATTTTCAGACGATGACCGGATACTTTGAAAAATTTCAGCACCCGCTCGCTGAAGCGGAGCAAAAAGTCTATGACACGATGACATTAATGATCCGCTACTTGGATGAAATGGGCTTTGTCATCAGAAAACCAGTCTTTTCTTTCAGTGCACAATCCTATTTGCAAATGAAAACAGAAGTGAATTTTATTCTTGAAGATGTGATCAGTCAATACAAACAGGCGACTGAAAATCTTCAGGACGATATCCCGAACCGGATGAAGCAGCACATCAAGAAAAACTGCCACACCGATCTGTCGCTTGAGGCGATGGCAAAGGAGTTCAGCCTCTCTCCGCAGTATGTCAGCAAAATTTTCAAAGAAGAGCTTGGCATCAGCTACATCGATTATTTAACAAAATGCCGAATCGAAAAAGCCAAAAAGATGATGGAAAAAGGCTCCCACAGCTTAAAAGAAATTGCCTTTGAAGTCGGCTACAATGATCCGAACTACTTCAGCCGTGTCTTCAAAAAAGTGTGCAAGAAGTCTCCCAGTCAGTATAAGGATTCGCTTTTGACTAATAAAATTGGTCAGAGCTAGAATCTGGTTCGGTTGTAATGAAATGCTGTCCAGAAAATGTGTTTCGCAATATTGCCCGTCCCTTTCCGCTCCAGGCTAAAAGCCGAGGAGGGTGTGATCCTCCTCGGCTTTTAGCCTGTGGGGTCTCACATTTCCCTCTACTTTCCCGCAGGAGTCAAGCGCCTTCCGCTACAATCCACTTGGGATTCTTAACGCATAGTCGATAAACAACAAAGTTTACAAAATCAGTCTACAGAAAAAAGCAGGCAGGAAATAACATTTGTTTTGCCTGCCTGCTTTATTTTAGGGACTTATCGGAAAGCTTATTATTATACTTTTAAATTCCTATACTAGTACCATTAATGGAAATTATTGCTCTTATCGGCCCCAGCTATTTTATGATTCTGCCATTTTGAAATAACGACAACTGCCGCGATCATGATCATAATAGCCGCTCCAAGGGAAAGGACACTTGAAGTTATACCTGCAATCAAGTAAGCAGCAAGTGCAGCAGCACCATTTAATAAGGCATAGGGTAGCTGTGTCTTTACGTGATCCATATGGTCAGAGCCTGCACCTGTAGAAGATAGGATGGACGTATCAGAGATTGGTGAACAGTGATCACCGAAAATCCCTCCTGACAACACGGCACCAATGCAGACATAGATTGAAGCATCAAGATGTACAGCCATCGGAATAGCAAGCGGCATCATAATAGCGAATGTGCCCCAAGACGTTCCCGTGGCAAATGACATACAGGCGCCACCCGCGAATAAAATAACGGGGATCAAATAGACTGGAATGTTTCCATCCATGATTTCAACCACATAGTTTGCTGTTCCTAAGTTTTTCATGACTGTTCCAAGGGACCAGGCCAGAACAAGAATGGCTGCTACAGTCATCATTCTTTGCATGCCTGACAAATAGATATCGAACACTTCATTGAATTTTTTTACTTTATAGAAAACCATCAACCCAATCAATACGATAGCTGCGAATAAGTAGGCAGTTGTTAAAGCGACACGGAATGCGCTGCCATCAATTTTTTCAAATGGAAACCCGAGAGGAATCAGCATTCCGAATAATGTAACAAGTAATACAAGGAGAGGAACAAAGATTAAGCTTGCCTTGCTCTTTGTATTCTGAAGTTCTGTCATATTATCGGGCTTTCTCATTGGTTTTGAGTTCGGCCAAAATAAAGCGCCGGTCTCCTGAACTCGCTTTTCAGCTTTTGCCATTGCGCCAAACTCAAGCTTGGTTAAGGCAACAAGCGGAACTATCAATACTGCTAAGATTGGATAGAATTGAAAAGGGATCGCCTGTATGAATGCATCCCAATCCGTTTCGGCAATTTTTAAGCTGTCATACTCTTTTTGAATCAGACCCATGATATAAACGCCCCATCCGATAAATGGGATCAGTACGGCGACTGGAGAAGCGGTAGAATCAATAATCCATGCTAACTTTTCTCTTGAGATTTTTGCTTTATCAAATATTTTTTCAAATATCGGGCCTACCAATAGCGGTGTGCCAAGATCCGAGAAAAAGATGATAATCCCGCCAAACCACGCGGCTAATTGTGTTTTTGCCTTTGAATTCAAAAATCGGATGACCTTTTCTGCAAAGGCTCCGGCTCCACCTGACTTTTCCATCAGTGCCACAAACCCTCCGATAAAGACAAGCAGTACAAGTACTCCGGCATTATATCCATCTGTTAATTGGAAAAATAAATAATCGCTGATGATGGTTTTAGTTGCACTAAGCGGCATACCCCCAGTTAAAATTAAAACTCCGGAAAAAGTCCCTATAAATAATGATATAATAACGTTTTTTGTCACAAGTGCTGCCACAATCGCTAATAGTGGCGGAATAATTGAAACCCATCCAAGATGTTCCATCCGGCTGTCCTCCTTAAGTGATAGTGAAAAATAATATATACATAATCTTGCATTAATTTGTATTTATATGCAATAGTTTTTTAGAGATATTTATAGAAAATAGTTGTAAATGCAACTAAAATAAGAGTTTTGATTGCGTTTGTGCTAATATTGGATGTATGAAAATACACATATATACAACAAATGCCAGTGGGGATATAAGGTGGTAATAAATCAATCAAAGAATCAGTGATTCCTTTCTTAACGAAACTTCCTTCTTTTTTGTTAAACTAAAGAAAGGACAGTTCCCATAAATCGAGTAGGAGTTAACAAAGATGAAAAATTTTTTAACGGCCGCTATCGGTCTTTTGATCATAGGAAGTATTGTATTTGTTTTTGTCATGAGTATGCAGCCTGAAAAAGAAGTGAGAGAGCCTGAAAAACAAGAAGCTTCTGAGAAAAAAGAAGAACCATTGGCAAATGCCAAAGAGTATCTAGAAGATCCTGACGGCTATATGGAAAAGCTGGATGAAAAATATAAACCTGAGATAGAAGATGATCATCATGCGGAAGACAAGCCTGATGAATATTATGAAGAACAAAAGAATGAGTTATTGAAGATGGATAAAATCATCCTTTCTAATGAAAATTACATCTCTATTTTGGATGTTCTAGACCGTTTTCCAAAGGAGTTTGCGGGAAAACAGGCTGAACTGACTGGATTTGTTCACCGCGAAAAGGATTTTTCGGATACGCAATTTGTGGTGGCAAGAAGCGGCGATCCGTGCTGTGTGGATGAGCATGACGGGTTTTACGGTCTTCTTTCCACGGTAGAAAAGGCAAAAGATTTTCAAGATAATCAGTGGATCACCGTTTCAGGGGAGTTAAGCACAACTGCTTATTCATCCGCTGAGGTGCCATATCTGCAAATTAAGAAGATCTCTAAAATTAAACCTCCCGCACAGCCATATGTTCATGAGGAAAAAGATGAAGATGCTCATTCTCATTGACAGACAGAATAAAAAGGCTGTATCGCTGATAAACAGGTAGCGGTACAGTCTTTTTTTGGAAAAATGAAAGCGATTTCTCTCATTCTGAAAAAAATGCTATATATCTTAAAAAAGTGCAGAAATCACTTTAAATAAAACGCTTACACAGATGATAAAGTTAGTCTTGTAAGATGGAATGTCCAAAGGGGGATGGGGAATGAAGAAGTTTTTAATGCTGTTTATGCTGATGGTTTTTGTGTTTGGTCTGGCTGCATGCAATAACTCAGGATCTGAGCCGACTAAAGGGGATGGCGGCGGTTCTAAAGATGATGATGAATTGGTTATTGGATTCTCGATGGATACGCTTGAGGAAGAACGCTGGCAGCGCGACCGTGATTTGTTCGTAGAAAAAGCGGAATCACTTGGCGCGAAGGTTAATGTACAGGCAGCAAATGGCGACGATGCAAAGCAAATTGCACAGGCTGAAAACTTAATCAGCCAGGGCGTTGATATTTTAGTAGTAGTTCCTCATAACGCAGAAGTAGCGGCTTCGATTGTTGAAATGGCTCATCAAGAAGATGTAAAGGTTATTTCATACGACCGCTTAATCAAAAATTCAGATGTGGATTTATACGTTTCTTTCGATAATGAGCGTGTAGGGGAAATGCAGGCAACAGCGATCACGGAGCTTGTTCCTAAAGGGAACTATGTCTTAATTGAAGGGGCAGACACAGATAACAATGCCCATCTTTTCAAAAAAGGGCAGATGAACGTGCTTCAGCCGTTAATTGACAGCGGCGATATTAAAGTCGTTTACGATCAGTGGACAGAAGAATGGGATCCTGCGAACGCTCTTGCCAATATGGAAAATGCTTTAACGGCAAACAACAATAAAGTCGATGCTGTAGTGGCAGCGAACGATGGGACGGCTGGAGGCGTTATTCAGGCACTTGCAGCACAAGGATTGGACGGGAAAGTTCCGGTATCAGGCCAAGATGCAGAGCTTGCAGCTGCCCAGCGCATTGTAGAAGGCACACAGACAATGACCGTCTACAAACCAATCACACTGATTGCTGAAACAGTAGCTGACTTAGCTGTGAAAATGGCGAACGGCGAAAAAGTGGAAACGAACGGTAAAGTGAACAACGGGAAAATTGACGTGCCATCTTTATTGCTCGATCCGGTTGCAGTAAACAAAGATAACATCGATGACACCATCATTAAAGACGGCTTCCATAAAAAAGAGGACGTTTATAAATAAACAGGAATGAAAATGCGGAATGCACTGTATTCCGCATTTTTTTCTAGAAAAAATCGAAAAAAATGAATGACGGCGGAGCAGCTTGTTCCCGCCCGCTAAAGGAGGACCTGCGGTGTCATCAGTATTAGAAATGAACGGAATTACAAAAGAATTTCCCGGCGTCAAAGCACTCGACAACGTGACATTTAACGTGAAAAAAGGAGAAATCCATGCACTATGCGGTGAAAATGGTGCTGGGAAATCGACCTTAATGAAAGTGCTGAGCGGTCTTTACCCAGCGGGAACATATACAGGTTCCATCTCTGTTGAAGGAGTGGAGCAGTCTTTTAAAACGATCAAGGATGCAGAAAAAGCAGGCATCTCAATTATTTATCAGGAGCTTGCTTTGGTCAGACAAATGACGGTAGCTGAAAACTTAATTCTCGGAAATGAGCCTGCCACATTTGGCATCATTGATCAGAATATGATGATTCAGGTGTGTGAAAAATGGCTGGCGGAGGTTGGTCTAAAGGGTGTCAGCCCAGATACGGTTACCGGGACGCTCGGCATCGGCCAGCAGCAGCTTGTCGAAATCGCCAAAGCTCTCTCCAAAAATGCAAAAATACTCATTTTGGATGAACCGACTGCCGCTCTTACGGAGCAGGAGGTTAAAATCCTGCTTGCTATTTTGAAAGAATTTAAAGAGCGGGGCGTAACATGCATCTATATTTCTCACAAACTTGGAGAGGTGTTTGATATCGCAGACACCATCACCGTTTTGCGGGACGGAAAAACCGTAACCTCTCAAAGAGCGGAAGACATGACAGAGGATAAAGTGATTGCGTACATGGTAGGGCGTGAGATTAAAGACCGGTATCCCCGCATGATCGCAAATCCGAAAGAAACGATGCTGAAGGTGGATGATTACAGTGTCTATCATCCGGAATTGCCGGGAAAAAAAGTCATTGATTCTGTTTCCTTCCAAGTCAGAAAAGGAGAAATCCTCGGCATTGCAGGACTGATGGGATCTGGCAGAACAGAGCTGGTCATGAGTTTATTCGGGGCATATGCCGGTTTATCTCAAGGGGCTATTGAGATAGACGGTAAAACCGCAAAAAACAAATCAGTCAAACATGCCATCGAAAACGGCCTCTCGCTCGTCTCGGAGGACCGCAAGAAATTCGGGCTCGTTTTAAACATGGATATTCAAAATAACGTGACTCTGCCAAGTCTGAGGCGCATCTCATCGTACGGCATGATCAATCAGAATGAAGAGATTCACAGCGGAAATCAGTATTTGAAGCAGTTAAGGATAAAAGCTCCTTCAGTAGAAACGGTTGTCGGGACACTGAGCGGAGGAAATCAGCAGAAGGTGGTTATCGGAAAGTGGCTGATGACAAAGCCGAAGGTGCTGATTCTGGATGAACCGACAAGGGGAATTGATGTTGGTGCCAAACTTGAAATCTACAATATTATGAACGAGCTTGTCAAAGAGGGCGTGGCTATTATCATGATTTCGTCAGAACTGCCTGAGGTACTGGGCATGAGTCACCGGATTTTGGTGATGTCTGAAGGAAGGTTCACAGGTGAATTTCAGGCGGAAGAGGCGACACAGGAAAAGATCATGAGAGCAGCGACAGGAGGACTTGCAGGATGAATACGAACTTGACTATCAATAAACAGCAAACACCGATTAAAGAAAAAAAGATCAGTCTTTTTACAATTGATATCCGCGCCTATTCCATGATTGGGGCATTAATCGTTATCTGGATTTTATTTTCTGTATTAAATGATACCTTTTTAACACCCAGGAACTTATCCAATCTCTTTTTGCAAATGTCTGTTACCTCCATTTTAGCAATCGGCATGGTCCTGATTATCGTATCGGGTCAAATCGATCTCTCTGTAGGCTCGCTTGTCGGATTGACAGGGGGAGTTGCAGCGATTCTGAATGTGTGGCTAGGCTGGGATACCGTGCCGGTCATTATCGCAACGGTGTTATTAGGAGCGCTGATCGGTTTATGGCAGGGCTGGTGGATTGCTTACAGGGCGGTGCCTGCTTTTATCGTCACTCTTGGAGGCATGCTGATCTTCCGCGGTATTTTAACGGGGATTACAGGCAGTATGACAGTCGCCCCGCTTTCTCCTGAGCTGAAATTTATCGGTCAGGGATATGTGCCTCCTGCGGTTGGTCTTGTGATTGGCGCCATCGCCTTTATTCTTGCCGTCTTCTTTTTAATCAGACAGCGCAATGCGAGAATAAAGTACGGATTTGAAGTTCTCTCTATGAACTGGACGCTTATAACATCTGTTGGATTTGGTTTGCTGATCTTTACTTTTGTTTACTTGATGAATCAATATCAAGGTATTCCAATTCCGTTTATCACCGTCATTTTGCTCGCGGTCGTGTTTCATTTTATTGCAAAAAAGACCGTGTTTGGCAGACAGGTCTATGCGATTGGGGGGAATCCGGAAGCAGCGGTCCTGTCGGGGATTAACATGAAACGGAGAATCCTGCTTGTCTTCGTTCTCGGGAACACACTTGCAGCCATTGCAGGTCTTGTGCTTACAGCGCGCGTTAATGCGGCAACAGTTGGGGCTGGGAACATGTATGAACTAGATGCGATTGCAGCCTGTGTCATCGGCGGAACGAGTTTGATGGGGGGCATAGGAACCATTCCTGGCGCAATCATTGGAGCACTGGTAATGGCAAGCCTTGATAACGGAATGAGCATCATGAATATTGATGCGTACTGGCAGCTGATTGTAAAAGGAAGCATCCTGGTCCTTGCCGTGTGGTTTGATATTTACAGCCGCAATAAGAAGAAAAGGTAACATCTGAACGCTTGCATCTTTGGTGCAGCGTTTATTTTTTTGGAGATATAAATAAAGTGAAAGCGCTGTCGATATAAAAAATAGAAGATCTTGACTGCAGGGGAGAAAGATGATGACCGCTATAGAAAAAGTGAAATATGAAGATTTGAAGAAAAAGAATAAGCTGATGCTCCTTACATTTGGAACGTCCGCACTTTTGGCTTTTATTTATGTCCTTGTCACAAAACAATTTGAACAAAGTCCAGTCTATTTAACGGAACTTATTTTACTCATTTTGTTTTATGTGCTATTCCACTTCATTATAAAGAAAGAATACTTATTTCCGTATTTCAGTGTTGTGATGATCTATTGTGCTACTATAGTGTCGATTTTTATTACAGGGGCGAATCTTTCATTGGTTGCCATTTTGCTGTTTCTGGCCATCTTTTCAGCGGTTCAATACCATCCGATTGTGTTTGCGATCGGTTATATAGCCGGATTTATTGGACTAATAGTGAATGCACTTGTCCCCTCTAAGGAACAAACCATTATTCTGGACAGCATCGGGGCGATCATGATCACATATATCCTGGCCGGCGTTCTTCTGGGTGTTTTAATCCGCTTAAACAATAAGCAATTTAAACAGCTTCAGGACTTTATTGCAGGTGCAGAGGCTGATGCAAAATTGAAAGAAGAGCAAAAACAAAACCTTGAAAGAGAAGTAGGCAGTATCGCTGATCACATTTCAAAAGTGAATGACCGTGTGCAGCAAAATGCAAGGGCGCAGGCGGAAATGACGATTGCCATTCATGAGGTATCTGCCGGAAGTGGGATCCAAAGCGAACAAATCAGCGAGATTGCCGAAAACGCACATAATAATATGCTTTCGATCAAAGAATTGAGTGAAATATCAGCACGGTTGAATCAAGATTCCAAACAGGCAAGCGATATAGCTGACAAAAGCGGTGAAAAGGTCGTCCAGCTTTCAAACCAAATGGATCACTTGCAAGTGGTGGTAGTCGCCTTAAATGAGACTTTCAAACTTCTTAATTTAAAAATCGAAGAAACGAATCAATTCACAAATAACATCAGACAAATCACAGAGCAAACAAATTTACTTGCATTAAACGCTTCGATTGAAGCGGCAAGAGCGGGAGAAGCAGGAAAAGGATTTTCTGTTGTCGCACAGGAAATCCGCAAGCTTGCTGAACTGACGAATGACACAACGAAGAAAATCACTGAGAATCTAAAACAAGTCAATCAAACGAGTGCAGAGGCAGAGGAGAAAATGACCGTAAGCAGCACTAATCTTTCAAACAGCGTTCAGTTTACAAAAGAAGTTAGGGCAAGCTTCCATCAATTGAAGGAGAAATTACAGAATATCACCGAGAGCTTCAGCGGGTTTGAAGCTATAGCGCAAGATGTTGAAGAAAATACAATCGGTGTCGAAAAATCAACAAACGAACTTGCCGCCATCATAGAAGAAGCTTCAGCGAGCTTAGAAGAGATGAATGCAACAATCGAAACACTTAACGACGACAATAAGAAAATCGCAAGCATCATGAATGAAACAGCTCTAAGTGCAGAAAATATTCAACAAAGCACGCAGCAATAAAATTTTATGTTTTGTGTATTTTGAGAGCGGGTAAGTAGTAGTAAGCAACAAATTGCGAGACGAAAGGAGCAACTTGTATGAGACAGAAAACATTAATTTCAGGTATTGCCTTATCAACAGTCGGAGTCGGAGTAACATCCTATTTATTAAAGGATAAGTCTAACCGTCAAAAGGTAACAGGATTCGTTAACAGTGCCAAAAACAAGATTCCCTACTTTGCGCGCAAAAACGTTGATTCATTCCCGGTTGAAAAAGCGGGTCATCCAGATCCTCAAGATATTGATGATAATAACATGGTCTCAGAAGGCTCCATGTATCCCGTTCAATACTATGATGAAAAGAAGAAATAAATCGAGCAGCATTGCCGGGTGGCGGTGCTGTTTTTTTGGTATTTTTGCATGAAAAAAGGGGCTGTCAATAAATTTGACAGCTCCTTTTTTGGCGACCTTGCCCCGCCAAAGCGGCAGCACTAAGGCGAGTGCCGCCATTTTTAATGAGTTGGACCGCTGGAAGTGGCAGCATTAAGGCGAGTGCCGCCACTTTTAATGAGTTGTACCTTTGGATGTGGCAGCACTAAGGCGAGTGCCGCCATTTTTTATGAGTTGAACCGTTGGATGTGGCAGGATTAAGGCGAGTGCCGCCAATTTTAATGAGTTGTACCTTTGGATGTGGCAGCACTAAGGCGAGTGCCGCCATTTTTGATGAGTTGGACCGTTGGAAGTAGCAGCACTAAGGCGAGTGCCGCCATTTTTTATGAGTTGGATCGCTGAAAGTGGCAGCACTAAAGTAAGTGCCGCCATTTTTAATGAGTTGGACCGCTGAAAGTGGCAGCACTAAGGCGAGTGCCGCCACTTTTTTATGAGTTGGACCATTGGAAGTGGCAGCACTAAAGGGAGTGCCGCCATTTTTAATAAGTTGGTCCGTTAAATATGGCAGCACCAAGAAGACTCCCGCCATTATCTGTCCAACCTAACAATCTCTGCATCAGGGTGAGAATCATAAAGAATCAGATCCTTCAAGATCTCAGCGCCAAGCATGGAATAAACGGTTCCATTTCCGCCAAACCCTAGACAGTAATAGACGTTTTCTTTCTTTGGATGCTTTCCGATGAACGGCAATCCGTCGTCTGATTCGCCGAAGCTTGCGCCCCATACGGAATCTACTTCCATTTCATAGCTCGGATAATGCTCTTTGATTTTATCCAAAAGCCGCTGACCGCGTTCGCGGATGATTTTCTCGCTGCTTGGAGCTTCCATTTTTTCTTCATCCAGTCCTCCGGCTACAATTCTGCCGTCAACCGTTGACCTCATGTAGAAATAGGGACGTTTTGTTTCCCAAATCAGGCTCCGCTCTTCCCAATGATCAAGAAACTTCACTGGTGTTGTCACAATCGCATATGTTCTGTTCACTTCGGCACCAAGTTTTTTCGCAAAAGGGATGGTTTCATACCCGGTCGAATAGATCACTTTTTCAGCAGCAATTCTCCCGTGCGGGGATTGAAAATAGACGTATTTATCATCTCTGTCAGTCTCTTCAATTTCGGTGTTCTCAAAAATGCGCACACCTTTGTGATGAGCGTCTTCCATTAAAGCTTGAATGAATTTATATGGGTTCACCTCAGCATCGCCGTCTGTCAAAAGTGCAGCCGGCTTCTCAAACCCGAATCGCTCTTTGATTTCATCTTTTTTTAAAAATTCTACAGGAAAACCATGCTTAGATAGAGCTTTAAACTCTTTTTTCAGTTTTGATTTGTCGAGAGAAGTGCTTGCATAGTACAAGCTTTTTCTTCTGATGAAATCGACATTCCTGGGCAGGTTTTTAGCTGCAAGTTCAAGCTCATCTACCGCTTTTAAGCACATTTTATAAAAACGGACAGCTTGTTCTTCACCCAATTTTTTGATGAATTCATGCAGCATCGTGTCATTTGAGAACTGCAGCAGCCCCGTATTGGCACTTGAACTGCCGCCGCCGACGGTTCCTTTTTCGACAACAATTGTATTTAAATCATATTTTGAAAGGGTGTGGGCGCACAAAGCACCTGACATTCCGCCTCCAACGATGAGTACATCGCATGTGATTGTATCTTGAAGTTCAGGGTATGCCTGAACGTCATTGACCGTTTTAGGCCAGTATAGAGAGCCGTTATGCAGCTTCATTCTTTTTCCTCCTTAAGATGATAACAAGCATATTCCCTCTTTTATCCAAATAAAAAACCTCACTAATTAAATTTTCTCCAAAAATAGAAAAGGAAATCAGGTGTCCGAAAAGGAAGTTACTATATGTAAAGAAAACTTCCGGGAGGGAACAAAATGATTTCAGTCGCTATGCTTAGCAAATGGCACGTACATGCCGTTGATTATGAAAGAGATATACATAACAGTTCTAAATTGAACATTACTCAAGTGTGGGATGAGGACAAAGAAAGAGGGCAGCAATGGGCAAATGACCTGAATGTTCCATTTGAACCTGAGCTTTTAAAGGTGCTCAGCAACCCTGCCATTAAAGGGGTTGTTGTTGATACACCGACAAGCATGCACAAGGATGTCATCATCAAAGCAGCAGAGCATGGAAAGCACATTTTCACAGAAAAAGTACTGGCGTTAACAGCAGCGGATTGCAAAGAAATCTTTGAAGCTGTCCAAAAAGCGGGAGTGACTCTTGTAGTTTCGATGCCAAGACTGAGCGCTGATTATTACCTTTATGCTGAACAAGTGCTGAAAGAAGGCAAAATCGGAGAACTCAAAATGGCAAGATGCCGTGTCGCACATAACGGTTCAGTGCCGTCAGCGGAAAACCCTGAAGGATGGCTTCCGGCGCACTTTTACAATGCCGAGCAATGCGGGGGAGGCGCCCTGATCGATTTAGGCGCACATCCGATTTACTTGCTCAACCGTCTAGCAGGAAAACCTGTAGAAGTGTCTGCTCATTTTGATTACGTCTATTCAAAGGAAGTCGAAGACCAGGCGTCTGTCCTCGTTTCCTATGAAAACGGCGTAACTGGAGTGCTCGAAACCTCATTCGTTTCACATGGAAGTCCGTTTTATCTTGAATTGTACGGAACTGAAGGGTGCCTGCTGATTCAGGATGGAAAAGTGGAACTAAGAAATGGCGAAGGCACCCATGTGATCGAGCAGCTGCCAAAAGAGCTGCCAATACCAATGGAGCAATGGGCAGACGCGATCCTGTCTGGAAAAACACCATTTATTTCGAATGAAGATGCTTTGCTGCTGACAGCAGTGAATGAAGCGGCGATTCAGTCGAATGTGGAAAAACGGAGAATTTCAATCCAATTATAAAAAGAAAACAGCTGGAGAACTCTCCAGCTGCTTTTCCATCACTTTTTCCCTTTTTTCTCATAACGCTTATACAAATTGTATAGCTTCTGTTCAGAGGCATCCTTTGCCGTCATGTAATGATCTTCAAACAGGTTCGAAAAATAAGTCACAGAGCGTCCGCACTGCAATCCCATCACATAGGCGCCTTCAGTAAACGAATATTCTTTGACAAGCCATGAAGCTTCATCCAAGTGAATCGTGATGACTTCACCAAAGTAAATGCTCATGCATTCTTCCAAGTCCTCAACCGACAGCTGAAAGTCACGGAACTTATTTTCCTGAAAAAAGGAAAAGTACACTTCTTCGAGCTGGATTAAACTTTTTACAGAATAGTTTAATGTTAAGCCGAGTTCTGCATATATATCTTCTAAAAGAGACAAGTTCTCTTTCCGTTGTTCATAGTAATACACTTTGGCCAATTCTTCATTTTCAAAAACAGGCAAATTCCTGCCATAATCTGTTTCAATTTGATGATTATAAGATTCTAGCATTCTGTCACCTCTCGTCTTTTGTTCACTAGCAAGTATATCATCCTGAAGACTTTAATAGAGCAGCTTACAATAATGCTACAAGGGAGGCGGATTTTGGAAAATGAAAGTACTGCAATCCAATTTTGATGCAGAACGGGCGGTTCAGCATTTCGTGGTGGCCAGAACGGCTCCGAAAGTATTGGAAAAAAGCGCCTTTTCTGTCGGATCCTTATCTGTCTGTCGGAGCTAAACAGTCGGTTCAGCATTTCGTGGTGTCCAGCTTCACCTCCTAGCCCCTCGGTCAGAACAAATTCCCCGAAAAAGTCAAAACCGGACTTTTCCGGTGAATTCTTATCTGCCTGTCGGGTCTAAACAGTCGGTTCAGCATTTCAT
>NZ_JBCMYF010000012.1:0-239546 GCF_050483325.1 Metabacillus idriensis
TGCTTCCACTTTTCACCTGCATCGCATCAATTTGTGGAATCAAAGCATCCCTATGCTTCCACTTTTCACCTGCATCGCATCAATTTGTGGAATCAAAGCACCTCTATGATTCCACTCTTAATTGGTTCAGCTTCATCTCTATTTTAAAATTAATTATGTTAGGAGCTGTTCTTTTTTCATTTCTAAAATATTGTTCCCTTATACAAAATTTCATGTCTGAAGAATGATGAAAAGTAACGCTAAACTAATAGCAGGTTCATCATTTTTTAGGGGAGGGGAAACGAATTTGAAAAAAGGAATGGCGATCATAATGTGTGGTCTGCTTATGCTTTCAGGCAGCATTAATGCCCAGGCAGGAGGAGCCGCGAAAGAGAAAAAAGGAGAAGAGATGAAGAAAAAGAAGTGGTCACTCGTTTGGTCAGATGAATTCAGCGGAACGGAGATTGACAGAAGCAAATGGAACTTTGACTTGGGAAACTGGATTGTAGATGCTGACGGGAATGGAATTACACCCGGCTGGGGCAATAACGAAAAGGAATTTTATACGGACTCAAAAGAAAACGCTTACACAAAAGATGGAAAGTTAATTATTAAGGCCAAGAAGGAACAAACGTCCGATCAATTTGGCACTTATGACTATACGTCGGCTAAGGTGAAAACAAAGGGACAGTTCAGCCATAAATACGGACGCTATGAAATCAAGGCGAAACTTCCTGCTGGAAAAGGACTGTGGCCTGCGATCTGGATGCTGCCCGAAGAAGATAAGTATGGTTCATGGGCAGCTTCTGGAGAAATTGACATTATGGAGTCCTGGGGAAGCAAACCTGACCTTGTAGCCGGAACCATTCATTATGGCGAAGGCTGGCCGAACAACAAATACACAGGCAAGGAATATCATTTTAAAGATAACAGTACAGTCAGCGACTGGCATACGTACGCGCTTGAATGGGAGCCTGGCGAGCTTCGCTGGTATGTGGACGGTGAGCTTTATCAAACTCAAAACAAGTGGTACTCAAAAGGAAAAGACAACGCGGCGAATTACGCCTATCCAGCGCCATTTGACCAGAATTTCTATTTAATCATGAATCTTGCAGTCGGAGGCTGGTTTGACGGAGATCCGGATGCGTTAACGACTTTTCCGCAGCAGATGGAAATCGATTATGTCCGCGTGTTTGACTTGAAAAATGGCAACTACGCTGATCCTGTTGAGCCAAAGCTTGAACCTGTCGAGCTCCCGGCAGATGCCAAGCAGCCATTAGCAGACGGAAACTTCATTTACGACTCAGCTTATGAACAGCCGATTAAAGATATTGCTGCAGGAGAAGTTCCTTTGAACAAGGAATATTGGAACTTCGTTCATCTCCCGGACTTTGGTGGAGCAGGGGCGGTTTCGGTTGAACAGGTATCGGGGATGAATTTTGCCAAAACCTCGATTTCTAATCCTGGAAGACAGCTGTACTCGCTTCAGTTGATTCAAAACCTTTCTCTTGGACAAGGAGGGAAATATAAGGTCAGTTTTGATGCAAAATCAACTGCTCCCCGCAGCCTGATGGTGAAAGCCGGAGCGGGTCCTGACAGAGGCTGGGTCAAATACTCGAATGAAGAGTCCTTCAACCTGTCTGATCAGCTGCAGTCGTATGAATTTACGTTTGACATGCTGAATGAAACAGACATTGAGGCACGCCTTGAATTTAACTTAGGCGGAAGCGGGACAAACCCTGTGTGGATCGGAAATGTCAGAGTGGAGGATGTAACCGGGGAGGCACAGGATGAGGACGCTTCAAAGGAGCCGCTTCCAGACGGGAACTATATCTACAACGGAACATTTGATCAGGGACGCATGGACCGGATGATTTTCTGGAATGTAAAAACGGATGATGCAAAAGCTGAAACAAGCGTTAACGAGAGCTCAAGAGAACTGAAAGTGGATATGAAAAAATCGGGCAAGAGCTCTAATTCTGTTCAGGTTTTTCAAAAAGGGGTCCAATTAATCAAGGGAAATGAATATAAGGCAATTTTTAAAGCAAGGGCAGCTAAACCAAGAGAAATTCAGCTGGATGTCCGGAGTAAAGACGGCACTGTCAGTTATTCTGGACCTAAAAACGTACAGCTTTCCTCAAAAATGAAAGAAAAAACGGTTGAGTTTACGATGACGGATGAGCTCAGCGATCTCGAAAGCCAGCTGATTTTCAACTTGGGAGGAGCTAAAGGAGACGTCTTCCTTGATGACATAATTCTTTTGAAAACAACAGATAAAATCGACTATGGAAATATCGATTTGTTTCCATTGAAAAATGGAGATTTCAGTAACGGCTTAACCTCATGGGGCTCCTATATCCACTACGATGCAGCCGCTATGATTGCTGCTGACAGCGGAAAAGCAGAGATTTCCATTACAAATGAAGGCAATGAACCGTGGAGCGTCATCTTGCAGCAGGAAAATATGAAGCTTGCTAAAGGGGCAGTTTACGAAGTATCCTTTGACGCACGTTCGACTAAGCCGCGCGAGGCAGAGCTTACGGTTGAAAATGTGCAATATACAAGGTTTCTGAGTGAAAAGCTTTCCTTAACCGCTGAAATGCAGACGTATTCTTTCGAATTCACGATGCCTTCGGATGACATTGCTGCTATGAAATTTTTGTTAGGTAAGACGCAGGGTTCTCCACTTGGAGCTCATGCAATAGAATTCGATAATGTGATATTAAAAGTTAAGCAATAAAAAATTTGAAGCAGAATCTCGGGTGGTGAGATTCTGCTTTTTTAATGAATATGGAAATTTTTATAAAAAGAGGTTTATCTCTATATGAGCGGGTGGTAATAGATAATTGGGATATTTTTCTTCTTATTCATCATTACTAAGTCCTGATGATTTCCCGGTAAGGACTATTATCTGTCTAATACCAGTACTTTTCTCGCATGAATACCTGAACAATCAGCCTTAGAAAATGTTACTGGAGACTTATGGAAATTGGAAATTGAATCTAGTAACATTTTCTTATATGTGCAAAAAAGGAATCATTATGTAGAAATATGAAGGATATACATAGAATTACACAAGAAATGAAGAGGTGAAACTATGAATTCCGAACACGTCAGAGCCCTTGCAAGGGTGTTTCAGGAAGCTTCAGATTCCGTGAAAGACCAGGAAGCAAAATTGCTTCAGGACATTAACAGCAATGCAGCGACATGGAGCGGTAAAAGCCGAAACAAATTTGATTCCGCAATGGACGAAGCCCAGATCCTGTTCCAACGGCACTCCGACAACCTCTACGACATCAGCCGCGAGCTCGAAGCCGCCGCCGACTCTGTTGACCGGGTGAGGGAAGAGATTGAAAGACAAGAGGAATTAGAAAGGCTTGAGAGAATTCTCCGTTTGAAGAAATTAGATGTGCAGTAGAGAGTAGGGGTGCGTCATGAACAATCGTTATGACCATGACCCGAACTTTAATCGGAAAAAGAAAAAGAAAAAGGTAGACGAACGCCAAGGAATGAATGACGGCTGTGTTCCTGGATGCGTGGACTTTTTTATTATTCCCGTACAGATTGGCATTGTTGCCTATCAGTTGATACAAATTGTTTAAAAAAATTACCTTATTAAGGTGCTTTATGAGTCACCGTTATGATCATGATCCAAATTATAATCGAAAAAAGAAGAAAAGAGATGTGCCGGGTGATGATGGTTGTTTTCCAAGCTGTCTTGATATATTCTTACTGCCTTTACAGATAGGAATATTAGGATATCATTTCTATCAATTTATTTAATAATGTTTAATTTAAAATGAAGAAAAAATACTGAGGTGCAGAATGAGCAATTATGAAAAAAACAAGAAAAGAAGTAAAGAAGAAGCTGACGATGCTGCCAGGGGCGGCTGTATGTTGCCAGGATGTATAGATTTTTTTATTATTCCTTTGCAGGTCGGTATTTTGGGGTACCAATTTATCAATTTGATTTAAACTAAAATTTTTACCCAAGAAATGAGGTCGAAAACTAATGAGTGGTAAAATATCCGTTGATCCCAATAATCTAGATGAACTCGCCAACCAATTCGTTTTTAAACTAAACGACATCGAAGAAGAATCTAAGCGTCTGCATCTTGAACTTGCAAATTTGATTATGAGTGCTCCCCCGGAATACAGTCATTGCTTTTATTCTGTCGGAGATTCATGGGGAACAGGTCAAGCTCTAGCAAATAGACTCAGTGAGTTGGAACAGGATGTCAGAATGACTGCCAACAAGTTTGCTGAAAGAGATGACCTGCTTGGGCGACTTTTTAATATACATGAAAAATACGGCACAATGGCTGCAATGGGCGGTTTGGTGTCCAGACAGCTTGCTTATTATGGTTTGGGTTTCACTCAATTTGCTAAAAATGCAGATGAGATCTACTCATTCCGTCATATGAGTGCTCTCAGTAAATTTTCAGAAGTTGTAGATGGCTCAAAGTATAAAAGAGCTGCTAAAGGATTAGTCAGCTTGACTTTTCTTTCAGGAAAATACAAAGATACTCCTTTTGCTGACCTTATACATAAAAAGTATTCAAAATATTTACCCGGTGATGTTGTGGACTTTACCTCAAGCACAAGGGGAGTATGGGGTGGCATGATTAAAAATAATGTAACATCTACTATGTGGAAAAATCTTGGGAAGAATGCATTGAAATTTGGAAAAACCAATGCTGTTAGCGCATTAGTTGTAACAGGTGCTATGGAAACCGTTGGAATGGGGCTTAAGATATCTGAGAATTATACTAAGTATGGAGACATGCCTGATGTTCTTAAACGGGAAAATGCTAAAGCTGTAGGTAAAGCTGTTAATAATACAGTTGCAATTTCTGCGGGATCAATAGGCGGTGCTGTAATTGGAGGAGCGATTGGAAGTGCTTTAGGTCCAGTGGGAACAGTGGCAGGAGCTGCAGCAGGCTCCTTTGTTGGCGGATTAGTTGGAGAACAATTCGGGAAATTTACGGCAGGTTTTGCTGAGAAAGCAGCGATTGCTCTTGAAACACCAATTCAAGGTACTATAGATTTAGCCAGGGGCGGTTTTGAACAAGCTGGAAAAGCAGTTGAAGGATTAAATAAAGTTAAAGATGCAGCTAATGAACAAATAAAAGAAGCAATAGATGATCCTATTGGAAAAGTTAAAGATATTGGTGAAGGACTATCTAAGGCAAAAGATACGGCAGATTCGCTGATTGACGGAGCTAAAAGCTTAATTGGTAAAAAATTCTCTTGGTAAAAAATCTTATTCTCATAAGGAGGAATTATGGAAACGGTCAAATTAAGTATTGAAGAATTAATTTTCTCATTTTATAGTGAGGGGCTTTTTGAACAAGGAATGTCAATCAAAGAAATGTATTTTCCAGAAATGAAAGATGAAGAACTTAAAATTCTGATGGAATTTGCATCTCGTTCACTCTTGGCAAAAGATTTGGTGACAGAAGTAAATAATCGGTATAAAGTTAAGGAAGATTATATTGGCTTTATAGAAATAATGAATCATGCTGAAAGAACTATCAAAGCCTCTAAGTTCAGTACAGACTTAAAAAGCGAAGAAACTATTTCCGTTCATATGAATGGGGATGAAGTTTATCTTCATAAACTTTTATATGATAATCAGATTCATCAAATTAGTAAGATTTCCAGCAAACAAGACACCATGGAATTAGTTAAAGAGTTTTTCAGTTTTAAAGATTTAACAATAGCTCACAATGAAGTGCTTTTCTCGATGAAGAGAACACAGTTTGAGGAACTTTTAGAAACAGTTAGCCAAGGATTACCTTCTCAGTCTATAATGGAAGGTTTCACTGAAAATGAAATTATTAAAGAATTAATAAATGATTTAATCTATAGAAAAGCAAGGATGGATAGCTTGCTTTACATGGAGTACGACGATGAAAATACCCCTGATCTATTAGACGTATGTTTTGTGATTCCAGGTAAAGTTCAATCTTGGTTAGTAACAAGAAATCAAAGTGATGATTACAACTTTGAAAAATGTAATGAAAACACATTAAGTCAATTTATTTTTAAGAATAATGTTATAACCATTTAAAGGAGCTGAAAAACTTGTCCAATACACCTGGAGATAACAGCATAATAAAAGTAAGAGGTCCACTATTAATGTATATATGGATGGGACTTTTCGTTTTCGGCGGTTTAGCAGCTTGTTATATTCTAATCACCTATGGATTGAAGTTTGAATCTGATTATTCCTTAATATATTTAGGAGGTGGCCTAATTTTATCTCCTTTTTTTATTTACGAAGCACTTTGGGCACTTCCGGGATTTGTTCCAGGGAAGGTTTTATTTAAAATACATCAAGGAGAGAATGGCAGTATTGTCTCTAATAAAAAAGCTGTTCAGTTCAAAAATATCAGAAATATTGATTTGAAGAGAAACCCTTTAAACTTATTTAATGAAGTTTACGTAAAAACATACGATAATAGGACAGTTAAGTTCAAAACATATAATTTACTGCATGAGGTAAACTTTTACGATGTTGTGGATGAACATATCTTTCCGCATATGACAGAGGAAGCAAAAATAGTTTGGAATAGAAAAATCACAGATGATCAATTCCTTAAAAGTATGAATTATGAGAGAAAAAATCATAATTCTTCATAATAGAACAAAGAGGAGAGGTTCTTAGCTGGAACTTCCTTCATTACATAGAAATATCACTTTACTTAGCCTGCAAAAAGAAAACAACAGCGTCAAAATAAAAGGCTCCAAGTTTATGTATGTATGGATGCTTCTTGCTACCTTGGGTGGGCTTGCAGCTTGTTTCTTTCTCATCATAAATGGTTTTAAATTCGATTCAAAGTACTCGTTTTTTTACCTTGGAGGAGGCTTTTTGCTCTTTCCAATCTTTCTATATCTTACATTATGGTCACTTCCGGGGTTTGTACCGGCAAAAACGCTGCTTGTTCTGACAGAAGACTAAAGCGGCTTCATTATCACAAAAAAAACAAAATTCCCTTTTCAAATATTCGGAGCATCCGTTTTGTAAGAAATCCTCTTAACCTGATACAATTTGTTTACCCGAATATGAGGGAAGATGCAAGGGAAGTCTGGGACCGTCACGTGAACTTAAGTGAATTGTTTGAAGATGCAAGTTATGAGCGAAAGACAGACATTTAGTCTTTAGTTCACAGAATGAGGGGCTGCCCGATAAGGTCCCTAAAATGAAGCAGGCAGGAAAAACATTCGTTTTTCCTGCCTGCTTTTTTGATTTAAATCACGCAGATGCCTGCTACTTTCAGGATCATCTTTGTTAAATCTGGCCGCGTATAATTTATCCCCCTGAATTCCACCCCCATAACGAATAAAAACCACCTCTAGATCACTTTGTAATCACCTTGTAACAAAATTGACTTTTTTGTCTTAAATCTCTTTATAATCTTCTGAAAATCCCGCCATTTCAGCATTTTTTGAAGAGGTTTTCGAAATATGATGCGGAGATAATGGAGAATGGTGGAAAGTAATTTCTTCTAATATCCAGTCGGTGTTTTAACCCGTGTTTTAAAAGGTATATCCCAAGTAACAAAGCGATTAGGGCTTGCCCAAATTTACATCGTCAATGAAAGGAGCTAATAAAGAAATGAGTATTCAAAAAAGTAATGACAGTTCGAGTTTAGCGGAAGTTATTGACCGGATTCTTGATAAAGGAATTGTAATTGATGCATTTGCCAGAGTGTCGCTTGTAGGAATTGAAATTATAACGATTGAAGCACGGGTTGTGATTGCAAGTGTCGATACATGGCTGCGATATGCAGAGGCTGTCGGATTGCTGCGTGATGAGGTGCAGGAGGAAGGTCTTGCAAATCGTCAAAAGAATGAACGGAGCACACAATCAGCTTTTAACTTTTAAATAAATGAATCACTACTATCATATAGAAATGGGGATAAATGATGGCGGGCAAAGATAAGAAAGAAAAAGTGGAAAATCAAGATGAATCGAATCAGCAGGAAGAACAGAACCAAGATGAGAAGCAGCACAACTCCTTAAATTATGCCATTTTAGGCGGAGTCGTCGGAGCAGGCATCGGATTGCTTTCAAGTCCTGAGACAAGCAAAAAAGTGTTTAACAGTCTTGGACAATCAGAAGTAGTAAGAGTTGCCGGCAAGGAGCTGAGAAGAACGGCACAGGAGATCATTACTGAGCAGGCAATGGTTGCACTCAGACAGACAGCAACGGGTTATCTTGATAAAGGGAACTTAAGCAGCCTGCTTGCTCCGAAAAAGAAGAAAGAATCTGCTCCGGAACAGGAGAAAAGTGAAGAAAAGGAATTAGACTCTTCACAGTATGATGAGCTGAAAGAAGAAAACAAAAACATGAATGATCAGCTTCAGCGAATCGAAGAAATGCTGAATCAGCTGATTGAAGCAAAGAAATAAGTGATCTGCCCTGAAAGGGGTGATTAGATGGATAAGATGAAAAAAACCGCTTTTAAAGCTGGTAAAGAAATTATCAAACATACGCCTGAACCTATTAAAGAAAAGATTGAGGATAAGGTGAAAGAAAAGGCGAAGGAAAAATTCGTCGAGAAAACAGAAGAAAAGCTGCAGGAGAAAGCAAATGCAGCTGCTGAAAAGCTCGGCCATGCTAAAGACGAGAATGCAGATAAAGTCCATGGCAAAGCGGAAGAAGCAAAAGAAAAAGTGCAGGATGTCCTGCTGTCTGTAAGGGACAAGCTTGGCAATGTGAAAGAAGCAGGAGAAGATTTTCAAGAGAAGATTTCTTCTAAAGACGATAAAAAGAAAAAAGTTAAAGGCTATAAAGGCATTAAAGGTGTCAATCAGATTAAAAGTTCCACAAATATAAAAAGCTCTACGAAGATCAAAAGTTCCAATGACATTAAATCTTCAACAGATATTAAAACTATTGGATCTTAACTGAGAGGAGAAAAAAGAAATGTCGATTCAAAAGAGCAACAACAGTTCGAGTTTAGCAGAAGTTATTGACCGGATTTTAGATAAAGGGATTGTAATTGACGCATTTGCAAGAGTCTCAGTTGTAGGAATTGAGATTTTAACGATTGAAGCGCGTGTCGTTATTGCCAGTGTTGATACATGGTTGCGTTATGCGGAAGCGGTAGGTCTTCTTCGTGATGAAGTAGAAGAAAAAGGCCTCCCTGCACAATCGAATGAAAGAAGTTCACAGTTTAGCATTTAAGATGATCAGGGCTTGGAGCCATACACAAAATGGCTCCTGCTTCTTATCTTGAAACGGCTGAAGGAACAATCGGAGGCGACACAATATGGCTATAAAAGATATTTTAAAAAACGTAAACGACTTTTTCAGCGAGCATGTGGCACCACCTCACAAAATCACTTCTGTTGAAGCGATGGAAGAGGGCTGGAGAGTTACAGTTGAAGTGATCGAAGAAAAAGAATATATGAAGAAATACGCAAAAGATGAAATGCTCGGAACCTATGATTGTCAGTTAAATAAAGACGAAGAAGTAATTTCGTTTAAGAGGCTGGACATTCGGTACCGAAGCGCAATCGGTATGGAACAGTAAGGGATGAGCGGGCAGGAGGCAAGAAAAGATGACGGTCTTAAAAGAAAAGGTGAAAAAAGATGCAAGAGCATTGATTCAGGACGATGAGACGAAGGATCTTCTCAAGCGCTCCTTACAATACTTGAAAGCCGGTTATTCAGTTCATTTTACAGGCCCCTCAGGTGCAGGAAAAACCTCCCTTGCGCTTGCTCTTGCCAAAAAAAGAAAACGGCCGGTCATGCTCATGCACGGAAATCACGAATTAAACAATAAAGATTTAATTGGAGATTTTACGGGGTATAAGAGTAAAAAGGTCGTCGATCAGTATGTAAGATCTGTTTATAAAAAAGACGAAAGTGTCAGTGAAATGTGGAAAGACGGCCGGCTGCTTGAAGCAGTTAAAAACGGTTATACGCTAATTTATGATGAGTTCACCAGATCACGCCCTACTACTAATAATATTTTCTTATCCATTTTAGAAGAAGGTGTTCTCCCGTTATACGGTTCTAAATTAACTGACCCATTTGTCCGGGTTCATCCGGATTTCGCTGTTATTTTCACAAGCAATCCTGCTGAATATGCAGGTGTTTACGATACGCAGGATGCTCTGCTTGATCGTTTGATTACAATGTTCATCGATTATAAGGATGTTGAACGCGAAACGATGATCGTAGCTGAAAAAACAGATGCAGAAGAAAATGAAGCAAGGGCGATCACAACTCTCGTTACGAATTTGCGGGAAGCCTGCTCAAACGATAAGAATAATGGTCCTAGTCTAAGAGCTTCGATTATGATAGCGAAGCTTGCAGCAGAACAGGATATCCCAATAAATGGCGAAGACCCGGATTTTCAAAGCTTATGCATCGATATTTTGTGTCATCCAATCAGCAGATGCCTTGATTCGGATAACGCTAAAGCAGATGCAGAAAAATTAATTATAGATGAATGCAGCAAAATGGACGTCTTGGATTAGAGGAGTGTTTGATAATGAGTGAACAAGAAATGGGAATTTATATTTTCAGCGGAATTCAAACGACAGAAGATGGGGATTTTGGAACAGTCGAAATCGAAGGCGAAGAGAGGGAAACCTTTACGATTCGCTATAAAGATGCAGCGATGGTTGCGGCCGAGGTTCCAATGAAAATTTATAATCCGAATCGTCAAAATTTAATGATGCATCAGCATGCAGTTGCTGAAATTATGAGCAAAAATGATACAGTCATTCCAATCAGTTTCGGGAATGTTTTTAAATCCAAAGAAGATGTCAAAGTTCTATTGGAAAATTTGTATCCTCAGTTTGAAAAGCTTTTCCCGGCGATTAAAGGCAAGATTGAAGTCGGATTGAAAGTGATCGGCAAAAAAGAATGGCTTGAGAAAAAAGTAAATGAGCATCCAGAGGTAGGGAAAATGTCCGCTTCTGTGAAAGGCAAGTCTGAAGCGGCCGGTTATTATGAACGGATTCAGCTTGGCGGAATTGCTCAGAAATTATTTGCTGATCTTCAGAATGAAGTAAAAGCAGAGGTATTCACACCGCTTGAAGAAGCAGCTGAAGCCGCTAAAGCAAATGAACCAACTGGCGAAACCATGCTTTTAAACGCAGCATTCTTAATTGACCGTGATTCTGAAGAGTTATTTGATCAGAAGGTTAACGAAGCACATGAAAACTGGAAAGATAAAGTCGATTTTAACTACAGCGGTCCATGGCCTGCATACAACTTTGTGAACATCAGGTTAAAAGTAGAGGAAAGCTGACATGATTCATAAGTTGGTTACCGCACCAATGAATCTTGTAGTTAAAATCGGGCAAAAGGTCCAGGAAGAAGCAGAGAAAGAGTTATATGATCTTCCAACTATTCAGCAAAAATTGATCCAGCTCCAAATGATGTTTGAGCTCGGCGAGATTCCAGAGAAAGCTTTTCAGGAAAAAGAGGATGAGCTTTTGACGAGATATGAAATCGCCAAGCGCAGGGAAATGGAAGAGTGGGATAAGCTGACGAAACCAAGAGACGAGGGATAAGCAGATGGGCGATTTGATTTATTTATATGGATTGATACCAACTGAAGAAGCGGCAGTACATCAATCGTTTCCATCATTCACTGGTTTTGATGGTGAACACAAGCTGTACACCATTCCGATCGACAATGTCACCGCAGTTGTTTGCAAACTGGATTCTGATCATTATTCAGAAGAAGCCATTAAAGACAAGATCGACAGTGATATGGACTGGCTGCAGGAAAAAGCGTTCCATCATCATGAAACGGTTGCTGCCCTTTATAAGAGCTTTACGATCATTCCGCTGAAGTTTTGCACCATTTATAAAAATGAAGATAGCCTGCAGCAAACGATTCAAACCAATCAATCAAGGGTTGAAGAAACTCTTTTTAAACTTCATGGAAATGAAGAATGGAATGTGAAAATCTATTCAGATGATCATGAGCTGAAAAAGCATGTAAGTGAAAACAATCCGGCGATTGAAGCAAAGATGCAGGAAATAAGTGAACTTCCGCGCGGAAGACAATTTTTCGAAAAAAAGAAGATTGATAAATTGATTCAGAATGAGCTTGAAAATGAAAAGAATCGAGTTTGTGAACACGTGCATGAAAAGCTGAAGGTGCATTCGCTTCACGCAGCTATTAAGAAAAATTGGAGCAAAGATGTTACAGGCTTAAAAGAAAACATGGCTTGGAACAGCGTGTTTCTTCTTCCGATTGCGAATGTGGAGAGTTTTCTGGAAGAAATGAAGCAGTTTGAACAGGAGCTTGGCGGCACCGGCTGGAGATTCGAAGCTACAGGCCCATGGCCGGCGTACCATTTCTCCAGTTTTTCATAGAAATGAGGGATCTGACAGATGTCTCTTAGAGAATCAGTTGAAAACAAGGATATAGCACTTATTGATATTTTAGATGTCATTCTCGACAAAGGTGTAGCCATTAAAGGTGATTTAATCATTTCGATCGCAGGTGTAGATCTAGTGTATTTGGATCTGAGGGTGCTGATTGCTTCTGTTGAAACGCTTGTTCAATCAAAAGCAGGCAACCGAAAACCTGTCACATCTGATCAGTTTGATAAGCAGAAGGAGGAGTTAGTTGATGCAACAGGTAAGCGGAACAAATGGTAGAATCCAGCTTGATCCTGATAATGCTGAACACGGACTTGCGCAGCTGGTCCTGACAGTCGTTGAGCTTCTCAGGCAAATTGTCGAACGTCATGCGATGCGGCGGGTGGAGGGTGGAACTCTGACGGACGAGCAAATTGAAAATCTGGGTGTCGCCCTGATGAACCTTGAAGAAAAAATGGAAGAATTGAAAGAAGTCTTTGGTCTTGACGCTGAAGATTTGAATATAGATCTCGGTCCTTTAGGCAGCTTGTTATAACCTAACGCGGCCAATTGGAGGGACATGTAATGGCAGTCCAAACTACTGGACAATCGAGCTCGATTGTTGATGTACTGGAAAAGATTCTGGATAAAGGTGTTGTTATCGCAGGTGATATTACGGTAGGAATCGCCGATGTCGAACTGCTGACAATTAAAATCCGCCTCATTGTCGCTTCTGTTGATAAAGCAAAAGAAATCGGCATGGACTGGTGGGAGAATGATCCTTATCTAAGCTCCAAAGCGGAGAATAACAATACAAAGGCTCTGGAAGAAGAAAACAAGAAATTGAATGAGCGATTAGAACTGCTTGAAAATCAGCTTGGTTCAAATCGTTTAAATACAGCTAACCAACTAAAATAATGGAGGGATTTACAATGGCAGAACAAACAAAATTAGACAACTCACAGGTGGAAAATCAAAAGGAAAATACAAAAGCTGAGAATTCAAACAAAGAAAACTCAACTAATGAGCAATCAACTCAAGAAAAATCTTCAAGAAGAAGTGCACCAATCAAACGCACAGTTGCAGGAAGTATCCTTGGAGCAACAGTTGGATACCTGGCTACACCAGAAAACGGGAAGAAGCTGCTTGCCCGTATTGATACAGATGAATTAAAAAGCAAAGCTGCAGACTTTGGAAAATCAGCAAAAGAAAAATCATTCCAAGGTGCTTCAAGCTTAAAATCATCAGCTGCTAATCTATTCAAAAAAGACAAAACGAAGTCAGAAGATGCTGATCAAGAAGATGAAGTGAATAATTCATCAGAAGAAACTACATCTTCAAATTCAAATGAAGATTTCGAAGCATTAAAGCAAGAAAACGAGACTCTTCAGGAACGTCTTCAGCAGCTTGAGGAAAAAATGAACCAATTAAGCGGCCAAAGCAGCACAGAAGAAGATGATGAAGAGGACGACGAAGAGGAAGAAAAAGCACCAAGCAAGAAAAAATCAAGCAAATCTAAGGCTGAATCTGATGAAGCAGATGAAGATGAAGATGATGATAGTGAAGATGAAATTGAAGAAGACGAAGAAGAAGAAGAAATGATGTACGACGGCAAAGACGAAGTGAAAAAGCCGCAGAAAAAATCAGCACGCGGAAGAAAACCAAAGGCTTCAAAATCTGCAAAAGCAAAAGATGAAAAAAATGAAAAAGAGGAAGAAGAATCAGAAGATACATCTCTAAGCAGCGACGATGACACATCATCTTAACTGAGAGAAAAAGGAGGAGACGAGAAGATGAGTACAGCAACAGCCTCATCAAAAGACAGTGTACTTGAATTCTTTGTACAGGCTTCAAATAAACAGGGCTTTGCGCTGGACATCACGTTAAACGTGAATGGTGCCGTTATTTCAGGTACAATGGTTTCCGCTAAGGAATACTTTGATGTACTGAGTGAAACATTTGAAGACGGCAGTGAAGTCGCACAGAAGTTAAGCGAGCAATTATCTCTTGCCAGTGAATCGGTTGAATCAAATGGAGATGCTGAAGCCCATTTCATTCATTTGAAAAATACGAAAGTGTATGTCGGCGACAGCAAATCCACCCCTTCCAAAGGACAAATCCTCTGGAGAGGAAAATTAAGTGAAATCAATGGATTTTTCCTCGGGAAAATTTCAGATGCGAGACCAGCAAGCAAAAAGTCAGAATAGATCTAAACAGCCGGAGGTCATTTGCCCGGCTGTTTTTTTATGGAGAATATCAGCTATGGTTAAATGTGTTCACCTCGTGATTAGGAGATGATTATAAGAGCGGGCATAATAACATCCAAACGCCTCTCTACGCCTCAAGTCCTATATCTCCTACTATTGCCGGCCAATAGAAAAATTGGAGGTAATGCTGTATATTATTGATAAAGGACTATTTTCCATTTTTATCCCACAAGGACTGAAACCCTGCACTATATACATACGTATTAAAATAGAGACTTTATGTTAGGAGTCGATTGATGATGAATCCATTTGTGGCGTTCAGTGTCCGGATGCTTGCGGCAATTCCTGCTGCGGGTACAGTCGGGACTGTGAGCTTAATCGGTTTTGATCAGCCTTTAATAGCGGCAGCTGCCTATTCGGTTGCAGGAGGCGCCTCTGCTTATTCCATTGCTGCAGTGAGTATGAATTCCAGGTTTTTAAAGAAAAATTCTCTTACCCGCAAAGATTATAAATACATCAAAAAACAGCTCGAGGAAGCGAAGCCTAAAATGGCCCGTCTCCAGAAGACGCTATTAACCATTCGCCATCTTCCTTCGTTAAAAGAGCGAATCGAGCTTGTTCGTATTGCAAGAAGAATTTACAGCTTAACAATAAGAGAGCCGAAACGCTTTTATAAAGCAGAGAAATTTTTCTTTTCTCATCTGGATTCTGCTGTACTGCTCGCAGAGAAATACGTTTTCCTATCCTCTCAGCCTAAAAGGAATTGGGAGCTCGAAAAATCATTAAATGAAACGAGAAAAACATTAAACGAATTGACGCGTCTGATTGAACAGGATTTGTACTTAATGGTCCAAGATGATGTTGATGAACTGAATCTTGAGATCGATGTAGCCAAACATTCCATTAAAACAAATCAAGATACAAAACATCTTGATGAAAGCCGGAAATTCAAATGAATGAAATTGATTTCTTTCAGCAAATAAACACAGCCCGTCTACTTGACGTGCTTTCTGAAGAGAAAAAAATCAGGGCACACGAGCTCGCCGAACAGATTAACCCAAAAAACCATGCTCTGTTGGTATCATTCGGACTGCCAGCGCAATCAAAACTGTTAGCTTTCTCAAATGTCATGCTGGATCAGGTGCAGCGAAAGGATATCGGGCAGGTTGGCGAAATCCTCGACGAATTCATGAAAAGCTTGAATGAGGTCAGTCCTGACGATTTACAGCAGGAAAAAACCTCATTTTTAGCGCGTCTATTTGGAAAACGAAAGAAATCCATTCAGGAGGTCCTCTCCAGATTTAATAAAACAGGGGCACAGATTGACAGAATCAGCGTAAAGCTTGAGCGCAGTAAAAATATGCTTTTATCAGATATAGTGATGCTTGACAGGCTCTATGATAATAACAAAGATTATTTTCACTCATTGAATATCTATATTGCAGCAGGAGAAATGAAGCTAGAAGAACTGCACAATCGAATAATTCCTGAACTGAAAAATGCACATTCAGGTTCCAATGATCCAATGAAACAGCAGGAGTTGGAGGATATCCTCCAATTTGCAGATCAACTGGATCAAAGGCTGTATGACTTGAAAATCAGCAGGGAAATAACGATTCAAAGTGCACCTCAAATACGCATGATTCAAAAAACAAATCAAAAGCTGGCTGAAAACATTCAATCCTCCCTCGTAACATCCATTCCGCTTTGGAAAAACCAGGTGTCCATTGCACTGACTCTGATCAGACAAAAGAGCGCAGCAGATGCTGGAAGGAAGATTTCTGAGCCTGCAAACGAACTCTATCAAAATCAGGCCGCGGTTATTAACGGGGAAAAGCGCAGCATGTTTGATTTAGAGACGCTAAAAGAAATACAAGAAAACATTCAGGCTGCTATACAGGAAACGATGAGAATCCATGTGGACGGAAAAAACAAACGCGAGGAAACAGAGGCTGAGATCAAGATCAGGGAAAGAGAACTAAAGCAAAAGCTTCAGGCATAAAAAAGCAGGAACCGTCAAACGGTTCCTGCTTTTTTACGTCAGAATCACAGCAAGTATTCCGCCTGCGATTACAACACTTCCTGCAATTTTTAAGAGCAAAGGAGCATTGTCTGTTCCCTTGCGATTCAACTTTTCTTCTTCCTCATTAACCGTTTGCCGGTAATTCGGACTGCAGCAGCCCATTATGATACCTGCTTCCATCCTGAAACGTCATCTTCAAGCGGAAGGTTATTGGCTCTTGCTTTCTTGGCTGCGATATAGAAAGTAACGATAACCGCAATCGTAGCAATAGCAGCTCCAATGTAGGAAGTTGTCATTGATAAACCGAATCCGATTGGAGCATTCAAGATGTAAGTCACCGTCACCATCGTCATGAAAATACCAGGGATCATCGCGATCCAGTAGTTTTTCTTGGCGATGAACAAGTACATGGCTCCAACCCATAGCGCAATAACGGCTGTTGATTGGTTTGCCCATGAGAAGTATCTCCATAAAATCGTGAAATCGATTTTTGTCAGAGCAAAAGAGATAATGAACAATGGAAGTGCAATCCATAAACGGCTTGACATTTTCTTTTGAGAAATATTGAAGTAATCAGCAATAATCATACGTGCACTTCTGAAAGCTGTGTCCCCTGAAGTAATCGGCAGGATAATAACGCCTAGAACGGCAAGTGTTCCTCCGATTGCTCCAAGCATAAGAGTAGAAGCTTCACTTACGACTGCGCCAGGTCCGCCTTCTGCAAGCAGCGCGTTTAAGCCTGTGCCGCCGTCAAATAAGCTCATTGCTGCAGCAGCCCAGATCATTGCAATGACGCCTTCAGCGATCATCATGCCGTAGAAAATTTTGCGTCCCTGTTTTTCATTTTGAGTTGTTCTTGAGATAATCGGCGTTTGCGTAGCATGGAAACCAGACAGCGCCCCGCAGGAAATCGTCAAGAACAGCAATGGAAAGATTGGAACATTATCAGGGTGAAGATTAGCAAGCGTAAGCTCCGGTATTGGAGCGCCTGTAAGGACCAAACCTCCGCCAACACCAATTGCACTGATTAAAAGCAATGCGCCAAAGATCGGATAGAATCTTCCGATGATTTTATCGATAGGCAGCAATGTCGCCAAGATATAGTAAATAAAGATAGCTGCAAGGATAAGTCCCATTGTGGCCCTGCCATTCATCAAGCTGTAAAGCAAACCGGCGGGCGCTGTAACGAATACGGTTCCTACTAGTAAAAGAAGAAGAATAGCAAAAGCGTTTACAACATGCTTCATTACTTTTCCTAAAAACTTGCCTGCAAGCTCAGGTAAATGAGCGCCGCGGTTGCGGATTGAGATCATGCCTGTTAAATAGTCATGCACGGCTCCTGCAAAAATACAGCCGAGCACGATCCAAAGAAAGGCAACCGGTCCATAAAGCGCACCCATAATTGGGCCAAAGATCGGTCCGACACCCGCAATATTCAGAAGCTGAATCAATGAATTCTTTTTTGTGTTCATCGGCAGGTAATCAACACCGTCCTGATGAGTAAAGGCAGGAGTCGTTCTGCCCTCGTTCACACCGAACACTTTTTCAACAAATTTACCGTACGTAAAATAACCAACAATTAAAAGGACAACACCGGCCAGAAATGTATACATAGGAACCCTCCTTGAATAATTAATGATGTATGCGTTTACATAAGTATAAAGGACTATAGAAAGTTATGGACGTTTTGTGTACAAGATGCAGAAATGGAGGGGTAACATGCAGAAAAGATGGATTTAGATGCAAAAGCTAATATAAATAAGGGTGTCTAAAATTAGACACCCTTCATAGAAGGAATCAGAAACATGATAAAGGTGGTCGTCGACCGCCATTGCCGTAGTGGGTTATTGGTAACAGATGAAGATGTAATCGGAAATTGGTTATGGGTTTGTCCATTGCCGCTACAGGAGTACCGAGGTACACTAAGGTTTTCCTTCTATGCCTTGAAGCAGAGTCTCACTGCTTCAAGGTTAAAAGTAGCTGCTGCTGTCAAAGCTCAGCTGAATTGAATAGTTTTTAGAATTAACAAGATTGGATAGTCGATTTGCCTGCCGCTCACATTCAATTCCTTTAACACGATATTCTTCAGGATCGAACATCGCCATCTTCATAAGAGGAGCTGTTTCTGAGTAAGAATATGAGTATTCTTCTTTAACGGCTGACCCAAGCACTTTATATTTTTTCGCTTTTGCCCGAAGCTGAATGGCAAGTTCGATAGCTTCTACGATAGAAAATTTCTCGTCATTAAAGATTATTTCGTTATCAATATTCGCACGATACATTAGTTTGTCAATCAAACGCAGATCGGTTCTGATTGACTCCATGTCACGTTCAACATCTTCTAGCTTTCGAACTTGTTTAGGAGGTTTTGTACCCTTTACAATTTCAACAAAGGCAACCCGGTCCAATTCCTCATCAAGTTCGTGAATTCTTTTAGTTAAGACACTTTTTAATTTTACAGCTTCTGCAAGAGAGATGTTTGGCATTCTCAAGTCTCCTTCGGTAAGTGAGTATAGTAAAAGAATACCATTAGAAAAATCATGCAGCTATTCTTTTCTTTATATCTCCAGCCGCTCCCGCAGCGATTTCACATAATTCCTGCTTACTGAAAGCATCTCCCCTGTTCCTTCGAGTTCAAGCTGATAAGCCCCATTGAACCACGGAGTGAGCTTTGTCACATAATCCAAATTGACAAGGTAGCTTTTGTGGATTCGAAAGAAACAGTATGGGCCTAAGCGGGACTCTAAGTCTTTTAATGGTGTTTTTGTATCGAAGCTTTTTGTCCTTGTGATGATTTTAGTAACTTTATCATCGCGGTACATATATAAAATATCCTTTGGTTCAAGGTAGATGATTTCTCCTTCAGCCTCTACGGCAAGCTTTCCGGGTGTTGTACTTCTCTCTGAACTCTTGCTCTGAATCAGCAATTTTTCCAATCTCTGCACAGTTTGTTTTAGCTGATCTTCATCATAGGGCTTCAGCAGATAATCGATTGCTTCGTATCTGAAGGCTTCTGCCGCAAATTGAGGATAGGCTGTCGCAAACACAATCAGCGGGACTTTCTTTAATTCCATCAGTGATTTTGCCGCTTCCATGCCGTTCATTTTGGGCATTTCAACGTCTAAAAAAACGACGTCAGGCTGAAGCTGAAGTGTTTTCATGACAGCAGCTTCACCTGTATCTGCTTCTCCGATGATTTGGAGCGATGAAAATTCACTTAGTAAATGTCTTAATTCGTCGCGGCTGTACCGTTCATCATCCGCAATGACAATTTTAATTGTTTCCATTCTTTTTTTCCTCCGTATGCGGAATCGTAAAAAAGATCTCAGTCCCATGGCCTGACACACTTTTCACTTGAAGGGCAGAAGTGCTGCCGAACATCATGGTTAATCTGCGGTTGACGTTATACAGGCCAAGGCCTGTTCCATTTTCAGACGGCACGGTTTCTTTTCCGGCCTGTCGTGCTCGTTCTTTACTCATCCCATGTCCGTTATCTTTTACATTTACGCAGGTTGTTCCGTCTATTCTATGAACGGAAATGGTAATTACACAGTTTTCTTCCTTGTCCTTAATGCCATGCTTGACCGCATTTTCCACAATGGGCTGAAGGCTCAAAGGCGGGATTCTTACAAGGAGGGCATCATCATCGATTTCATAATGAACGGACAGCTTGTCAACAAAACGCGTTTCCTCAATCTCAAGGTAAGCTTTTATATGTTTTAGCTCTTGTTCAAGTGTGGTCATGTCATTGGTGGTTGCGTTAAGGTTGGACCTTAGAAAATGGGACAATGAGACAAGAAGCTTTCTTGCTTTTGCAGGATCTATCCGGATTAAAGAGACAATTGTGTTTAATGAATTAAAAAGAAAGTGAGGACTGATTTGGGCTTGAAGCGCCTTGATTTCAGCTTCTTTAGCGAGCTGATAGGCTTTATCCGCTTCAGCAATTTCAAGCTGATTGCTGAGCAGGCTGCCGAGGCCGGTAATCAGCTCCATGACAATATCCGTAATTTCTTTTTTTGATTCAAAATAAAATTTCATCGTGCCAATCGTTTCCCCGCGCTGCTTCAGCGGTGCGATTACAGCGGCACCGAGCGGACATGATGCTTCTCTGCAATGAATGGTACTGTCACTCGCAATAATCAGATCACCATTACGAATCACATCTTTTGTAATTTGTGTTTGAATCGGACTGTTCACTCGGTGATGATCATTTCCGAGACCGACATGAGCAAGGATTTCGGTTTTACTTGTCATCGCAACAGCGCTTGTCTTAATTTCCTTGTGAAGAATTTGGCAAACTGCCTGAGCCGATTGTGTATTCATGCCGCGACGAAGATAGGCGAGTGTTTGATCAGCAATGCGCAGTGTTTTTTGAGCCTGAAGGGCTCCGGCTTTTTCTTCTTCATTCACTACATTTTTTATAATGAGAAGAAATAG
Source organism: Metabacillus idriensis (assembly GCF_050483325.1). Taxonomy (GTDB): domain Bacteria; phylum Bacillota; class Bacilli; order Bacillales; family Bacillaceae; genus Bacillus_P; species Bacillus_P idriensis_A. The sequence continues at coordinate 20,990 of NZ_JBCMYF010000012.1, forward strand.
AGCGGAACCGAGACCGTTAGCGAGAATCATTGGAATCCCGATCATTTCGACAAGGACGAGGGCTTTTTCAAACGGCCGTGATACGAGCAGAATAACCGCCATTTGAATGGTTTCAGCTAAAGCCCCGATAAGAAAAGCGGAAGAAAGCTTAACTTGGGCATTCTTTTTAAAGAAAGCCCCTGCTAAAACTCCTGCAATAATAGAAGCAAGTCCACAAGAAAGAGCGGTAAATCCTCCAAGGGTAAAGCGATGGATGCCCGCAATCAGCCCTGCTCCGATGCCGACCTTATAGCCGCCTAAAAGTCCGGCAAGCACGACACCGATGACTCTTGAATTAGCAATGGCTTCATCAGAGGCAAGTCCTGAAGCCCACCGGTTAAACTCGAGAGTTTCTGTGCTAAGTGACAAGCCTGAATAAGTGCCGATGATTCCGAAAAAGCCAAAGAAAAGAATGGCTGTATATTGCTGGCTGCGGTTTAATTGGTCCTGATAGATCATGCTTCTGAAAAAGCGGAATCTTGTCAGAATAAATGCGATCATAACAATAATACTGAGCCGTTCGAGCATTGTAATCAGCAGTTCAAACATACATCTGCTCCTTTTTGGATAAATGAATATGTTCTTATTTTAATGGAATGCAGGCTTTTTACAAAGCAGATGGTTTTTTGCATATAAAAAAAGCAGCGTAATGGCTGCTTTGGATGTTAGAACCCGTCTTCAGCTGTAAACGGAATGTTGAGTCTGTTCTCGACTGCACGAAGGCGCTGGTTTAAGCGGTTCAGACGTCTTGTATGACGCTCAACGACCTGATTAAGACGTGTCACTTCCTGATTTGTCTGGTTAAGCTCTCTTCTAAGATTTCTGATTTCCTGGTTTTGCCGGTTAATCTCACGTGATTGCTGCTCGTTTTGTCTTTCTAACGCATTGATTCTTCTTTCAAGCGACTGAAATTGAGGCGGCTGCCGATCTGGATCGAATTGGTCCTGAACTTGCTGCTGCGGCTGATAGGGGTTGTATTGATAATTCATATAATAGTCTGTTTGCTGAGGGACATAGCCTTGATAAAACTGATAGGGATTCATGTGGACTTCACTCCTTTGTGTCATGATACTTAAATAGCCTATGTAATAAGATGAGGAGTGGCAGGGCAGATGCCTATAGACAGCCTAAAAAAATATGGAAGCAGCAAAAAGCCATGAGCTTTATGCTTCAAGCTCATGGCAGTCATGATAATAAGATTGGTAATGAGACTCGATAATTTCCTCGTCTGAATGAGGAATTTCTTTGCCTTTTACAATTTGTGCTCCATTTATGCAGCCGCTTGTAAGGAGGATGATGTCATCTGGTTCACCTGCTGCCAAAGAAGCGATGACTCCTTCTTTGCGGGTAAGTGCAGCTTTAATGTTTGACGCTTTCGGCTGTGAGAATCCTTTCATCACTTGATCAATAATGATTTGAGGATCATGATGTCCGGGATGGTCGACTGTTACGATGACTTCGTCTGCATGTCCTTCAATGGCTGCAGCCATCTTTGGCATTTTATTAAAGTCGCGGATGCCGATTCCTGCAATCATGACAATCAGACGGTTGTATTCCATTTTCTTAACTTCTTCCACCAGACGGGAAAGGGCCACAGGTGTGTGGGCATAATCCAGAATGATTTTCTTGTTGTCCGGCCCGGTAATAACCTGGAAGCGGCCTTCTGGACTCTCAAGCATCGGCAGGACGCGCAGAATATCTTCCATTTTGTAGTTGAATAAAAGAGCTGTTCCAATAGCTGCAAGTGCGTTGGCAATATTATAGGTTCCGAAAATAGGAGCTGCTGCCTGATGAATCTTCCCATTATAAGAAAGATCAAAAGTAGTTCCTATATCAGAAAATTGAATGCTGTCAGCACTGATATCAGCCCCGCTTAGCGGAGATAAGCTATAAGTAATTTTTTTGCCGCTGTATGTTTGTGCAAGCTGAAGCCCCATATCCATGTCATCAAGATTGATTACCGCAGATTTTGCCTGGTCAAAAAGAGCCAGTTTGCATTTTTTATAATGGTCAATCGTTTTATGATACTCAAGGTGTTCTTCAGAAAAGTTAGTCAGAATGGCTGCATCAAATTCGATGCCGTGCACTCGTTTTTGGTCTATTGCGATGGAGGAAACTTCCATCACAGCTGCTTTATCGCCAAACTCCGCCAAATCATGAAAAATTTGATGAAGATCAGTGGACTCAGGTGTTGTCGGAGTGCTTTTTTTATACGAAAGCTTATGTGTAGACGCCCAAATTCCAGTTGTGCCGATTGAGCCCGATGGAAGTTCCAACAGTGTCAGAAGAGAGCGCACATATGCCGCAACAGTCGTCTTTCCATTGGTCCCTGTGACACCAATGGTTTTCAGTTTTTCATCTGAATGATTATGAAACTTCTTTGCAAAAAGAGCCATTGTTTCTCTTACGTCTTCTGCAAGAATGAAAGTATGATCAGGATAGCAGAGGCTCAGCTGCCTGAGCTTTTCAAAGCTCGTTCCGATAACGGCAGCGGCTCCGTTCGCCAGTGCCTCATCAATATATTGATGGCCGTCATGCTCTTCGCCTTTCATGCTGAAGAAAAGGGCGCCGGGCTTGACCTTTTTTGAATGAAAAGCAAGGCTTGTTATGTTTTGAGAGGCTTGTCCGAAAATATGCTGCAGAGTAAGGTTTTCTAGTTGATCAAATTGTATAATCATTCGTGTTCCTCATTTATGATTCTGGATTTGTATTAGTCTTTATATTTTCCAATACAAGCGCTCTTCCTATACTAAAAATTTATAACAATCAGTATCCTTTTTTATAATCGACTAAGTTGATGGAAGGGGTGTCCTCCGTTAGATACTGCTTCAGATTAGGAATCAGAATGGTTTCTGCAAGGCGCTCGTTATAGTATTCTGTTGAACCGGATGTATGCGGGGTAATAATCACATTTTCAAACTCCCACAAGAGACTCTTTTCCCCAAGCGGCTCAATTTCAAACACATCAAGTCCTGCTCCTGCAATTTCTTTTTCCTGAAGCGCTATTATGAGATCCTCCTCGGCCACAGTCTCGCCTCTGCCAATATTAATAAAGAAGGCCGAAGATTTCATTTTTTTAAACTGCTCGTATGTGAAAAGCTGATGAGTCTCTTTTGTAAGCGGCAATGTCACGACGACATAATCACACTGGGGAAGGACTTGATCCAGCTGATCACTTGTATACATTTTATCCACAAACTCTGCAGGCTTACCCGAATGGCGAACACCAAGAACGTTCATGCCAAACGCTTTAGCGATCTTAGCTGTTTCCTGACCAATCGCTCCAACGCCAATAATGCCAATTGTTTTTTCGTGAATCTCGAGCTTCATATCGGCATGATGCCACTTCCGTTCAGATTGATTTCTTACATACGTATGTATTTTTCGCGTCAGACCAAGCATGAGGGCAAAAATCGTTTCTGAAATTGGGAAAGCGTGCACTCCGTTTGCACTGGTTAAGAGAACCTCTTTCTCTTTAAGAGCTTGAAGCGGCATATTATTGACTCCGGCACTCCAGGACTGAACCCATTTAAGTGTTGAGTCCGCTGCAAGGCAATCTTCTTCCATTCCTTTTTTCCACCCCGCAATTACTTCAGCATCCTTAAGGTGATCCTGCCAGACGGATTTGTCTCTTCCTGCTACTACCTCCCAGTCAGGGATAATAGATGTTATTTCATTGATTTGTTTTTGATTAAGGTCCTGTGTGATGACAAGTTTTCTTTTAGTCATGATTGATTCCTCCTGGTAATGTTCGTATAAAGTTAATATTATCAGAAAATTCGATTTGGATATGCATGGGAAGTATTAAGGGGACTATATACATTTCTTTTTGTCTGATTTTTTTAAAAAAAGTTTTTCTGCTTGTAAATTGGGTAAAGAGTTAGGAGGGAAAATTTCCTAGTTTCGTACTGAACTACTAAATAATGAGGTGATTTTCAGGGGAAATGAAGATACTTCAAGAGCGTTTTTATCCAAGTGTCAGCTTGGTTCTGGCTTTAGCAGGAGATCATGAGAATAACCCGCAGTTTCTCATTGGCTATGACGTGGAAGGCAATCAGGTATTTCATGTAAGATGTCCAAATGGCTATTCTTTTCTCTACTTGTCATCACATTTAAGAGCAGATGTAGCGGTTGTTTGCGGGATGAAAAATCATCAATCAGAGTCCTGGCCGGATTTTTATTTTTCTGTAGACCACGAGAGCGGGGCAATGAACCGAATTTGCCGGGCTAAATGACTGCCGCTTTCCTTTAGTGCATAATCCAACTATAATAATGAATACCAATTATGCAGGGAAAGCGAGAATTGAACATGTATCTTACAGTTAAAGAAACAGCCGAGCATCTGTCCATGCCGGAAGCGTATATTGAAAATCTGATATTGCAGAAACAAATCAGAGCAGTGCATGACGGTGAGCAGTATTTGATCAACAAAGAGCAGTTTACGACACATTTTGAACAAATGGAAAAATACAAAGAACAGCTGGAAGAGTGGCTGAGCAAACCGATTCCCGAAGACATTGACATTAAAGATGAAGATTAAAGAAGTGCATACTCTGCACTTCTTTCTTGTTGATATAAGGGGACCGCTGTCAAATTAAAGCCATTGGTCCTATTCAACCGTGCTACTATCTACCTTATACTATAAAATATGGAAATTAATTCGGATCAGAGGTGATCAAAATGGGCTTTTCGGAAATGCTGAATCAGATTCATGGTGCGATATCCTATCAATCTTCTGAATTGAATGACCAGATTAATAGACTTCAGCGTGCTAAACAGCAGATTGAACGCGAGCAGACGGAATGCATGAATGAGGTGCGCAAGATTCTTGATCCCGAGCTTGATCATTTATGGAAAGGGTCAAGAGCGGATGATTTTGATGAAGACCGGAATGAAGCTTATAAAGTGATGCGCAGTATTGCAGAAGAAGATTATGATGCTTATAAGCAGAGAATTCAGTGGAAGATTAATTCTCTTGAAATTGACAGGACAGTTTTAAATGCAGTCAGCGGACTTGCACATGAAGCAGACAAGCTGCTGGCTGTTGGCGAGGATGCATTTGAGGAGCTTGGAAACAGAATAGACGATTTAAAAAGGCGGTTGTTTTAAATGACCCAAATTAAACTGAATCATGCAGAAATGATGAAACAGCTGGATGAAATCAAACGGGCATTGGACGCCTTGGTTCTAGACAGACCAGACGATGCCGGCCAAAACAAGCTTGACTTCACGGAGAAATGGCAGGAACGGGAGGAAATGATTCATCAATTTGTCTCGCAGTACGTAACGATTGTTCAGAAAAATGTAGAAGATACGCGTGCAAATGTGGACTCATTGAAAGAACAAGATGAAGCGATTGTCCACAGATAGGACAAAAGGGAGGTGGCAGCGATTAAAGTTTACGAAGCTAAAACGTTAGTATTGGCAATGGAGAAGAGAGCCAAGCAATACGAAGAGCTGAAGGAACAGCTGAATCAGCTGAAAAAACAGTTTTTAGATATCGTCAACTCTGGTGATGAATTCCAGGGGAAAGGGGCAGAAGCGATAAAAGGCTTTTATTCTGCACAAGTCGATGTTGTGGAAGCCTGGATGAGACTCATTGATAAAAACATCGCTTTTTTCAAGGGGATTCCCGGTGATGCGGAAGATGCCAAGCTCTCAGGCGATACCTTTGTCCAAATGTCCTTTATAGAAGAAAATGTGCCGCGTGCTCAAAATCGTGCGAAGGAAATGGTCCATAGCGGGCAGGATGCTCTGCAGTCCATCTTTCGCAGTATAGATGATCTTGTCCCGCTGCATGTTTTTTCAACCGACACATTCGAAGACCACATGGCAAAAGCTGAAAAAGAACGCAGCCAAACAGTGGACGCAGTCAATCAGCTCGATCAGGCGCTGACAGAAGAATACACCATCTCAGAAAACGATCAAAGCTACCTGGTCGGTCTGTTCGGGCAGCTGCTCGAATCCTCAAGACAGGGCAGCACGATCACACCCATCAACTTCAATGCAAAAGCCTATCAAAACAGTGACATCTACAAAATGAAAAAGGACATCGAAAACAGCTCCAAAGAATATCTATCCTTCAAGAACGACCAGGCAGAAGCAAGAAAACAGGCAAAAATCGCCGAGGAACTCGAAGCCCGCCCGTGGTACGAAAAACTCTGGGACACAACCAAAACCTTCACCGGCGAAGTATCCGGCTACTATGACTACAAACGAGCCACAGAAGGCGTCGACCCCGTCACCGGAGAAAAGCTCACGGATGCCCAGCGCATCGCAGCCGGAGCCATGGCAGCAGCCGGCTTCATCCCGGTCGTCGGCTGGGCAGGCCGGGCTGCCAAGGGCGGAAGCGCAATCTATAAAACGGTTAAATCCTATAATGCGGCAGACCATGCGCTTGATGCATATAAAACCTCTAAATCGTTTAGCACACTGCAGAAGACGGAGATGGGGATTTATGGGCTGGTGTCGGCTAATGGGCTTGGTGAGGCTGTGACGGGTAAAGATATGTTTGGGAATCAGTTGACAGACCAGCAAAGACAGCAGAGTCTTATGCAGGCTCTTGGAATTGTGGGAGTTGGCGGTGCAGCTTATGGATTGGATAAATTGGCTGCGAAGAATGGTGGATTGCTAAAAGGACCATTAAGTAACCGTTTTATCAATCAGCAGGTTGAGAATGCAAATGCGATATTAACTGATATCGGAAGAAAGGTCGGGGATCTTCCAATTCCAGTTGACATAAAGCTTAGATTTGCATCGACAGGTACTGGATTTAATATGAATAGTTTTGGTGTGGAGTATAAGTCTTTAAATGATTTAATTTCAATGGCTAAGAGTCTAGATTTTAAGGGTAAGGTTAATGTTAATCATCCTGTTAGAGTATATCGTGAAGTCGAAGACGAGATTTTAAACAAAGAGTATGAAATAATTACTAGAAAAGGAACTTATGTTACTAAAATAGCAGCTGATGAGAAACTAATTATAGAAATGCCTTATTTAGGTAAAGGGGAAAAAAGTACAAATTCAGAAGGATGGTTAAGAGATAATAAATTTTACTTTAACGAACTATACAAATTACACCCTGAATATTTTAGTGATGCAAACATAAAAAATCTGAATAATGGTTGGGCAATTGTGAATGATGCGGTGTTTAGAAGGAATTTCCCTCAGTACGATATTGTAGGGTTAAAAGGAAAACCTTTAGTACATCATCATATTGGTGGTGGCGGACAAGCAATCGCCATTCCACAACCTTTGCATCCAGGTAGTGGAGGAATCCATAATATCGAGAAGCAGATAGGTATATGGGGGAAAGATCAGGAAAATGCTGAACGTCTTCAAGTTTTTATTAAGTAATAATTGAGGAGGGATAGGAAGTGGAAGTTAAGAAAGCGCTAGAACAATATTTTAAGGAACTTATTAACGTATGGGATAAAAAATACGGTACATATCCCAAAGCACCGTGGGATGAAGAAATTGATACTCTACTGTATTTGAGTCATCCAGATGACGAAGAGTATGTATATTGGAAGCCTATTGAAAAATCTGACTTAGATGATTTTACAGAAATTGAAAAAAAACTGGATTTGACGATTCACCCTGAAATTAAAGAGTACTTTAATTCATACTGGTTTTTAAATTTACAAGGTTTTTACGGCTCTAGATTAGTTAATCTGGAACCAGTTGAACCAGGAAAACATATATTGGAATTTTTTGAAGCATTAAAAAAATTCGAAGAAAACAATGGTGGAGAACTTAGATTTATACAGATAGGTTTTGTTTCTCCAGAAGATATGGCAATTACTATTGACAACGAAACAGGGAAAATTTTTATAGAGGATTTTGAAACAGAAGAAAATGAACTACTTGCTAATTCACTTACTGAATTAATCGGTAATTTAAAAGTCGAAGAGGAAGTTTAAGGGATATTACTTTAAATAATAATTTATTTGGAAATAGTGAAATGAAAGGAAAATCTTTAAATGCCTTGATCGGTTACATGCCCTTCAAGGTTTTTTACTTTTATCTTTTAAAGATAATAGTTCAATCATAAATAGTGATAAGAATTTTTTGATGATAGCTGGATTACCAGAGTCTGCTGCACCTTTTTTATCTTTTGAAGGTTCTGACCAAGGTGGGGGTAAACCTCTAAATAATCCTGATTTCCCAGAAGAATTCTAAGAGAGGTGGAAAACATAATGTCAATAATTTCCCTTAAAATATTAATTGATAACAATACATTAAAATATGTTAAGGTTGTCAGAAAAATTACTGGAGATGGTATAAGCGAAATAAAAAGTCATATACTGAGTGGTGATCCAGTCTTTCAATGTGAATTATTAAAAGATGAGGATGGTACAAAAAAATTATTGAAACTTATTCAGGAGATTAATAAGATCGGTGGATCAATAATATTAGTGAAAAAAGAAAAAGATGGAAGATTGGAAAATGTATCTATAGAGTATCTCGAAAACAGAGTAGAAAGATTTAAGGATATACAGCAGGAAAATGAAAGATTAGATGACTTAAGAATTTGAAGAATAAGTACTTAATCTTTTTACTTATGAAGAGTGGGATGAATAGTAATTAATTTTAAAAACGTGGAATTTATTTTATATCCACGTTTTTTTATTTAAAGTTTTTTTAGCAGGAATAATATTGATGCAGCCTCATGGTATTTTTGGAGTTGGCAAGCTGCTTTAATCGGTTTGTTAATCGAATGAGATTTTAACCGACATTGAAAGTCATAGAATATGTGGTCAAAGTAAGAAAATAAGAAAGGAATGATAATCATGGATTTTTTAAATAATCTCAACGCAAAGACAGCATCTAATACTGAATACCGTGCATATTGTTTTTGTACCTCTATATCTTTGTTTGCGAACTCAGCTTCATCTACATAATCTTCGTTATAGGGTGAAAATCTTATTCAGAGTGGACAATTTATAAAAAAGAGAATATCGAAATTGATCCTACATTCAATAGGAACTCGAAGCACGGCCGTGGTACGAAAAACTCTGGGACATCACCAAAACCAAACCTTCACCGGCGAAGTATCCGGCTACTATGACTACAAACGAGCCACAGAAGGCGTCGACCCCGTAACAGGAGAAAAGCTTACAGATGCCCAGCGCATCGCAGCCGGAGCCATGGCATCACGATTAAGCAACCCATGAGGAGGTAAATAAAATGGAAACTAAAGGTATGGAAGAAATATACCTGAAAGCTGCAAATATACTAAATGAAATGATTCCAGAACCTTTGAAGAAAATATATTTATATGCAGAAGTAAGTGAAGATTCAAGACAAGTTTATTATTATTACTTCCCTATCGAGGAAGATGTGCCTGTTTATAATCTAGATATCGTGAAAAAATTTGACGTAGAAGAACAGAAGTATGAGGATTTAGAAGATGAATTATATGATTGTTTCACATATTTATGGGAAGAATTCGGAGAACAAAACCAAGAAAAATGGACCAATCTGACATTTAAACTTGAGCATACGGGTGAATTCGATATTGATTACAACTATGATGATTTATCAGAAGTGGATTCTTATGAACAGCAAATAATTTGGGAATATAAAAACATAGGTTTAATAACAGAAGGAAATAGACCTAAAAAGATAATAGACAAATATATATCTGAGAACTCTTGATTCAATTCATTGAATACGGTTTCTAGATCATAATACAAAATTTTAGATTGAAAACCTTGAAATGCCATATGCCTTTCAAGGTTTTTTTCGTAAATATAATAAAGACCATTTCAAAAATTCCCCACATAATTCATTGACACCCTCCAAAAAATAAGGTATAAATAAATTAACAATTAACAACTTGTTAATTAAAAAAGAATTAAGGAGCCAGTTATTCATGTCAAACGATGAAGCTCTTAAAAAATACGATATAAAAAAATACAGGACTCCTGATGGGTACACGTCTGATATTTGTGTGTTTACGATTGTATCTGAAAGCGATGGCGAATATAAGCCGCCGCTGATGGATTTGAAGCTGATGCTGATTCAGCGTGCTGCGCTTGATGCTGAAGGGAATCCAAATATTGAGGCGAGCAAGTGGGCGGTTCCGGGAGGATTTGTTCAGGCTGATGAGTCGGCGTTTGAGGCGGCTAAGCGGGAATTGGAAGAGGAAACGAGTGTTTCCGGTGTTCATGTGAAGCACTTTGGTGTGTATGATAAGCCGGGACGCGATCCGCGCGGCTGGATTATCTCGAATGCGCATTATGCGATTGTTCCAGAGCATTCGCTGTCCCTGAGAAAAGCTCAGGATGATGCTGCAGAGGTAGAGCTTTTCTCGATCAAGGATGTATTGAAGCTGGATCTTGCGTTTGATCACAGGGACATTATTGAGGATGCTATTAAAATGATTACGAATGATCTTTTGCAGACGACTGTGGCAAAGAATTTTCTTCCTGAATTCTTTACTTATTCGGAGCTTCAGGCAGTGCTGAAGACAGTGACGGATGATCCTGCCATTGCTAGTGACCAGTCTTTTTCAAGGAAGATTAAGACACTGCCATTTATCAAGGAGGCAGAGGGAAAGACATCAAGGACTTCAAAAAAACCGACGCAGCTTTATACGTTTGTCGAGATGGATGTAGTCAAACCGATTTATACGGCACGTTATTAGATTTGATAATTAACAATTCATTAAGTGTTAAATACTATAGGGGAGTGGACATTGATGAAAAGAGCGTTAATTAACATTGACTATACGGTGGATTTTGTAGCGGATGACGGGGCCCTTACTTGCGGAAAGCCGGGGCAGGAGATAGAGGATGAGATTGTAAAGCTGACAGAGTCTTTTGTTGATTCAGGTGATTATGTAGTCTTTGCGATTGATATGCATTACGAGAACGATGAGTTCCATCCTGAAAGTGCTTTGTTTCCGCCTCATAATATTGAAGGAACAGCAGGCCGCAGACTTTTTGGCAAGCTTGAAGACGTTTATGAGCAGAATAAAGAGAAAAATCATGTACAATGGATGGATAAAACAAGATACAGTGCGTTTGCGGGTACGGATCTTGAAATGAAGCTCCGCGCACGCGGTATTACGGAAATTCATCTTGTTGGGGTTTGTACAGATATTTGCGTGCTGCATACGGCAGTTGACGGCTTTAACAAAGGCTTTAAAATAGTTGTTCATGAAAAAGCAGTGGCAAGTTTTAATCCTGAAGGCCACGCATGGGCGCTTTCTCATTTTAAAAATAGCTTGAATGCACGGGTTGAATAGACAGATGGAGGTTCCTTTGATGAAATACACAGACGACAGTTTAATGCTTCATACGGATCTTTACCAAATTAATATGGCAGAAACGTACTGGGAAGATAACATGCACAACCGGAAAGCCGTGTTTGAAGTCTTTTTCAGAAAGCTGCCGTTCAGCAATGGTTATGGGGTTTTCGCCGGTCTTGAACGCATTGTCGAGTACTTGCAGAGTTTTTCCTTTACAGAAAGTGATATTGAGTATTTAAGAGATGAATTAGGATATAGAGAAGATTATTTGGAGTATTTAAAAGAGGTTCGCTTTACTGGAAACGTGCGTTCAATGGTTGAAGGTGAACTTGTTTTTGCAAATGAACCGATCCTGCGCATCGAGGCGCCGCTTGCAGAAGCTCAGCTGATAGAGACTGCTTTGCTTAACATTGTGAACTATCAAACATTGATTGCAACAAAAGCCTCCCGCATCAAGCATGTAGTAGGCGATCAAAGTGCGATGGAGTTTGGAACTCGCAGAGCACATGAAATGGATGCGGCAATTTGGGGCACGAGAGCTGCATATATCGGAGGGTTTGATGCTACATCAAACGTCCGCGCAGGCAAAATGTTCGGCATTCCTGTTGCAGGCACACATGCTCATGCATTGGTTCAGGCTTATCGTGATGAATATACTGCGTTTCATAAGTACGCGCGACGTCATAAAGATTGTGTTTTCCTTGTCGATACGTATGATACGTTAAAATCAGGGGTTCCGATCGCGATTAAAGTGGCAAAAGAACTTGGCGACAAGATTAACTTCAAAGGAATTCGCCTTGATAGCGGGGACCTTGCTTATCTGTCCAAGAAAGCAAGGAAGATGCTGGATGAAGCAGGATTTACTGAGACTCAGATTATTGCTTCGAACGATTTGGACGAAAATACGATTATCAACTTAAAATCACAAGGTGCGCAAATTGATTCATGGGGAATCGGCACGAAGCTGATTACTGCATATGATCAGGCTGCTCTTGGTGCTGTCTATAAATTAGTATCTATTGAAAATGAAAACGGGGAAATGAAGGATACGATTAAAATCAGCGGAAATCCTGAAAAAGTGACGACGCCGGGGATTAAAAAGGTATACCGCATCATTAATTCCGTCAATAAAAAATCAGAGGGCGATTATATTGCGCTTGAGGATGAAAAACCGCAGGCAGAGGAGCGCTTAAAAATGTTCCATCCCGTTCATACGTTCGTCAGCAAATTTGTAACGAATTTTGAAGCGAGGGAACTGCACCGTGATATCTTTGTGGATGGAAAATTAGTTTATGACCTTCCTGAGCTAGGAGAGATCCAGGATTATGCGGCTCAAAATATGGATGTCCTGTGGGATGAATATAAACGGACGATGCACCCTGAGGAGTACCCGGTCGATTTAAGCGAGCGCTGCTGGGAGAACAAGATGCGGAATATCGAAGAAGTGAAATTAAAGGTTAAAGACATGATCGAACAGGGAAACAACTAAAAGAGGGATGATGGGAGAGAAGCTCAAGTGGGGAAGATAGGGATTTATGGTTCGTCGTTTGATCCGATAACAAATGTTCATTTATGGACGGCAAGCACCGTTGCACATCGCTGCAGGCTGGATAAAATCATCTTTCTGCCGTGTTCAAACAAACGGAAAGATAAACTGATGAAGACATCTGATCTGCATCGCTGGAATATGCTTGAGCTTGCTCTTAAGGGAAATGATAAGTTTTTGGCTGATGATCATGAAATTAAGCAGGAAGCCTGGAATGTCTATACGTATTACACGCTGGAGCATTTTAAGAAGAAATACCCGAACGATGAAATTTATTTTATCATGGGTGCTGATCTGCTTATTGATATCGCAGAGGGCAAGTGGAAATATGATCAGGAACTGATTTCAAGCAATAAGTTTATTGTGATGGCCAGAGAAGGCATCGATATGCTCCGGACGATTTCCCGGTCCCCGATTTTGCGGAATCATGATGACGGCTCAACTTTTCACTTAATTGATAAGGGTCTTGCGATGGAAATCAGCTCTACATACATCCGCGATGAGTTTTCAAAAGGCGGGGAGCCGCGCTATCTGCTGCCTGATGCTTGTTATGAATACATTAAAAAACATTCTTTATATCAATAGGAGGAATTTTTGATGAGCTTGCAAGAGAAGATTATGAGTGATTTAAATGTTAAACCTGAAATTGATCCGAAGGCTGAAATAAGAGAACGCATTGAGTTTTTAAAAGACTATGTAAAAAAAACAGGTGCTAAAGGATTTGTTCTTGGCATCAGCGGCGGACAGGATTCTACATTGGCAGGCCGTCTTGCGCAGCTTGCAGTTGAAGAATTGCGCAGTGAAGGCAGAAGCGATGCGAAGTTCATTGCGGTCCGCCTCCCTTACGGTGTTCAGCATGATGAAGATGATGCGCAGCTGGCGCTGAAATTCATCGAGCCGGATGAATCGGTCACGTTTGATATTAAAACGACGGTGGATTCCTTTGAACAGCAATATGCAGATGCCATTCAGGATGAGCTGAGTGATTTTAATAAAGGGAATGTGAAAGCAAGAACCCGCATGATTACCCAATATGCGGTTGCAGGGCAGGCTGGTCTGCTTGTCATCGGTACAGATCATGCTGCAGAAGCTGTAACAGGGTTCTTTACGAAGTATGGTGACGGAGGAGCAGATCTGCTTCCTTTAGCTGGTCTGACTAAGCGCCAGGGTAGAAGCGTGCTGAAAGAGCTTGGAGCTGAAGAAAGACTATACTTGAAGGTTCCGACTGCTGACTTGCTTGACGATAAACCGCAGCAGGCTGATGAGACGGAGCTGGGTATTACTTATGATGAGCTTGATGATTACTTAGAAGGGAAAACAGTGTCAGAAGAAGTCGCTTCTAAAGTGGAAAAGCGCTACTTAATTACTGAGCATAAACGCCAATTGCCGGCAACCAAGTTTGATGGATGGTGGAAATAAATAAGGAAAAGCAGCCGTCATTTTTTCGGCTGCTTTTTACATTTCTGATGAAGGATTGATGTTGGCTGTAAAAAATTGAGAATTGGTTGAATGTTTGTGGATATCGGCTGCGGAATTTGGCTGATAAAAGGTTCCTGCCTGCCGGCTGCACACTTTTTTATTTTTTCATTTTGTAGCTCACTGCCTGCAAAATAAATAGTTTTTCCTGTACACTCAGCATTCTCCAGCTGCCTGCCTTGATTTTCATGATTCTTCGTCCTCCTTTCTGCTTAGTATTTATTTTGTTTATCCTTAATTTTTCTTTGTTAGTACGTTTATACCGCGAAAAAATAAGATTAAAACCATCCAAATCTCTGCAATGTTCGGGTTGGACTTTGACTGGATTTGTAAAAAGAGCAGTTCAGACGACGTCATTCATCTTTATTGGACAAGCTTTTTACCATTGACAATCGAATGCTGAAGAACATTTCATCAAAAAAAGACCTAAATTTCGAAGAAATTTAGGTCTTTTCTATGTTTATTATAATTTAAACGAGCTCTTTAAAGAAACAATTCGGTTGTAAACAGCTTTTTCAGCTGTTGAATTCTTCGGATCCACGTTGAAATACCCGTGTCTGAAGAATTGGAATTTATCCTGGCCTTTTACGTCCTTCATGTTTGGTTCTACAAAACCTTGAACGACTTCTAAGGATTGCTCATTTACGTAATCAAGGAATGTTTTTTCTTCTGCTTCCTCTTCGCTTTTTTCCGCTTCAAGGTCTGCGTCAAGAATCAGCGGCTGATAGAGTCGGAATTCTGCAGGAACGGCATTTGCAGCATCAACCCAGTGAATGGTGCCTTTAACTTTACGGCCTGTAAAGCCTGATCCGCTTTTCGTTTCAGGGTCGTATGTGCAGTGCAGCTCAACAACATTTCCGTTTTCGTCTTTGATGACTTCTTCACATTTAATGAAATAAGCATGCTTCAGGCGCACTTCGTTGCCAGGGAAGAGGCGGAAATATTTTTTCGGAGGATCTTCCATGAAATCGTCCTGTTCGATGTAGATTTCTCTTCCGAACGGGATTTGGCGTGAGCCCATTTCAGGCACTTCAGGATTGATCTCTGCATCAAGCAGTTCTGATTTACCTTCAGGATAGTTCGTAATCACGAGTTTAAGCGGCTTTAGGACACCCATTGTACGAGGAGCTTTCAGCTTAAGGTCTTCTCTTGCGAAGTGCTCGAGCATGGCTTCGTCAACCGCTCCGTATCCTTTAGACACACCTGTTTCTCTTACAAAATTCCGGATGGCATCTGATGTGTATCCTTTTCTTCTAAGGCCTGATACCGTTGGCATGCGCGGGTCATCCCAGCCGTCTACAAAGCCTTCTTCAACGAGCTGCTTCAGCTTGCGCTTGCTCATCACAGTGTTCGTGATATTTAAGCGGCCGAATTCAATTTGCTGTGGCTTGCTTTCCATTTCACATTCTTCGACAACCCAGTTGTATAAAGGACGATGATCCTCAAATTCCGTTGTACAGATGGAATGAGTCACGCCTTCAATCGCATCTTCCAGCGGATGGGCGAAATCATACATCGGATAAATGCACCAAGTATCTCCAGTATTATGATGAGTCGCGTGTGATACGCGGTAAATAACAGGATCGCGAAGATTCAGGTTTGGTGAGGTTATGTCGATTTTAGCACGCAGCACCTTGCTGCCTGTTTCAAATTCGCCTTTGCGCATTTTATTAAACAGCTCAAGGTTTTCTTCAGCGGAACGATTGCGGTACGGGCTTTCTTTACCGGGCTGAGTCAATGTGCCGCGGTATTCGCGGATTTCATCAGCAGTCAGATCATCTACATAAGCTTTGCCTTTTTTAATTAAAAGGACAGCGCGGCTGTACATTTCCTCAAAGTAGTTTGATGCAAAGTGAAGCTCATCCCACTCGTATCCAAGCCATTTCACATCTTCTTTAATAGAATCAACATACTCCTGATCTTCTTTCAAAGGGTTCGTGTCATCAAATCGCAAATTGGTTCTGCCGCCAAAGTCATCGGCAAGTTCGAAGTTGATTAAGATTGATTTTGCATGGCCGATATGAAGATATCCATTCGGCTCAGGCGGGAAGCGGGTGATGACCGTTTTGTGCTTTCCGTTCTCCAAGTCCTCTTTTATGATGCTTTTGATAAAGTTTGACGAGTTATTTTCCAATATTAATCGTCCTTTCTTCTATGTAAACTTCATTATATCCATAAATCATCAGTTCATTTTACAATTATATGTTTCCCGCGCCATTTATTCAAATGAATTCAGCTGTTATTTCACCTGTGAACAAAAAGGACAAAAAGGAGCTAAAGGTTTTTATGCTCTTTACTTGTCTAAACTATATTTTTTCAGAATCCTCTGTAAAATTAAGAAAACGCTTACAAAGGAGGATTTATATGTTCGGAATAAAAAAAGCATCCATGATCATTTGTGCAGGCGCTCTTGCATTAAGCTTAGGTGCATGCAGCAGCGGTGAGAAAGCAGCTTCTGGAAGTACAGGCTATCCAACAAAGGCTTTAACGGTTGTCGCGCCATCAGGTGCCGGCGGAGGCTGGGATTTAACGGCAAGGTCATTTGTGAAGGTCTTGAGTGAAACCAAGCTTGTAGATCAGCCGCTCACAGTTGAAAACAAACCAGGCGGAGGCGGTGCGGTATTCATGGCCGAATATGCCACACAGGATGTTCAAAATAATGACCGGCTATTTGTCAATTCGCCTCCTGTGATCATCAATAACCTGAAAAAAGAAGGGAACAGTCCTTACGGGTACAAAAATACAACACCGCTTGCTCAATTGACGAAGGATTACGGGGCAATTGTTGTGAAAGAAGATTCAAAATACAAGGATCTTAAATCCTTATTGGATGATGTGAAAAAAGATCCGGGCAAGCTTACTTTTGCAGGAGGATCTGCACCAGGTTCTATGGACCACCTGATTTCGATTCTCCCAGCTTATGCAGATGGAGTGGACCCGACAAAGTTAAAATATGTTTCCTATGATGGGGGAGGCGAGGCCATTACAGCTCTTCTCGGGAACAATGCTGATGTGATCGGAACAGATGTATCAAGCGTGAAAGAATTTTTAAAGGCAGGCAAGGTAAGAGTTCTGGCAACAACAGCACCCGAACGGCTTCAGGGCGAGCTTAAAGATCTTCCAACTGCGGCGGAGCAGGGCATAGACGCGGAATTCACCATTTGGCGCGGGGTTTTTGGACCAGAAAAAATGTCTGATGAAGCCTATAAATACTGGGAGAAAACAATGAAAAAATTAGTCCAGTCAGAGGAATGGAAAAAGGAAGTCGAAACACAGGGATGGGAAATGGAATATAAGAATGGCGAGGACTTTAAAACCTTTTTAGGAGAGCAGGAAAAACAAGTGCAGACCCTGCTTGAAGCTGTCGGAATGGCGAAATGATACAAGCTTCCTCTTGCTTCAAGTTTTAAGAAAGAATAAAATTCAGCGTTTCTATGTCTGGCTGCAGCTCCTAGATCTTCAGCCAGAACAGGGCGCTTCCGCTTTTCTTAAGAGATAAGAAAGTATAAAATTTTGCGCTTCGATGGCGAGCGGAATCGCTCAGGCTCCTCGGCCAGAACGGCTCCGAAAGTATTGGCAAAAAGCGCCTTTTCTGTCGGATTCTTATCTGCCATGCCTGCGCTAAACGGGCGCTTCCGCTTTTCTAATAGGAAAGGATGATTCAAATGTCAGTCCAGTTTGACAGGGCAGCAGCCGTTTTGTTTTTAACGGTCGGAGCGCTCTTTATGTACGGCAGTATGCAAATCGCAGAATCTTCATATGGAAGTGTTGTCGGACCTAATATTTTTCCATTTTTTCTCAGTGCAATCCTTTTTCTCTTAAGTCTGCGTTTATTTTATGAAACCCTTCATTACCAAAAGAAATACGGGAAAAAGGAACCTTTGCAGATCAAAGCTTTTATCATTATTTTCGCTGCAACCTTGCTATATATTGCGCTCTTGGAAACAATCGGCTATGTCATCACGACATTTGTCTTCCTATTCATATGCTTTCAAGCAATGGAACGGGGGCAGATGGTGAAATCAATTGTGATATCTGCTTGTTTTTCTGCGGGAATCTATTATTTATTTGTTGTTGTTCTTAAAGGTACCTTGCCAAGCTTTCCGATATGGTTTTAAAAAATTGAAAGGAGGAAATGCGCGATGGGAATTCTAGATTATCTTCTGCAGGGCTTTCAGTCAGCCCTCATTTGGTATAACATCCTTTTTGCTTTTGCAGGGGTCCTGATAGGGACAGCGGTGGGGGTTCTGCCTGGGATCGGGCCGATGAGCGGGGTAGCCCTTTTAATACCGGTCACAGCTTCTATGACTGGAGGACTGCCGCCGGAACAAGCGGCAACAAGCGCCATCATTCTGCTTGCAGGAGTTTATTACGGAGCCATGTACGGAGGGTCCACAACGTCCATTCTCTTAAATACACCTGGGGAATCATCTTCTGTTGTCACCACACTTGATGGCTATCAAATGGCAAAGAACGGCCGGGCGGGAAGTGCTCTTTCCATCGCTGCAATCGGTTCTTTTTTTGCCGGAATTGTCACGCTTATCGCTCTCATCTTATTGGCAAAACCATTGTCTAGCGTAGCCATTAAGTTTGGACCCGCAGAATATTTTTCACTGATGCTGCTTGGCATAGCAGCAGTCAGCGGTCTGGCAGGAAAATCGGTGACAAAGGCTCTTATCATGACGATCACAGGTTTATTGCTCGCAACGATTGGAGTGGATAATGTATCAGGAGTTGCCAGATTTACATTCGATTTTCCGTGGCTTTATCAGGGCATTGAATTTTTAACGATAGCTGTTGGCTTATTTGCATTAGGCGAGGTTTTTAAGACGATTCTTGAAAAAGAAGAGGAAGATGCGGAAATTGCCAAAATCAATAACATTTTTCCTTCTAAAGATGAATTGAAGGAATCAGCAGGTCCGATCGCAAGAGGTTCATTTTTAGGATTTTTCATCGGGATACTGCCGGGCGCCGGTGCTACATTAGCTTCATTTTTTTCATATATCATGGAAAAGAAAATCAGCAAAAATCCATCGAAGTTCGGTAAGGGAGCGATTGCTGGAGTGGCTGCGCCCGAATCTGCGAATAACGCTGCATCTGGCGGCGCGATGATTCCCTTATTAACGCTCGGTATTCCGGGATCTGGGACAACTGCGATACTGATGGGAGCCCTGATGATGTACAACATTCAGCCGGGTCCGCTGCTTTTTGAAGATCATCCTCAAGTTGCATGGGGCTTAATTGCAAGCATGTTTATCGGAAACGTTATGCTACTTGCCTTAAATATGCCGCTTGTTAAGGTGTTTGCGAAAATCATTCAAACACCGAAAAAGTACTTAATTCCCATTATTGTCGCCATTTCCATTTTTGGTGTATATGCTGTGCAGGTCTCAGTCTATGACTTGCTCCTTCTCCTTGCATGCGGTGTTCTCGGCTACTTTTTGACAAAGAATGATTACCCAATTGCTCCTCTAGTGTTAGGCTTGGTTTTAGGTCCAATGATAGAAAACAATATGAGAAGGGCGCTTACTATTTCAAATGGAGACTACAGCATTTTCTTCGCGCGGCCTCTTTCCATCTCCTTTTTAATTCTTACGGCACTATGGCTGCTGATTCCTGTTTTGATGAAAAAACGGGGTAAGGATGTCATTATAAACGTAGAGGGCTAAAAAACTCCTTTTTAATAAGGAGTTTTTTTACTATGATTAAGCAGAGGTGAATGAATGCGATTACATACGAAGCTGATGATAGGAATTTGCCTGGTAGTTGTCCTGATGGCAGGGATATTTGAATTAACGTTTAAATCCATCATGGAGACCAATTTGAAAAAGGATAAAGGAATGCACGCACTGTCTGTTGCCGAGACGATCGCTTATATGCCTGAGATTGGGGAAGCCTTTTCAGCAGAAAATCCGTCTGAAACCATTCAGCCGATCGCAGAGAAAATCCGCAAAGAGGTGGGGGCGGAATTTATCGTCGTAGGAAACCTTGAGGAAATCAGATACTCACATCCTGATAAGAGTCGATTAGGCGAAAAAATGGTGGGCGGAGATAACGAAGAGGTATTTAAAGGAAGAACCGTCATCTCTGAATCCATTGGAACCCTTGGGCCATCCCTTAGAGGAAAAGCACCCATATTCGATCTGAACGATCAAGTAATTGGAGTCGTTTCTGTTGGGTTTCTTCAGAAAGATATTGAAAAAGAGCTGACGAATCTTGAAAACAAAATTTTATTCTTTACGGTCATCATATTAATAGGCGGAATTATTTCAGCATTATTAATCTCTTTAAATATAAAAAAAGCCATATTCGGCCTTGAACCGCGTGAGATTGCATGGATGTACCAGGAAAAGCATGCTATTTTAGAGTCCATTCATGAAGGAATCATTGCCATTGGTACTGATGGGAAAATCACGGTGGTAAATGAAAATGCCCATAAAATCCTGCAGATTCCAAATGAGATTCTGTTAAGAGGAAAGCGGATTGAAGAGATTATTAAAGATACTCATCTGCTGCAGGTGGTTGATTCCGGTCAGGCCGAGTACGATCGTGAATTTATCATTCTAGAGGATGTTTTCGTTGTAAACCGCATTCCTATATTTGATAAAAGAGGGGAAGTTATTGGGGCTGTAGCTAGTTTCCGGAATAAATCCGAACTTTCACAGGTGCTGAAGGAACTGTCCCACGTAAAAGCATATGCCGAGGGTTTAAGAGCGCAGACGCATGAATATTCAAACAAGCTTTATACCCTTCTTGGACTTATCCAATTGGGTTCATATAAAGAGGCGATTGAGTTTATTTCAAAAGAAGTAAATGTCACACAGGGGTTTATCGGCTTCATTATGAGAGAAATTCCTGATCCTATTCTCGCGGGATTTATTTTAGGGAAAATCAGTCTGGCAAGTGAATTGAAAATACAGTTTTCCATAGATGAAGGAAGCAGCTTTCAGGATGTTCCCGACTCGCTGAATCGTGATGCATTAATCACCATTTTTGGCAATCTGCTGAACAATGCGTTTGAAGCTGTCAGAGAAAAAGAAGATGGGGATAAAAAGGTATCTCTCTTTTTAACAGATCTGGGCAAAGAACTGATTATTGAAGTTGAAGACAATGGACCAGGTATAGATGAGAACCATTTCGAGCGCATATTCCAGCAGGGGTTCTCTACAAAAAGCAGGGACAAAAATGCAGGCATCGGGTTGAGTCTTGTTTTGCAGGCGCTTAAAAAAACGGGAGGAACGATCACGTTTTCATCGAAAAAAGAAGAAGGAACAGCATTTACGGTAGCCATTCCAAAAAGCAGGGGGTATGATCATGAATCAAGCCATTGAGGTGCTGATCATTGAAGATGACTTAAGGATCGCTGAGATTCAAAGAAGATTTCTTGAACAGATTAAAGGATTTCAGACCATCGGGATCGCCGCAAATTATGCAGAGGCAAAAAGCTTGATAGATATTTTAAAACCTGATTTAATTCTGCTTGATGTGTATTTTCCTGATATGAACGGATGCGATTTATTAAAAGAGATCAAGCAGCTTGATAAGCAAACAGATGTCATTATGATAACAGCTGCCCGGGAAATTGAAACGGTCCAGGAAGCCATTACTATCGGAGTGTTTGATTTTATTATCAAGCCAGTTGTTTTTGAACGGTTCAGGCAGTCCTTAAACAGATACGAAGACCACTACAGAAAGCTTGAAGCAATCAGATCGGAAAACAAAATCATGGGCCAGGAAGAAGTGGACAAGCTTTTGTATATGCAGCAGGACGTTTATGAAAAGCCGACGCTCCCAAAGGGAATCGATAAACTGACGCTGATTAAAGTCATGGAAGTGCTTGATGCGGGATATGGATTAACGGCCGAAACCGTGGCAAAGCAAATTGGCGTGAGCCGGACAACTGCAAGGAGATACCTTGAACATCTCATCTCCGAGGAGAAAATTGCAGCTGATTTATCCTACGGAACTATCGGAAGACCTGAACGGGTTTATGTCCTTAAATAAGGTCATTTTATCGGAATAAAAGACGCAAAGTTTTCATTATATTCTAATAGTAGGAAAGGATAATTTCTTTTCTGGTCCTATTCGCCTATGTGTAAAAATAGTTTAATAGATAGTTGCCGGATTCATCCCCATATTTTAACATAACTATAAGATGCTTCTAAATCAGGAAGAAGGACGTGGAAAGAACTTGTTGGATACGATCGAAGACTTCTTTGAAGACTTGGAGAGAAAGCGAAAGCAGGCCGAATACAACCGGGATGCAGATGAACTCGAAGCGTACCTTGCGGCTATTAAGAATGCAATGGGTACGTTTGACGATGGCGTTTATCATTTTCATAATCTTCATCAGCAGTATGCTGATGAATGGACGGGCCAGACAAAATCAGCCTATGAAAGTATTAGAGATGACATTCGTGTCACCTATCATCATATATACGAAATGAAGGATGATCTTTTTCAGGAACTTAGAAATGAAATCGGAAGGCTTAGGGAACTTGCTGCCGGCCTAGCCTGATACAGCGCTGCTTATGGTTTAAAGGGATAAAGGAGAGATAGACCGCAAATGGAAATTAAAATTAGACCGGATGAACTTGAAGATTTCGCACAGCGCATTGAGCAATCCCGTTCTTATACGGGAGATGCACTTGATCTGTTAAACTGGGAATCTGCCAGACTGCGCTTTACCTCTGTTGCACGTGTAGACAGGGCTCTCGATCTTCAAGATGAGATCCGTCATCTCGTTAATCGGTTTCATACGCTGACGCAAGATGCAAAAACATTAATTGAAAACACCGCAAATGGCATGAGAGAAGCAGATGAGGCCGCCAAATCGTCTGCTTCTTCGGGCTGGGGCGGTTTTTTCTCCGGTCTTTGGGATGGGGCTAAAAATGGTCTTACGGATGCGTGGGACGGTCTCGTATCCCTTACAGAATGGGAAACATATGAAGCCATGTGGGATGCCATCATTCACCCCCTTGAAACCCTTGAGTCGATGTGGAATACGCTCTCAGAAGCCTGGGAAACAAAAGTAATAAATGGTGATGTATACAGCCGAACGGAATTTTTTACATATGGAGTCGTCTCTATTGGACTTGGTATTCTAGGAGGCAAAGGAATTGATAAGCTTGGAAAAGCTGCAAAGCTGACAAAAGTTCCAGATGGGACCTCCTCTAAGCCGAAAGTTGAGACCGTGCCTCACGGGATGGAGACGAGTTTTGATTATGCAAAGCTTTCGCAGGGGAAAGGGTTTGCAGCGGAGATTGATTTGGTGCTTGATGAAGTTGGATTAACAAGAGCTGAATTTTTAGAACTCCAGCCAAAGCATCATACAGAGTTAACCCAAGTTCAGCTTGAAAAAATGCGGAAGGTACGCGAAGCAGTTGGTCCGCTTGATGAAGATACAGTGCTCCAAAAAGTTATTGATTTAGACAGAGTGGACAGCTTTCTTTCAGGAAGGGAAACTACTTTGAGCGGATGTATTGCAAGAATGGATGATGTAGCAGACGTACACATGTCAGATGATGTTTTCTATTCACTGAGACTAGATTATGGAGATGAGAATTATCCAACACCATTCTCACCGAATGAAGGATATGCTGTTATTCGTTTTACAACTGACGACTATGATAAGATGAAGATACCTTTTGCTGAGGAACTCGGTAGCCCTAATGCAGCAAAACCCAATGAATTTATTCAGTATCCTCAAACGGGGCATGGATTTACCGCAGCTGAGAATGGCAGGATCATTCCTGAATTTGAAACAAAATATAGAGATGGCGCTGCGCCCTCAGTTGGAGAAATCTATGAAGTGAAGAATGGTGTAGAAGAACTGGTGGGTATCTATGTAGAAGATGACCGTCGTTTTTATAGTTTAAAGGAGCTGCAAGGAAATGATTAAAAAAGGGAAGTACGCGATTTATAAAGGAAAAGAATATTCCATCATCAGTGCAAGGAAAGATCAAGTGAAATTACGTTCAACAGACCCTTTAGATATAGAGTATGGATTTGAGTTAAGCAAAATGAGTTTAGCCAAAGCATATGTCAAAACTGTAGAGAAAAATGAGCTTGATGATGCATACGAAATCATTCCAACTACCTTTTACAAAGGCTATCATTTCGGAATTATCGGCTTTGATGAAGCGAAACAAGAAGTAATTCTTATGACAAGCAATCCAGAAGCATGGAAAAAATTAAACCTGGAAACTCACGCAAAATATGAATTTACAGTGGATGTTCCTCTTAATGAATTGGAGATTATTGAAGAGAAAGAGCCAATTCTTGGGTTTGGCGAAAAATGAGTACAGAGTTTAACCCTTTGGAAAAAGCTTTGATTGATGCCATGAGCAGCAATCAAAAGGTAGCTGCTTTTTATGAAGTCCTGGCGAAAAGTAATGTTTGGTTAATAAAAAAGCTGGATGCGGACAAAAATTCTTCTTCACTTGAACAGGTTCAAATGATGGAGAAAAAAAACAGGAAATTGCTGCCCGTTTTCTCATCTAAGTTTCCGATAGAGAAAATGTTTAAGCAAAATGACTCGATCATGATGCCATTTGAAGAGATATTAAACCAAATCGATGGTCTGACCGGCATTATATTAAATCCCGATACTCCATTATCAAAGCTGCTTATCCCTCAAGAACTTCAGATGATGAAGAGCGGAAAAAATTATTTTAAACAATGATGTTGATGGAGAGGAGAAATCCTCTCTTTTTTAGATGGAAAAGGATAATAACTTGAACGGAGAATAATTCGATGTTGAAAAAAGGGGAATATGGATTATATAAAGGGAAAGAATATTCCCTTATTTTCGAACCAAATAAGAGGGTTACTCTTAGAACTCATGACAAGTCAGCACTTGAAGAAGGATTCCAGATTGCAGGACTAAAGAAATCTGTTTACATTAAGGAAATAGATTGGTGCGATTTAGATGATGCATATGAGTATATCCCTTATGCTGTATAAACATCAGGAACTCTTAATCATTCGCGTAAGTGCAGACGATCACACTGTTACTTTACAAACAGCGGATGATAAATTAGCGCAAGAGCTTGGTTTGTCTTCTCTTGGCAAATATGAATTTATTAAGACGGTTGACCTAAATGAAATAACAATTATGAAAAAGAAGAAAAAAATAGTCAGGCTAATATAGAAAAATAAGTCTTTTGAACGATGTTGAAATGCACCCATATCTTTGATTTCATAAGTATTTCCATATAAAAATGTAAATTTAGACAATTTTTTGAGAAAAACGCTAAAATATGGCTGTTTCATACATAATAAGTCCCTTATCTTTTTCATGGATAGATCCTTTGTAGTGTAAAAACCGGCAAATCGGGTATACACAAATAAAGCATTCTAAATGAATCTTTTGATAGAATAGACTATTATAGATAAGTTTCTAGCGTACGTTAGGTGGAGGTAAAAATGACAAACGATAAACAGTTGATTCATAAAGCATATTTTGAAAGGTTTATGGAAGACAGTGCTTCCGCTCAGCCGGTACAGGTGCTTGGCGAACTTTATTTCGAGGAGCAGGCAAAGGAAGTATATGATCTGTCCTTTATCCGCTTTGCGCAGGGGGAAGTCTATTTTCACAACAAAGATTATGAGACAGCTATTTTCAAGTGGGAAAATATCAGCAATGAATTAGAACCATGGGCTAAGAAAAATATTGCAGATTCTTATTATGCGCTTGGTCATCTTTCAGCTGCAGAGGATATTTACACATCCATTCAAAGTGATTCGAAGACTTTGAAGATGGAAGTGGCGCTTGAATTATTTTCACTTTATCTAGTAAGAGACAAGATTGAACTTGCATACAAGGTGATCAAAAAGGCACTGGATATAAATTCTGATTATCCGAATGTAACAGATCTTGCCCGATCTTTCTATGAGGATCAGCATGACTGGAAGAATGCCGTGGAGCTTGCTGTAAGTGAGGGCATGCGGACGGAATCGCTGCAATGGTTTGAGCTGCTGGATGAGTATGTTCAAGCAGGATATACGAAATCGTTTGATCCGGAATACTTTTATCAGCCGCTTATTTCGCTGTTTCGAATCAATCAAAAATTATTTCAGAAGGTTACGGCTTCCCTGTGGGAAAGCTACCGCCTTGAAGACTCTTATTTATCATGGCTGAAAACCGTTAATACCATTTTCCTTAATGTTGAGGTGCAGCCGTTTGAATCTTGGACGAAGATGTCTGATATTCATCAGAACACTTACTTAAGTGTGATTAATGGAACTTATTTGGTGAAGGATTTAGAGGATATCGTTCCTGTCCTATTATCAAACTGGCAAAAGCTTGCCAATCAGTCAAAAGCATTATTTGCGGCAACTGCTGTGCTGGCATGGAATGAAATTTTCCCTTCATCAATGGATGCCGAGAGCCTTAAGACAGCGGAAAAGCTGATTTTTGATTCTGAACATGACAGCATCAGTCTTGAATACAGCCTGGAATTATTTAAGTCGCTTGTATCCTGGGCTGAGAATAACCATATTGAAGTGGGCTATAAAAAGAAATGGCTTGTTTCCGGGCTTGCTGATTTACAGACATCCCATCTTTTAATCAGCGGCACTGCTGAAAGCGGCAAAGCTGATTTCATTAATCAGATTCTTCACGAAAATCTGGTCAGCCGCACGGGATCACCTGTATTTGTACGTTCTGAAGGCGATTTGGCGGAGATGAATGAAATTACTGATGCCGGCATCAAAAGGATATCTGATAATCCCGAGTTTCAGGAATCAGAAAATACGTGGATTGAAGTGAAGTGGCCATCTGCATTGCTAGAAGAAAACAAGACGGTTTTCTTCCATACACCTGAACTTGAGCGTCTCGGCGATATAGATCAAACAGCTGAATTTCTTCCAATATCAGACGGTATGCTGTTCGTCCTTGATAAAAATACACCTTTTAACGAGCACGAGCTTGAACTCCTGATGAAGCTTCAGGAATATGCTCTTGATACACCTTTTCACTTTATCCTGAATCACTCATCTGAACAGTGGAAATTGGCAGAAGAGCTGCAGGGAACCATCAACCAGTTCTTCCCGCAATCACAGGTTTTTGCTTTTTCACCTGACCATCTTGCTGGATTGAGAGAATTTTTAAATACGGTTTTCAGCAGATCAGATGCAAAGCTTGAAGAGAAACGCACAGCAAAACTGCTGTATTTCATACGCAAGACACTTACGGACCTTTTGAACAAACGGGTTCAAATGGAGAACCGGCTAGTAGAGTCGGTTAAATGGAACGAGGATATCTTAGTAAGGCTGAACGGTTTCATGAATCATTTAAGAGACGTTGAGCAGGAAAAGGCAAAATCAATCTCAGCTTCCTATCGTGAAGTAACTGCTGAGATGAAAAGAGACATGGCAGTTCAGCTGCCGAAAATATTGCGCAGCTGTTCAGCTCATATCAGTGAAAACAGTGATTTCAGCCAGATTCACATCACATTAAACAAGAAAATGAATGAAGAAATTGATGCGTATGTTCATCAGAACCTGATTCCAAAGTTCCAGACAGCTCTCCGTGAATGGCTTGCACAATCAAATGAAGAGCTAAATGAAAGTCAGTCATATCTTGATGAAATGAGTCTATCATTCAACGGGTTATACGGCGAAGAAAAGATGAAGCTTCTCTGCGATTTTAAAGTCATTGAAGACTGGCGCCGTGATTTAAACCGCATGACAAGCAGAGCGGATGTTGACGAGCAGAATATCCTGCTCAGATTCAAGCCGACGGA
Source organism: Metabacillus idriensis (assembly GCF_050483325.1). Taxonomy (GTDB): domain Bacteria; phylum Bacillota; class Bacilli; order Bacillales; family Bacillaceae; genus Bacillus_P; species Bacillus_P idriensis_A. The sequence continues at coordinate 49,056 of NZ_JBCMYF010000012.1, forward strand.
ATTCCTGCTGAAAAGCGCAGGCAAACTGTTCGCTGCGATGCCTCAAAACAAATCAATGCTGTACAACCAATATAAAAAATATGTTGAAAGCAAAAACTACGAGGACACAGCAGAGGACATTTCAAAAAAATTCTTCCTTGAATTTGACTTATTTGAAAAAGCTCTAAAAGCGGACATTATCATGTTCTTCCAAAATCCGATTCTGTATGTGGAACAGACCATTAAAGAATCAGAAAATGAAATTGCAAGTTCTAAAGCAACCCTTGAAAAAATGAAATCAAGTCCCGAAATCTATTACGATCCATTGCGCCTCTTCGAAGTAAGACTCCTTCAATATGAATTTATGGTGAAGGCGAATGAGGAGAATACGTATATCAAAAATCAATAAACAAAAAGGGCCCTTTAAGAGGGCCCTTTGTTTTGTACAAAAATTGATAATCCCCCAAAACTCAGATAAACTGAAACAAACCACAAACACAAATCCTAACTTGAAGGGGAATATCAAGCTATTGGAGAGAACATACAGATGAAGATTCAGCAAAATTATTCATATGAGATCATGGAGGTTTGTCTGCTTGCCGGAAAAATCATGCTGATCAGCGGAGCTGAAACGTACCGGGTCGAAGATACAATGATGCGGATTGCTGCATCTTACGGTGTGAAAAATTCGCATAGTTACGTAACGCCGACAGGCATTATTTTTTCGATTGAGTCTGATCAGCCTACAAAAACGAAGTTAATTCGGATTATGGAACGGACAACAGATTTAGATAAGGTGACGAATGTAAATGCGATTTCAAGAAAGATAAGCAATGGCGAATTAAATGTTGATGAAGCGTATGATCTGTTAAAAGAGATTGAGGATGCAAAGTCAACGTATTCTCTTGCCTTGCAGGTGATAGCAGCAGCGATTGCCAGCGGCTGCTTTCTGATTATGTTTCAGGGGCAGTGGTCTGATTTTCTTCCAGCTGTTTTTGCAGGCGGGCTCGGCTTTATGGCTGTTATTTATTTTCATCGTCTGGTGCCGATCAAATTTTTCTCGGAATTTCTGGCGTCCTTTGTGATTGGTCTTCTTGCTTATTTGTTTGTAAGGACCGGCCTCGGGACAGAGATGGATAAAGTCATTATTGGATCTGTCATGCCTTTAGTTCCGGGTCTTCTTCTTACAAATGCAGTCAGGGATTTAATGGCAGGTCATTTGATATCGGGACTTTCAAAAGGAGCGGAAGCATTCTTGACGGCATTTGCCATCGGCTCTGGGATCGCCGTTGTATTTTTACTATTTTAAGACAGGAGAGATTGATTCATGTGGATACTTGGACAGCTGGTGACGAGCTTTATATCTACAGCTGCATTCGGTATTATCTTTCAGGCGCCCAAGCCCTCTCTTATCAAATGCGGGTTGGTGGGGATGTGCGGGTGGCTGATTTACATATCTTTGGAGGGCTATGGGCTGGACGCAGTTCCCGCGACTGTAGTTGCGGCTGTTTTTGTAGCCGTCACAAGTCAGGTTTTTGCAAAAATCTATAAAACTCCGATTATTATTTTCAGCGTAGCCGGCATTATCCCATTGGTTCCTGGAGGAATGGCATATAACGCAATGAGGAATTTCGTTGAGAATGACTATAATACCGCGATTACATTAGCTGCAAAAGCATTTATGATTTCAGGTTCCATTGCGATTGGACTTGTTTTTTCTGAAGTGATTAATCAAGTTATCAGAAAATCACAGCTTCGAACCAAGGTTAAGTAAACGGTGTATTGACAGAGTATAAATGAAAGTTCGTTGAAATAGTTCAGTAAAGTAGAAAAAGGATACCAATTGCGCCGCAATTGGTATCTTTTTTTGTGGTTCGTGGAGGATTCTGCACCTGCACAGTTTACCTAAAAGTCTACAGTTCCCCAACATAACCCCAGTTTTCACCAAGTGATTTCTCTATTTTACAAATCCCTAACATTTCCTTCATATTAATCTACATTATCTTCATACTGGGTTTACCTTGGAGAGGTATGATGAAACTCGTGAAGGACAAGTGAATATAACAAGGTTGAGATAGTGAGAAACCATAAAAAAACATAGGTGATAGATAACGCCACGTTTTTTTATGGTTTTTATTTTTATAGAAGGGGCTGAAAAAGCCATGGATACCCACCAGGAGTTCATAAAACGTCTGCATGAAGACCGGCTGATTGCTGCGATTAAGGACCCGAAAAGCTTTGACCGGTTTATGGAAACGGATATTCAGTCCGCGTTTTTGCTCATGGGCAATATAAGTGTGATCAAGAGGTATGTTGATTTGCTGAAAAAGCATGATCGCCACGTTTTTTTACACTTGGAAAAAATACCTGGCATCAGCTATGACCGTGAAGGTCTTAGGTTCATTGCGAAATTTGTAAAACCAACCGGAATCGTCACAACAAAGAGTTCCCTTATTCAATTTGCCAAAAATGAAGGGCTTCTCGCTATCCAGCGTCTCTTTCTCATCGATACGGATGCTGTTGCAAATGGCCTTAAAACGGTAAATGAAATCCAGCCGCACGCTCTGGAAGTGATGCCTGGACTTATTCCCGAAATGATTAAAAAAATAAAGAAAGAAACAGATCTTCCTATTATTACTGGAGGGTTGATTCAGCATGCAAAGCATATTGAAGAGGCTTTATCAAGCGGGGCTGTCGCAGCTTCGACAGGGAGATCCTGGCTTTGGAAGAAATACAATAACGCGGAATTAACCGGGAGGAGTGAGGATCATGAAAAAAGTAGAATTGAAGAATGTTTCTAAATCATATGACACCAAAAATAATGTCATCCAAAATATAAACGCTGTGATAGAACCAGGTGAGTTTTTCGTATTAGTCGGTCCGTCCGGATGCGGGAAAAGCACGATGCTGCGGATGATCGCAGGCCTTGAGGAGCTGTCTGGCGGAGATTTGGTCATCGGGGGCAAAAAAGCGAATTCTCTTCCTCCGAGCAAGCGGGATCTTTCAATGGTCTTTCAAAACTATGCGCTTTACCCTCATTTGTCAGTTGAGGAGAATATCACGTTCGGCCTGCATACGAAAAAAATCAAAAAGGCTGAACAAAAACAACGGTGCGAAGAAGCAGCTGAGATGCTTGGGCTATCAGATTTATTGAAGCGAAAGCCGAGGCAGCTCTCAGGAGGGCAAAGACAAAGAGTTGCGCTTGCCAGGGCAATTGTAACGCATGCTCCCATCTGTTTGATGGATGAACCCCTTTCCAATTTAGATGCAAAGCTCAGAGCAAAAATGCGCTCTGAAATCCGCCAGATTCAGCGGAAGCTTGGCATCACAATGATCTATGTGACGCACGATCAGACAGAAGCCATGACAATGGCTGATCGGATGATGATTTTAAACAATGGGGATATTCAGCAGATCGGAAAACCCCTGGAAATTTATAATCAGCCGGAGAATACGTTTGTAGCTTCTTTCATTGGGGCGCCTCCCATGAATTTGAAAAACGCAAAAATCAGCGGAGGTTCCATCCAGATTGATGGACGGAAAACGATTCCTTTTAAAGGCAATGGATTTCCTGATCAAATGGAAGCGGTCATCGGAGTCAGACCTGAAAGCATCCAGCCTGCCGCATATGGTAAAGCGACGATGACAGCGGAGGTCGCAAATGTCGAGATCCTTGGAACAGAAACACTCATTTCATTCTATATCGAAAAAAATGAGCAATGGCTGGCGAAATGGAATGGACAATGGGATGTGAAGGCTGGAGATCAAGCAGAGTTTTATATCGATGAACGTGACCTTTTTCTTTTCGACCAGCAATCAGGAGATTGTATTTATTCACTGCCTAAGCCGTCAGGACGCGTCCTGAATCAGCAGGAGGCATCCATATGAACGGTGTAAATGAGGCTCCTGCGGCGGTTGCAGAGCCAAAAGTGAAGCATGAAAGCAAAAGAGAGCTGCGTTCTTTCGGAGCCGGTATGCTCTATTTACTGCCATCTATTCTTTTATTCTCTGTTTTTCTTTTCTATCCCATGATTCGCACAATCTATCTGAGCTTTTTTTTAACAGACGGACAAGGTGTTCCTTTGAGTTTTGCGGGGCTTGAGAATTTTACATATTTGTTTCAGTCTCCTTCTTTTCAAAATAGTATGAGGGCGACCCTGCTTTTTGTGGTTTATACAGTTCCTGCAGGAGTTATTCTTGCATTATTTTTAGCGTTGATTGCCAATGAAAAACTGAGGGGAATCGGATTTTTCAGAACCGTTTTTTCATCGACGATGGGAATGAGTGTCGCCGCTTCGTCTGTCATTTGGATGTTTATGTACAACCCGGCAATCGGCGTCATAAACAAGGTTGCAGCCGGCCTCGGGCTGACTGAAATTCAGTGGCTTCTGGATCCGAAATATGCTCTCTTGGCTGTTTCTTTATCTGCGATTTGGATGAATGCCGGCTTCTCTTTTCTGATTTTGCTTGGCGGCCTTCAGAATATTGATGAACAGCTGTATGAGAGTGCAAGAATATCAGGTGCGGGCTATTTTTATCAGCTTAGAAAAATTACGATTCCCATGCTCTCCCCAACATTGTTTTTCGTCATCACCGTTTCATTTATTAATGCTTTTCAGACGTTTGGACAAATTGACATTTTGACAAAGGGCGGACCGATGGAATCGACAAATGTCATTGTATATTCCATTTATAAAGATGCATTTATTAATTACAACATCGGTTCAGCAAGTGCACAGGCCGTCATTCTCTTTTTAGGTATTTTGGTTATGACGGTTCTTCAATTCAAGATAGGCGAAAGGAAGGTGCATTACAGGTGAGCACAGCAAAGAAAATCGCGGTTTATGCATTGCTCGCAAGCTCTGCCCTCCTGATGATGTTTCCGATTCTTTATGCTTTTTCAATCAGCTTTATGAAGGGCGGGGAAGTGCTGCAGGGGAATCTCATCCCTGAAACGGTCACATTTGATAATTATAAAGCGGCCTTTGAAAAAGTCCCTCTGATCCACTTTTTATGGAACAGCTTTTTCGTCTCAATCGCCGTTATGCTTGGACAGCTCATTATATCAAGCTTAGCCGCCTTTGCTTTTGTGTTTATTTCCTTTAAAGGGAGAAATGCCATCTTTATGCTTTTTATTTCCACCATGATGATTCCCTGGGAAGCGACCATGGTGCCAAACTTCCTGACTGTCCAAAAGCTTGGCTGGATTAATGAGTATACGAGTTTGACGATTCCGTTTTTCGCACTTGCTTTTGGAACCTTTTTGCTGAGGCAGCAGTTCAAAACGATTCCTCTGGAGCTATATGAGGCTTCGCAGGTGGCTGGAATCAGCCGGTTCCGTTTCTTTTGGAAGGTAGTTCTGCCGGTGTCAAAAACAAGTTTAATTACACTTGGCATTTATAGCTTTTTAACAACGTGGAATATGTATTTGTGGCCCCTGCTTGTTACGAACAATGAGAAGGTGCGGACGGTTCAGATTGGACTGAAGCAAATGCAGTCTCAGGAAATTTCTTCACAATGGGGGGTGGTGATGGCAGCAGCTGTTGTTGTGGTACTTCCGACATTATTGATTTTATTCATAGGGCAAAAGCATTTCCAAAAAGGGTTAACTCAAGGTGCGATTAAATAAAAGGAGCGAATCAAATGAAAAAACTACTGCTTGTTTTATCATCTTTACTATTAATTATATTAGGTGCATGTTCAAATTCAGCAGGCACTGATGAGAGCGGAGAAGCTTCTGCAGAAAATTCATCCGGGAAAACGGAGGTCATCTTCTGGCATGCGATGAGCGGGGAGCTAGAAACAGTGTTAAATGATCTTGCAAAGGACTTTAACGGCTCGCAGGATGAAGTCGAAGTGAAACCTGTTTTTCAAGGCACTTATGAAGAGGCATTAACGAAATTCAATACAGTTGCAGGAACCTCAGATGCTCCTTCTATTATGCAAACATTTGAAGTAGGCACGAAATACATGATCGACAGCGGAAAAATCCAGCCTGTTCAAAAGTTTATCGATGAAGAAAATTTCGATACAGCACAATGGGAAAAAAACATTTCCAACTACTACACGGTTGACGGAAAGCAATATTCAATGCCATTTAACTCATCGACTCCTGTTCTTGTTTACAACAAGGATGCATTCAAAAAAGCAGGACTTGATCCTGAAAAAGCGCCTATGACTTACAGCGAGTTAAAAGAAGCAGCGGAAAAACTGACAGTAAAAGAAGGTTCGAACACCTCTCAATATGGTTTCTCAATCTTAAATTACGGATGGTTCTTTGAAGAATTGCTTGCAGCACAGGGCGGAGAATACGTAGATAATGAAAACGGCAGGAATGGAGATGCAGCAAAAGCAGTCTTCAATGATGAAAAAGGGTTAAATGTATTTACCCTTATCAATGATATGTACAAAGACGGCACGTTCTATAATGCAGGACAGAACTGGGATGATATGAGAGCTGCCTTCCAGTCAGGAAAAATGGCGATGTTCTTAGATTCATCTGCAGGAATTAAAGCGCTTGTAGACAATGCTCCGTTTGAAGTAGGCGCAGCTTACCTTCCAGTTCCTGATGAAGCGGAACGTGAAGGAGTCATCATCGGAGGCGCATCTCTATGGATGTCAAAAGATATCAGTGAAGAAAAGCAAAAAGGTGCATGGGAATTCATGAAGTATTTATCAACTCCCGAAGTACAGGCTAAATGGCACGTTGAAACAGGTTACTTTGCCATTAACCCTGAAGCATATGAACAGGACATTGTAAAAGAACAATGGGAGAAATACCCTCAATTGAAAGTAACGGTTGATCAGCTTCATGACACGAAAGCAAGTGCTGCGACGCAGGGTGCATTAATCTCTGTCTTCCCTGAATCAAGACAAAAAATTGTATCAGGAATGGAAAGTCTTTATCAGGGTATGGATCCTCAAAAAGCATTAGATCAGGCAGCGAAAGAAACAGATCGTGCTCTTGAAACAGCAGAAAAGAAACAAGGCAAATAATACAGGGAGCTGACGAATCAGTCACCGCGAGATTCGTCTGTTCCCCTTTTGAAAGAATTTTAGAATGACATCATAGAAAGGAGTACAAAACCTTGAGTAAGCGAGTTGAAATATATGCACACAGGGGATGCAGCGGAGAGTATCCGGAGAACACACTGGCGGCGTTTGAAGCAGCGTGTGAGATTGGAGCGGACGGCATTGAGCTGGACGTGCAGATGACAAAAGACGGAGAAATCGTTGTCATTCATGATGAACGGATTGACCGGACAACAAATGGAATCGGATTTGTTAAAGATTTCAGGTACAAACAATTAAAGCTGTTTGATGCTGGCAGCTGGTTTCATCCCAAGTATTCACGGCAAGTGATTCCGTCTTTACAGGATGTTTTAGATTTAATCAAAACGAGCGGTCCTGAAATGAAAGTAAATATTGAACTGAAAAATGATGTCCTTTTCTATGACGGAATGGAAGAAAAAGTGCTTGACTGTATTCACCGATCTGGAATGGCGGACTCTGTCATTCTCTCATCCTTCCAATTTAAAAGCATGGGGAAAATACGAGAGGCGGACAGCAGCATTCAAACGGCCCTTTTATTCGAGGGAATCCCATCTAATATCATCGAAGAAGCAAGGAAGGTTCGCGCGAATGCTCTCCATTCTGAAGCTTCTTTTGCTGTTTCAGCTGCTGGAAAGAGAACAATTGAGGCAGGGTATCCGCTCAGAGTTTTCACAGTCAATCAGACTGATAAACTGGAGACTATGACAAGTTCAGGTGTTTCCGCGATTATTACTGACTACCCAGAATTATTTTTAAAGAATAAGAGTGTGCCTTTTTAGGTGCATTCTTTTTTTTAGGCTCTTTTCGTAAATATTTTTGTTTTAGACTAGATTTTTAAAATCATTAGTGGCTTGTAGCGGAAGGAACTTGACTCCTGCGGGAAAATAGAGCGAAATGGAAGACCCTGCAGGCTCGCCGAGGAGGCTTCCACGCTCCCCGCGGAAAGCAAGATCCTGCAGCGGAAAGGAACGGACAATATTTATGTTCAAAAACTACAATCGATGCGAAAACAGCCTTTTTTAAAAGATAAGAAAGTATAAAATTTTGCGCTTCGATGTCTAGCTCCATCGCCCAACTCCTCGGCCAGAACGGATCCGCCAATAAAGGCAAAAAGCGCCTTTACTGGCGGATCCTTATCTGTCTGTCGGAGCTAAACGGGCGCTTGCGCTTTTCCGATGTCACTTTTTTTAACACGTAATGTAAGGAAAAAGAACCGCGGTATATAGGGATTGTTTGCGTTTTCATCCTTTAAAAACACGACATATGGCACATATTCTATCAAAATAGTGATTGTACAGTTATGACTTATCCCTTATAATCTAAAAAGAAAGAAAATTCAGTATTATGAGGGGGATTTTTATTGGAGGCGTTTGTTAATAGCTTAAACAGTGTTCTCTGGAGCACGCCCGTTATTTACATTTGTTTGGCTGTAGGTTTGCTTTTCTCCATCTTGACCCGATTTATGCAGGTGCGTCATATCAAGGATATGGTGCTGCTGATGTTTCAGGGGAAAAGCTCTGAAGCAGGAGTTTCTTCTTTTCAGGCATTATCCATTGCGTTATCAGGCCGTGTAGGTACAGGAAATATCGCTGGTGTTGCCACTGCGATCGGCTTCGGCGGACCGGGAGCAGTATTTTGGATGTGGGCCATTGCCTTCATTGGAGCATCAAGTGCTTATATTGAATCAACATTGGCTCAGATTTATAAAGTGAAACAGGACGGACAATACCGCGGGGGTCCGGCTTATTATATTGAAAAAGGAACTGGATGGAAATGGTACGGCATTATTTTTGCATTCGCTGCTTTACTAGCGATGAGCTTGCTGATGCCTGGTGTTCAAGCGAACTCCATTGCGCTTGGCCTTGATAATGCATTTGGTTTAAGCCCTGTTATTACTGGTTTAGGACTTATCATTGTTTTAGCACTTATTATATTTGGCGGAGTTAAGAGGATTGCAAACGTAGCACAGGTAGTAGTGCCATTTATGGCGCTTGGCTACATCCTGGTTGCTCTAGTCATTATTGCTTTTAATATTACAGAGCTGCCTGCAGTTATTGCCCTGATTTTTAAAAGTGCATTTGCGCTCGATTCTGCATTTGGCGGAATCGTTGGAATGGCGATTGCTTGGGGAGTAAAGCGCGGAATCTACTCAAATGAAGCGGGTCAGGGTACAGGACCTCACCCAGCTGCTGCAGCTGAAGTTTCGCATCCGGCAAAGCAAGGATTAGTTCAAGCATTTTCTGTTTACATTGATACTCTTTTCGTATGTTCAGCTACAGCATTTATGATTTTATTCACTGGCATGTACAACACACAAGCTCCGGATGGAACGTACATTGCCAATCAACTTGGAGCTGAAGTAGAGCCTGGACCTGTTTTTACACAGGCTGCCGTAGAATCGGTTATTCCAATTCCGGGATTCGGTTCAGGGTTTGTTGCGATTTCACTGCTTTTCTTCGCTTTTACAACAATTATGGCGTATTACTATATCGCTGAGACAAACATTGCTTACTTAACGAGGGGGAAAAGCAATAAAATCCCGATGTTCCTCGTAAAAGTCGTCCTCCTTGGAGCAACATTCTATGGATCTGTTAAAACAGCATCCTTAGCCTGGGCTTTAGGAGACGTTGGGCTTGGAATCATGGTCTGGCTGAACTTAATCGCCATCTTGATCTTGGCCAAACCGGCGCTTATCGCTCTAAAAGATTATGAAGCTCAAAAGAAGCAAGGTCTTGATCCAGTGTTTGATCCAGTAAAGCTTGGCATTAAAAATGCAGATTTCTGGGAACACGAATACAAATATGAAGACCCAGGCACAGATTCTGTGCTGGATAAAAAAGACCGGACGCTGAATTCTTAACCGGCATGACCTCTTGTCAACGACAAGAGGTCTTTTTATGTTGATTAAGAGATCTGTGAAGCTTTTTGACACATTGGTCATTGCCTGCTAATGGATACGCTCATGACGGTGTATCTTTTTTTAATGCGTGAAACAAAAAGAATGAAAATCTAAATATTCAAATTTTAACCAATAAAGAGTATGATAGAATAAATGAAATTCAAGATATTAGTCTGGTTAAATATGTACATAGAATGATGCAATGTTTGGAGGCAGCCATATGTCGAAAGTGTTTTCTTTGCTAAAGCCTTACCGTCTTGCGATGGGGGTGGCTCTGACCCTCATGCTGATTGAACTTGGAGTTGAGCTGCTGCATCCGCTGTTAATGGCGAAAATAATAGATGATGGCATCTTGAAAAATGACTTATCTGTTGTCATCTATTGGGGCAGCGTCATGGTCGGAATTTCAATAGCTGCATTTGCTGCAGGGGTGACGAATTCCTTTTTTGCGGCTCATGTCAGTCAGAGCTTCGGGTATGATGTACGCAAAGATTTATTTGTGAAGGTTCAGTCCTTTTCTTTTGCAAATTTCAGCCTGTTTCCTTCTTCATCTCTGATTACGAGGATGACAAATGACGTGACACAGCTTCAGAATACGATCTTTATGAGCCTGCGCATCATGCTTCGTGCGCCCCTTTTAATAGCAGGGGGGACGATCATGGCTCTAATCGTCAATTTTAAGCTCGCTCTCATTCTCTTAATTTCGATTCCACTTTTAATAGGCTTTCTGATATGGATGATGAAAAAAGGAAGCGGCATGTTCAAGGCCGTTCAGGACCGGCTTGATTCCGTTAACGGTGTCATGCAGGAGAATCTGACTGGAATGCGGATTATTAAGGCTTTTTTGAGAAGAAACTATGAAGTCTCAAGATTTACGCAAGCAAATGAGGAGTTGAAAAACGGGACTGTTTCAGCACTCAGACTGATGGAAGTTGCCATGCCTGTCTTATTATTAGTCATGAATATCAGTATCCTCGGCATTCTGTGGTTTGGCAGCATCAATGTCGGTACAGGGGATGCAAAGGTTGGGGAGGTCGTGGCAATTGTAAATTATGCGCTGCGGATTTCTTCGGTATTATCGATTTTTTCCTTTATCATCATGGCTTTTTCGCGTGCAAAAGCATCAGCAGGACGAATTAATGAGGTCTTAGAGACAGAGGCTGATTTGACCGATTCGGCTGATGCAGAAGAAACAAGTGTGATTGAAAAAGGTGAAATTGAATTTAAATCCGTTTCTTTTTCTTATCCGGGAACGAATACCGCTGTTTTGAATAACCTTTCCTTTACTGTGAATGCAGGTGAGACGATTGCCCTGCTCGGTGCAACAGGCTCAGGCAAATCGTCCATTTTCAATCTGATTCCAAGGCTTTATGATGTGTCTCTCGGAGAGATTTATATTGATGGTAAGAACCTTCTGGATATGAAGCTTGAAAATCTGAGGGGGCAAATTGGTTTTGTTCCGCAGGAATCTCTTTTATTCACAGGATCGATCAGAGAGAATATTGCTTGGGGAAAAGATGGGGCATCACTTGAAGAAATCAAGGAAGCGGCCATAAATGCACAGATTCATGAAACCATTGAAAGACTCCCAGACGGATATGATACAAGAGTCGGTCAAAAAGGAGTCAATCTTTCCGGAGGCCAAAAACAAAGGCTGTCAATAGCAAGAGCACTAGTCCGCAAGCCTAATTTACTTTTGCTTGATGACAGCACAAGCGCTCTTGATCTAGCAACAGAGGCAAGGCTATTAAAGGCGATAAAAACATATGAATGCACGGTTTTTATCATTACACAAAAAATCAGCACGGCTATGGAAGCGAGCCAGATCCTCCTGCTTGATGACGGGGAAATTCTCGCTCAGGGCACACATCATGAATTAATGGAAGAGTCTCCGCTGTATCAGCGCATCTATGAATCCCAGTTTGGAGAGGAGGCCCTGCAGGATGTTCAAAGAGCTAAGTAAACCATTCAAGTATCCAAAAGGAAAACAGGACGAACCTGTCCAGAAAAAAACAGTAAAACCCAAAAACTGGTTTGCGACAATTACAAGAGTCTGGTCGTATCTTTCTTTGAATAAAGGATTGCTAACCCTGGTTCTTTTGATGGTGGTGCTCAGTTCTGCTTTGGCGCTTCTTGGTCCTTATTTAATAGGAAGAGTCATTGATGATTTTATTGTGACAAAAGAAAGCAGCGGATTTGTGAAATTGCTGATTGCTCTTGTTGGTATTTATATCGTTCAGTCCATCTCTCTGCTGCTGCAGAACATCTGGATGATCGGCATCGCGCAAAATACGGTTTTTACGATGAGAACACAGCTTTTTCGTCATCTGCATAGTCTGCCGATTTCGTACTTTGATAAACGTCAGCACGGGGAACTGATGAGCAGGGTTACGAATGATATTGAAAATGTCAGTTCGACCCTGAACAGTTCTGTTATTCAAATTTTCTCAAGTATCCTGACACTTGCAGGCACAATAGGAGTCATGCTCTGGCTGAGTCCGCTGCTTACGCTAATTACACTGACCATCATCCCTATCATGTTCTTTGGGATGAGGTGGATCACAAATAGAACAGGGAAATTATTCAAAGCACAGCAGCGGAACTTGGGAAATCTAAATGGCTATATTGAAGAAACCATTTCAGGCCAGCGTATTGTCAAGACGTTTTCACAGGAGCAAAAAGTGACAACTGAGTTCCTGGAAAAGAGTCAGCTGCTTAAAGGAGCAGGGTTCTGGGCCCAGACGATATCCGGCTTTATTCCGAAGCTTATGAACGTTCTGAACAATTTAAGTTTTGCGGTGATTGCAGGAGTGGGAGGTATTCTCGTTCTGAATGGCCTTGTCACAATCGGTGTCATCGTGATTTTCACTGAATACTCCAGACAGTTCACAAGACCTTTAAATGAGCTTGCGAATCAGTTCAATACGATTCTCTCTGCTGTAGCTGGTGCGGAAAGAGTGTTTGAAATTCTGGATGAAGACGAGGAAATGAAAGATGAGAAAGATGCTTCAAACCTTCAGGGTGTGAAGGGAGAAGTAATCTTTGACAGGGTCACTTTCTCTTATGAAGAAGAACAGCAGACGGTTCAAAATTTGAGCTTTACAGCATCTCCCGGTGAAACGGTAGCCATCGTCGGACCTACCGGTGCAGGGAAAACGACGATGATCAACCTGTTATCCCGGTTTTACGATCCTGATGCCGGAAAGATTCTGATTGATGGAACGGAAAGCGTGAAAATCAGGCGGAGCAGTCTGAGAGAGCATATGGCATTTGTCCTTCAGGATCCATTCCTGTTTAAAGGAACCATTATGGAAAACATTCGGTACGGCCGCTTGGATGCCGCGGATGAAGAAGTGATCAGGGCTGCAAAAGAAGCAAATGCCCATTCTTTTATCATGAAAACAAAAAATCAATATGAAACGGTTCTTACGCAGGATGGAAGCGGAATCAGCCAGGGGCAAAAACAGCTGCTGTCCATCGCAAGAGCGATCCTTTCAAGTCCTGTTATTCTTGTACTGGATGAAGCGACAAGCAGCATTGATACGATTACAGAGCTCAAAATCCAGGAAGCCCTTCAGAGATTGATGAAAGGCAGAACAAGTTTTGTGATTGCGCACAGGCTGAATACGATTCAAAAAGCGGACCAGATTCTTGTGCTTGAGAATGGGACACTGATTGAAAGAGGAAGCCATGAGTCTCTTCTTCAAGAAAAAGGATTTTATTACGGGCTCTATCAAAGCCAGCTGAAAGACGAGGTTGTATGAAGGTCACCTGTTTTTAAATAGAGAAACGGTCATGCTATACTGAAACTGGAGGTGGAACAATGCGTTTATCAAATAAAAAAGTCATTGCGCTGGTCAGTGCGGATTTTGAAGATCTTGAATTATGGTACCCTGTGCTTCGGCTGCAGGAAGAAGGGGCTTTAGTCCACTTAGTTGGCGAAAAAGCAGGCGAAACCTATATCGGAAAGTATGGCGTTCCTGCAACATCGGATTATGCATTCGGCGATATCCGTTCTGAAGACTATGACGCCATTTTGGTTCCCGGAGGATGGGCGCCTGATAAATTAAGAAGATATCCAGAGGTTCTTCAAATGGTGAAGGACATGCACGAAAAAGAAAAGCCGATTGGACAGATCTGTCATGCAGGCTGGGTTTTGATTTCAGCTAAAATCCTTGAAGGCAGAAATGTAACAAGTACACCAGGCATTAAAGACGATATGGAGAATGCAGGTGCAGCGTGGCATGACGAAGCGGTTATAGTTGACGGACACATCATCTCAAGCAGAAGACCGCCAGATTTGCCTCCTTATGTGAAAGCATTTGCGGATGTACTTGCTGAAAAAGAATAAGAAGACAAAAACCTTCCGGATGCTCCGGAAGGTTTTATTCATAGCCTGAAAATTGATAGAGTCTTTGTGACGTCTACGTTCAGCCTGTTCTTTTAATCCAGCACTTTTGCCTTCGTTTCTTTTCCAAGAATCAGGACAGCAAGCACCCCGATTAAAATGGATACGCAGAAAATCGTGAAGATCGATGTAATGGATGATTCTGCCGCAACGAGGTATCCCACAAGCAGCGGTCCTAAAATTCCTCCGATGCGGCCGAAAGAGGCTGCCATACCGGCTCCTGTTCCTCTGACGGCTGTAGGATATTGCTCTGGCGTATAGGCGTAAAGCGCGCCCCATGCTCCTAAGTTAAAGAATGAAAGGAATATTCCTGATGTAAGCAGCAGAGTGAGAGATTCTGCCGTTCCAAAGAAATAAGCGCTGATTGCTGTACCGACTAAATAAGTCGTTAAAACAAATTTCCGTCCAAATTTTTCTATAAACCAAGCTGCTGTAAAATAGCCCGGTAATTGAGCAAGAGTCATAATAAGTACATACTGGAAACTTTTAATTAAACTGAAGCCCTTCAGAACCATGACACTTGGCAGCCATAAAAACATGCCGTAGTAAGAGAAGACGACACAGAACCAAAGTATCCACAGCATCGTCGTCTGACGGATGTAATCCTTTGACCAAACCATTTTGATGTTTTCCATGATGGAAGGCTTCTGTTCTTTCCTGATTGCTAAAAACTGGGGAGAGTCGGGAAGCTTGATCCGTAAGTACAGTGCATAAAATGCAGGCAGCGCACTTAGAAGCAGAGCCGTTTGCCATCCAAAGCTTGGAATAACGAAATATGAGATAAGTGCGGCAATGAGCCATCCTGCAGCCCAGAAACTTTCAAGCAGGACAACAATCCGTCCCCGCTTTTCAGGTGCTACACTTTCAGATACTAAGGTTGATGCAACAGGAAGTTCTCCTCCAAGGCCCATACCAACAAAAAACCTTAAAATGAGGAAGGCAGTTAATGTCGTTGTAAAAGCAGACAGTCCGCTCCCGATTGAAAAGAGAAGCAAGGTAATAATAAAAACATGTTTTCGTCCGATCCGGTCAGATAATAATCCAAAGACGAGGGCGCCAACAGCCATTCCGATTGAATTCATGCTGCCGATCCATGCCATTTGTTTCACGCTTAACCCCCATTCAGATTGAAGCGCGGCTATAATAAATGAGAGCATTCCAACATCCATGGCATCAAACAGCCAGCCAAGTCCTGCAATTCCAAGCAGCTTGCGGGTTGGAAGTGTATTCTTTTTCTCCATCATATCCTCCTTAACAGCTTTCACCGATAATAGAATGCAGTAATCTTTCTTATTTTAGTCTACCTTCTGAATTATATCTATCTTTGGATGAGACTAAAGGAGGTTATTTTTAAAAATAAGTTATCTAAATTTACATATTTTTCAGATAAATATATAATGAGAGGGTAAAAAATTGTAATAAGGAGGGCTGGTTTTTAAAACTATTATTTAAAGGGGGAACAGGCAGTGAGTAATGAAAAGCAGCAATTAAAGTCCGCGCAGTCCTCAGTCGATTACACCAAAATTGTTCAGTCACAATCCTTTCAAAAACTGCTTCAGGCAAAAAGAAGTTTTATCCTGCCAATGTCTTTATTTTTCTTAGCCTTTTATTTTACATTGCCGGTGTTAACGGCTTATTCAACAGTACTGAATGAGTATGCAGTCGGCCCGATCAGCTGGGCATGGGTCTTCGCTTTTGCCCAATTTATTATGACTTGGACTTTCTGTATGCTATATTCCAGCCGGGCAAAGAAGTTTGACCAAATCGTAGAAGAAATTAAAGCCGAGGCAAAAAGGTAAAGGAGGACACTTACAAATGAACATGCTTGCATTTTCTCTCTTTTTAGGAATCGTAATAATGACATTGTTTATTACTTATTTTGCCTCTAAACGTACAAAAACTACCAGTGATTTTTACACCGCAGACAGCAGTTTAACCGGCTTCCAAAATGGTCTTGCCATCGCTGGCGACTACATGTCAGCTGCTTCTTTTTTAGGAATCGCAGGAATGATAGCGCTTTCTGGATTTGACGGATTCTTTTACAGTATAGGATTTTTAGTTGCGTATCTTGTGGTGTTGTACATAGTGGCTGAACCTCTTAGAAATTTGGGGAAATACACAATGGCTGACATGATAGCGGCAAGGTTTAATAATAGTAAGGTGCGCGGTGTTGCGGCGCTGAATACGATTTCTATTTCGATCTTTTATATGATCGCGCAGCTAGTAGGTGCAGGAGGACTTATTCATCTGCTGCTCGGAATTGACTATGTGTATTCTGTTTTGATTGTCGGAACGCTGATGACCATCTATGTTGTATTCGGAGGAATGACTGCAACGAGCTGGGTGCAGATTGTAAAAGCTGTTCTTCTAATGATCGGTACATTTATTATTTCGGTGATTGTGTTTGCTAAATTCGATTTCAGCATCATGAAAATGTTCTCTGAGATGCAGACGGCGACACCGCTTGGTGAGAGCTTTTTAAACCCAGGGAACAAGTTTACAAATCCGCTGGATACGATTTCTCTGAATCTGGCGCTTGTGCTTGGAACAGCGGGTCTTCCCCATATCCTGATCCGTTTCTTTACCGTAAAAGATGCCATTACAGCTCGTAAATCCGTTGTTTATGCAACATGGATTATCGGGGCATTTTATGTGATGACTGTCTTTTTAGGTTTTGGAGCTGCAGCGTTTGTCGGCTATGACAATATCGTAGCTGCCAATTCAGCCGGGAACATGGCAGCGCCATTGCTTGCAGAAGCGATAGGCGGAGATTTCTTATTTGCCTTTGTTTCAGCAGTGGCATTCGCCACTATACTTGCTGTTGTAGCGGGACTTGTGCTGTCAGCCGCTTCTGCATTTGCCCATGACTTCTACAGCCATATTCTTCGCAGGGGAGAAGCAACGGAGAAGGAGCAGGTTGTGGCAGCCAGATGGGCATCAATCGGTGTGGCTGTTCTTTCAATTCTTCTTGCATTGTTTGCCCAGAACATGAACGTAGCATTTTTAGTTGCACTTGCCTTTGCTGTTGCAGCAAGCGCAAACCTTCCAATTCTCTTGCTCACGATTTTCTGGAAACGGTTTAATACAGCAGGAGCAGTTGCAGGTATGCTGACTGGCTTGTTCAGTTCTCTTATTCTCGTAGCCCTCAGTCCGAATGTATGGTCACCGGAGGCAGGAGCAGCGATTTTCACGGGAGATCCTTTATTCAGCCTGTCTAATCCGGGGATTGTTTCTATCCCGCTTGGATTCCTGGGCGCTTACATCGGAACGGTCGTTTCAAGTAAAAAAGAAGATGCGAAGAAATTTGATGAGATTCTTGTGAAGGCTAATACTGGAATGAAATGAGTTGAAAAAAATCCTCCTGCTTAATAGCGGGAGGATTTTTTTTATGTGGCAGGCAGGGAATTGAGAGATTTTTGCTATCTGGGCTTAGAGATTAATCACTTGAAGATTGATTTTTCGTTTTATGTTTCTTTTTCTCATCTTGCAGTCCGATTTTTACTTCTTCAGTGGGGATTGCATCAACGGTCATTTCATTCTCCCGTTCAATTAATGTTTTTCCGTCACGGCCTGGAATTTGCTCAGGATTATCCTGTTTATGCTTATTCTTTTTATCGGTCATGCCAAAAACACCTCCATGCTAGTACAAATACCTGTTTTACAGGGGTTTAAAACATCAATTAAACGTTTGTTTAAATAGTTTGTTAATTCAAAATACAAAGAGGAGTTATGCGGTTTTTGTCGAATAAGAACTAAAAACATACATATAATTGGGGAAATTACGATGCTTGCAGAGAAGTTAATATTACACGTTTTGATCGTTTTGGTTCCTGTCTTAATTTATTCGGTAATTCTTGAAAACAAGCGCATTACGGCATCACCTTACTTCTTTGGAATTATATACGGAATTGCGTCTTTTTTGTGCATGATCTTCTCGTTTTATGATTACGGTCTATATTGGGATTTAAGATATGTCCCGATGGTCCTTGCATTGCTGTATGGAGGCCCTGCTGCAGGCTTAATTGTTTTTCTGTTCATTCTGCTGGCAAGAACATACGTAGGCGGGGAAGCAATCTTGTTTGGATATATAAGCGCCTTCCTTGCACTGATTGGACCTTTCCTGTTTTCAAAGCGCTTCAGAAAGTACAAGCCTAAAAAAAGGATTCAGCTTTCAATCATTATTGGATTTTGGCCCGCTGTGGTTCAGCTATGTATTCTGATTTCTTTTTTAATCACATCTGATTACACATTCACCAGCAGTAAGAAACTATTAATTTATGTGTTCATCTTCGGAATTTTACAAGTCATTGCCATAGGAATAGCTGCTAAACTGCTTGAAGCAGGCATTGAGCGAAAGATGATGAAGCAGGAAATTATCCGTACAGAAAAGCTTAATACAATCGGAGAGCTTGCCGCATCCATAGCACACGAGGTGCGTAATCCTCTGACCGTTGTAAAAGGTTTTTTACAGCTGATGGAAAAAGAAAAGAAAAATGATGAGCAATATATGCGGTTAATATTGAGTGAAATTGGCCGAGCTGAGTCCATTCTGAATGATTACTTGAATTTTGCTAAGCCGAAGCTGAAAAAAATAGAAGAATTTCAGCTTTCAGAAGCAATACATAATGTTGTCTATTTATTGAATGCGCTCGCAGTGAAGCAGGGGGTGAAGTTATCCTGCCAGCTGCAGCCGGGTCTTTATATTGAAACAGACCGAAGTCAGCTAAAACAGGCGCTTGTCAATCTGATTAAAAATGCCATTGAAGCTACTCCTGAAGGGGGAATAGTCAGGGTGCAGCTTTTTTTAAAAAATGGACATGCACATACAGTCATTTCAGATACAGGCAAAGGCATGAATGCGGATCAGCTTTCTAAAATCGGCACAGTTTTTTATTCTACCAAGGATAAAGGAACCGGACTCGGAACAACCGTGTCTCTGCGCATTATTGAAACTATGAAAGGAAGAGTAGCTTATAAGAGCGAGCTTGGCTCCGGCACTGAGGTGATCATGATTCTTCCGATAAAAAACAAAAATAAGCGAGGTGCTCCACAGTAGAATCATACTGTGGTTTTTTCTTTCTTTAAACCTTATCTAAAATCCTACTATTAACCTACTAAATAATTATTTAAAAATTCAGACATCAAACGTATAATAAGTTTGTATGTTACAGAAGGGATGATGGCAGATGAAAGCTTTAAGATCGATAATTATTTGGGGGTTAGTCTCCGCGCTTGGAGCAGCAGGATTTGCAGTCATCGCTCTCAATCAGGGTGAGAGCATTAACGCCATTTGGCTGCTGACAGCAGCTGTTTGTTCGTATGCGGTTGCTTACCGTTTTTACAGCCGTTTTATAGCTAATAAAGTATTTGAGCTTGATGACAAGCGTGAGACACCTGCAGAAACACACAATGACGGCAAGGATTATGTGCCGACAAACAAATGGGTATTGTTTGGCCATCACTTTGCAGCCATCGCGGGAGCGGGACCGCTTGTAGGACCTATACTCGCTGCACAAATGGGCTATTTGCCGGGAACGATCTGGATTATTGTCGGGGTTATCCTTGCCGGAGCGGTGCAGGATTTCATTATTTTGTTTGGTTCTATGCGCCGAAAAGGTAAATCATTAGGGGAAATGATTAAAGAGGAAATTGGTCCGATAACGGGAATCATTGCCATGGTCGGTATACTTGGAATTATGATTATCTTATTAGCAGTACTCGCTCTCGTTGTTGTGAAAGCGCTTGTAGGAAGTCCGTGGGGCATGTTTACGATAGCAGCTACGATTCCGATTGCTGTATTCATGGGCATATATATGAGATATATCCGGCCTGGAAGAGTTGGAGAAGGTTCTATAATCGGGGTCGTTCTTCTGCTTTTATCGATCTTCCTGGGACAGCATGTTGCCGAAACTCCGGAACTTGCCAAGCTGTTTACATATAAAGGTGAAACGATTGCTATTTTAATGATTATATACGGTTTTATTGCTTCTGTTCTGCCGGTTTGGCTGCTGCTTGCTCCAAGGGATTATCTAAGTACATTCCTGAAGGTCGGAACGATTGTAGGTCTTGCACTTGGAATTATCGTTGTGGCTCCAGATCTGCAGATGCCGTCTGTTACACCATTTATAGATGGAACAGGCCCTGTGTTTGCAGGAAATATGTTTCCGTTTTTATTTATCACAATCGCATGCGGTGCCGTTTCAGGCTTTCATGCTCTAGTTTCTTCCGGCACGACGCCGAAAATGATTGAAAGAGAATCACATGCGCGGCCAATCGGATACGGTGCTATGCTCACTGAATCCTTTGTTGCTGTTATGGCGATGATTGCTGCATGTGTGCTTACGCCAGGTATCTATTTTGCTATTAATAGTCCGCCAGCCCTGATTGGCACGGAAGCTGTACAGGCCGCAGCAACGGTTTCGAGCTGGGGTTTTACAATAACGCCGGATGATTTGACAGCGCTTGCAGATGATGTTGGAGAAGAGACGGTTCTCTCAAGAACTGGAGGTGCTCCAACGCTTGCCATCGGAATGGCTTATATTTTTTCTGAAGTCATTGGCGGTAAAGCTCTTATGGCTTTCTGGTACCATTTCGCCATCCTGTTTGAAGCCTTATTTATTCTCACAACCATTGATGCTGGAACAAGGGTCGGGCGCTTTATGATTCAGGATTTATTGGGTCATATATATAAACCTTTGGCCAGAACAGAATATCTTCCCGCAAATATTCTTGCAACTGCACTTTGTGTTTTTGGCTGGGGATATTTCCTCTACCAGGGTGTTATCGATCCGTTAGGCGGAATCAACACACTGTGGCCGCTGTTTGGCATCGCCAATCAGATGCTGGCAGGAATTGCGTTGCTGCTTGGAATGACAATTCTTTTCAAAATGGGCAAAAAAGCGTACGTTTGGATCACTCTTGTTCCGACGACCTGGATTTTAATCGTGACCATGACAGCCGGATGGCAAAAGCTTTTTCATGAAAATCCGAAGATTGGATTCCTGTCACATGCAAATCTGTTTAAAGGGGCGCTTGATAAAGGAGAGGTGCTGGCACCTGCTGCAAATGCAGCCCAGATGAAGCAGGTATTGATAAATGACTACGTGGATGCGGCTCTTTGCGCCATCTTTATGATTGTAGTAATAGCTGTCTTGATTTCAGCCATCCGCATTTGGATTAAGGTATTGACGAACAAGGAGACTACTTTGCACGAGGCGCCTTATATTGCGAGATCCGAAGGAGACATAAGCCACCATGTATAAGAAACTGTCCTCTATTTTTAAGTTCAGAAAACAGTTTATCAGTTTGCTCGCGGGTGTTCCAAGCTATGAAAAATATGTGGAACATATGATGATCCAGCACCCGGGCCAGCCGGTCCAAAGCAGAAAGGAATTTTTCTGCGAGGCACAGGAAGCACGCTACAACGCAAAAGGCGGCAAGGTTTCGCGCTGCTGCTGATTAGTATGAAATCGCTCATCTTTTGGTGGGCGATTTCTTTTTATCTTATAAGCTAACTGATAAACTAATAACAGGTGATGCCGAATGAACGAAGTGCATATATCAGTCAGAGCACTAGTAGAATATGTTTTCAGAGCTGGAAGCATAGATTCAAGATTCAGAACTTCAGCAACGATGACAGAAGGAACAAAAGCACATCAGACGATTCAGAAAACTTACGGGGAAGCGGATCAAAAAGAAGTGTTTTTACAGACTGTCATCCTGCATAATCATCTTTCTTTTATTATTGATGGGAGATGTGATGGTCTTTTATTATCTGAGGATATGCCATATATTGATGAAATAAAATCAACTGCCGGCGATCTTTCTTTATTAAAAGAAGATTCACATCCGGTTCACTGGGCTCAGGCTAAATGCTACGCATTTGCAGTTTTAAAAGAAAGAGAACTTGATCAAATAGGGGTGCAGCTGACTTATGTCAGTGTACAGTCAGGTGAACAAGTCAGGTTCAGAAACACGTTTTCATCTGCAGATCTTGATTTTTTCATGAAGGAATTGGTAAAAGCCTATTCACCTTATGCAGAATTAAGAGCCGCACACCAAAAGAAACGGGATAAAAGTATAGAAGAGTTATCTTTTCCTTTTGAGACATACAGAGAGGGGCAAAGGAAGCTTGCTGGCACAGTCTACAAAGCGATCCAAGACAAGACGGACTTGTTCGCTCAAGCATCAACAGGGATCGGGAAAACCGTTTCGACCGTCTTTCCGGCTTTGAAAGCCATGGGAGAAGGCAAATTAGATAGACTCTTTTACTTAACAGCCAAAACGATCACAAGAAAAGCAGCAGAAGATACCTTTTCCTACATGGAAACAAAGGGACTGTGCTTTAATACGGTTACGATTACAGCAAAGGACAAAGTTTGTTTAAAGGATGAGACCCGCTGTCAAAAGGATTACTGCGAATTTGCAAATGGTTATTATGACAGGATTAATGGAGCGGTGCTTGATATCCTCTCAAATGAAACCCGTTTAACATCAAATGTCATGAAGGAATATGCACTAAAACATACAGTATGTCCCTTTGAATTTTCATTAGATCTCGCATCAGCTTCAGACGGCATGATTTGTGATTACAATTATGTGTTTGATCCGCGTGTTTCCTTAAAACGTTTTTTTGATGAACAAAAGAAACAATCGGTCCTGCTGATTGACGAAGCTCATAATCTGGTTGAGCGGGGTCGGGCGATGTTTTCTGCAGACTTAAGGAAATCGGATTTTCTTCAGCTGAAAAGAGAGTTTAAACGAGGCGGTATCTTTAAACATGCGAAGAACATAAATGATTATTTTATTGCCCTTAAGAAACAAGTTGAAAATCAGCCGATGCTGATGAAGGATTTGCCTCAGGAGCTGTTAGAACTTCTGGAACCTTTTGTTCAAGAAGCAGAGAAAGAGCTTTTAAATGGAAATCCGTCGCAGCTTCTCCTGGATTGCTACTTTCATGCCCAGACATTCATGAAAATGTCGAAGCTCTATGATGAGAGATATGTGACGACAGCAGAAACAGATAGAAAAGAGACGATGATTAAACTGCTATGTCTGGATCCTTCTTTTCTTCTTGGGCAGATAAAAAAACCGTTTCGCTCAAGTATCCATTTTTCAGCGACGCTTTCTCCCATCCAATTTTACATGGATATGCTTGGAGGAACCTCTGATGATTATCAAGTGAAAATCCCCTCACCATTTGCCAGAGAAAACCTTGGTGTCTTTATTAAGCCGATTTCCACCAGATATCATGACAGGGAGAAAAGCAGGGAGCCAATCTCTCAAGTGGTTATACAGCTGCTTGAAGAACGAAGCGGAAACTACCTTATTTTTTTCCCTTCTTACGTTTATATGAAGGAAGTATATGAGTCTTTGACAGAGGTGAATCCGTCATTTGAAATGATGATTCAGCAGCCTCAGATGACAGAAGCAGAGAGAGAAGCTTTTTTAGATGCATTCCAAGAAAACAGCAGTAAGACAATGATTGCATTTGCTGTAATGGGCGGGATTTTTTCTGAAGGTGTTGACCTTATAGGCAACCGGTTAAATGGGGTTATCGTTATTGGAGTAGGTTTGCCTCAGATAGGATTTGAGAGAAATATTATGAAAGCTTATTTTCAGCAGACGGGAAAAAACGGATTTGACTATGCCTATGTTTTCCCGGGGATGAACAAAGTTCTGCAGGCGGGCGGCAGGCTGATTCGTTCTGAAAAAGATACTGGAACCATTGTGCTTGTTGATGACCGTTTTTTATCGGACAAGTACCAAATGCTTCTGCCGTATGAGTGGAAGAACTTTGTCATTTTAAACTGAGACCTCTTTTCCATTCATTCAAACTCTCTGTACAAGGGTTTTTAATCTGCGTATAGGGGTAAAAAGGGAAAAGAGGTGATAATAAATGAGTGAATTTTTAAAGGACTTCTTCCTTTTTATAGGCGGATTCTTAAATATCGGAGTCATCCTGATGTTTGTTGTACTTGTTTTTGTCGTAATAGGGGTCAAACGAAAAAACAAACGCAAGGCCGGGCATATGAAAGATCAAAATCACTAATAGGCGGAAAAGATGCACTTCAGACAGAGGTGTATTTTTTTGTGTGCTTATTGATACAGGCCGCACTAGTCTCATTCTCTCATCTTTTGCTAAAAAGCAGGATAATGACGTAAATTTACAAAATCATCATAAATAGTTAATGTTTCCATAGTATTCTATTTCGGTAATCAATCAGAAGAATGAGGAGGAATACCGTTTTGCTTAAAAACAAACATGCTGCACGATTCGTAAAACTGGCACTTATGCTTAGTTTTTTTATCCCGATGTTTCAAGTCTCACCGTCACAAGCTTCGACTGGTGAAGGGACCTGGACAGCTCCGTATTCAGTCTCTCAGGCGAATGGTGATCAAAATGGTTCTGTTAAAACGGTTAAAGGCTACGTTGTTGGGCAGCCGACTGCAACGAGCACGGTAGTGACAGCCAATTATCCAAACGATTATGCACTTGCTCTTTCGGATTCACCATTAGAAACAAGTACTTCTAAAATGATTTATGTTCAAATTCCATCCTCTTTCAGAACACAATTTGGATTAAAAACAAACCCTTCTCTAAAAGGCACGGAAATAAAAGTAACCGGAAAACTTGCAGCCTATTTTTCTCACACAGGAATAACGGGTACGGCAGCTATGGAAAAACAAACTGGAACTACTGATCCCACCGACCCTGCAGATCCAACAGATCCAGAGCCTCCTTATGATGACACCTACTATCAGTCAGCGGTCGGAAAAACAGGTGAAGCTTTAAAGACAGAACTTCATAATATTATAGACGATCATAGAGAACTTTCTTATGACAATGTTTGGGATGCACTCCGGAACACAGATGAAGATCCAAACAATTCGAGTAATGTCATTTTGCTTTATACAGGGCGTTCACAAAGCAAGCTTACAAACGGCGGAAATGTGAATGACTGGAACAGAGAGCATGTCTGGGCAAAATCACATGGCGATTTTGGAACAAGTGCCGGTCCAGGAACAGATATTCATCATTTAAGACCGACAGATGTTTCAGTAAACAGTTCAAGAGGAAACCTTGATTTTGATAATGGAGGATCACAGCACTCTGAAGCTTTAGGAAACTACTATGACTCTGATTCCTGGGAGCCTAGAGATGCGGTTAAAGGCGATGTGGCCAGGATGTTATTTTACATGGCTGTCCGTTATCAAGGAGACAGCGGCGAGGTGGATCTCGAGCTGAATAATAATGTGAATAATGGAACAGCCCCGCTGCATGGGAAAATGTCTGTTTTGCTTGAATGGCACAGACAAGATCCGGTTGATGCACGGGAAAGAAGAAGGAATGACATCATCTACAAAGACTATCAATACAACCGGAATCCATTCATTGATCATCCTGAATGGGCAGATGCCATCTGGAACTAAGTAATACCTTAAAGCCTCCCAAGCAGCAGCGGGAGGCTTTTAATGTTTGATGAAATAAGAAAAAGGCAAATAAATGATTATAAATGAATTGAAAAGGAGACTGGATCATGCTGAAAGCTCTCTACTTAAATTGTTCTTTAAAAAAGGGAAACGAACCTTCCAACACGGAATCTTTAATGAGACAATCACAAAAACACATGGTAAATGAACATGTTCAAACAGAAGAATTGCGCATATCGGACTACAATATTGCATTTGGAATGGCTGAAGATATGGGACGAGGCGATGATTGGCCACTGATTATGAAAAAAATAGCCGATGCTGATATTGTTGTAATAGGCACTCCTCTTTGGCTTGGAGAAAAAAGCAGCATTGCTTCTCTTGTGATGGAAAGACTTTATGCATCCAGCAGTGAAACGAATGAAAAAGGACAGTCTATTTATTATAATAAGGTAGGAGGCGTGGCTGTAACAGGCAACGAAGATGGCGCGAAGGAAGCAGCCCGTTCGATTTTATACGGAATGCAGCACATCGGATTTCTTATCCCGCCTAATGCCGATGTGTATTGGGTTGGAGAAGCAGGTCCAGGTCCTTCCTACATGGAAGCAGGGAAAGAAAATGCGTTTACTATCAAGAATACGAAAACGATGAGCTTAAATTTAGTTCACTTGGCGAGGCTGCTGGCTGAGCATCCGATTCCTGCTGCGGGAAATACACTATAAACTAATTGGGGTGTTTGTTATGATTCTTAATCAATCTATTCAGCATGTGAGTCTTTCTGTAACCAATCTTGAGATGGCAAAGCATTTTTATGAAAACATATTATGTTTAAAAGAATTGGATAGACCGCCATTTGATTCTGATGGCGCCTGGTACGAAATCGGCTCACAGCAGATTCATCTTATTGTGGATGAAGATTCGCAAACGCTGAGAAAGCAGCATACCCTGAATTCAAGAGAAGGCCATCTGGCACTGAGAATCGGTAATTATAAAGAGGCTTTAGACTGGCTTATTGGGCATCATATAGAATATCGGGAAGATGTAAACGGAGTGAGCGGTTTTGATCAAATATACTTCAATGACCCTGATGGAAATTTAATTGAATTGAATGTTGAACAAAATAAGTAAGACGGAGAGAGGCTGTTTATGCTCTCTCTTTATTATTTAGGAGATTGATTAGCGTGCTATAGTCATAACACAATTCGACATTTCCTTGGAAATAAATAAAGGTATTTGCAGGTTCCTGTAGAAATGGGTGGGTGGAGGTGGAGATGAAATGATGAAAGCAAAAGTGTATACAACTCCCAAGTTAATAGGTTTGTTTCTTGGGCCAATCAGTTTTTTACTCTTATTTTTACTAATACCTGAAGCAGAGCTTACACATGCTCCGCGAGCTGTTCTGGCTGTCACAGCGTGGATTGCCATTTGGTGGATTACCGAAGCGATTCCGATTCCTGCCGCCTCATTGATGCCGCTTATCCTTTTGCCGATCATGGGCGGTCTTGATATTGATTCGGCAGCAAAAGCCTACGGGAATCCGACTGTCTTTATGTACATGGGCGGATTTATTATCGCCATAGCGATTGAAAAATGGAATTTACATAAGCGGATCGCCTTATATATTTTAAAAATCATCGGCACAGAGAGTCATAGGATCGTTCTAGGAATGATTTTGGCAACAGCCTTTCTTTCCATGTGGATTTCAAACGCAGCTACGGCTTTAATGATGCTTCCTGTTGCGCTTGCCTTGATAAAAGAGGTAAAAGCAAAGGAAATATTAAAAGGAGAATCTTTTCACCAATTCAGTAAATCGATTCTCTTATCTGTTGCGTATGCCGCTTCTATAGGAGGGCTCGCAACACTTGTTGGATCTGTGCCGAATGCAGTATTTGCTGCCATGTCACGGGAAATGCTCGACCGGGAAATTATGTTTTTTGAGTGGTTCTTATTTGGGTTTCCAATCACGGTCATTTTGCTTGTGATTCTTTATTTCTATCTGACTAAGATGCAATTTAAAGTGGAATTTGAAAACGGCAAGGAAACAGATTTTATTAAAAAGGACTTAAAGGCGCTCGGCTCCATGAGTACAGAAGAGAAGTGGGTAGGATTGGTCTTTTCAGTAACCGCTTTCTTATGGATGTTTAAGTTTATTTTGCCGTTTGCTGTCTCGGACACCGCTATTGCGATTTTTGGAGCGCTGCTTCTTTTCTTGATTCCAAGCAAAAAAGGAGAAAGGCTCCTTGAGTGGAATGACATGAAACAGCTGCCTTGGGGACTGCTCTTATTATTTGGAGGAGGGCTGTCGCTTGCAGAAGGTTTTTCTGCATCGGAGCTGACAGAATGGATCGGCAGTAAATTGAATCTTCTTGAAGCTTTTCCATATTTGCTGATTATTATCATTTTAACAGCAGCCATCTTGTTTATGACGGAAATCATGTCTAATACAGCGGTATCTAACATGATTATCCCGATCACAGTCGGTCTTGGTCTTGCAATTGGTGTTCAGCCTTATGGATTAATGGCTGTAGCAGCGCTTGCATCTTCATGTGCATTTATGCTGCCGATCTCAACACCGCCAAATGCAGCTGTATTTAGTGCAGATGTACTGAAAATCTCTGACATGGTGCGTGCCGGTTTCTGGATGAACATTGTATGCATCCTTATTATTGTGTTAGGCGTTTATTTCTGGCTTCCGGTTATCATAAATTAAGGAAAAAGAGGTTATGCTAGTTTTTCTGCATCTAACTGCTGTACAATATAATGAAATATTGTATAAGGGCGGATACGTAAATGAGCATTCTTTCTGTAGAGAATTTATATAAAACATACGGTGAAAAAACACTGTTTGACCATATTTCCTTTTCAATTGCTGAAAGGCAGAGAATTGGATTAATCGGGACAAATGGAACAGGGAAATCAACCCTGTTGAAATATCTTTCAGGGCTTGAGACAGTTGAAGAAGGAAAAATGATTCATGCGAATTCGTTTCATATTGAATACCTTCCGCAGCAGCCTGAGCTTGAAGAGGAATTGACAGTCCTTGAGCAGATCTATTACGGAGACTCGCTGATCATGCGTGCGATGCGTGATTACGAGCTTGCTCTTTCTGAGCTGGAAGCAGATCCGGCTAATGAAAAGAAACAGACCAAGCTTCTTTCCATGCAGCAAAAAATGGATGAAAATGATGCGTGGGAAGCAAGTACGGTTGCGAAAACGGTTCTGACCCGTCTCGGTATTTCTGATTTTTCAAAACCGGTCAGGCTTTTATCCGGGGGCCAAAAGAAACGGGTTGCGATTGCTAAAGCATTGATTCAGCCGGCAGATCTGCTGATTCTCGATGAGCCTACAAATCATCTGGATAATGAAACAATTGAATGGCTGGAGTCTTTTCTGGCGCAATACAAGGGTTCAATTCTTCTAGTGACACATGATCGTTATTTTCTTAACCGGGTGACAAACCAAATATTCGAATTAGAATATGGCAAGCTGTATGTGTATGAGGGAAACTATGAAGTATTTCTGGAGAAAAAAGCAGAGCGTGAATTTAATGCCGAGCAGTCTGAAAGCAAGCGCCAAAATCTGCTGCGCAGAGAACTGGCCTGGCTTAGACGAGGCGCAAAAGCCCGTACCACTAAACAAAAAGCACGCATCGGACGTGTGGAAGACCTTCAGGATCAGGAAGGGCCTGCTGCAAAACAGAGCGTGGATTTTGCCATCGGATCAATAAGACTAGGGAAAAAAGTTATTGAACTTGATCATGTTTCAAAAGCTTTTCAGGACCGCGCATTAATGACAAATGTAGATTATCTCGTTGTTCCGGGAGAGAGACTTGGTATTATCGGACCTAATGGAAGCGGGAAGTCGACGTTATTGAATATCATAGCGGGACGCATTCAGCCTGACAGCGGAAACGTTGAAATTGGCGAAACCGTTAAAATCGGCTATTACACTCAGGATCATGAGGCGATGGATGAAGATTTGCGCGTTGTCGAATATATCAAAGAAGTCGCGGAGGTTGTGCAGACAGTCGATCATCAAACGATCACAGCTGAACAAATGCTTGAACGCTTCATGTTCCCGAGATCGATGCAGTGGACGTATATCCGCAAGCTATCAGGAGGCGAACGCCGCCGATTGTATTTGCTTAAAGTACTGATGCAAGAGCCAAACGTTCTGTTCCTGGATGAGCCTACAAATGACTTAGACACACAAACACTAAGCGTCCTTGAAGATTATCTTGATCAATTTCCCGGTGTTGTCGTCACCGTATCCCATGACCGTTATTTTCTTGACCGGGTAGTGGATCATCTCCTTGTTTTCGAAGGCGCAGGCAAGGTCAGCCGATTTCAGGGAAGCTACACTGATTACATGGATACAAAAAAAAGAATGAAGGATGCTGAAAGTGCGGCACAGGCTCCTAAAGTTCAAGAAACGTCGGCAGCTCCGAAGCAGAGAAAAAAACTTTCCTATAAAGAGCAGCAAGAATGGGATGTAATTGAAGATAAGATCGCAGAACTGGAAGAAAAAAGAGAAGAGCTTGAAGGGAAGATCGCTTCAAGCGGCAGCGACTATGGCAAGATTCAGCAGCTCATGGAGCAGCAGCAGGCAATTGATGCTGAGCTAGAAGCTACAATGGAGCGCTGGGAAGAACTTTCGCTGATGGTTGAAGAAATTGAAAATGCGAAGCAGCAATAAGCGGATTTAAACAACCCGGAAAGAAATTCTTTCCGGGCTGTTTGCTTTTTTGAAAGACCAGAAAGTCGGAGTTAAGCAGTCGGTTCCGCTTTTCTTATTTTTTTAGGTCTTTTTTCGTTTCTTCACTTCGGATGTTGATCTCTTTAGAGAATTCAGCATCCTGCTTCTTGTTGTTCGGGTATTTGTTTTTGGATTCACGATTATCGTTTTTGTTAGTCAAGACAAACCCTCCTTTTGTACAGGTTAGAGGTTTATTTTGGGCTAACTGAAGCTTTTTTATCCTAAAAAAAACACCTTCTTAATAGAAGGCGCGGCAGGTTAAAGCAATGATTCTGCTCCATCAATATAGACTTCTGTTCCAGTGATATGA
Source organism: Metabacillus idriensis (assembly GCF_050483325.1). GTDB lineage: Bacteria > Bacillota > Bacilli > Bacillales > Bacillaceae > Bacillus_P > Bacillus_P idriensis_A. The sequence continues at coordinate 79,893 of NZ_JBCMYF010000012.1, forward strand.
CTTGATAAATCGGAGGCAAGGAAATAAACGAGATCGGCTACTTGCTCAGGAGAGCCGGCTTTCTTTTCTAAAGGCTGTTCACCCTCTGGAAACTCGACCGGAATCTCCACTTTTTCTATGTTTTCTTCTTCAGCAAAGGTATTGCTGTCGATGTTCGTTTCAATGGCTCCAGGACAAATCATATTGACCCTGATTTTATATCCTGCAAGCTCCAGAGCTGCCATTTTTCCGAATCCGACCTGCCCTACTTTTGACGTGCTGTAGGCTGAACGGCCAAATCCGCGGTATAAGCGGTTGCCGTTAATAGAACTTGTGATGATGATGCTTCCGCCCTTTTTTTTCATATAGGGAATTGCATATTTGACGCTTAGAAAGGTGCTTCTTAAATTCGTGTTGATTGTTTGATCCCAGTCCTCGGGAGAAAGATCCTCAATAGGGGTCCATCTGCCATTGATCCCCGCGTTGGCAAATACAATATCGATTTGTCCCCAAGTGCTGAATACTTTTTGATAGCTGCTCTCCATACGTTTTGCATCGGATACATCGCACTCAACAATGATGGCCTCGCCGTTTTTGGCTTCAATGGCCGATTTCACTTTTTTGGCATTATCTTCTTTTATGTCTAAAAGAGCGATTTTTGCTCCTTGTTCAGCAAGTTTTATCGCGGCAGCTTCTCCAATGCCGGAGCTTGCGCCAGTAACAATCGCTACTTTGCCTGATAGATTCATAATGGGGACAGCCTCCTTATTATTGCACTTTTCTTGGTATTATCCCCTTTTTGGCAATTAAGGAAACCAATTCTTTAAAAGCTAATGAAGATAAAAAAACAGGTACATCTCCATTAAGAAATGTACCTGTTTCTGTTAAGCGCCTTTTCTTATAGTTTCATGCTCATTTTTTTTATGAAAAAGGTAGGTGAAAACATGGTTTGTTTTTGCAGTAAATATTGGATTTAAGATAAAAAGCGTCAGGAAGTTTGCTGATAATCCCCAAAACCCTTCATAAACTCCAAACGAAAGGCCTGTACCATATACTGTGAACGTTACTGCTAATCCAACGATCAGACCGATAATGGTTGCTTCTTTCGTCTGCTTTTGCCAGAACAGACTTAGCACGATAGCAGGGAAGATCTGAACCATCCCGGAAACACCAAGCAGCTGCAGAGATACAAGAGCTGTCGGAAACAACAACCCGAAGATTAAGGCTAAACCGATGACGAGAAATACCATACTTCTTGTAATTAGAGTAAGCTTTGCAGGCTTTACTTTAGGATTGATTAAATCTCTATAGATATTATTTGCGAATAAATTCGATGCTCCAATAGCCATAATGGAGCACGGAATGAGAGAAGCAAGGGCAATGGTTGAATAAGCAAGGCCCTGTGCAACTCCGCCATAGGATGTCTGAATCAGCGTCAGCAGTGCAAAACGCGGATCCGTATCTCCTGGAAGTACAAGGAATGCAATGAAACCCAAGAAGATGACAAGGATTAAAACAACATTATATAAAGGCAAAAAGATCGAATTCTTGCGAATGGCATCTGCACTTTTAGCAGTAAATACACCTGTAGCAGCATGAGCCCACATAAACAAAGCGAGAGATGAAACAATGGCCGCACTTGAGAACCACATTAATCCTTTTGGTCCTGATTCAGGAATCGTTAAAAGCTGAGGCGCCTCTGCCGCCACTTTATCAATCATCGGTGTCCATCCCCCGAAGTGAATGATAGGAAGAGATGCTACCATGAAAAGCATGATCGCCCATACAAGAACATCTTTAATAATGGCCGTGTAAGTGGGACCTTTGATTCCGCTGAAAAATGTGTACAGTGCAACCAGGAAAAAAGAGGTAATTACAACCACGGTTACATTGATATAGCCAGTTCCTGCAACACGCAGAGTATCCATAATTCCGCTTAACTGTAAATCAATATAAGGAATCAGCATAAGCACGCCGACGATGGCGATTAAGGATGATAGAAGCTTGCTGTCAAAGCGCTCGCGTGCATAATCGGCAAGTGTTGTCAGCTGAAATTCTTTTGCCACCTTCCAAAGCTTTGGAAGGAAAAAGTAAGCGATAAAGTAGGCCAGAACAGAATATGGGATGGCGAAAAAGGCAATGCTTCCTGCCTGAAATGCTGTACTGGTTAAACCTAGAAAGGTATAAGCAGTGTATAGATCGGCACCTACTAAAAACCAGACAAGCAGTCCTCCAAATTTTCTGCCGCCAACCGACCACTCTTCAACAGAGCTTCTTGAAGCTTTATCTCGCCCGGCTAAAAAACCGATTAAAACAACCGTTAAAATGATGAAAATTGTAATACTGAGTGCTGTAACATTTCCTTGCTGCATTATTCATGACCTCCCTGATTCTTTTGCATTCTAAGGATCCCCCACGTGCATAACGGAGTCAGGGCAATCCACAGGAAAAGCCAGAAGTGCAGGAGCGGCAGCCCGAGTATGATCGGATCAATCCTGTTTACAAAAGGAAGCAAGATAATCTGTAAAAATGGGATAAAAATGAGAATTCCAATCAAATATTGTTTTTTCACAAAAATGCCTCCTGAAATTTCATAGTTGAATGTTCATTATGATAACAAGGAAAGAAGTATTGGACAAGAGGGAATTTTTAAAATTATATAAAAATTTAATATATTAGATGAGATATTAAAGAAATAGCCGGTCTCATTGCAGGCTACGCCTCAGGTCTTAGTACAAAATAAAGCTCAGGCTCGTTATGGGAAAACCGCATGGAAGGTAGGATAGAGATATAGAAAGGAGGAACAGAAAATGAAAAAATTCGGTTTATTGATCGCAGGGGGGATTGCAGCCATAGTCCTGCTTGCAAACCTTGCCCCAATGCTTGCACTGGCCATCAGTCTTGTTATCCTCTATTACTCGTATAAAGGATTCATGAAGACAGATTCAACTGGAATGAAAGTTTTCTGGGCAATCGTCTTAATTATTGCCTTATGTGCATCGGCATCGAATCTTCCAGCCGTACTTGGCGCGGCTGCAGCTTACATCCTATACGTTGTTTATAAAAAGTGGAACAACAAAGAAAAGTCATCTTTTAAAGAATCAAGCGACCCATTCACTAATTTTGAAAGACAATGGGCAGAAATGAACAAAAACAAATAATAGAAAGAGGAGAAAAAAATGAGTAATTTGTTTACAAGAATAAAGGAAACAATCACTGCAGACTTAAATCAAATGCTGGATCAAAAAGAACAGAAGAATCCAATTGCTATGCTGAATCAGTACTTAAGAGAATGTGAACAGGAAACAGATAAGGTCCGCAAGCTCGTGGAAAGACAGTATTTATTAAAAGAAGAATTCACCCGCGAATTTAAAGAGGCAGAGCACCTTACTGAAAAACGCAAGCGCCAGGCAGAAATTGCAGCACAGGCCGGCGAAACAGAACTGCACGAATTTGCAGTGAGAGAACATGAACAATACAAGGAGCGGACAGCAAGACTGAACGAGTCCCTCAAAGAAGTAACCGCTCAATTAGAAAATCTTGAACGCAAGTATGAAGAAATGAAGCATAAACTAAAGGACATGTATATCAAGCGCATGGAACTGATGGGCCGTGAAAATACAGCCCGTGCCTCTCACCGCATGAACAAAGTATTAGACAGCAGCAGCGAGTCAGCCGGTTCTCTTGGACGCTTTGACGAAATGGAAACCTATCTTGAACGCTTAGAGCACCAGGTCAATACAGGCTATCACCGCAATACAATTGATGGAAGAATTGCACAGCTTGAAAAAGAACTTAAAAAAGAAGATTCTATTGCACAATAAAAACATGGTATTCTAAAGAAGGCGTAGATTTCTGCGCCTTTTTAAAGAAATAAGAAAGTATAAAATTTTGCGCTTCGATGTCTAGTTCCATCGCTCAGGCTCCTCGGTCAGAACGGCTCCGAAAGTATTGGCAAAAAGCGCCTTTTCTGTCGGATCCTTATCTGTCTGTCGGAGCTAAACAGGCGCTTGCACTTTTCTTCACCAAATTCAGCAAGTAAGGAGGTAAGCCCATATGCTCAAAAAAGCGAACGCCGATATGATGACCTATATATTGCTCATTGGAATCGTTCTGTTAATGCTTGAAGTCCTGTTTGATCATGGTGGGCTTATCTTTTTTCTGATTTTCTCATCGATCTGCATCTATCTTGGGAAAAAACGCCTTGCCAGAAAAACAGGGAAACTTCTCTTTTGGTTTGGCTTAATCAGTTTGATTATCACAGTCATCAATTTATGGGCGGTCAAATTTCTGATTTTCGCTATCGCCATTTATTTATTGTTTCAATACCATCAATCTAAAAAAACACCTTCGGTTATTACACCTGAAATAAAAGAGTCGATTTTACTGAAAAAAGAAGATGTCCTTTATAAGAAGCCATTGTTCGGCAACAATGTTTTTGGCCAGCAGACTTCTGCTGAAATCTATGAATGGAATGATATTAATATCCAAAGCGGGATCGGGGATACCATTATTGATCTCAGCAATACGGTTTTGCCTAAGGAAGAATGCATCATTGTGATCCGGAATGTTATCGGAAATGTGAAAATTCTTCTCCCATATGAACTTGATGCCTCGTTTCAGCATTCATCATGGGCCGGAGCTGTTTCTATCTTTGAACATCGAGAGCCAAAGGTCTTTAATCAAGTTGTTTCGTATCAGACAAAAGGCTACGAGGATGCCGTGCAAAAGGTAAAAGTGGTGACATCTTCCATTGTCGGTGATTTAGAGGTGAAAAGAATATGAGCAGTATTTTTCGCCAAATGGCTTTAGGTGCAGCCATTTCTTTTTCTGTTCTCATCTTCTTGTCTGTCAGTTTTTTTGACTTGTTTCCGCTGAATGACTGGAGTGTCTTATGGCAAAGCGAAATGTTTGATCTTCCTTTTATTTATTTCGTTCCTGCCGTCAGTCTGCTGATAGGCATGTTTCTTGGCCTGCTCTCAGGTATCTTTCTGCGCAGCGATATTGTCCAGCTGTCAGATGGACTCTCACAGCTGGAACAGGGAAAGTTCACAGATGCCGCTTTTAACCGAAAGTCAGGTGAATTTGAAAAGATCTGGCTGCATCTCCGCAATCTTCAAAAGCATATGACAGAGCAAACTAAGCTTTCTCAAAAGCTCGCAAACGAAAAAGCAGAAGAACAGGAGAAACGCATTCAGAAAATCGTATCCGAAGAGCGCAACCGGCTTGCAAGGGAGCTTCATGATTCAGTCAGTCAGCAGCTTTTTGCCGCATCTATGATGATGTCAGCCGTTAATGAATCAGCAGATCATCGCAGCGAGGCAGAAAATAAACAATTAAGTATGGTTGAGCAAATGATTCATCAATCACAGCTTGAGATGAGAGCTCTGCTCCTGCATCTCAGACCGGCAGCCCTCAAAGGAAAAACGCTCTATGAAGGAATGCAGGAACTCTTAGAAGAACTGCAGCAGAAGGTTCCGATGGAGATTTCATGGAAAATGGAAGAGATGAAGCTTGATAAAGGAATTGAAGATCACCTTTTCCGGATTCTGCAGGAATGTGTTTCAAATACTCTTCGCCACTCAAAAGCGGAAACACTTGAAGTGCTTTTTATTGAACGGGATGATTTGATTTTGCTTCGAGTGATGGATGATGGCGCAGGATTTAAAGTAGATGCTGCCAAAACAGGAAGCTATGGCCTTCAGAATATGCACGAGAGAGCAGCCTTGCTTGGAGGCACGATGAAAATTGTGAGCTTCCCCGGAAAAGGAACGAAGCTTGAAGTGAAAATACCAATTGTAAGGGGTGAGAATAATGATTAAAGTTTTATTTGTAGATGATCATGAAATGGTGCGGATCGGTGTTTCCTCCTATTTAGCCGCTCAAAGCGACATTGAAGTAGTTGGTGAAGCAGATAACGGCTTTACAGCAATTGAACTTGCTCTCGGACTCCGTCCTGATATTATCTTAATGGATCTTGTCATGGAAGGAATGGACGGGATTGAAGCAACGAGACAAATCATCGAGAAATGGCCTGAAGCGAAAATCATTATTGTCACAAGCTTTCTGGATGATGAAAAAGTGTATCCTGCCCTTGAAGCAGGTGCAACAAGCTATATGCTGAAAACATCCAAAGCAAGCGAGATTGCAAATGCAGTCCGGAATACATTCCACGGGCAATCTGTTCTTGAACCGGAGGTCACCGGGAAAATGATGATGAAAATGCGTCAAAAACCTGTTCACCACCCTCATGACGAACTGACGGCACGTGAAATGGAAATTCTGCTGCTCGTTGCAGAAGGAAAAACAAATCAGGAAATTGCCGATGAATTATTTATTGCATTAAAAACAGTGAAAACACATGTCAGCAATATCTTAAGCAAGCTTGACGTGCAGGATCGCACACAAGCGGTTATATATGCATTTAAGAATTCCCTTGTTCAATAAAGCTTGCAGGGGTCCATAGAGTGATGAGAAAGGGCAGATCGCAAATGATTTGCGCTTTTTTTATTGTTTTTGGGACTTTAGTTTTATCTTTTTCTGCCGATAGTAGGAATAGAATGTCATTTTTACAAATGGAACGTTATTTCACTAATTGAAAATAAGGGGTACTTAGCATGCTGACACTTTTCTCAAAAAAACAACCGGCAGTAACATTCAATCCTGTCATGGGATTTCCTGAAGATAAACATATGGTAGTTGTTGAAGATAAAGAATTGTCTTCAAGGCTTGCATATATGGGTTATACCAATGAACAGCTCGAAACATTAAAGGAACTGAAACCTGTTGTCATGCCTCTTCTTGATGAGCTCCTTGAAACAGTGCTGAATCACTTATATAAGCAGCCTGCCCTAAGCAGGATTGCGGGAGATCATTCCACTAGAGCGCGGCTTAAAGCTGTGTTTGTTGATTATTTTAAAAGTCTTCTGAGCGGTGAAATGGATGAACACTTTTTTGAGATGAGAAACCGCATCGGAGGTACGCATAATAGAGCGCACTTGCCTGTTACATGGTTTTTGTCAACCTATTCGGCAATCAGTTCTCTGCTGATTCCAAAGGTCGTTCAGGTGCTTCAAACGGAGCCGGAAAAACTCTCTGTGGCACTGCTCGCTATCACTCATGCTATTAATCTCGATTCACAGCTTGTAGTGGATCACTATATGCAAAAAAGAATGAATGAGCTGAATGAGATGAACGAAGAAAATGTAAACCTTCAAAGGGAGCTGTCTTCCATCAGCCAGGAGATGGCCGCATCAGTTCAGATTACGGATTCTACGATGAACGATACAAGCTCAAAGGCCGAACAAATCCGCGAAGAAATTCAATCCACTCAAAAGAGCAGCAAAAACCTGCTGAATTTGACGAACAAAAACGAAGAGCAAATGGACGAAATGGTGTCAGCGTTTGGAGAGGTTATTGCAAAGGTGGAAAGCTCACTTGAGGGAATTGGAGACCTCAAAGGCATTTCAGACAAAATTACGAGGATGACAAAAGAAATCGAAGGCATAGCCGATCAGACAAACCTTCTCGCATTAAATGCCTCTATTGAAGCGGCACGCGCAGGCGATCACGGAAAAGGATTCGCAGTTGTTGCAAGCGAAGTCAGAAAGCTTGCAGAGGATTCAAAAAGAACAAGCAATGAAATCAACGCCCTAATCTCAAACAGCAACAAACATATGGACACCATCGTCACCATCATGAGTTCTATGAATGAGTCCACTCAAACCTCTCAATCTCAAATCCAGCAAGTACGGAGCGGGCTTGTCACAGTAAAGATGGAGATGGAGAATTATATGGAGATGTTCAGCAGAAACACAGTCGATTTGGATGCTATTGTCGTTTCCATTCAGGAAATCAATAAAACAACAGAGAGTTTGTCAGACTTGGCAAATGTCCTTCTTCAAAAAGCGGAGAGCAAGATGTAATTTAGGGAACCTGCATTTTTATATGCGGGTTCTTTTTATTTGGCTGTTTTCGCATAGATTGTTGTTTTTGTTTATATTGTGCAGAAAAATAGAATCAAATGAATGCTATGATTCCACCATTTTGGATTTTGCGCTGAAAAGTGGAATCAACCGCATGTTATGATTCCACTATTTTGGTTTTTGCGCGGAAAAGTGGAATCAACCGCATGCTATGATTCCACCATTTTGGTTTTTGCACGGAATAGTGGAATCAACCGCATGTTATGATTCCACTATTTTGGTTTTTGCACCGAAGAGTGGGATCAACCGCATGCTTTGATTCCACCATTTAAGTTTTTACACGGAAAAGTGGAATCAACCAATTCCCTCTATTCTCCAGAAGAAGTCAAGTTCCTTCCCCTGCACCACTTATGAGTATAACTTCTAGCCTAAAAGCAACAATCCTTAAGAAAAGAGCCTTTTATTTATATAAACGTTAAGGGCTGCCCGATAAGTCTCTAAAGTCTAGCAGGCAGGAAAAACTTCTGTTTTTCCTGCCTGCTTTTCTATGAATATAAGTAGTGGCGTCATTCGCCGAAGTGCCGCCAGTTTTAACGTTGAAAAGCAAAAAGAGTGGCGTCATTCACCGAAGTGCAGCCAGTTTTAACGTTGAAAAGCAAAAAGAGTGGCGTCATTCACCGAAGTGCCGCCAGTTTTAACGGTGCAAAGCAAAAAGAATGGCGTCATTCAGCGAAGTGCCGCCATTTTTGAATGAGCGAGGTACTAAAAGAAGGGACAGTCCAATAAGTCAGCATACACTTTTTTAGTTAAAAACAAATAAAAACAACAACAAATCACACAAAACAAATTCTTAACTTCACGTTAATATTCGCTTAATATTGTGGTTTTATATTGTACTTGTAAGGAAAAATACGAATCGGGGAGATAAACAATGAAAAACCACATTCTTAAGCTTTTCGTTTTACTTATGTCTTTCGCGTTGTTGGCTGCTTGCGGATCTGCTGCTTCGAATGGAGAAGCAAACAAAGACGCAGAAGGTAAACTTACGGTATACACAGCTATTGAAGAGGAACTTATTCCAGAATACTTAAAATCATTTGAGGAGAAATACCCGAATATTGAGTTGAATATTGTTCGGGATTCAACCGGAATTATTACAGCTAAGCTTTTAGCTGAAGGAAAAGATACTGAAGCAGATGTTGTTTGGGGACTTGCTGCCTCAAGTCTGCTTGCGCTGGATGGAAAGGAAATGCTTGAAGGCTATACTCCAAAGGACTCAGATAAAATTCTTCCGGAATATAAAGATGACAGTCAGCCTGAAAAATGGGTTGGAAACACAGCGTTTATGACCGGAATCGTTGTAAACGAAGTGGAGCTTGAAAAGAAAAACCTGCCCATCCCAAAAACGTATGAAGATTTAACAAAGCCTGAGTACAAAGGGTTAATCGTTATGCCACACCCTGCATCATCAGGAACAGGATATTTAACAGTCAATGCATGGCTGCAGATGATGGGCGAGGAAAAAGGCTATGAATATATGGAAAAGCTGCATGAAAACATAGGTACTTACACACATTCAGGGTCAAAGCCTGCTAAGTTATCTGCATCCGGCGAGTATCCAATTGGAATTTCATTAGTTTACAGCGGTGTTACTCAAAAACAGGACGGTGCACCTATAGATGTGATTCTCCCTAAAGAAGGTTTGGGCTGGGATGTTGAAGCGAATGGTCTTATTGCTAAAAATGAGAAGAAAAATGAAGAAGCTGCAAAAGCTTTCTTAGATTGGGCCATTACAGAAGATGTCATGAAGAAATATTACGATGCAAATGGATTTTCAACAATGGAGAACAAGTTTGAAAAGACTGAAGGATTCCCTGATGGTGTACAAGATAAAATGTACAAGGACAATGACCTGAATTGGGCTGCGGAAAACCGCGATAGGATCCTTAAAAAGTGGGAAGCGGAATTTGGTGAAAAAGCAGAACCAAAAGAGTAAGAAAATGAGGATAGGGCGGGAACTTAGTTTCTCGCAAAATCCATTTAGAAAGGCTGGGGCAAAGATGCCGAATTCCTATCTGAAGGTTGAAGGAATAAGTAAAAAATTCAATCAGTTTACAGCTCTTGACAATGTGTCTTTTGACATAAGGAAAAACGAATTTGTTTGTCTGCTCGGTCCTAGCGGATGCGGAAAAACAACCCTGCTGCGCATCATTGCAGGACTTGAAGAACCAAATGCAGGCCGTGTTTATGTGAATGGAAAAGATATGACAGAATTGCCGCCAGCTAAGCGAAACTTCGGAATCGTGTTCCAATCCTATGCGTTATTTCCAAATCTGACTGCTCTTCAAAATATTGAATTTGGACTGAAAACGCGCAAATATCCGAAAAAAGCGGTGAAAGAGAAAGCACTGGAGGCTTTGAATCTAGTAGATCTTCTGCATGTTAAAGACAAATTTCCTGCACAGCTCTCAGGCGGTATGCAGCAGCGGGTTTCGCTTGCCAGAGCGATTGCGCTTGAGCCGGACTTTCTGTTGCTGGATGAACCTTTATCGGCACTTGATGCAAAAGTGCGTGAAAAACTGCGCTATGAAATTCGCGCCATTCAAGAAAAGATTGGGATCACAACGATAATGGTTACGCATGATCAGGAAGAAGCATTAACAATGGCAGATCGGATTGTCGTCATGAATCATGCTCAAATCATGCAGGCGGGCACTCCGCAAGAAGTGTACCATCAGCCGAATCAGCCGTTTGTAGCTAATTTTATCGGCTCTATGAATTTCTTGAATTCTGGCACAAACCAAATGATGGCGATTCGCCCAGAGCATGTCCTGGTTACAAATGATGACGGAGCAAATGCAGTAATTGAGGCAGTTGAATTTAAAGGTGCAGTCTATCGGGTGAAAGTGAAAATTACTGAAAAAGAATCGAAGCTGTTCAATCAGAAGCTGCTTGTTGATTTATCTGCTCATATGGCGCACCGCATGGATCTTTCGAAGGGGAAATCTTTGAAGATTTCGCTGCCGGATCATCGATTGTTAGCCTACAAAGAACAGGTGGTTGTCTAAATGGAGATGCGAATCCCCACTGCACACTCAAAGCTTTCATCTAATAGACAAAGACGGCAAAAAGCAGGACTAAATGAATGGCTGCAGCGTTTGCTCTTGATTTTCTCACTATTAGCTGCTGCCGGAGTATTGGTACTCCCATTATTGACGCTGTTTGTCCAAGCATTTATTGACAGTGATGGCATCTTTATCGGACTGAATAATTTTATCAGCTACTTTCAATCGGAAATTTTAGTTCAATCTCTGCAAAACACAGTCTTTGTTTCAAGCATCACGACAATCCTTGCAGTAGGTCTGGCATTTGTCTATGCATTTGCAATCACCAGGACAAACGTATATGGAAAAGCAATCTTTCGGTATTCTGCTTTGCTTCCGTTATTTGCACCTACGATGATGCACGGAATTGCCCTGATGTATCTATTTGGCAATCAAGGATTGATTACAAATGGTTTTTTCGAAACGATTCCTGGGTTTAAGATCGATTTATATGGTCCAGTCGGGATCATTATGGCCGAAACCATTTATACCTTTCCACAAGCCTTTCTGATTTTAATGGTTGCATTATCAGGTGCCGATCAGCGTTTATATGATGCGGCTGACTCTATGGGCGCAAGCGGGATAAAAAAGTTTTTCACTATTACACTTCCATCAGCGAAGTACGGCTTAATCAGTTCTATTTTTGTAGTGTTTACGCTTAGTTTTACAGATTACGGGGCTCCCAAAATAGTAGGAGGCCAATATAACGTTCTTGCTACAGATGTCTATAAGCAGGTCATTGGCCAGCAAAATATGGGAATGGGTGCCACTGTCGGCATGGTTCTCATGCTTCCGGCGTTACTCGCTTTTGCGGTTGACCAGATGTCACAGCGGAAACAGCAAGGAGCTGCGAGTTCAAAAGCAGTTCCTTATCAAATAAAACGAAATCTTCTAAGAGACCGTTTAGCATTTCTCTATTGCTCTGGCATTTCCTTAGCGGTTTGCGTTTTGTTTTTAGCTGTTTTCATTGCTGCCAGCGTGAAAATCTGGCCATATAACATGACATTTACGTTAGAACATTTTGCCTTTGACAGCTTTACGGGCGATGGCTTAACAGCTTATAAAAATAGTTTGCTTGCTGCGGTCCTGACAGCGATCTTCGGAACGATTTTCACGTTCATTTTTGCTTATATGATTGAAAAATTCAGAGGAATGATTGGACTCCGGAAATTGAGCACCTTTTTATCTCTGATTCCGCTTGCCGTTCCCGGTCTAGTCATTGGGCTCGGGTACATCTTTTTTTTCAGCAGGCAAAATCTATCAATCTTTGGATATACGATAGCAAATCCGTTTCATTTCCTGTATGGAACCATTGCCATTATTGTCATTGCAAATATTGTTCACTTTTATTCTGTTTCGTTTATTACCGCAACAACCGCACTGAAAAAACTGGACAAAGAATTTGAGCTCGTATCAGAGTCTATGGGCGTTCCGTTTTATAAAACCTTCATGAAGGTGACGGTTCCAATGTGTCTGCCTGCCATTCTTGAAGTAGCAATGTATTATTTTGTGAACGCGATGGTGACAGTTTCAGCAGTCATATTCCTATATACAGCAGATTTTAAACTTGCTGCAGTATCAATCGTCAATATGGATGATGCCGGAAATCTAGCTTCAGCCGCTGCCATGAGTATATTAATTGTTGCAACGAACATTCTTGTCAGGGTTGCCTATGAACTGATTGTAAAATGGATGAAAAATCGTAAATCACTGAAGGAGGAACTATAAATGGGGAAAATTGAAGGTGTCATTTTGGATTGGGCAGGAACAACGGTAGATTATGGCTGCTTTGCACCGCTTCAAGTGTTTATAGAAGTTTTTCTGAATCGGGAAGTGAGCATTACAGCAGAGGAAGCACGCAAACCAATGGGGTTATTAAAAATTGATCATATACGGGCACTTTGCGAAATGCCGCGCATTAAAGAAGAATGGGTAACTGTTCATGGTCAGGAACCGGCTGAACAGGATATTGAAAAAATGTACGAAGAGTTTGAAACGATTATATTTGATATTCTTCCGCAATTTACAACGCCTCTGCCAGGTGTGATTCAAACGGTACAAAAGCTTCGGGAGCAAGGCTTGAAAATTGGCTCTACTACAGGATACACAAAAGAAATGATGAAAATTGTAGCGCCTCACGCAAAGGAAAAAGGTTATTTTCCCGATTATCTTTTTACTCCTGATGATGTAAAAGCGGGTCGCCCATATCCATGGATGACCTACATGAATGCAATCGAAATGGGCATTTATCCAATGAACAAGCTAGTAAAAGTCGGTGATACCGTTTCAGACATGAAAGAAGGCATCAATGCTGGCATGCGGACAGTAGGAGTGATTCTTGGAAGCAATGAGCTTGGACTGACAGAAGACGAAGTGAGCAGGCTAGACCCGGACGAGTTAAAGGAAAAGATGGATGAAGTCAGGGAGCGATTCTATGAAGCTGGTGCGCATTATGTGGTGAATGAATTTGCAGAACTTGTTCCTTTACTGGAAAAAATAGAAAAGGGGCTGACAGAACATGAATAATCCATACTTGCTGTTAACACCTGGACCTTTATCCACTTCAAAAACTGTCCGTGAGTCGATGCTGAAGGATTGGTGCACGTGGGATAAAGATTATAACACAATCGTTCAGGATATTAGAAAGAGATTAACAGCTCTTGCAGCGCCGGGTTCAGAAGAATACACGGCTGTTCTTATGCAGGGAAGCGGAACGTTTTCCGTAGAATCTGTCATTACAAGTGTGATCCCGAAAGAAAATGGGAAGCTCCTTGTTGCATGCAACGGTGCATATGGCGAACGAATCGCTGACATGGCGGTTATCCTTGGGATCCCAGTGATCATTTATAGATCAGATGAGCAAACCGTTCTCGATATCGAATCCATACAAGATTTGCTTGAAACACATAAAGATCTTACACATCTTGCTGTCGTGCATTGTGAAACGACAACAGGAATGCTGAATCCAATTGAAGATATATGCCGTCTCGCAAAGGAGTATGGACTAATCACGATAGTTGATGCAATGAGCAGCTTTGGCGGAATTCCGATTGATGTCTCCGCCTTGAAAATCGATTATTTGATAAGCAGCGCTAATAAATGCATTCAAGGTGTTCCTGGTTTTGGATTTATCATTGCGAAAAAAGAAGAGCTTGCTGCATGTAAAGGAAATGCGAGATCTCTGTCCCTTGATTTATATGATCAATTTGAAACAATGGAAAAGCATAATGGAAAATGGCGATTTACATCACCGACACATGTTGTCAGAGCTTTTTTTCAGGCACTAATTGAGCTTGAAGAAGAGGGAGGTGTGTTGGCAAGATATGAGCGCTATAAAGAAAATCAGCGCCGACTTGTCGATGGTATGCAGGAAATGGATTTTGATGCACTGCTGAATCAAGAAAACCAGTCCCCGATCATTACGGCATTTTTGTATCCTAAAGACGCTTCATTTACATTTGCAGGATTCTATGAAGCATTAAAGCAGAAGGGATTTGTCATTTATCCCGGGAAAATTTCTAAACTGGACACCTTCAGAATCGGAAACATCGGCGAGGTTTCTCCCGAAGATATCAATCGATTATTATCGGCAATTAAAGAGACAGCAAAAGAAGAGGCTGTGAAACTATGAAAGTATTTTGTTTAGGCGGTGCAGGGAAAATATGCAGAGAAGCGATTTTAGATTTAGTGGAGCATTCCGAATTTGAAAAAATAACAGTAGCAGATTTCAATGAAGAAGAAGGCAGGAAGGTTGTTGAGTGGCTGAATGATCCGCGAGTCGATTTTGTCAAAGTGAACGTGTTTGATCATGAGGATACAGTCTCCAAAATTCGGGGTTATGATATTGTAATGGATGGCACTGCCATAACGCTGAACGGAAAATCAACAGCTTGCATCGCAGAGGCTTGCTGCCATGGCATTAATTTAAACGGTTTTGGCGAAGAGGATTCTCAGCACGAATTATTTCAGAGCAATGAAAAAACGTGTCTCCCCGGTTTTGGCATGACGCCTGGCCTGACTCAAATGATGGCTATGCATGCTGCAAATCAGCTCGATACAATAGAGTCTGTAAGAGTCAGCCACGGTTCTTTCCGCCCGATTGCGTTTTCTCGTTCGATAGCAGAAACAACATCCTATGAATATGATCCTAATCTTCCATCACGGGTCGTTTTTGAGGATGGTGAGTTCATCCAAGTGCCTCCGTTTGCGAGACCAATGGAGATTGAGCTTCCGCAGCCATATGGAAAAGGTGTGCAGTATATTATTCCACACTCAGAAACGAGAACACTTGCTCAAGCCTTAAAGCATAAAGACGTTCAGTTAATCGAAGTTCGGGGAACGTGGCCGCAGCAAAATATGCAGCTAGTGCGGGCATTATATGATTATGGTATTTTGCGGAATGATAAATTCATCATGAACGGTACAGAAACAGGAATTATGGATTGTATTTCTGAGTATTTATATCAATCAAAAGAAGGATCAGAAACTGAACTCTATGGCTATGCTCTTCATATCCAGGTCATTGGCACGAAAGATGGCGAAAGAGTGGAACACATCCTGATTCATACGCACCCTTCTTCAGATGGCACTGTTCAAGGCTGGGAAGGATTAAGAGCCTATACCCGCAACGTAGCCATTCCATTTGCCATTGCAGCAGAATTGATAGCAAAAGGCGAGGTTAAGAAAAAAGGAATTGTGATTCCGGAGGATGCATTTGCTGATCCAGTGAAAATATTTAATCAATTAGAAAAGCGTGGTATATTTATCCATGAAGAGATCAATAAATTGGATGAAAATAATCGTTAATATAGGAGTCTGAGGAATGTCTTTATTAGCAGAAGAAAGAAAACGGGTCATTGCGGAGCTAATAGAAAAACAAGGAAAAGTGAAGGTCAATGATCTTGCAAAGGATTTTGACGTATCAACTGAAACCATCAGGCGTTACTTAGAAGAGCTTGAAACTGAAAAAAAACTGAAAAAAGTGTATGGAGGCGCCGTGAAAATTTCTGAAACAAAGGAAGAACCGGCACTTTTTGAACGGGAAATCATAAGAATTGAAGAAAAGCAGTGCATTGCAAACAAAGCAGTGTCTTCTATTAAGAAAAATGACGTAATTTTTATCGACGAGGGAAGTACAACCTTGCAGATGGTGAAGCCATTATGCGATTGTCCGAAAGTGACGGTCATAACCAACTCCTTTCCGGTCGCATCGCTTTTGATTTCTTACTCGAACAAAAATCAATTTGATGGAGAAGTTATTTTTATCGGCGGAAGCGTAAGAAGCAAGCATTACCGTTCCTCCGGGGCGCTGGCAGAGCAGATGGCAAAGGAATTTTTCGTAGATAAAGCTTTCATTGCAATAGATGGAATCTCGGCTGATGACGGCATAACTTGCTATGATCTTGAAAAGGCCGTTCTTTCAAAGATAATCATTCAAAATGCAAAAGAGGTTTATGTTTTAGCTGATCACTCTAAAATTGGTTCACGGGCCAACTATAAAATGGTGTCAATTGAAAACGTGGATAAAATCATTTCCAATGCTGACCTTCCGGCAGATTGGGATGTTCCGTGTGAGTGGATTCAATGTTAAAAAAGTCGACCATTATCGGTCGACTTTTCGTAATAAGGGGGATTATTTTACAGCTGGTTCAGCTATTTTAACAAGCTGCTTACCAAGATTCGTTCCTTCAAACAAGCCAAGGAATGCCTGTGGGATATTTTCAAAGCCTTCTACGATGGTCTCTTCGTATTTCAGTTTGCCTTCCTGCAGCCAGCCTGCAAGTTCTCTTGCGCCTTCACTGAAGCGGGAAGAGAAATCGCCGACTACGAATCCCTGCATGAGGACGCTTGATTTAATCAATGTTGTTTCAATGCGGGGACCTAGGTCAGTGCCGTCTGAATTATAAGTTGAAATTGCACCGCAGACTGGAATTCGCGCAAATTTATTCAGTTGTTTATGAACAGCTTCAGAAATTTCTCCGCCTACATTGTCATAATAGACATCCACACCATTTGGGCATGCTTCTTCAAGTGCTTTTCCTACATCTTCTGTTTTATAATTAATGGCGGCATCAAATCCAAGTTCATCAATCAAATACTTGATTTTTTCATCTGAACCCGCAATGCCGACAACTCGTGCACCTTTAATTTTAGCGATTTGGCCAACTGCAGAACCAACTGCTCCTGCAGCACCTGAAACAACGACTGTTTCGCCTTCTTTCGGTTTGCCGATATCAAGCAGACCAAAATACGCTGTTAACCCAGGCATGCCAAGGATGCCAAGGTAGGCTGAAATGGGTGCGATGGAAGGGTCAATTTGGCGGACCTCTTTTTCCGCTGCCACAGCGTATTCCTGCCAAGGAAGATTGCCGATGACGATATCCCCCTGCTTTAATTTGCTGCCTTTAGAATCGACAACCTCACCGACCACTCCGCCTGAAATCGGTTCATTCAGCTGAAAAGGCGCCACATAGGATTTGCCCTCATTCATTCGGCCTCTCATATATGGATCAACTGATAAATACAGAGTGCGGATGAGAACTTGTCCTTCTTCTGGTGTAGGCACAGGCACTTCTGCATATTGAAACGTCCCGGCTGCTGGTTTTCCTGTTGGACGATCTGCAAGCAGTATTTGTTTTTGTGAATACGTCATTTTTTCATCCTCCTGATATCGTTTTTATTAACGTATCACCTTGCAGCGGACAAGGCAAAGAAAGAGCCTTTTAAAATGTTCTTATGAAGAAGAAAGAGGGAATAACATGATTACAGTAAAACGGTTGGATTCTTTAATGACTGAAGAGCTGTCAAAACTTTTAGAGGAAAGTAAACGGGATGGATTTCGTTTTCTCGAAAGACTCGCTGCTGATTATCAATCAGGGGATAATATGTTTAAAAAGCCAGGTGAGCTGCTTCTGGGTGCATATCATAATGAAACACTGATAGGCATAGGAGGCATAAATCAGGATCCATATTCACAAAATGAAAAGGCTGGACGTATAAGAAGATTTTATGTTTCAAAAGAACATAGAAGACAAGGTGTGGGCGAACTTATATTAAGAGCTCTTTTAAAGGAAGCTGAAGGTTTTTTAAGAAATAAGAAGGTATAAAATTTTGCGCTTCGTTGTCTAGCTCCATCGCCCAACTCCTCGGCCAGAACGGCTCCGCCAGTAAAGGAAAAAACGCCTTTACTGGCGGATCCTTATCTGTCTGTCGGAGCTAAACGGGCGCTTGCACTTTTCTAAATGTCGCGGTTCTCAGAACAGATACTCAGGAAGCGTCCCTGTTTTACAAGCAGGCGGGATTTATAGAAGATGATCGATATGAAAATTCAACACATCATTTAAATTTGATGCGAAAGGGGGACATTTCATGAAAACGAAGGACGAAATTCGCCATGATAAATGGGAAAGGCTTGAGAAAGAGAAACTTGGAGGATTTCCGTTTCCTTTGAAAAATAGAATTCCGAATTTTAAAGGAGCAGCAGCAGCTGCAGAATATGCCGCGCAGCTTGAAGTATATAAGAAAGCGGAAGTCATAAAAATAAATCCTGATGCGCCGCAGCTTCCTCTTCGCGCCCGTGTCATAAAAGACGGAAAAATACTTCTCGTTCCGACGCCGAGGTTAAAAGCAGGTTTTATTATGCTGAAAAGAGAATGGGTACCTGATGGGGAAGAGCGCAGAGCCGTCAGCATAAAGAATATGAAAGAATACGGGAAAGAAATTCCGTTATCAGAGCTGCCGGGGGTTGACTTAATTGTGGCCGGATCTGTCGCTGTTCATAAAGATGGAAGAAGAATCGGCAAAGGTGAAGGGTATTCGGATCGCGAGTATGCCATCATGAGGGAGCTTGGAAATCCTCATGTTCCGGTTATATCAACTATTCACAGTATTCAAGTGACAGAGGAAGAGTTTGAAGTGGATACATATGATTTGCCTGTTGATTATATCGTTACAGAGCTCGGTGTGATGGAAACGAACACACCATACAGCAAGCCGGACGGGATTCACTGGGATAAGGTGACGGAAGAGGAAAAAATAGAGATGCCTGTTTTAAACGAGATTTGGGAGCTGACGAAAAACACCTAAATTTCAGGCAGTTTTCACGTTTCTGCTTTTTTGTTAAGATAACATGTACTGCAAAAGAGCATAGAACATGAGTAAGGAGAGACGAGCATGAGTTTAAATAATGAAGAGCCGGCTAAGGGCAATGAATTAGCCAGAGGGCTTAAAGCAAGGCATGTGACGATGATCGCCCTTGGCGGTGCGATTGGGGCAGGTATTTTTCAGGGAAGCAGTTCATCCATTGAGCTTGCTGGACCCGGAGTCATTTTATCGTATTTATTAGCGGGTATTATTTTATATTTTGTTATGCAGGCAATGGCTGAGATGGCTGTTCAGCAGCCTAAAGCGAAAACATTAAGGGATTTGATTCAGACAATTCTCGGTCCATATGCAGGATTTTTTGCAGGATGGATTTATTTCATCAGCTGGATGCTTGTTATGGCGGCAGAAATGGCAGCTGCAGCCGGTTTTTTGAAATATTGGTTTACTGATACGCCGCTATGGCTGCTGTCGTTGATTGTTTCTATCTTGATTACTGTTATTAATTTGTTTGCGGTTAACATCTTTGGAGAGACAGAGTACTGGCTTTCTGCTTTAAAGGTATCTGTGTTAACCCTGTTTATTTTACTTGGAGGAGTTCTGCTTTTTGCGGGCTTTAATGGAGAAAGTGCTGCAGGATTTGGAAACCTTACAGAACACGGCGGATTTCTGCCATTTGGGATATCCGGTATTGCTGCTTCCATGCTAGTTGTGATGTTTTCATTCGGCGGCACCGAAATGATCGGGATGACGCTTGGTGAAACGGAAAACCCGGAAAAGGTGATTCCAAAAGCTGCACGCAGTGTAATCATCCGTATCTTGGTCTTTTACGTCCTTCCGATTCTTGTTATTGTCAGTCTGATGCCCTGGGATGAGGTTGGTAAGCAAAGCCCGTTTGTCACGGTTTTTGACACGCTGGGCATTCCATATATTGGAGGATTTATGAATTTTGTCCTGCTGACTGCTGTGATATCCGCGGCAAACACCGGGATGTATGCTGCATCACGTCTCCTGTACACACAGGCTTTGGACGGAAACGCACCGGCGTTTTTCTCGAAGTTATCTTCTAAACGTGTGCCTGTCAGAGCGCTGCTTGCGAGTACTTCATTCTTATATATAGGAGTCATTGTGGCTGTATTTGCTGAAGGGGAAACATTTGGATATCTAATGGTCGTACCCGGATACGCGATTTTAACTATTTGGATTTTGCTTACAATTGCCCATTTGAAAAGCAGAAAACAAGGTGCAGAGCTAAAAGGATTTTACGTAAAAAGCTATCCATATACATCATGGTTTTCATTAATCGCTTTACTTGCCATTCTAGTTGGAATCCTAATCACTTCACCGCCAATCGGGACGATAATCACTTTGTCGATATGTATCATTTTGACGCTGATTTACTTGTTTGGCGCAAAAAAATAATCCAAGGGGAATCCCCTTGGATTTTTTATATTTCTTGACTAGAAGAACTGGCTGGATCTGGGCAATCCTTCTTCTTGTAGACAAAACGGTACAGTAGGAAGAGGACAATTGCTAATCCGGCAGCAATCATAATGTAAGTCTGCATATCTGACATGAAAGCAGAGATTGATTTTAGATTGCCGATCTGTCCTAGCCATAACATCGTGATATTCAGAGGAAATACCCCTAAAAATGTAAGTCCGGCAAATGGCAAAGCCTTTACTTTTGAAAGGCCCGAAACGTAGGAAATATAGTTGCCGATTCCTAAAGGACGCGCAATGGCAATGCTCCATAGACCGCATTTTTTGAACCAGCGCTGTGTTTTCTCGAATGTTTTTTTCTTTTTGGTCAGCTTCTTTTTCATTTTATGCTCTAATTTATATCCAATCCAATAAGGAATAAAACTGAATACCGTGTAAACCGCACTGCCTAAAAAGGCAATCCAGATTAATTGGAGAATCGATAAATCCAGTAAATAGCCATATGCAAGGGTTATAAGTGAACCTGGAAAAGGCAGGGATGAAGCTTCAATCGCAAGGCCCGCCATAAGACCCCATATTCCAAACTCCCGCAGCAGATTTATGATGAAATCTAACATGAGATCTCTTTTCTCCTCTCTTTCGTTTTCTTACTGTGAAAATACCCGCTTCCATAAATATCAAACTGGTACATTAAGGAGAAAATCAATCCGGACAGAACTTCTTCTTTCTTCGGCAGACGCGCATGGCATTTATTTCTCCGCCAAGCAGAATGGAGAAAGCGGTGAAATAGAGCCATATGAGCAAAATAATAATGCCTCCCAAACTTCCATATGCAGCGTTGAAGGCTTTGAAATTATCAACGTAAAAAGAAAATCCGTAAGAGCTGATGCTCCAGAGGGATGTTGCTAAGAGGGACCCGAAATAGATATCAAAAAAGCCAAGCTTTTCATTTGGCGCAAAATAATACAGAGCGAGCAAAACTAAATTAATCATGAAAAATGAAATAAACCATCTTGCCTGATTCAGCAGCGGATTCATATTTTCAAGAAAAGGTGCATAGCGTGTCAAGGTGTCAATGATGACTTTTCCGAATACTGGAAGAAGCAGGGCGATTGTAATCGTAATAATAAGTCCTGCTGCCAAAAGCAGAGCATCTATGCGGACTTTGATGTAAGCACGGGTTTCTTTAATCTCAAGCGCCCGGTTGAAAGCCCTGATTAAAATATGAGTTGCGTTGCTTGCAGACCAGAGCGCTGCGATCAGGCCAAATGCAAGGATGTAGCTGTTTGTTTCCCCAAACAGACTTCTGATCTGTTCTGTAAGCAGCTCAGCCGTTTCAGAAGGCACGTAGTGATTAATCCACGTTAAAAGCGGTGTGACATCGAGTGAGAAGTAAGGGAACATGGCGATTAAAAAAATCAGCAGCGGAAAAAGGGACAATAATAAATAATAGGCAATAACTGCTGATAAGTCGTTTAATTCGTGCTGGTGAATTCTTCGTAGCAAATCTTTCATAGTTGACCTCCCTATAACCTTCTTAATTTCCCCGTGAGCCATATAGGATAAACGTAAAAGAAAGAAGAAAAGATGACAAAATGCAAAAAAAGCTGCCTCTTTATAAGAAGCAGCCTTCATTTACATGCTAAGCTCTGTCTCCACACCATAATGATCTGAAACGACAGGTTTATGTTCACCGTTGAAAATAACCTTTGATGACTGCACTTTAACCTCATCACTTGACAGAATCAAATCAATGCGCAAATCCAGTTTATTTTCATCCCAGCCGGCAATTTTGCCTTTGACAGTTATGCCTGAATCTTTCTCTTCAGCCAGTGTATACGTATCATATAAACCGCTTGAAAGAAGGTAATCATATCCTTCATCCCTTATTTCAGCGCTGTTATTGAAGTCACCCATTAAGAAGAACGGATGAGACCGGTCGAGCTTTTGAAGAAGAGAATCAAGCTGGAATTTGCACGGCTCCTCTTCGTCATGCCACCAGCCGAGATGACATGAGTAGAAGGAGACCAATTTCTCATTGTATTTGATGGTCGCACGCACGATCGAGCGTGTTTTCCAGTAAGAGGCATCTTGTCCTTTTGTCACGCAGAAGACCTCTGAATCCACTATAGGATGTTTGGTCAGAATCGCAAGACCCTCTTCATACCCGGGATATCCGATATGGGCAAAACCCCAGACAAACTCGTAATCGGTTACCCCAAGCTGTTTTAATTCATCGAGAAGAACTAACGCATAATTGTTCTTTTTAACTTGATCATAGACGATAACTTCATCTTCAAGCTGGCTGACTTCCTGAAGGGCAATCACATCAAATGATCTTTCCTGGATCGTTTTAGCCAGCGTTTTGATTTTCTCCATCTGGTTTTCTTCTTGCCAAGAGTGACAATTAAGCGTTAATAAATTCATGGTTAAGCTCCTAACGTATCTTGAATATCAGATTTTAAAACATCTGCTTTCGGTCCGTAGATTGCTTGTACACCTTTGTCTTTAATGATTAAGCCGAGAGCGCCATTTTCTTTCCATTTCGCCTCGCCTGCAACTTTGCCTGAATCTTTTACTGTCACACGAAGGCGTGTCATACATGCATCTACATCTTCAATATTACCAGATCCGCCAAGCAAAGTAATGATAGCAGAAGCTTGTGAATCGCTGTTTACTGCAGAAGTCCCTTTAGCGGCAGGCTCTTCAGAATCGATGTAGTTTCCGTTGCGTCCCGGAGTTGGGAAGTTGAATCGTTTGATCATGAAGTTAGCGATTCCAAAGTTAAGGCCGAAGAATACTAAACATGCTAGAACAAAGTTCACAATATCCATCCATAAACCAGCTTTGATGATCATTGGAGTACGGGTTAATAGCTCTATGAAACCAAATGAGTGAACACGGATGTCGATAATATCAACAATTGCAAAAGCAAGACCTGTTGTAATAGCGTACACAATATACAGGAGTGGAGCAGCAAACATGAACATGAATTCGATAGGCTCAGTTACACCTGTTAAAAATACTGCAAGACCTGCAGATAAGAACATTGATTTGTATTTCGTGCGTTTTTCTTTGTCAACATTTCGGTACATAGCATAAGCAATACCGATAAGTGATGCTGTAGAAAGAATCATTTGTCCAACTTTAAAACGTGCTGGAGTAACGTCGTTTAACAATTGGTTATAGCTTGCAGTATCTCCTGCAGCAAGGAAGTTATTTAAGTCAGCAATCCATGCAAGCCATAAAGGATCCTGACCTGAAACTGTTGAACCGGCGCTTCCGCCAGTTAAGATTTCGTAAGTTCCGCCAAGAGAGGTATAGTTCATCGGCACTGTCAGCATATGATGCAGACCGAACGGAAGAAGCAGACGCTCAAGGGCACCGAAGATAAATGGCGCAACAACTGGAGCTGTGTTGCGTGAAGTAGCAATCCATTGACCGAAGTCGTTTAACAGACCTTGAATAAATGGCCAGATGAGTGATAAAACAACAGCTGTTACAACAGATCCGCCGATTACTGCGAAAGGCACAAAGCGCTTGCCGTTAAAGAACGAAAGTGATTCTGGCAGTTTGTTGTAGTTGTAATATTTGTTGAACAGGTTTGCACCAAGGAAACCTGCAATAATCCCTACAAATACTCCCATGTTTAATGCAGGAGCACCTAAAACAGATGTAAAGTAATCTTTAACAATTAATTCTTGTCCGAATAAAGAGTTTACAGTAGCTTCAGGATCAGCAAGCATAGCAGAGTTAACGCCGAAAATGGCTCCTGTAATACGGTTAATCAGAACGAATGCGATTAATGCAGCGAATGCACCGCCAGCGCGTTCCTTAGCCCAGGAACCCCCGATGGCAACTGCAAACAGGATGTGAAGATTGGTAATAATGCCCCATCCGATGTCTTCCATTACTCGTGCAATCGTTTGCACGAGCGTGATGTCTCCACCTGACATGGCGATTAATTTGCCGAGTGAGATCATAATACCGGCTGCTGGCATAACTGCTACAACAACCATTAAGGCTTTTCCGAATTTTTGCCAGAAATCAAACGATAATAAATTCTTCATCTTTTGCCCTTCTTTCCCTAAATAAATATAATTTTTGTAAACGAATTCATTACTAGGCAGAATTGCTTACTTATTTTTTATAATAGATTCGTGCAAATAGGAGTGCAACAATGTGCAATCGCTTGCATAAACCTTATTTTAAATAAAGGGCTTTCATATTGCAACAAAAAAATGATAAGTTTTTCATATTTTTATAGAATATCTTTTTTGCAGGGTTAGAATTTCTTGATGCATATGAATTAGTCACGATTCTTTTCATATATATTTTTCCCATATAGAAAAGTTCATGAAAGTTTTGATTGTAGTAAAAGTATGCTTCAATAGAGATGCTATACTGTAGGGATATCGGATAGGCTTTTTTTATAAAACGGGCGCTTGCGCTTTTCTTATACGTTTGTTATTTAGGAGGTTGTCGTGGCTACTCAACTTGAATATATGATTGAAGCAGAGCAATTCATCAGGCAATGCTATCATGAGCTCGGCAAAACGGAAGAAGAAACCGTTTCCCGTCTCTTGCAAATCAAGTCTCTGCTGAGTCATGAGGGTCAGTATCAATTAACGTTTGAAGAA
This sequence comes from Metabacillus idriensis, assembly GCF_050483325.1. Lineage (GTDB taxonomy): Bacteria > Bacillota > Bacilli > Bacillales > Bacillaceae > Bacillus_P > Bacillus_P idriensis_A. Next base: position 105,083 of record NZ_JBCMYF010000012.1, read on the forward strand.
CTTGAGCATGGGGCTAAGATGGCTTGGAGAAACAGCAATAAGTGCATTGGCCGTTTATTTTGGAACACGCTTAGAGTGGTCGATGCAAGAGAGCTTGCTGCGGAAGAAGAAATCAGGGACGCACTGTTTTCCCATATAGAATATGCTACAAACAAGGGACGAATCCGTCCGCTGATTACGATTTTTAAGCCGGAGAAAGATGGAACTGCGCCAGTGCGGATCTGGAATCATCAGCTGCTTAGATATGCAGGCTATGAAACAGATTCTGGAATTGTCGGTGATCCAGGATCCATCGCTTTTACAAAGCAGTGCGAAGAACTTGGATGGAAGGGCGAAGGGACGGACTATGATTTGCTTCCTCTTGTCATTCAGGCAGTAAATCGGGAGCCGGTATGGTTTGAAATCCCTTCTGATATTGTGCTGGAGGTTCCAATCTCGCATCCTCAATACCCGGAGTTCAGTGATCTCCATGCGAAATGGTATGCCGTTCCAATTATCTCTGACATGAGCCTTGAAATAGGCGGGATGACATTTCCTGCAGCTCCGTTCAATGGCTGGTATATGGGAACAGAAATCGGCGCAAGGAATCTGGCGGATGAGGCCAGGTATAACATGCTTCCAAAAGTCGCTTCGCTATTGGGCCTTGACACCTCATCCAATGCGACACTTTGGAAAGATAAAGCACTTGTAGAACTCAACATTGCTGTTTTGCATTCTTATAAAGAAGCTGGTGCAAGCATTGTTGATCATCACACCGCTGCTCAGCAATTTAAGAGATTTGAACATAATGAAGTGTCAGAGGGGCGCTGCGTGACCGGAGACTGGACTTGGCTGATTCCGCCAGTGTCCCCGGCGACAACTCATATTTTTCATAAGCAGTATGAAAATAAAATCATCAAGCCGAACTATTTTTATCAGGATCGTGCTTATTAGGACAAGCTCTTGAGGGGGCTTGTTTTTTTATGGTAATTAGGAGGAGATTGGAAAAAAGAAAGTGTTTAAGTCATTTTGGAAAGTATTTAATTGATTTCCGCATGTAAAAAGGGCTTTTTGGTAAGTATTAGCGCGGTTTTGGAAAGTAAACTGAAAACAGGTTGAAGATTTTGCCAGGTGCGAATAAAAAAAGACCATTTTCATGGTCCATTTAGTGAGCGTCTGCTTATTTTATTCAGTTGTAAATTCAATGCACAATCTTAAACTCAGAAAACGTCTCTGGCTGAAGCTCCCCTTTTACTGAAATGCCGTCTACCTCAGCAAAACGATTGCCTTCCTTCAAATCCTTCAGGAAATCTTCCAATTGCTTGTCCTCTCCCTGAACCATCATTTCAACCGTTCCGTCATCTCTATTCTTCACCCAGCCTGTCAGTTCATGGGAAGCGGCAAGTTTCTGGGTGTGAAAACGGAAACCGACTCCCTGTACCCGGCCAGCTGCGACGATATTTAACGTTTTTATCATGAAATCGCCTCCTAATGTCTCTTTTCCCGTTGGTTACCTATTATAATCAAAGTAAAAGATAAAGAGGAGCTGCTGCAGATGGAATGGCAGAAAAACGAATACCTCGTGTCAGACGATCAAACCTTGCTGCAAATTGAAAAGATTGATTCTTGGATCAGTGAGTCATACTGGGCAAAAGGCCGCTCTAGAAAAGCGATAGAAGAGAGCATTCAGCACTCTTTGTGCTTCGGAGTGTACGATCAGAATGGCAGACAAATCGGATTTGCCAGAGTCATAACAGATCAGGCAGTCTTTTCATGGATCATGGATGTCATCATCGACCAGGAATTCAGAGGACGCGGGCTTGGGAAGTTCTTAGTGGAATGCATCATCAGCCATCCCGTGATCAAAAAGACGAAAATGGGCCTTGCCACCAAGGATGCTCATGATCTTTACAGACAGTTTGGCTTTGAAACAGAAGAATGCATGAGAAGACCGCTAATCTAAGAAAAGCGGAAGCAGCCCCTTTGAGTTAAGCGATTTCACTTGCCATCAAAGGACAGATGAATTTAGAGCCCGCGCAAAGAAAAGGCAGCGGGCTTTTTAATGGATAATGCCTTTCCTGAGTCCTACTGCAACAGCCTCAGCGCGGTGCTTCACCCCTAATTTCCGAATCACCGAACTTAGATAATCACGCACAGTAAATTCGCTGATTTTCATGTGTTCAGCCATTTCTTTCATGCAATAGCCATTTGCAAGATGCTGTAGGACTTCGGTTTCCCGTTTGCTTAGAACACGATTAGAATTTTGCGAGATAAATTCCTGGAAGTAATAAGACAGCTGCTCTACATGACTTCTTATAGATTGCCTCTTGCCTGTATATTGGTCGGCAAGAACGCAGCCTATCACATTATTGGAACGGCTGATTGGAATGATGGCAAGGGTGGACAGTTTAAATTGGACGATGTATTTTTCTGGAAAGGGAATGTCGCTTTCTGTGAGGTCGATGAGCTGTAGCTGATTATTCTTAAGGGCATTGTATACTGGCGGGATGTAGCGGACATCTTCTTTTATCCAGTGCATGGATGTGATTTTTTCTTTGTCTGCCTGAATTAAGCCTTCTCCTACATAACTGAAGGATGAGTATGTAAAAATTGCCGCTCGTTTGAAAGGGAAAAACTGTACACAGCCGAGGACCATTCTCTCGGTCCTTTTCGCGAAATCGTGTATTTGTGCTGCTTCATGAATATATTCTTTTACTCTAGCATCTAGCATTCGACAATTTCCTCCCCTACCTTTTCAGTACTATTTCACCTTCATCTCTCATTGTAAAATAAAAATGTAAGCACTTACAAATATAAGAGCATCACATTTTAAAAAAATTCAATCAGGAGGTAACGATGAACAAGCGCGAAATCATTACAACAAGCAGCAGAGGTATTAATGAAGAGTTACTGCCGTACAGGCTTTTTCAGAAGGCGAAGCGATTTGGGATTTGGAATCCGTCAGATATTGATTTTACACAAGATACAAAAGATTGGAAGAGTCTAGGCGACGCGCAGAGAAACGAAGTTCTTCGCCTCATCTCGCAATTTCAGGCAGGAGAGGAAGCAGTAACGCTTGATTTGCTGCCGCTTATGATGGCCATTGCAAAAGAAGGGCGTCTTGAAGAAGAAATGTATTTGACAACGTTTCTGTTTGAAGAAGCAAAGCATACCGAGTTTTTTCGGTTGACTCTTAATGCCATCGGCGAAACAGGCGATCTCTCAATCTACCACACCGACACTTATAAAACGATCTTTTATGAGCTGCTGCCTGAGACGATGGCCCGTCTCATCCATGATCAATCCCCTGAAGCGATAGCTGAAGCATCCACTGTCTACAACATGTTTGTGGAAGGAGTTCTCGCTGAAACAGGTTATTTCTCTTTTTACAGATCTCTTGAGGAAGCAGGCATAATGCCGGGGCTGTTAAAAGGAGTAGGGCTTTTGAAAAAGGATGAATCAAGGCATATCGGCTACGGCACCTTCCTTCTGCAGCGCCTGATCTGCGAGCATGATCATATTTATGATCTCGTTTCAGAAAAGATGAAACAGCTGACTCCATATGCAATCAAACTGAATCAAGAAGGCATAGAAGGTGAACAAAATGCATTCGGCCATACCATTGATGAAACAATGTCCTTCACAATGAGACAGCTCTCTGTACGCATGGATATTCTTGCAAGGGCGCGGGGAAAGAGAATGGAAGAGATTTACCGAATGACAGAATACGAGGCTGGCGTTGTTTAATCGAATGATAGAGGAGGAAGAAACATGAGTGTAAATGTAGATGTCCTGACCTTGCCGCTGTTTATTAACGGGAAGTGGGAAGAGCCGGTTTCTGGAGAAACATTCGATATATTCAATCCTGCAACAGGAGAACTCGCAGCCAAGGCTGCTAAGGGAACGAAAGAAGATGTGGACAAAGCGGTACTTGCTGCAAGGCACGCATTTGATCATACAGAATGGAAAAGCATGAAGCCGAAAGAGCGCTCAAAGGTGATGAATGCAATTGCGCATCAGATCATTCAGCATGCGGAAGAGCTCGCGTTTTTAGAGTGCATCAGTTCTGGAGGAACAATCAGACGCATTACGTCGAACGATATTCTGCAAATGGCCGACCTATTTCAGACGTTCGGCAAATTCGTGCTGGATTATCCATACTCTGAAACGCTGCCAAATCCGCCGTTTCCAGGCCCAGCCCATAATTTCATCTGGAGAGAACCAATCGGAGTTTGTGCGGCAATTACACCGTGGAATATGCCGATGCTGATTGCCGCATGGAAAATAGCTCCTGCACTTGCAATGGGAAATACTTTGGTCATTAAGCCAGCAAGCTATACACCGTTATCTACATTAAAACTTGCAGAGATTATTTCGAAAGTTGTTCCGCCTGGAGTTATCAATGCCGTATCTGGACCTGGAGCAGAGACCGGCGAAGCACTTGTCCGTCATCCCAAAGTCGATAAAGTGGCGTTTACCGGATCAACTGAAGTTGGCCGCAGTATTATGAAGCTTGCCGCTGAAACGGTTAAAAACACAACACTTGAGCTTGGAGGGAAATCACCGAACATTATTTTTGAAGATGCCGATCTTTCTCTTGCTTTACCAGGAAGTTTATTCGGAGTTTTTCTGCACTCAGGGCAGCTGTGCGAATCAGGAACCCGCTTGTTTGTGCCAGAGAGCATGCATGATGAAATTGTAGAAGGGCTGCTTGCTCTGACAAAGAAATTGAAGCTTGGAAACCCGCTTGAAACATCTACAGATGTGGGTCCTATTATTTCTAAAAAGCAAAAAGATTCGATTCTTGCCTACATTCAGTCTGGTTTAAAAGAAGGAGCCACACTCGTATGCGGAGGAAAAGAAGTGTCTGTCCCTGGATGTGAGGGGGGATCATTCATTGAACCGACAATTTTCACAAACGTGACAAACGAAATGAAAATTGCTCAAGAAGAAATCTTTGGACCTGTTTTATCTATTATCAAATATTCGGATGAAGAAGAAGCAATCAGACTCGCAAATGACACAATCTATGGATTGGCAGCAGGTGTCTGGACAAGGGATGTCAACAAAGCATACGCTGCTGCAAGAAAGCTACAGGCAGGAGTTGTCTGGATCAATGACTGGCACATGCTCCGAAATGATGCCCCATTTGGAGGCTATAAGCAAAGCGGAATCGGACGAGAAATGGGGAAGCATTCCCTTGATGCTTATACACAAGTAAAACATGTTCACACATCGATGGTATCGGATCTTCATAAACGAAACTGGTACGGTATTTTGTTTTCTGAACAAAACCAAACGGATAGAGGTGAAGACGGATGCTGACAACAACATTTTCACAGTTCATGCTGCGCTCCGGCATCTACAGCGGATCGAATACAAGAGCAATGGTGCCTGATCTGTTCAGAGGTCTTGGTGCAAAAAGAGTGGTTCTTTTCAGTGATCGCGGTCTTGAAAAAGCCGGTGTTGTCGAAAAGACGGCACAGATCTTTGAATTAACCGCACATGGTACTGGGCCTGAACTTGCAGGTATTTATCTTGATATAAAACAGGATGCAGAAAGCAGCTGTGTAAACGATGCTGTCCGCTATGCAAGGGAAGTTGGTGCAGATGCACTGCTTGCAGTTGGCGGCGGAAGTGTCCTGGATACCGTTAAAGGCGTAAAGTACTGTCTCCACAAAGGGCTGACGAATATCAATGACGCCATTCCCGGCGGATTTTTAATGGAATCTTTTCCGGAAGCAGCCCACATTCCGATTCCGCATATTGCGATACCGACAACAGCAGGCACGGGATCTGAAGTTTCTCCGATTGCGGTCATCTACAATGAAGAATTAAAACTGAAGACAAACATCATCCATCCATTTATCAGTGCAGATATCGCAGTCCTTGATCCTGACCTGACAGTAGGATTGCCATCAAATATTACGGCCTTTACAGGTTTTGACGCTCTCACACATGCGATTGAGGCTTTCGCATCGCCAAATGCAACTGCGCTGACAGATGCTTATGCGCTGCACGCTATTCGTCTAATTGAAAAGAATCTGCTGAGTGTTGTTGCAGACGGGGGGAACCTTCAAGGAAGAATGGACATGCTTCATGCAAGTTTAATGGGAATCACAGCGTTCAGCTTTGCTCTGAATGCAATACCCGTTCATAATTTCGCCCATGCCTATGGCGCGATGTTCCGCATTCCGCATGGACTCGCAAATGCCGTCTTTTTGCCTGCTGTTATGGAGGGAATACCCTCATTGTATTTGCCAAAAATACATCAGCTGGCTGAAGCACTGAATGTAGAAGCTAAGAACGAAGAGGCACAAACTGTTTTAAATAAAGTCATCGATAAAATCAAGCTGCTTCAGCATAAAGCGGGACTTCCTGCTGACTTTTCAGACTACAGCATTTCAGAGGGGGATTTAGAGAAAGTCATTCCGGCTGTGGCCCTGGACCCGGCAGCTGTATCTTTTCCAATGCCGCCTGAATTGATCTACGCTATCAGTCAGAAGGTTGTGCCTGCGGGGGTGAAATAAAGTATGAAAAAGAGCATCCAATTTGGATGCTCTTTTTCATGATTTATAGGTACAGCTGCTGTGAGATGCTTCGCTGAATAAATTTTGAATGTACCATAAATAGGAGTGTCTGTTAATCAAAGAAAGGGTAGCTTCTGTCTTTTTCCTGTACACCGATCCATTTGACCGTTGTAAATTTATCAAGCGCCCATTCCCCGCCAAAACGTCCGAGGCCTGAGTCTTTTTCTCCTCCGAAGGCAACGTGTGCTTCATCGTTGACTGATTGATCATTGACGTGAATCATGCCTGTTTCAATTTGCTTGGCAACAGCCGCGCCGCGGTGAAGATCCTTTGTGAAAACAGAGCCGCTCAGACCATAAGGAGATCCGTTCGCAAGTTTGATGGCTTCTGCTACATCTTTCGCTTTAAGAATAGGAGCGACAGGACCGAAGATTTCATTTTTTGCAATCGGCATGTCGTTTGTGACGTTTGTCAGGATGATTGGATGCATCACATTGCCGTCAATTTCTCCTCCATAAATCTTTTCAGCACCAGATTTAAGACTCTCTTCAAGGTCTTTTTGGATCCTCTCTATTTGATCGTGATTAATCAGCGGTCCGACAGCTGTTTTTGCATCGGATGGATTGCCTGACTGCAGCATGCTGACTTTTTCTTTGAAAAGTTCGACGAATTCATCATGAACGCTTTCTTCCACGATAATGCGGTTAAGCGCCATACAAATCTGACCCTGATGCAGGAATTTTCCAAAAGCTGCGGATTCGGCCGCCTTTTCAAGATCGGCATCTGCAAGAACGACCATGACATTGTTTCCGCCGAGCTCTAAAGCTGTATCCTTCAAATGCTTTCCTGCAAGCTCGCCGATGTGTCGGCCAACCTCTGTTGAACCGGTAAATGAGATTAATTTAGGTACCCTATGCTCGATGAAAGCATCACCAATCTCAGAGCCTCTGCCTGCCACTACATTTACCGTACCTTTAGGGGCACCGGCCTTTTCAAAAAGTTCGCCGATTAAAAATCCGGATGTAATCGGTGTTTCTGATGCGGGCTTAATCACAACTGTATTCCCGGCAGCAAGAGCGGGTGCAACGGAGCGCATTGCCAGGTGCAGAGGGAAGTTCCATGGTCCGATGACTCCAATGACACCTTTTGCCGTACGGTAGACTCTATTTTCTTTTCCCGGAATACTAGAAGGCAGTATTTTTCCTTCCATACGGTAAGGAAAAGTGCTTGCTTCTTTAACAATGCGAAGGGAAGCAGCCCATTCGATTTCAGCCTTCACTTTAGTGCTTCCAGATTCATGAACGAGCATATCAATGATTTCTTCTTTCCGCTCTGTTAACGCCAAAGCTACCTTGTCCAGAACTGTCTGTTTTTCCTGCGGCAGCGCGGCAGCCCACTCTTTTTGAGCCTGCTCCGCTGCCAGATAAGCGCGGTCAAGGTCTCCTTCATCTGCAGAGTTAAATTCATTTATCAAATCGCCATTATACGGATTTGTATTTTTAATTGTTTTATCGCTGGATCCATTTATCCATTCGCCGTTAATAAATTGTTTTATATAGGTATTCATTTTTATTCCTCCTATCTGAGTACTCAAGTAATATTCCCGAAAGGTGCAGCGGGTAAAACTTTTAAATGTGCCTGAACCGGTTTTGTGGGAGAATAATAATATGAAGATAAAGACAGGGTGGGGAAAAGGTGAAAAACATAAAATTTGCACTGGAAGCACTGAATGTTGGTCTGCCAAGGATGGTTTTGTATAACGGACGGGAGATTGAAACGGGAATCTATAAGGAGTCTGTGGATCATCAGCTTTTTCTGTCAAAAACGAATGTAGAAGGAGACGGACAGGCAGATCTCGTTCATCATGGAGGAGAAGATAAAGCCGTTTGCGTGTATTCATTTGATCACTATTCTTATTGGGAAGATGCCCTTGGTGTGCAATTAGAGCCGGGAGCTTTCGGAGAAAATCTCACAATCAGGGGACTGACTGAAGAAAATGTCTGCATTGGAGATGTCTTTCAATTTGGTGAAGCGATAGTAGAAGTAAGCCAGCCGCGACAGCCGTGCTTTAAGCTTGCGATGAGACATGAGGTTAAGGATCTGCCCGTGCAAATTCAGAATACGAAGTTCACCGGCTTTTATTTGCGTGTATTAAAAGAAGGCAGAGTCAGCAAGGAAGATTGTTTAAAGCTGCTTGAACCACATGCAAACGGTGTTTCGATTGCCGCTGCCAATCAAATAAAATACCACGATAAACAAAATAAAGAGGCAATAATGAGAATTCTTGAAGTAAAAGCATTATCAGACAGCTGGAGATCGTCTTTTGAAAAAAGACTTTAGAATACGGGGAAAAGCACACGGACTCAAATACAACAGCAGAAAGCACCATCATTTTTTTCTAATCACACCTTCTCTATGATGCCCCTCAGCTGAATAGAAGAGCAGCGTATTCATGCTTGTGAATACATGGAAGAGATGATAGTTTTTAATGAAAGACCGCTTTGCACATCTTATAGAATAATAGAGATATCGTGAAGAAAAGGAGTGAATCTATGGAATTTAAACTTGATCACATCGTGCATTTTGTAGACAGGCATCCTCTGGAATCCGCAAATCTTTTCATCAAACAGGATTTACAGGCTGTTATGGGAGGCCGACATGAAAACTGGGGATCTCACAACAGTTTATGTTATTTCAGTGATCTTGCTTATTTGGAGTTTCTTGCTGTCGAAGACCGTAAAAAAGCTAACGGAACTAACAATCCGCTGATTCACCGCCTGTTAAAGCAGCCTGCTGAGGGGTTGGGCCAGATAGCGATTCGGACAGAACAAATTGAGGCGGTAAAAGAAGAACTTAATGAAAAAGGGCTTGAAACAGGTGAAGTCATTGAAGCCAGCAGAAAAAGAGAAGACGGCAGCTTGCTGGAATGGAAAATGCTTTTTATTCAGCAAAGCGATGAAGACTGTCCGCTGCCTTTTTTTATTCAATGGAAACAGACAGATGATGAACGAAAGCAAGACTTACATAAGAACGGGGTTTTGGCGGATAGGAACCTTAACGTATCCATTTCAAACGTGCACTATATCGTAAAAGATTTAAACTCCGCCGTTACCAAATGGAGAAAATATTTTGATCTTCCAAGGGGAGAGGAAAGGGTAAATGATGAGTGGAGAGCGAGAAGCTACACTATCAAGCTTAAATCCTTTCAGCTCACCTTTACAGAAGCATCCGGAGCAGGCATTGTAGAGCAAATGCTTGCGAAAAAAGGCGAAGGTCCATACCTGGTAGAGTTTGATCCGCCGGTATTTAAATCCTACTATCAGATTTTCGGCGCCATGTATAAATAAAAGGATCCGCCTCCACATTAGGAGGCGGATCCTTTTATTTTTTGATGCAATTGTTGAACTTTCTTCAGCTATGGAGAAAAAGTCTTAAGTTTGTATTTTATATAGACAGGATTCAGCTTATTTGATAGACGATTTGGACGTCTTAATTTAAATGTTTTTCTAGTATGTTCTTTAGTCAGGTAATCTTCATATTTTCTGTTCCAGTGTTTGAGTGAAGCCGCCACCAGAATAGCTGTCACTACGAAGAGTGCAAGTAAAGCGGGCCAGAATACAGGTGATACAATTCCCTTCGCATAAGCGAGGCCTATAGGCGAAAAGACGATGTAAGTTGCGCAAACCAGAGATAATAGAATAATAGATGTTGGAATTGTATATTTCCATGGCATCATATTAACTGAAGCTTCGGTTTTATAAATATAAGCTTCCTCTCTGGGTTTAATCATTCCGATAATAAGCATCATAAACACTTCGATAAAGAAAAGAATCGCATAGATGTGAATGAAGTGAATATCGACCGTAAATCCAAAGAGGTGGTTTGTGCCCCATACAAGCATGTAGTAAGTAATGACGTGAAAAATAATCACGATTTTAGCTGCAGCAGCAGGAACAAATTTGGATAAAAGACCGACAAGGACAATTGTAATAATCGGGATATTGAAAAAGCCGGTGAACTTTCGGATTAAATCCCATGATCCATCCGGTGCGTACATGAGCAGAGGAGAAACAAATAACGCAACAACTGCAAGCAGCGTACCGAACAATTTGCTGACACTGATAAGTTTTTTATCGTCAGCCTCAGGGTTGAATTGCACTTTATAAATATCAAGGGCAAACATCGTGGCAGCACTGTTCAACAGCGAATTAAATGAACTGAAAACCGCACCGAGCAATACGGCGAGGAAAAAACCTGATAAGTATGCGGGCAAAACATCTGCAATCAATGTAGGATAGGCAAGATCAACGGATTTCAGGCTGTCTCCGTACTGATGAAAGACAATAATTCCTGGAATCATCATAAAAACAGGAATTAAAAGTTTATAAAATCCTGATAAGATAACGCCTTTTTGTCCTTCAGCAAGATTTTTGGCGCCAAGTGTGCGCTGGATGACATATTGATTGGAAGCCCAGTAAAATAAGTTTGCGAAAATCATGCCTGTGAAGATCGTTCCGAAGGGGACAGAATCTTCTTTTGAGCCGATGGCGTTAAGCTTTTCTGGATTGGATGTCGTGATTTCTTTCATGCCATCAAGCATATTTCCGTTTCCAAGAGCGATAAATCCTAAAACAGGAACTAAAATACCGATGATAAGCAGCCCAATACCATTAAGCGTGTCAGATACAGCAACCGCTTTTAAGCCGCCGAAAATCGCATATACAGCCCCGATTATGCCGATGATCCAAATGACCAGCCAGATCGACTGAATATAGGAGATGCCAAACAAATCAGGGACATCAAACATTTGCAGAACCGCTAACGCCCCTGAGTAGAGCATAGATGGAATCGTTACCAGTATGTAGCCAAGCATAAATAAAATGACCGTATATCTTCTTACGCCTTCATCAAACCGCTTGCTTAAAAATTCAGGAAGCGTTGTAAAGCTTCCTCCAAGATACTTTGGAAGCAGATAGAGAGCCATGACAACAATGGCAAAAGCAGATGTAACTTCCCATGCCATATTCGACAGATTCGTCCGGTAGGCTTGTCCATTTAAACCGACAAGCTGTTCAGCAGATAAATTTGTCAGCAGCAGCGACCCGGCAATAAAGCCTCCAGTTAATCCTCTCCCTGCAAGAAAATAGCCTTTTGAATCTTCGTTTCCGCCTTTTGTTTTCAAATAGGAAATCCAGGCAACAAGACCCATGAAAAATGCACAGGATAAGAGCGTAAACCAAATTCCTCCCATATATGTTTTCCTCCTTATATATAAAATAATAGTTTTCTAGAATAAATGACTCACCATTAAATAACCTTATCTTTTTAAACCTAAACCAAACATAAAAAAAAATGGGAAAAACGGACGAAAAAAAGTCTGATTATTATATAAATCAGACTTTTTCCTTAGTGTTTATTTAATATGCTTAACCACAATTGCCTGAGAACTTTTTCGGATCAGACAGTCTTCTAATTCTTCTTTAGAAAGCATGCCAAGTGTGAGGGCAGCATCAAGTTTTTGCTTATCAGGTTGTTTTACTGAAATAATACAGTCCGTTAAGTTTAAATCTTCTAATACCTTGACTGTTTTCTCGGGGTGATATTGCTCTGAGTGCCGGATTTGCCTTTGAATCTTGTATTCACCGATTCTTTCTTCACCTTTGCAGAGTTTTCCGTGCGTATGATCGAAAAAGGAATTGAAGATTTTTTTCATCTCTGCAAGTTCCTCTTCAATTTTCTTCGCCTTCTCATTTAATGAAGCATATCGTGCAACCATTTCTTCAGGAATCTGAAATGTTTTTGAATCGCTCATTTGGATGCCTCCATTTTACTTGTGATTCTAAATTGTATGCTGCACAGCCTGGATGTAGAACATTTGTTTGATTTTTTGTCATGAAACAACTATATTTTAGGCATGAATTATTAATGTTGTCCGTTCCTTGCAGCGAGAGGGACTTGCTTTCCGCTGGGAGGGTGGGATCCTCCTCGGCTTTGCCTCCGGGGTCTCCCATTTCCCTCTATTTTCCCGCAGGAGTTAAGTTTATCCGCTGCAATCCACTAATGGTTTCAAACATATATAGTCTAATAGCAACAAAGTTTACGAAAAGAGCCATATTTTAAGAAGGAATAATGAAGCGGATTGTATAACCTAATTAAAAGAAGGATTTTTAGGGGGAGGGATAAAAATGGATCTTTTTACGATTCTGTCGGAAGATAAAATAAAACAAGCGATAAAAGATGGCGAGTTTAAACAGCTACCCGGTATGGGAAAGCCGCTGCAGCTTGAAGATTTGTCTCATATCCCGCCTGAGCTCCGAATGTCCTATAAGATGATGAAAAACGCGAACATGATAGACGAAGACATTGAGCTGAAAAAAGTGATCCATACACTAGAGCAGCTTATTGCCCAATGTCCGGATGAAATGGAGAAAGAGAAGCTGCAGGTTCAGCTGAACGAAAAATCCTTTCAACTTGAAAAAATTTTAAAGAAAAGAAATACCTTCCATTCAAAAGCATCAGCTTTTTATAAAGATAAGATTTATTCAAAATGGTCCTAATAGACATCGATGATGGAGTGATTTCATGAATGTCGTCTGGTTTAAACGCGATTTAAGGATAGCTGATCATAAGCCCCTTGCGGAAGCTGCTATATATGGGGAAGTTCTCCCGATGTATGCAGCCGAACCGTCAATATGGTCAGGAGAAGACTATTCTGCAAGGCACTTTCAGTTCGTGCGCGAAAGCTTGAGCGGCCTGCAAAATGCGCTGGAAGATCGAGGAGGCAGGTTATTTACCTATATGGGGGAAATGGAAGAGGCACTTTCTGAACTCTTTAGTACATACGGCAAATTCACTTTGTACGCTCATGAAGAAATGGCAGGAAGTGCTGCACTTGAGAGGAATGTAAGAGTAAGAGATTGGATGCATGAGAGAGGTCTCAGGTTTTTGGAGTATCCCGTGATTGAAAAAAACAGCGGGAGAAAATCAGAGGAAAGATGGAATGAACTTTGCCTGAGTGAACCTGGAGGAATTCCTGAACAAATACGGTCACCAGAAGATTTTCCGGCAAGCTTTTATATAGGTGCTGAAAAGCTCGGATCATTTGATGTTTCAGGCGAGCCAATCAGATTCGGACAGCAGGGCGGCGAACAGCAGGCAGTTGAAACGCTGGAAACCTTTTTGCAGGAGCGGTTTCAATCCTATGAAAAGAATGGATCCAACCTTCTTCAATCAACTGTATCTTCAAGCAGACTTTCGCCATATTTGGCATGGGGAAACATTTCGTTTCGCACAGTCGTCCAAAAAACGTCGATAAAGATAGAAAATTGTGATAATTTGTTTCTTGTGAAACAATTAACATCTTTTCAGGAGCGTCTTAAGGAACGGTGGAAGCTGATGGAGCAGGGAAATGTGCTGGAAAATGAGGATTTTTCATTTGAAAAAGATGATTTGTTTTTAAAATGGTTTCAGGGAGAAACCGGGATTCCCATGATAGATGCAGCAATGAATTGTCTTCATAAAACCGGCTGGATCCCATCGAAATATCGAGGCATGCTTGTTTCTTTTTCCGTTAATACGCTTTCACTGAACGTGCAAATGTGCTCGGATGCACTAGCTTCCCTTTTTCTGGACTATGAGCCGGTCATTCATGTTCATCACATTCATAAGATGTCGCATAAAGTGCAGGATCCCGTGAAAATAGGAAAAAAAGAAGATCCAGACGGGGTTTTTATTAAGCGATATTTGCCAAGTCTTTCAAATGTACCTGCTAAACATATTCATGAGCCTTGGAAATATCCGGGTTTTTTTCACTTAGATTATCAGGCACCGGCCGTCAATGTGAAGAAAGCGAATCAGGCAGCAAGAAAATCCAAATCGGCCCCACGTTCTGTAAAGATATCGGACCATGAACAATTGAAATTTGATTTGTGAAAGGAGATTTTTCTTGCACGTAGTAGGAATAGATTTGGCCGGACCCGCAAATCATCAGGACACAGCCATGGCGATTTTTAAGAGGCAAGGGAATGGCCTTAGCCTTCAGAATCTTGACTATAATAATAGTGACAGAAAGATCATTGAAACAATTGCAGCTCTTTCTTCATGCGGTGAAGAGGTGATTGTAGGAATGGATGCTCCATTATCCTATCAGGACGGCGGCGGAGATCGTCCATCAGATAAAGAGATAAGAAATGCAATCAAAGCGGCTGGACTGTACCATGGCTCCATTATGCCGCCCACCTTTCATCGAATGGTGTATCTGACTCTGAGAGGGATCGGCTTAAGCAGATCTCTGCAGAACATGAGTGCATCCATTGTGGAAGTCCATCCCGGAGCTGCTTTGGGGCTCAGGCTGAAGGAAGAAGACCGGGGGCTCACTCTTACTTATAAAAAAGACACAGAATCCCGGCTTCGCCTCATTCCCTATTTCGAGAAATGGGGAGTGGCGGGAATTACTGCAGATGCAGCTGAAACAAATCACGGGCTGGACGCATGTGCAGCTGCACTTGCCGCATGGCACTGGGGAGATCCTGATCATACTCCCATGTGGAATGTGCCTGCATCCCCTCCGTTTCACCCGTTTGATTTTTGCTGCTGATTTTTTGGCCACGCTTAGTAGAGCGTGGTCTATTTTTTTTAGGCTCTTTTCGTATGGATTGTTGCTTTTAGGCTAGAAGTTATAACCATAAGTCGTGTAGCGGGAGTAACTCGACTTGGAAAATAGAGGGAATTGGTTGATTCCGCTTTTCGGAGCAAAAAACAAAACCGTGGAATCACAGGATGCAGTTGATTCTACTTTGCTGCACAATAACCTAAATTATTTAGGGAAATCAAAAACAACAATCTATGCAAAAACAGTCTTTTTTTATTCGAGGTTTAGTGGAGGTATTTGGCTGAATACTTTTAGTAGAAGTTTAATCTTCTGCAGACTCAGGATAAAAAAGTAAAAAGAGTGCTATTTTTCAGAAGATAGAGGGTATGGATAAATGATTCGGATAATGATTAAAAGGCGGGTGAAGGAAAGGATATTGCATTGTACATGAGATTCTGCTGCTATCTATGTAAACGATTACTCTTTTTTGTTGACAACTTGTATATACAGGAATACAATAAGTTTGTAACTTGTATATACAGGAAAGTGAAATGAGATAAATGGAAGCCCCTTTTTAAGGGAATACTAGGCTATTAATGAAAACGATTACGGGAGGTTGAAATAGATGAGTGTGAACAAACAGGAAGTCCGAGATATCGTTGATGCTGTCGGCGGCAAGGACAACATTGCGGCAGCTACGCACTGTGTCACTCGTTTGCGCTTCGCTTTAAAAGACGAAAGCAAAGTGGATAAAGAAAAACTCGATCAGATTGATATGGTGAAAGGTTCATTTTCGACAAATGGGCAGTTCCAGGTTGTCATTGGACAAGGCCTTGTTGATAAAGTTTACAAGGAAATGGCAGAACAAACAGGAATGGGCGAATCTTCAAAAGAAGACGTGAAAGATGCAGCTTCAAGCAAATTGAATCCTATCCAAAAAGCGGTAAAAATGCTGGCTGATATTTTCATTCCAATATTGCCTGCGATCGTAACAGCTGGTTTACTGATGGGAATTAACAACATCCTGAGCGGTGCAGGAATTTTCTTTGATGATAAATCTCTTATTGACGTTTACCCGCAGTGGGCTGATTTATCCGGCATTATTAACTTGATTGCGAATACGGCGTTTACCTTCCTCCCTGCCTTAATCGGCTGGTCGGCAGTGAAACGATTTGGAGGAAGCCCGCTGCTTGGGATTGTTCTTGGGTTAATCCTCGTGCATCCGGATCTTCTGAATGCATGGTCATACGGTGAAGCTCAGGCCAAAGGCGAGGTTCCCGTGTGGAACTTATTCGGACTTGAGGTTGAAAAGATCGGCTACCAGGGACAAGTTCTTCCGGTTCTGTTTGCCTCTTATTTACTCGCTAAAATTGAAGTGTTTTTGAATAAAAGAGTACCTGATTCAATCAAGCTATTAGTGGTTGCCCCGATTACATTATTGGTGACTGGGTTTGCAGCTTTTATCGTCATTGGACCAATTACTTTTGCAGCTGGAAACTTCATTACAGATGGTGTCATTGCTATTTTTGATAACTTTGCAGCTCTTGGCGGCTTGCTTTATGGAGGATTATATTCACTGCTTGTAGTAACAGGCATGCATCATACGTTCCTTGCAGTTGACCTGCAGCTGGTAGCAAGTGCCGGCGGAACATTCTTATGGCCGATGCTTGCATTATCAAACATTGCACAGGGTTCAGCAGCTTTTGCCATGATGCGCATTGTGAAAGATGAAAAACAAAAAGGTCTGGCGCTGACTTCAGGAATTTCAGCTTACCTTGGTATTACAGAGCCTGCCATGTTCGGTGTGAACCTTAGATACCGCTACCCATTCATCGCCGCGATGATCGGTTCAGCAATCGCAGGCATCTTTATTACAATCAATCATGTTAAAGCTTTCTCCATCGGTGTTGGAGGAATTCCTGGATTCCTGTCCATTCAATCCGAATATTGGACGGCATTCTTTATCGGCATGGCCATCGCAATCGTTGTGCCATTCGTATTGACTTACGTATTTGCCAAGTTTAATTGGAAGAAAAAATAAAAACAAAAAGGACAAGCCATTGTCCTTTTTGCCGTTTAAATCTTAAAGATGGTGGTGCATGTTAAATGAAACAGCCTTGGTGGAAAAAATCAGCGGTATATCAAATTTATCCGAAAAGCTTTAACGATACGAATGGAAACGGAGTAGGCGACATTCAGGGCATCATAGAAAAACTGGATTATTTAAAAGAGCTCGGCATTGATGTTGTATGGCTGACGCCGATTTATGAGTCTCCTCAAAAAGACAATGGATATGACATCAGCGACTATTATTCCATTCACGAAGAATATGGAACCATGGAGGATGTTGAATCTCTTTTACAAGAAGCTCACGATCGCGGGATTAAGATCATCATGGATATTGTCGTCAACCATACTTCTACTGAGCACGCATGGTTTAAGGAAGCACAATCATCAAAAGAGAATCCTTACCGTGATTTCTATATTTGGAAAGAAGGAAAGGAAGACGGATCTGAACCGACGAACTGGATTTCGAAATTCGGCGGCTCGGCATGGAAGCTTGATGAAAAAACAGGCGAATATTATCTGCATCTGTTTGACGTTACGCAAGCTGACTTAAATTGGGAAAATGAAGAAGTCCGCAGAAAAGTCTATGAAATGATGCAGTTCTGGTTTGAAAAAGGGGTAGACGGCTTTAGACTTGATGTCATTAACCTGATTTCGAAAAATCAGGATTTCCCGGATGATGATGGAAGCACAGCTCCAGGCGACGGCCGCAAGTTTTACACAGACGGGCCGCGCGTGCATGAATATATGAAAGAAATGAACAAGGAAGTTTTTTCAAAATATGACAGCATGACGGTTGGGGAAATGTCTTCAACGACGATTGAAAATTGCATTGAGTATTCAAATCCGGAATCAAAAGAACTAAGCATGACATTCAATTTCCACCATTTGAAAGTGGATTACCCGAACGGGGAAAAATGGGCACTGGCTGATTTTGATTTTGGAGCACTAAAGCAAATTCTTTCTACTTGGCAGATGGAGATGCATAAAGGCGGAGGCTGGAATGCCTTGTTCTGGTGCAACCATGATCAGCCGCGGATTGTTTCAAGATATGGAAATGACGGGGAGTACCGCATCGAATCAGCTAAAATGCTTGCGACAACAATTCACATGATGCAGGGAACTCCATACATTTACCAGGGAGAAGAGTTTGGAATGACGAATCCTAAATTCGAAAGCATCAATGAATATCGTGATGTGGAAACCCTGAATACATTCGAAATTTTGAAAAATGCAGGGAAGTCAGAAGAAGAGATTATCGAGATTTTAAAAAGCAAATCAAGAGATAATTCACGTACGCCTGTTCAATGGAATAATTCCAAGCATGCCGGCTTTACAGCAGGAACACCTTGGATCAAGCCTGCAAGCAATTATCCTGAAATCAATGCAGAGAATGCCCTTCAAGATGAAAACTCTGTTTTTTATCACTATCAAAAATTAATTCAGCTTAGAAAAGACATTGATTTAATCACTTACGGGGACTATGAGCTGTTGCTTGAAGATCACGATCAGCTGTTTGCATACGTGCGAAATGGAGATGGAGAGAAGCTGCTGGTTATTAATAACTTCTATGAACAGGAAACCGTCTTTACTTTGCCGGATCATGTGGATGCAGACGGATATAACAGCGAAATTCTTATCTCCAACTATCCTGATTCTGCGCAATCATTTAAAAAAGCAGCATTGCGCCCGTTTGAGTCCATCGTTTATCATCTTAAGAAGTAATGGTAAACTAATGGTGGTGGTTAAAGATGAAAACAAACAATAAATATTTGGCGATTTATCAGGAGTTATCAGAAGGGATTAAACAGGGACTTGTCAAAGTGAATGAAACTCTGCCCTCTGAAAACGAGCTCGCCTTGCAATATGAGACTTCAAGGGAAACGATCCGCAAGGCCCTTAATCTTCTTGCCCAAAATGGGTACATTCAAAAGGTTAAAGGAAAAGGATCGATTGTACTCGATGTTACAAAAATGAGCTTTCCCGTTTCGGGTCTTGTCAGTTTCAAAGAGCTTTCTCAGACCTTAGGAAGAACCTCGCATACAGTCGTCGAGAAGTTCGGCCTCATTAAACCAGGCAATTTTATTATGCAGCAGCTGAACCTGGGTGCGCATGATGAGGTCTGGGAGGTTGTCCGGTCAAGAAAAATTGACGGCCAGAATATTATCCTGGATAAGGATTATCTCAACCCTAAGCACATTCCTTTTTTAACAAAGGAAATTTGCCAGGACTCGATCTATCGCTACATTGAAGAAGAATTAAAATTAAAAATCAGCTTTGCGAAAAAAGAAATCGTCGTAGAAGAGTGCACAGAGGAAGATTTCAACTACTTGGATTTAAAAAACTTCCAGCATATCGTCGTGGTTAAAAATCATGTGTATCTTGAAGACACAAGCCTGTTTCAGTACACAGAATCACGCCACAGACTTGATAAATTCAGATTTGTTGATTTTGCGAGAAGAGGACATTAAAAAGGCAGGCTAATATGTCAAGGGTTCCGTTTTCGGGTGCTTTCTTGATAAATAACATAAGTAATGACGTATGAATTGGCACACGTCATTTCATTTATTCGTTTTTCTAAGTGGATTAAAAAATATTGACATAGCTAATGACACCAATAACTATGATGTACAAATTAATAGAAAAGACCAGCAGAAAGTAAACTTCTCTGGTCTTTTCTTGTAAATCATTTATCTGTAAGTATGATGTGTCGGCTCGAATAGATCCTCTTCGGCTTTTCTTACCATTGAAAAATGGTCAACATTGTAATGACCATGCAGGACCTGGTTATGATGATTAATTATTTGCTCAGCTGATAAGATTGAGCTGCTGGTTGTTGAATGTCCGTCTTCAACCAGCGTAACATCGAATCCGCATACGGTAGCAGCCCGTACAGCTGTATCTATACAGTGCTCCGTTTTGCAGCCCATTATGACTAGATGCCCGATATCGTTGCCCCGAAGTTCCTCTAATAATGGTGTTGCATAAAATGAATTCGTTGCTTTTTTATCAACTATTTTTACAGAAGCGGGGATATTGATTTTCTGATGAATTTCAAAACCCTCTCCTTTACCCTCTGAGACATCTAAATCTCGAATAAATAATACTAAGTGTCCCGCCTTTTCAGCTTTTTCTACAACGGCGTTAATATTATTTAGAAGTCCTTCTTTGTTGAATACCGATTGCTCAACATCATTACCTTCAATTAGTTCTTGCTGTGCATCAATTACTAATAATGCATGGTTCAAATAAAAAACTCCTTTTCTTTAAAATTAATTATCATACCACTGAAGACTATATTTTTTTATTTTCATAAAAACGCCTCCTGTACAATGTTTAATTGAAGATATTCGTAATATATTGATAAAGTCCT
The DNA here is from genome assembly GCF_050483325.1 of Metabacillus idriensis. Classification (GTDB taxonomy): domain Bacteria; phylum Bacillota; class Bacilli; order Bacillales; family Bacillaceae; genus Bacillus_P; species Bacillus_P idriensis_A. The sequence goes on from NZ_JBCMYF010000012.1 coordinate 125,622, forward strand.
TCAAATTTTTGTGAGATAGAAAAATTATGCTGTGAGGAATTGTACTTAAGCTCTGATCCGATTTGGCAGGATGTTGTAAATTGAACAAAAAACGCGCAAATCCACAGACTTGTGCCCCAATCATTCCTTCTCTTTTTTCTGAATATCAGCCAAAACCGACTGATAGGCATGATATCCGCTTACCGATACGCCAATCGTTCCCGCTCCAGGAAAGACGCTGTCCCCGCATAAGTAAATCCCTTTAATTCCAGTCCGGTGTGAAAGACTTTTGAATAAGGCGTGATCAAGTGTCTGAGGATAGCCGCCAACCATACCCGAAGGCCGCTTTGTGAACCGTTCCCATGCTTTTGGAGCGCCTGTCATCAAGTCTATTAAGTTTTCCCGAAGACCTGGAAGAACCATTTCAATGGATTGCAGCATCTTTTCAGTGAGATCCTCTTTATAATGATCATATTTTTCTTTCGTATCCCAGTTTTCAAGCTCTGTGTGCGTGCTTGATGTCATTGTGCGGAAACCGTCTGGTGCCCGAAGCGTGTCATTTTTCTTTGAGATGGAAAGGAAGATATGATGGCCTTCAGTCAATTTGCCTGAATGATTATCTATGACTTGATGAAAAAGCGGGAAGTTTTCAGGTATCAGTTCTTCTTTCACCGTCATGTAAAGAGTCATCGTTCCCCATTGGGAGTGAGTCTCTTTCTTTATATAGGATTTGCTTATAGACTGCTTCAGTTCTGGTGACAAAAGTTTGGTGAAGCTTGGCAAGGGAAGGTTGCATATAACGTAATCAGCGTAATAGGTCCGTTCTCTTTGATCTGTAATCAAATAGCCGTTTTTTTCCCTGTGCATTTGCCGAACCCATGAGCGCTTGCGCAAAGTCCCCCCATCCGTTTCAACTGATTCTGCCAGACGCTCCGCAATTTGATACAGGCCTCCATTTAAATAAAAAGCACCATCGTGGTAGACTGACAGGGCATATGCACCGAGTATGGCCGAGCAATCGCTGCTTGCTGTCTGCATCGAATCAATCAGCTGTGCATCGATGAGATGAACAAATTCATGCTCATCGTTCAATCTGTGCTTTTTCAGGAGTGCGCTCAATGTTTTTTGGAAATAGGGGAGGAGCTTCAAAGAAGACGGCTTTAATGAATGCAGCAATTTACTCCATTCCGAAGCTGTTTTTGGAGGAAGAACAGGAAGCGGATGTATCAGTTTTTTGACCTCTGCTCCCATTCGCCATATTTCGGAGTAAAATGAATTGATATTATTACTCAAATGAGGAAAGTGGCTTTTTAGTTCAGTGATGAAAGCAATGCGGTCACGGCGGTAGCTAACCGTTCTTCCAGGCAAATGGATGTCCATAATGGGATCAAGCAGGGAATGTTCTTTAAAAGGAAGATGAAGCTCTTCAAAGATTTTTTGGTGAACGCCGCCTGTTTCAAAACCCATGCCAAGTGTTGCTCCGACAGGAAATAAATAATGGCCGCGCTGAAACTTTCCTGCACATCCGCCCCATTCATTAGAAGCTTCAAGCACTGTCACTTCAATCATCTTATCAGCAAGCAAAGCAGCAGCTGTCAGCCCTCCGATTCCGCCTCCAATCACAACAACCTTATACGTCATTTTCCACACCTCATTCAACTTGATTTCTGTCATTGTACTGTTAGCATACACAGCCCCCCAAGTTTCAATATGCTCTGTATAATTAAAAAAACTTTTACAGAACTTAAAACATCAGCTTTACATTTTTCACCTATGATGGAAGGAAATAATATGATGGGAAAAAGGGAAGTGAAGGTGATTTCATGTGGATTGTTATTTGTTCTGTCCTTGCCGTTTTTTTAACGATCCTCGCTGTGTCTTATTTTTTCAGCAGCCTGATTACCGTGCCAAGAAAAGTGGCATACGAAAAAACGTATTTGCTTGGAGTAGAAAGTGGAGAGATCAATACGGATATATTTGAAAGCGCTCAAAAAGAAGAATGGTTTATTGACTCTTTTCACGGCTATGAAATTCACGGAATGTGGTTTCCTGTTCCAGAAAGCAAAAAAGCAATTATCATCGCACACGGCATTACCTGGTCACTGTTCGGGAGCTTCAAGTATGTAGATATGTTTCAAAAAAAGGGATTTAACGTGCTTTTATGTGATCATCGTTTTCATGGTCTGAGCGGCGGCGACCACACCTCTTTCGGCTATTACGAGAGTGATGACTTAAATGCATGGGTGGACTGTCTTCATGAAAAGCTGGGTGAAGGTGCATTTGTTGGAATTCTTGGTGAATCACTTGGAGCAGCTTCTGCTCTTCAATATGTAAAAAGAGATCCGAGGGTTGCGTTTTGCATTGCGGATTGTGCATTCAGTGATTTGACGGAATTGCTGAAAACAAGATTAAGAATTGATTTCAAAATCAAGTTTTACCCGCTGATCTCCTGGACCAGTATTGTGACGAAACTCCGTTATGGGTGGGGGTTTGAAGAAATCAAGCCTGTCAGGGACCTTGAACATACGGAAACACCGATTTTATTTATCCATGGAAAAGAAGATCGTTTTATTCCGATGAAAATGACCCTTGATATGTATCATTTGAAAAAAGGGATGAAACAGCTTTATTTAGTCCCAAAAGCAGGTCACGCTCAAGCCTTTTTAACAGACCCGAAAGGATATGAAAGAAAGGTGCTTGAATTTATTTCATTGATTGAAAGCTATAAAGAGAGTGCAGCGGAAATGTGAGATTCTGCAGATGTGCTCTCTTTTGGGTTATCCTAAATCCGGTAAGGGTAAAGATATTCTATAAGAAAGGCTTTTTGTTTCGTAAACTTTGTTGTTTTTAGACTACATGTTAAAAATTTTAAGTGGATTGCAGCGGAAGGAACTTGACTCCTGCGGGAAATAGAGTGAAATGGGAGACCCCGCAGGCATGCCGAGGAGGCTCCCACGCTCCCCGCGGAAAGCAAGTTCCTGGAGCGGAAAGAAACGGACAACATTTATAATCGAAAACAACAATCTATGCGGAAACAGCAAAATTGAAAAGACAAGCAGGTGACAGGATGTATGACTTAATAGGAATTGGCATTGGGCCGTTTAATCTTGGAATGGCAGCATTAATTGAGGACATTCCGGAGATAAAGGCTGTTTTTTTTGACAAAAGAGAGGAATTTGTATGGCATCCGGGTATGCTCATTGAGGGGTCTGATCTTCAAGTTCCCTTCCTTGCAGACTTGGTTACATTCTGCAACCCGAGAAGCAAATATACCTTTCTTAACTATTTACATACTCATAACAGATTATATCCATTCTTCTTTTTTAATCGATTTGATATTCCCCGGAGAGAATACAGCGAATATGCAGCATGGGCAGCATCAGAGATAGAGAGCTGCACATTTAGTTCATGCGTCACTCATGTAGAATATAAAAAAGATCATTATGAAGTACACGTTGAACATAATGGAAAAGCTGCTGTTTATAGAACAAAACATGTATCACTCGGCACAGGGAGCATTCCGCTCATTCCGATTGAAATAGATACAGGAGACTGTGTAATCCATTCAAGCGACTATTTAAATAAACAGGAAAACATAAAACAGAAAAACGCGATAACAGTTGTAGGTTCTGGGCAAAGTGCAGCTGAAATCTTTCTTGATCTTCTGCAGTCGGCGGAGCGCTTTAACTATGAACTAAGCTGGTTCACCCGATCGCCAGGGTTTATGCAGCTTGAGTCTGCGAAGCTTGGACAAGAGGTTTTCTCCCCTGACTTTGTGCAATATTTTCAACAGCTTACGTTTGAACAAAGATCAAAGGCGCTTCCTGAGTTAGAGCAGCTGAGGAACGGCATTGACAAAAAAACGCTTGTATCTATTTATGATCTGCTCTATCACCGTTCCATCCACGGCAAAGATGCGCGTGTGAAAATTATGCCGCTCACAGAAGTGAAGGACATGAAGGAAGATGAAACAAGCTTCACTTTAACATGCCATCAGTGGCAAAAGAATGAGTTTTTCGAGCATAAGACAGAAGCCGTTATTTTTGCAACTGGATATAAGCCGAATCTTCCTGACTGGATAGAGGAGATGAGGGATGACATCGTCTGGGAGGATGAAAAAAGGTATAAGGTTAAAGCAGATTTCAGCCTTGCTTTTAAGGATCAAAGAAAGCAGAACATTTTTGTCCTGACCAACCTTGAGCATTCTCATGGAACAGGTGCAACAAACCTTGGATTATCTGTCTACCGAAATCAGCAGATTATTAATTCCATTTTAAACAGAGAGTATTATAAAGATCAGGGAAAAACGGTGTTTCAGCAATTTACGCCATAATCTATGAATTCATGTTTTGTTTGTGTTCCAAAGGGGAATTTAAATAGTGTTAACAATTAGAGGAGGTTCTAGGATATGAGTAAAAAAATTGCTGTCGTTGTAACGGATCATTTTGAGGACTCTGAATATACAGAGCCTGCTAAAGCGTATAAAGAAGCAGGTCACCAATTGACTGTTATTGAAAATGAAAAAGGAAAGAACGTAAAAGGCAAACAAGGACAAGAGTCTATTAAGGTAGATGCATCGATTGATGAAGTAAATGCAGATGACTTTGATGCGCTGTTTATTCCGGGAGGATTTTCTCCGGATATCCTGCGCGGTGATGATAAATTTGTCACATTTACAAAGAAATTTATGGAGGATAACAAACCTGTATTCGCTATTTGTCACGGTCCGCAGCTGCTCATTACAGCGGAGACCCTTAAGGACAGAGATGTGACAGGATTTCAATCAATTGCCGTTGATTTAAAGAATGCCGGTGCAAATTTCCATGATAAAGAGGTTGTTGTATGCGGCAATCAGCTTGTGACAAGCCGTACACCTGATGATCTGCCTGCATTTACTCGTGAATCGCTGAATCTTTTAAAATAATAAAAATAGCCCGCGCAGAAAGCGCCGGGCTATTTTTTATCTTCCGAATCTGGATTTTCAAGCCTTGGAAGCGGATCTACATTTATTGCATCATCTGTTTGAATCGCAGTCTTAAGTGCATAAATAACAAACACGATACAAGTAATAAGCAACAGGAATAAAACAATTGTAGCAAGCCACCACATTGCAGCCATTTTTCAGCCCCCTTTGTACACATATATGCAAAAGGGGACGTGCTGAGAATCTTTTTATTCTATTTTAAAGGAAGAAATAAATTAAACTTTTCTCAGATTGCCAAGTTCTTCAACAATAGCCTGCATTTCATTTGGTGAAAATGTGTTTTTCTTCATCACTAAATCGTAGATATCCTTCAATTCTTCATACATCTCTTCATCAAAATGCGACGGTTTAATTGCACCAATGTTAATGACGCGCAATTTTTCTTTAATTTGTTCAATCATGTATTCTACGTTTTCAACCGATTTTTCTGATAAATTATTCATTTGAATTCATCCTTTCAAACTTTCCCTTTTAAGTATTATTTATTGTAACATGTTTTATATCAATAAAAGGTGCTTATTATTAATTCACTTATGTAAAGAATAGAGAAATGTACCATAAATAGAGCAAGTAGAATCATACATATAATCAGGCTTGTTTTTTTGTGGACCATTGTCTTGTTCGCAGGAGGAAAATGATGATTAAAGTAGTATTTGTTTGTTTAGGGAATATATGCCGTTCTCCGATGGCAGAAGGAATTATGAGACATTTAATTGAAGAAGAAGGTCTAGGCAATGCGATTATAACGGATTCCGCCGGCACCGGAGACTGGCATATTGGCCATCAGCCGCATGAAGGTACAAGGAAAATCCTGGATCATCACAAAATCAGGTACGATGGAATACAGGCAAGAAAGGTGACCCTTGATGATCTCCTGAACTTCGATTACATTCTTGCGATGGACAATGAAAACCTCGGTTACTTAAGGAGGCTTGCGGGGTATTCTAAAACAGGCTATGTAGGACGGCTTATGGATTTTGTGCCGGATTCAGATCTTGCAGACGTACCTGACCCATATTTTACGGACAATTTTGATGAGGTTTACGAAATGGTGCACACAGGATGCTGTCACTTGCTTGAGCGTATTAAAATAGACCATAACTTATAAGTAGAGGGGATATTTAGAATGAGTCATGAATCAAACAGTTTATTTCTAAAAGGGCTATTCGCCGGCGCTGCGGTTGGAGGGGCCCTGACACTTCTTCATAAGCCGACAAGAGAACAGTTTGTCGCACAGGGAAAATCTTTAAAAGATAAAACAGCTCTTTATATTGAAAATCCATCGCTTTTAACTGAAGAGATCAAACAGCAAATTGACCAGGCAAAGAGCGTAATCCAGGAAGCTAAGGAAGATATTGAATTTATCAATGAAAAAATAAATGAACTTAAAGAAACAACACCTCAAATGATTGAAATGATAGAAGAAACAAAAGAAAGGTTCCTGACCGATCCAAAAGAGAGGTGAATAAATGAAAAGCGTGAAACAGCATAAGCAGACCCCAAAATCCATCCTTAGAGATCTGTTTGAGCGTTTTTCAAAAGATGAAATCATCGGACTTTCGGCAGAACTAGCCTATTTCTTTTTACTTTCTCTGTTTCCGTTTTTAATCTTTTTAATTACGCTTATCGCTTTTCTGCCGCTTTCTCAGGCAGATATCTTAAATTTTCTTGCGCAATATGCACCAGGGGAGTCTGTAGAGATTATCAAAAACACCCTGGCTGAAATCGTCAGCAATTCAAGCGGAGGTTTGCTTTCGTTTGGGATTCTTGCCACTTTGTGGTCTGCCTCAAATGGCATCAATGCCATTGTCCGTGCTTTTAACCGCGCATATGACGTCCCTGAGAGCCGGTCTTTTATTGTAGCGAGGGGAATGGCGGTTCTTCTTACAATTGCAATGGTTTTTGTGATTTTAGTGGCTCTGCTTTTGCCTGTATTCGGGAAAGAGATCGGGATGCTTCTTTTTTCAGTGTTTGGACTGTCAGAAGAGTTTTTAACCGTATGGAATATGGGAAGATGGATTGTCAGTGCGGTTATTTTATTTATTGTTTTTACAGCACTCTATTTTTTTGCCCCGAATAAGCATCTGCACTTGAAGGATGCGATTCCAGGCGCCGTTTTTGCAACAGTCGGCTGGGCTTTTGTGTCATTTGCCTTTTCCTATTATGTCGGCAGCTATGGCCATTACAGCGCTGCTTACGGGAGTTTGGGCGGAATTATCGTTCTGATGATCTGGTTTTATCTGTCCGGAATGATCATTATGATTGGCGGAGAGCTAAATGCCATTCTTTACAAAAGAAAAAGGATCCATTAATATTTCCAAGGATTGTGTGTGATAGAGAGCGGGAAATAGTGAAACAGTAAAGAAGAAGATCATGATCTTCAAATCTTGCTGGGCAGGTGAATCTTCATGGCAAAGCATACGAAAAAAGGCGGGAGCCATAACAAGCAGAATTCAAAAAGCAAGCCGCAGCATAAAACAAGTGGCAGTGCAAACGGTCAGAATGGCTACCACTAAACCCAAAAAGCAAACCGCATTTCTGCGGTTTGCTTTTTTTTATAACGGAGGGCGTCTTTCCTGACGGATCCTTATCTGTCTGCCTGCGCTAACCAGTCGGTTCCGCTTTTCATTGTCCAGCTCCACCTCCTAACTCCTCGGCCAGAACGGATTCGCCAGTAAAGGCAAAAAGCGCCTTTACTGACGAATCCTTATCTGTCTGTCGGAGCTAACCAGTCGGTTCCGCTTTTCTATTTACTCAGCCAACTGAATGTAACTGTGGTAAGCAGAAGAATAAATATGCTCAATATCCTCATCCGTCATATACATCAATGTCTCTGTCTCGATTTCCTTCATTTTTGAAATAAATTCGATCATGTTTTTGCGCTCTTGTCTTTTCATAATAATCATTCCTCCTGTTATAGTATTGTTATGATACAGATTGTATTTGTTAATACTATTATATAACAGATAATTCAAAATGTTCAACCTATTTTTTATAAAAACCGCCAACTTTTTTTAGATGAACTCCTCGTCGGGAACGGATACGCCGTAAAATGCAAAAAGCGCCATACAGGCGCTTTCGCTTTTGTTATAGTATCAGAATAAAAGACCTGCTAAGCTGAGTAACGATAATGGATGGTTGGGAGGTACGATTGCCGAGGATAACCTCTACAAAAATGAATATCTCTATCGGATTTGACCAAACCGCTCCCGCATTTCTCAATTATTAACCGTTTTAAAAGCAGGCTGCTTAAAGAAAGCAGTCGTTATAAAAATCAGAAGCAGGATAAAGCTCACTACGTGAAAAAAATTGGCCGATGTCACATGTTCAATGTATAGTCCGCCTAAAAATGGACCGGATATGCTTCCAATGCTGAAAAAGATGCCGCACAGCAGGTTTCCTGCAGGCAGCAGATTTTTAGGAAGCAAATCAGCCATATAGCTGATGCCGAGTGAAAAAGTTGATCCGACAACCATACCGGCTATGAAGAAACAGATAACAAGCGGAACGAGTGTTTCGGCAAAGCTTGCGGCCATAAAACTGATAAAGCCAAACAGCATAACGAACAGGATGGTATTTCTCCTGCCAAACCGGTCGCTGATGATTCCTAGAGGAAGCTGAAAAACAATCGCCCCGACAGCAAACGAGGATAAAATGATCGATACATATGAAACGTCTATCCCTGTCCGAAGGGCATACACAGGGTAATTTCCGTTTAGGGAAGCTTCCAAAAAACCATATCCGAACGTTGGAAGAAATGCGACCCATGCAAGTTTCGATGCTTTTGCAAAGCGTTTAGCTGTCCCGAAAAATGAAGTGGATCCCATGTCCTGTTCAGGAAAGTCATTCTTCAGGAAAAAGACGAAGGCCCATGCAATCAGGCTGATGCTGCCAGAAACGATAAATGGCAGGCTTGAGCTTATTTCAGCAAGCGGAACCATAAGCGGACCTGCTGCAAAGCCCAGTCCAAAAAACAATCCATAAAGAGAGATGTTTCGTCCGCGCTTTTCCTCTGATGATATGGATGTAATCCAAGTTTGGGTTGAAAAATGGAGCATGTGGTCTCCAACACCGATTAAAAGTCTAAGCAAAAACCAGAACCAAAATGACTGTATCCATAGAAAACCAAATAAACTGAGCGCAACCATAATACCCCCAACTAAAATCAGAGGTTTAAAGCCAAACCGCTTTAAAGGACCTTCCATAAAAGGGGAGGCAATTAAAACACCTATGTAGAGTCCTGTGGCATGCAATCCATTGACAGAAGAGGAGTATCCTTCCTGTTCAAAGATAATGGCGATCAAAGGGAGAAGCATTCCCTGTGAAAAGCCTGAAATAGCAACAATACTGACGAGAATGGCAAATTTGAATTTCGGCATAATCCTGACTCCTTACTCTATTTTCCATCCTGAATGTTACACCCATTATTCATCCCAGACAAGGAAAATTGCATATCGTTTTCGAACAGTTGTTATTTCGGGTATGATGGCATAAAGAAAGGATGATCACTGTGGAATTTAAAATGAGAGAAGCAGGATTCACCGCTGACTTTGAATACGGGGAATTGCATGTTTCAGGAAATGAAGAATATGGTTTTCGCCCCTATCAGCTGATGGTCTCGTCCATTGCCGTATGCAGCGGCGGCGTACTTAGGGGAATCCTTGAAAAGAAAAGATTAGCTGCTGAGGACATTAAGATTCAGACATCTGTAACGAGAAATGAAGAAGAAGCAAACCGGATTGAGAGCATCGCCATCCATTACATCATTAAGGGACAGGACCTTCCGGAGGAGAAAGTGGAACAGTCCATCAAACTGGCCAGAAAAAATTGCCCGATGGTGCGTTCAGTGGAAGACAGCATTCAAATAACGGAAACGTTTGAACTAATCAAATGAGACTGTGCTTATGCACAGTCTCATTTTTGATTTAAAACTCAATGATATCCGGTTTGCTTCCTGCCTTTTGATAATATCTGATTGATTGAGGCGTTATTTTTAACAGTAAGTAGTTTGGATCGTCAGGGCCTGAAATCCATTCTTTCAACTCCCTGTTCCAGAATTTTTCTTTTAGTTCAGCAGAATCTTCAACAGAAGCATGGCCTTCAATCTCCGCGTAATCATTTTTCCAGCCGTCGCCTTCAAAGCCAAGAAGAACATGTACGTTTGGATTGCTTTCAATATCTTCTGCTTTATGGGTATCTTTGTTTGTGGCAGTATATAGAGTCAGTTCATCGTGGAAAAACAGCATAAATCTCGAAAATGGCTTGTTTTGACGGATTGTAGCGAGAGTTCCGATTTTATGTTCTTTAAACATTTGCAGAACTTTTTCTTTTGCTTCACTCATATCCAATCACTCCTTTCATATCTATCATTAATCTGCATCAAATTAATGTTTTCATACGCAGCAGAATCATGTGGTTTAATTTTTCCCGTAATAGAGAAAGAATAAGGAGGAGAAAGGGTGAGAATGGAATGAATCGAATCTTTTTTATTGTTGTAATGGCAGGTGTTCCTCTTTCTGTAATAGGGAGTCTGATGCACTGGCCGCAGCTCATCATGTTTGCCGTTTACTGTATAACCATTATTGCTCTTGCGGGTTATATGGGAAGAGCGACGGAAAGCCTGGCAATTGTGACAGGTCCGAGAATTGGAGGCCTGCTGAACGCAACCTTTGGAAATGCTGTAGAACTGATCATTTCTATTTTTGCATTAAAAGCAGGTTTAATTGGCGTTGTTCTTGCTTCTTTAACAGGCTCTGTCCTTGGGAATTTGCTGCTGGTAGCGGGATTGTCCTTTTTCGTTGGCGGATTAAAGTTCAAAAGACAGGAATTCAATGTATACGATGCGAGGCATAATTCAGGTCTTTTAATGTTTGCTGTTATCGTGGCATTTGTCATCCCTGAAATTTTTGCAATGGACATGGATGAGGCAAAAACGTTAAACTTGAGTATAGGCATTTCCGTTATTTTAATTATTTTATATTTAGCAGCCTTGTTCTTTAAGCTTGTTACACACCGCGGTGTTTATCAGCATGATACAGATGTGGCAGAGGAGCATGAAGAACCGGAATGGTCGGCTAAAAAAGCCCTCACAATCCTCTTGCTTGCTACAATTGCAGTAGCTTACGTATCAGAGAGTCTCGTTCATACATTTGAGGCTGTCGGCGAGAGCTTTGGCTGGAGTGAACTCTTTATCGGGGTCATTATTGTTGCAATTGTCGGAAATGCTGCAGAGCATGCATCTGCAATCATTATGGCCTATAAAAATAAAATGAATATAGCAGTCGAGATAGCGGTGGGATCTACCTTGCAGATCGCCATGTTTGTAGCGCCGCTGCTTGTCCTGATCTCCTTAATGTTCACAAAAAAAATGCCGCTTGTCTTTACAATGCCGGAATTGATTTCTATGGTAACGGCCGTCCTCCTCACCATTTCGATTACGAATGATGGGGACACGAACTGGTTTGAGGGGGCTACCTTGCTTGCAGCCTACTTGATCATGGGCATCGGCTTTTATCTTTTGTGAAAAAAAAGGGACTCTGTGCTCAGCACAGAGTCATTTTTACGTGTAGGACGAAACAATTAATAAGAAGCTAACCCTCATGATATCATGGGAGTTGGTCTAAATGTAGCATATTATTTAAAATTTGTAAATATTCAGTTTTTAATTCTCGGCTGCAAAAGAAGGACATACATATAGAGATTAAAGGGGATGGAGAGCATGATTTATCGATTGGCCTTTTTTGTAATCGGTTTATTTGTATTGGCTTTTGGCGTGACATTGACGATTAAAGCAAATCTGGGGGCAGGGGCATGGGATGCACTGAATGTCGGACTGACAGATCAAATCGGTTTAACAGTCGGCAGCTGGATTTTTATTGTAGGAATCTTAATTATCCTTTTAAATGCCGTGATTATGAGAGAAGCCCCAAAAGTGCTCGGCGTCTTTACTATTATAGTAATCGGTTTTTTTGTTGATTTCTGGATGCTTTCGATTTTTCAGGACTTCCATGCACAAAATATCTTTTTCAAGGGAGTCATTTTATTTTCAGGGATATTATTAATAGCCATTGGTGTTTCTATTTATCTTCAAACAAGCTTTCCGGCAAATCCAATTGACCAGCTCATGATTACGCTTCATCAGAAGTTCGGACTAAGCCTGATGGCTGCTAAAACAATTGGCGAAGTGGGTGCTCTTCTTCTGGCTCTTTTATTTGCAGGCCCTATTGGTCTTGGGACAATTATTATCACCTTCGCAATCGGACCGCTGATTCAGCTGTGCAACCCTCCTGTAAACGCGGTGATTGGAAAATGGGTGGCTAAAACTTAAATAAAATGTTGGATAAAGAAGTAAGAGCTTGAAAACAATAATTGTAAAGCAACCGAAAGGGGTTTAGGAAATGAGAAAATGGATGCTCGTTTCAATGGCTTTGCTCTTATCAATTGGTTTTTCAAGCTCTGTTTTTGCTGCGAACAAAACGAAGGTGCCAAGCTCTGTTCTGGATATCTCAAAGGAGAATACGTATCCGAACCCAACTCAGGATCTCCCGTATCTTCAGCCGAGCGAATTTGCTCAAAGCCTTATCGAAACATCTAAAATTCCGATTGAAAATCCTAATTTAATCCGTCTCCTGAATGAGTCGACCATCTCTGATAATCCGCTCTCAATCGGATACAGAGCAACGATTTTCCTCGGGCAATGGGCATTAAATTATGAATCAAGTGAAACTGCGGTTAACTGGGAATACCGGAAAATCAATACCAATTTCTTTGATAACCGCGGCGGGAAGGCAACAACTCAAATTCATTACAAGCAAGAAGCCCAAAAACAGGTAAAAGGCGGCTTAACCGCCCATATTCCGAGTGAAGAAGATGTGAAAAAAATGATGCTCCTAAAGGCCATGAAAAAGACAAACCTGCCTTTATCATTTCAGACAATCATCGGAACGGGATCAAAAAAAGAACAGATCTATAACATTCCGCCAAAACGCGTCGGCTATTTAAATGCTTATGCACCGGCGGTTAATGAAAAGGGAAAAGTAACATACGGCGAAGTCTACTTAGTGTTAAAAGGAAACAAACGAAAAATTGTTGTTCAAAATGTAACATCTCAGGGAATAGGCGCCTGGATTCCGGTTCAGGATCACGCTTCTTTTGGGTTTACCGTTTCAGAACAGCCGAGATAATAGAAAAGCGGGCCTTCATCGGCCCGCTTTTTTATATGAATGATTTTCGTTTCCTAAAATCAAGATCCTGATAATAACTATTTTTCACCAGAAGGTTCGGACCAAGGCATGAAACAGCGGGGCAATGGCAGTTAAGCTCTTGTGCAAGCTTGGATTCATTCCAGCGGTCATAGGCTGACTGGAGCGTATCTGTTTGAATGTTGCCAAGCTCAGGTGTATCTCCAAAGTCTGTTACGATGATGTCTCCGTTGAAAATATTGACATTAAGTCTTGAACGGCCGTCAGGATCATTGCGCACTGTTACGTTTTTGCTTCCCCGAAGCCGTCTGATCAGCTTTATGTCCTCTTCTTCATCACTGCATGCATAAAAAGGCAGTGTGCCAAACAGCATCCACACATTTTCATTGCGAATATCGAGCAGCTGATGAATCGATTCTCTGACTTCTTTTAATGAAAGGGTCTCAAGGGCACTTGCGAAATCTGAGGGATACATAGGATGAATTTCATGACGCTGGCATTTCATATCATTCACGATTTGTTCATGTATTTTTTGAATATGAGGCAATGTCCGCTTATTCAGCATTGTTTCAGCAGAAACCATCACTCCCGCATCCACCAGAGCACGGCTGTTTTCAATAATCCGGTCAAAATAAGCAGTCCGCTGCTCATAAGTCGGCTTCCGGTCCATCATCGCAAATCCGCCTTCTGCAAAATCATCCTGCGTTCCCCAGTTATGAGAGATATGTAAAACATCCAGGTAGGGAGCAATTTTTTCATACCGCGCCAAATCAAGTGTCAAATTTGAATTTATCTGCGTACGAACCCCCCGTGCACGGGCATACTTTAATAAAGGAAGCACATAATTATCCACTGATTTCAGCGACAGCATAGGTTCCCCGCCGGTAATGCTAATTGACCTGAGCGTTTCTACTTCGTCTAACCTTTTCAGGATTAAATCAATCGGCAATGCTTTCGGATCTTTTGGGGAGAGCGTATAGCCAACAGCGCAATGCTCACAGCGCATATTGCACAGGGTCGTAGTCGTAAATTCAACATTTGTTAAGGTTAATTTTCCATACTGTTTTATATCTAAATAAGCCTCCCATGGATCATGAGAAGGTGTAATGGGCAAAAGTGTATTTGCTGCTGATGCATTCATTCATAAAACTCCTTTTTCAAGTTCACATAGAAAACATTCTATCATGAACTTCATATTTTAGAATACCTTATCGGCTCGTGCTGTTGTCAAAGCATGGCAAATAAGCTACGATATCACTATCAGTGAAAGGAGAGATACATCTTGGGCAACGCCGTTCATGATAAAGACTCACAGTTAAAATATTTAAAAACACGCTTAAATATGTTTATGAATGTTATCGATTCAATGGATCCTGAGTCAACAGACGTAGAGGATATTGATCGTTTAATTAAAATGCTTGATGAGCTTGAAGTAAAGCAGGAGCAGTTTAAAAAGGACTGGGATAAAGAATAGTGAGAATCAGCTGCTGAGACAGCTGATTCTTTTTTATGCAACGACAATATTGGCATGCAGTAAATTCCAAGCTGTAAGCCTTTCCAACTAAAAAGCAAAGGAGTATAATAAAAATCGAATGAATTGACCGAATTCTATAGACAAAAAGGGGAGAAACAGGATGGAAAAATTTTATAAAAGCATGTATGAATTAATCGTTGAAACATCAACAAAACTTCCTAAAGATGTCCGCCGGGCGATATTAAAAGCCAAGATGAAAGAGAATGCAGGAACACGCGCTGCCATGTCTCTCGCTACTATATCTGAAAATATCAAAATGGCTGATGAGAATGTATCGCCTATTTGTCAGGATACAGGTCTGCCGACTTTTAAACTGAAAGTTCCGGTTGGCGCCAACCAGCTGCAAATGAAAGAAGCGATCAAACGCGCGATTGCGCAAGCGACAAAAGACGGAAAGCTGCGTCCAAACTCTGTGGATTCACTGACTGGCGAGAACAGCGGAGATAATCTTGGATACGGCACCCCTGTCATTAAATTTGAGCAATGGGAAAAAGATTACATTGATGCCCGCTTAATTTTAAAAGGCGGCGGCTGCGAAAATAAAAACATTCAATACAGTCTTCCATGTGAGCTTGATGGACTTGGAAAAGCAGGAAGGGACTTAGACGGCATCCGCAAATGCGTTCTTCATTCTGTTTATCAGGCACAAGGACAAGGCTGCAGTGCAGGTTTCATCGGGGTAGGTATTGGAGGAGACCGCACTTCAGGCTATGAGCTTGCAAAAGACCAGCTTTTCAGAAGTTCAGAAGACGTCAATCCAAACCCGGATCTTCAAAAGCTTGAAGAATACATTGTGGAAAAAGCCAATCAGCTCGGTATTGGAACGATGGGCTTTGGCGGAGAAGCAACTCTATTAGGATGCAAGGTTGGCGTAATGAACCGGATTCCTGCCAGCTTCTTTGTATCTGTTGCCTATAATTGCTGGGCATACCGCCGTTTAGGAGTAAACATTGATGCTGCAAGCGGTGAAATTCAAAACTGGCTGTACCAGGAAGGTGAAATGCCAAACCTGAATGAGGCAGATCTAGCTGAAGAAACACCTCAATCTTCGCGTGAAGTTGTGCTTGAAGCGCCAATCACAGAAGAGAAGATTCGTGATTTAAAAGTTGGGGATGTCGTTCATATCAATGGCATGATGTACACAGGCCGCGACGCGATTCACAAATACTTATCTGATCATGACGCTCCAGTGGATCTTGATGGTCAAATCATCTACCATTGCGGGCCGGTTATGATGAAGGATGAGGACGGAAACTGGCATGTAAAAGCAGCCGGCCCGACGACAAGTATCCGCGAGGAGCCATATCAAGGCGATATTATGAAAAAATTCGGCATTCGCGCAGTCATTGGAAAAGGCGGCATGGGGCCAAAAACACTGAAAGCCCTAAATGAACATGGCGGAGTTTATCTGAATGCAATTGGCGGAGCTGCACAGTATTATGCAGATTGCATTAAATCTGTTGAAGGCGTCGATCTGATGCAATTCGGCATTCCAGAAGCGATGTGGCACCTGAAGGTTGAAGGTTTTACGGCGGTAGTTACAATGGATTCGCATGGCAACAGCCTTCATGCAGACGTTGATCAGAACTCTCTTGAAAAGCTGTCACAATTTAAAGAACCTGTTTTCAGTTAAGGAGAAGCCGGATTTATTCCGGCTTTTTTCAGTTGGTTCCATATGTTACCTTCTAAAAAACAGTATGTAATCTCCTCTCTTTCCAACACTATAAATAGAAACTATGTCAGGGGAGCGATTTCTTTGAAATACTGTTGCGCTATATTTAGCTTTCTGATGTTTTTATCATTCGGCATAAATACAGCTGGAGCGTCCGTCTCCAACCAGCCGATCAATTGGGGCTTTGAAAAAAGCAGAAACCACAAATCGGCGAACCCCGGTGAGCCGCTTATGAAGCTGCTTAGTAAATATGATGCTTATTTTATGGGAGATCCGAGCCAGAAATACATTTATCTCACGTTCGACAACGGCTATGAGAACGGGTATACCGGAGGAGTTCTTGATGTTTTGAAAAAACAGAAAGTGCCTGCCGCCTTTTTCGTGACCGGTCATTATCTCCTTGATCAGCCAGAGCTCGTAAAGCGGATGGCAGATGAAGGGCATATTGTCGGAAACCATTCATGGCATCATCCTGATCTGACAAAAGTCAGTGATGAAAGGCTGAAAAAAGAGCTGGATTCCGTAAAAGAAAAGACAGAACAGCTGACCGGCTATCAGGGCATTCAGTATCTCCGTCCGCCTAGGGGCGTATTCAGCGAGCGGGTGCTGGCTAAATCCAAAGAGCTCGGGTACCAGCCGGTTTTCTGGTCGCTTGCTTTTGTGGACTGGCATACAAATGCACAAAAAGGCTGGAGATATTCCTATGATCAGATGATGAGCCAGATTCATCCCGGATGCATTCTTTTGCTTCATACCGTTTCAAAAGACAATGCAGAGGCGCTTGACAGAGCGATTACAGATCTCCGAAAACAGGGCTATATCTTTAAAAGTCTTGACGATCTCATGATAGACAGGACATTCCATCAGCCGCATTTTTTCTCCCTCTGACCAAGGTCACAGGGAGTTTTCCCTTTTCCCCGGGCGTTTCATGATATAATAGTCAGTATCAAAAATAAGGGGTTTGAGAACGAATGTGGGAAGAGCGAGTAAAGATAGATCCTCCATATGATTTTGACCGTGTCCTTGACCGATTATCCATGGATCCGCTGCATCATGTGAAGATGGCTGAACGCGAAGTGTCCATTCCGATGAGAGATCATGAAAAAAAACCGTTTGTTGTTAAGGTGAAGGCTCTTGGAACGAAGGATTCACCTGAGTTTTTAGTGAGCGGGAGCGCAAACCGCGAGGCGGCGCTGAAAGAAACGATGCGCATCTTTCAGTGGGATATTTCTCTGCTTGACGTTCAGACTCATTTTCGTTCCTCAAACATAGCCGGTATATTTCACGAGCATGATGGCACACCGCTCGTTCTGGAATTTGGCCTGTATGAGTGCCTGATGAAATGCATCATCCACCAGCAGCTGAATCTCAAGTTTGCCCATACGCTGACAGAGCGGTTTGTCCATGCATTTGGTGAGCAGGTGGACGGAGTCTGGTTCTATCCGCTTCCTGAAAAAGTGGCGGCACTTGATTACAGCGACCTGCGTGAGCTGCAGTTCAGCGGACGCAAATCGGAGTATGTGATTGATACATCAAAGCTGCTTGCAGAAGGCAAAATAAACCTTGAAGAATTGAAAGATCAGCCGGATGAGGAAATCCTGAAGGAGCTCGTAAAAATCCGCGGAGTAGGGCCATGGACGGTCCAGAACCTGCTGCTGTTCGGACTTGGACGGCCAAATCTGTTTCCGATTGCAGATATCGGGATTCAAAATGCAATGAAAAAGCACTTTGGCCTCGACCGCAAGCCTACTCTGGAAGAGATGCAGGAGCTGAGCAGGGAGTGGGCCCCTTATTTAAGCTATGCTTCCCTTTATTTATGGAGAAGCATTGAATAGAAATGGAGCGTCAAACATGAAGACCAATGAAAAAAACAAAGGCATACCTCTGGAAAAGGGACAAACCTTTCCTTTAACCATAAAAAGACTCGGAATCAACGGAGAAGGAGTCGGCTACTTCAAAAAGCAGGTTGTATTCGTACCAGGTGCCCTGCCTAATGAAGAAGTGGTGGTGGAAGCGACGAACATCAGCACCAAATTCGCCGAGGGCAAAGTGAAGAAAATCAGGAAGGCCTCCCCACATAGAGTTGACCCGCCTTGCCCGATCTACCACGAATGCGGCGGCTGCCAGCTTCAGCACCTTTCCTATGAAAAACAGCTGCATGAAAAAAGAGACATTGTCGTCCAGGCGATGGAGCGTTTTTCCGGACTTGATCTAGGTAAAACCGACATCAGACAGACAATCGGCATGGAGGACCCGTGGAACTACCGCAACAAAAGCCAGTTCCAGACAGGACTCAGAAACGGGAAAGTCATTGCGGGACTGTACAGCAAGAACTCCCACCACCTTGTCAACATCGATCACTGCATCGTGCAGCACGAAGCAACAAACAAAGTCGTTCAGACCGTCAAGCAAATTCTGCAGGACCTGAAAGTATCCATCTACGACGAGCGGAAACGCAAAGGCATCGTCCGGACCATCGTCAGCAGAGTCGGCTTCAAAAGCGGACAAGTTCAGATCGTCCTCATCACTGCACAGGAAAACCTGCCGCGCAAGGACCTGATTGTCAGCGAAATCAACAAGCGTCTCCCTGAAGTGAAATCCATCATGCAAAACATCAACGGTGAAAAAACATCCCTGATCTTCGGGGAAAAAACCGTCCACTTAGACGGAGAAGAAGTCATCCAGGAACAGCTCGGCGATTTGACCTTTGACCTCTCGGCACGGGCCTTCTTCCAGCTCAACCCCGTCCAGACCGTCAAACTCTACGACGAAGTCAAAAAAGCCGCCCAGCTGACCGGCAAAGAAAAAATCGTCGACGCCTACTGCGGCGTAGGCACCATCGGGATGTGGCTCGCGGACGGGGCCAAAGAAATCAGGGGCATGGACACCATCGCCGACTCCGTCGAAGATGCCAAAAAGAACGCCAAAAAACACGGCTTCAAAAACGCAACCTACGTAAAAGGCACAGCCGAACACTGGCTCCCAAAATGGCTAGGCGAAGGCTGGCGCCCTGACGCAGTCGTCGTCGATCCCCCGCGAACAGGCTGCGATCAAAAACTGCTTGGTGCGATATTGAAAGTTAAACCGAAGAAGTTTATTTATGTGTCGTGTAACCCGTCTACATTGGCGAAGGATATTAAGACACTTTCGAAGGCGTATAAGGTTGAGTATATTCAGCCTGTGGATATGTTTCCGCATACTGCGCATGTGGAGTGTGTGGTGCAGATGGTTTTAAAAGAAGAAGCAGGTTCCCGTTAAGGGGAAAATCTACTTATATTCAAATTTGGGCGGCACACCGGTAATGAATGACCAGTGTGCTGTCTTTTTTTACATTGATCCCCTTAATTAGGCGATGCAAGATATTGGGTGTAAATTCATCAAAGTTTAGCGGTGGGGTATTTAAGGAGGGTAAACCTAAAGTGAAGATTAGGTAATAAAAAGGGAAGTAGTTCTCATCACTCCGACCTTAAAAATAATCTCAATTTTCCTTGGGATTAATATGTTTCAGTTAGATATAAAAAGAACTATATTGAGAGGATTATTAATAGTTTATAATAGCACTAATTCAAGATAGGATATTAGTTCTAGACTTTTTTTGGAAATCTCTAAATATCTTCATTACTACTAATAACTCCTGTATAATTTTACCTAAAGGTAAATCCAAAAAAAGAACAACTGGGGGAAAAGTTAATGAGACAAGAATCTTTTTTTAATAAACAACCATCTAAAAAGTTTCGTGAAATTGTTAAAGAACATGGGGAGATATATACAAACCCTAAATTGTTAAAACAAAGTCTTGAAATATATATAGAAAAAGTAAAAGAGGAAACAATGACAAATGAGTTTATAAATGTTGAATTAGCAAATAAAATTAAGGACGTTTGTTTGGTTTTAATTGATGATTACGAGGATGTAGATAATGAAAAAAAGAAATATATAGTTGCAACTATAATTTATTTTGTAACTGCTAATGATGATGAAAAAGACCTGTTTTCTCCACTTGGGTTTGATGATGATGCAGATATTTTAAATGAATGTCTAAATTTAATTGATAAGAAAGAGCTAACAGTCAAATTGTAGTGAGGTTGATAATATGCATACAAAAACTAAATCACAGAAATTGATTGCACCGGGAGCGAGGGTAGAGGTTCGCGGTGAAGAGTGGATAGTAAAGAACGTAAATAAAATTCAGAATGGCCACAGTTATAAAGTTATAGGTGTTTCTGAATTAGTAAGAAACCATGAAGCAGTATTCCTTGATACACTTGACGAAATTATTGAGATTAAACCGGAAGATACTCATTTTGTGTTTGACGATACAGAAAAATACAGGAAAAGCAGATTATATATAGAAGCTCTTCTTAGGAAAACACCACCTATTGATAATAAGCTATATATAGGATATAAAGGTGCTTTTAATCTTTCGGAATATCAATTAAAGCCAGCAAGCCTGGCCTTAAATAATCTACGTCCTCGAATCTTAATTGCAGATGCTGTTGGCCTTGGTAAAACAATTGAGGTAGGAATATTGTTATCTGAATTGATTAAACGAGGACGTGGAGATCGTATTTTAGTGGTTACTATGAAATCAATGCTTAGCCAGTTTCAACAAGAAATGTGGTCACGCTTTACAATCCCATTAGTTCGCTTGGATTCCGTAGGTATTCAGAAAGTACGCTCAAAAATCCCTAGTAATAAGAATCCTTTTAACTATTATAGTAAAGCAATTATATCAGTTGATACGCTTAAAAATGATAGCCAATATCGTACTTATCTAGAACAGTGCCATTGGGATGCGATTGTTATTGATGAGTGCCATAATGTTGCAAATGCAAATACACAACGAAATAGGTTAGCGAGCTTGTTAGCTAGAACGTGCGATTCACTAATTTTAACGAGTGCTACTCCACATAATGGGAAACCGCAATCGTTTGCTCAGTTAATTAATATGATTGAACCAACAGCAATTGCAGATGAAGAAGATTATACAAGTGAAGAAATTGAGGGGCTATTCACTCGTAGATTTAAAAAAGACATTGAGCAAGAAGTTGGAAATCAATTCAGTGATCGTGAATTACACGTAGAAGAGATGCCGGCAAATATCGAAGAAGAACGACTGTTTAAATATATGCATAGTTTAAGATTTAACACATTAGATGGTAAAAGATCGAAACAATTATCTTTACCCGGAATTTCGGATATTAGAGGAACAAAGGACACGTTATTTAAAAACACATTATTTAAAGCTTTCTTATCGAGTCCTGCTGCTTGCTTACATACGGTTCGACAAAGAATTAATAAATTAGAAAAAAGAATCGAAGAAGATCCTAAAACAGAAGAAGTTTTCGGAGAAGACTTAAAAAAGTTACTTCAGGTAGAAGATTTACTGAATCAAATTACTGATGATAAGTTTAGTAAATTTGAGAAGTTCAAATCTTTATTAAAGAACCTTAAATGGACTGGAAACAAAAATTCACCGAGAATCATTTTGTTCTCTGAACGGATCCAAACATTAGAATTCCTTTCACAGAAAATTAGAGAAGAATTTAATGTTGACGAAAAGGTAGTTAGAGTATTTCATGCTGGAATGTCTGATGTTGAACAACAAGGTATTGTTGAAAGTTTTGGGAAAGGAAATGAGCCAGTTCGACTGCTACTAGCAACTGATGTTGCTTCAGAAGGTGTGAATTTACATTATTATTGTAATCATCTCATCCATTTTGATATTCCGTGGTCTTTAATAACATTAGAGCAACGTAACGGTCGTATTGACCGTTATGGACAAAATCACACACCACATATCTATTATTTACTAACCAAATCACAAGATGAAGATATTAAGGGTGATTTTAGAATCTTAAATAAGTTGATCGAGAAGGAAGAAGAAGCTCATAAAAACTTAGGTGATGCTGCTACTATTATGCAACTATTTAATCCTCAAGAAGAGGAAGAATTTATTGAACGAGAATTGGCGGAAGGTAAAACTGCGGACGAAATTCTACCATCTTTTGATGAATTAGACATGGATCAAATGTTAAGTCAGATGGATCAAATGCTAAACAAAGCAGAATCAACATCAATTGATCAATATGATAAAAGTGAAGCATACCATTGGATGGACGATTACACATTTATGAAGGAAAGTCTTCAGGTTATTCTTGATGAAGGTATTAGTAATAACGAACAAATTGAGTTTTCCACAGAGAAAGAATCTATAACTTGGTTTGTTCCTGATGACGTTAAGCAAGTTTTAATTCATATGCCGGATGAAGCTATACCTAAAAATAAAGAGTTTCAGCTTACAACAAGCCGAGAAATGATGCAAGAATCTATAGTGGAAGCTAGAAAAAAACAGGGGGAATGGCCTAAAAAACAATTATTATGGGAGCAACATCCTTTGTTTTCATATTTAACAGAGAGAGTAATTGTAAAATATGATAGAAATGAAGCACCTATCATACAATTGCCAACACTTGACGAAGGAAGAGTAATTTTCTTTATGCAAGGTGTAATGTTCAATAAGAGAGCGCAACCAGTTATCTCTCAATGGTTTGGAGTTGAGGCTTTAAGCCAGCAAGAAGAATCTAAAGTATATAGATTTAATGAACTTGAAGAAAATTTGAATATAAGTTCTGAATTATATAATCCCGGTGAGGTTGAATTTGACCTTTCAATTCTTGAAGATAAGAAATACGAAGCAATAAATTTTTCAAAAGAGTTTTTAAATAAACTTCGTGACGAAAGAAGTAAATTATTGATGAAAGATATAACAAGTGATTTACGAAAATTAAGAAGTTGGAGAGATAAAAAGCTTGATTTGTTAGCTAAAGAAGAACAAGAAAAGGCAGCACGGGGAACAATTCCTAAACATATAACTGCAAGAATTGAAAATGAGAGAAAAACTGTGAAAGAGTTATATCAACTACGCGAAGATTGGATTAGAAATACAATGTCGACAGATAATAGACCGTTTTTACGAATAGCAGCCGTTTTTATTGGAAAATAAGGGAGTGAAAATATGGCATGTGATTTAACTGGAATTTCTAATATTAATGAGTTTTACAGCCACCATTATTTAGATTCTCTGTTAGAAGGAGATTTAAGAGGTCTATATAAAAAGTGGCAAGAAAACGAAGAACGTTCACCTTATGAAAAGTTATCAGGTGTTGCTCAAAAGTATTTTAAAGCAAAAACAGATGCTTTTAACGAAAAGAAGCCTGAAGACCGTGTTGAGGTTACAAATAAATTTAATATTAATTTCCTTGAAAGTCTTGGTTACAATGTACAACAAAAAATAAAGTTTACTGAGGGTGGACGTGCCTTACCTGTTTTATCTACTGTGAGTCGAGGTGGTAATGAACACTTGTGGGTCATTGAAACAGTTTTCTGGGCTGATGATGTATCAATATTTGAACAACCAATGGTATTTAATAATCTTAATGATATAGATAATTGGTTTGTTGACTCACTAGATATTGCTATTCAAGAAATTTTTCGTCTAGAGGAACCGCCAAGGTGGCTTATACTACTAGCAGGCCAAAAAGTGTATTTAATAGATCGACATAAATGGGGACACGGTAAGTACTTATTATTCGACCTTGATGAAATATTTGGTCGTAAGCAAACTGAAACACTTAAAGCTACAGCTGCTTTGTTATCAAAAGATGCCCTTGCGCCAGAAGAAGGAAATATTCTTCATGATGAATTAGATGAAAACTCACATAAACACGCATTTTCTGTTTCCGAAGATTTAAAGTATGGAATTCGCCGTGCAGTTGAGTTAATAGGGAATGAATTTATCCTTTACCGATCAAAGGTTGCGAAGCAAAAGATCTATGGTGATGAGGAATTAGCAAACAAGTTAACGAAAGAATGTTTGAACTATTTATATCGTTTGTTGTTTCTATTTTACGCTGAATCTCGCAGTGAACAATTAAATGTTGTACCGATGAAAAGTGAAGAATATCGCCTTGGATATAGCTTAGAAACATTAAGAGAGCTAGAGTTGGTTCCTCTCACAACCGAGGCTTCTAGGGAAGGATACTTTTTACATGAAAGCTTGACTACCCTTTTTAAAATTGTAAATGATGGCTTTGGAAATGATGATCAGTTTGAGGCGGATTACGAAAGTGGGAATTTTGTGGATATTGCATTTAGGATAGACGGCTTACAAAGTCCCCTATTTGACCCAAAACAAACACCACTACTTTCATCAGTAAAGTTTCGTAACTATTTTTTACAAGAAGTTATACAGTTATTATCTTTATCAAAACAAGGAAGCAAACAACGTGGAAGAATTAGTTATGCTCAACTAGGGATTAACCAATTAGGAGCAGTATATGAAGGGTTATTATCTTATTCGGGATTCTTCGCACAGGAAACCTTATATGAAGTAAAACCTGCTGATGTAAGTAGTACAGATGAAACTGGTCAATCATACTTTGTTCCAGAATCTGATATTAATCAATATAAAGATGATGAGTTTGTATTATTTAAAGATGATGATGGAATTAATAGACGAAAAAAGTATGAAAAAGGCAGCTTTATATTCAGATTAGCTGGACGTGATAGGGAAAAATCTGCAAGTTACTATACACCCGAAGTTTTAACACAGTCTTTAGTTAAATATAGCCTAAAAGAACTTTTAAAAAATAAAACTGCTGATGAAATATTAGAACTTACAATTTGTGAGCCAGCAATGGGCAGTGGTGCTTTCTTAAATGAAGCAATCAACCAGTTGGCTGATGCATATTTGTTAAGAAAGCAGGAAGAAGTTGGGGAAAGTATTACTCCAGATGATTATGGGCATGAGAAACAAAGAGTAAAAGCTTTTATAGCTACAAACAATATTTATGGAGTGGACTTGAATCCTACGGCTGTAGAATTAGCAAAAGTTTCGTTGTGGTTAAATATTATTTATGAAGGTTCAAAAACACCGTGGTTTTCTTATCGGTTTGCAGTTGGGAATAGTCTATTATCTGCTAGAAAACAAGTATTTAAAGGGAAAGATTTAATCAGTGGGAATTGGCATAATAAAGTCCCTGAAACTGTTTCTTCTTTAAAAAATAGGGATAATGATAGTATTTATCACTTTTTAATCCCTGATAAGGCGATGGTTTCTTTTGATAAAGATAAAGTAGTAAAAAGTATAGAAAAAGAAAATATTGAATATATGAAGCAATGGCGGAATGAATTTACAAAAAAATATAGTAAGGATGAAGTAGAAACATTAAAAACTTTATCAAAAATAATTGATGAATTATGGAAGCGACATGGTGATCAAAGGAAAAATTTACTGATAAATACTAATGAACCTATTAACATCTGGGGAAAACGATTATATGAAAGTGAAAAACGTTACTCATCAATTGAGACTAAAGAAGTAGAACTTAATAAAATTATTAACTCTCCAACATCTCCTTTTAATGTACTAAAAATGGTAATGGATTATTGGTGTGCTTTATGGGTTTGGCCTATTGAGAAAGCTTATTTATTACCATCTAGAGATGAGTTTTTACTTGAGATATCAGTCATTCTCGATGCAGCAAGAGGATACGGACCAAATTTAACTGATTTGGTAAACACAGTTGAACGCTTTTCAGTTATCTCCAAAATATCTAATACAGTTAGATTCTTTCATTGGGAGTTATATTTTGCTGAAATTTTTAATAACAAGCATGGTTTTGATTTAATAGTGGGCAACCCTCCTTGGATAAAATTTACTTGGGAAGAGAGAGGCATATTATCTGAAAGGTTCCCTGTCATTAATCTTAAAAAACTATCTGCTCAACAAGTTTCTAAATTAAGAAATGAATTAATATCAGATTCTAAGGGTAAAACAGAATATTTAGAGGAATTCGCATTTACTACAGGTCAAAAATCATTTTTAAGTTCCTATTTATACAATGAGTTACAGGGAGTTCAATTAAACCTCTATAAGAGCTTCATGTTAATGTCTATAAAGTTAGCTAATTCTAAAGGCTTGCTAGGTTTCCTGCATCTAGAAGGAATTTATGATGATGCTCAAGGTGAGAAACTACGTGAATATTTATTCCCAAAAATGATTTATCATTTCCAATACATTAATGAATTGAAATTGTTTCCAGATATAGGTAACCAAAAGAAGTATGGATGTAGTATATATTCTCCAAGTAATAAAGAAACAATCGAGTTTATAAATATATCTAATTTATTTCACCCAAAAACAATTGATGAATCATTCTCTCATAATGGCGAAGGTATTGTTCCGGGGTTTAAAACTAATAATTATGAGTGGGAACTTAAAGGACATAGTAAAAGAATAATAAAATTTGATTTTGAATTGCTAAAAAGTATAAACAAAATGTACGAAGAAGAAGGGGTTAAAATTGAACATACAAAACTAATTAATATCCACTCAACACTTTTATCAAGTGTAATTAATAAGCTTTCAAAATATGACAAGAAACTTGTTAAATATAAAGAGCAAATTTTTGATACTGAAATGTTTCATGAAACAAATGATCAAAAATCAGGTAATATTATCAGAAATACTACATTTGTAAATGATATTTCACACTTTGTTTATTCTGGTCCACATTTTTATGTGGGAAATCCTATTTATCAAACACCTAATGAAGGATGTAAAAGTCATAGGGATTACAGCAAAATCGATTTATTAGAAATTGATCAAGACTATTTACCAAGAACAAATTATTTATTAAGTGATGAAGCATTTAATGACGTTCCAAATTGGAAAGGAAAAAAAATAACGGATTACTATAGAATAGCTTTTAGAAAAATGTTAAGTCCTACGGGAGAACGAACCTTGATTGGCGCAATAATACCTAAATTACCTTCTCATATAAATGCCTGTATATCATTAGGATTTAATAATAATAATTTAATGGCTTTATTTTCTGGAATGTGTTCCTCTATACTTTTAGATTTTTATATAAGAAGTACTGGAAGAACAAATTTAAGTAAGGTCATTTATAATCTACCTATTCCAAGTAATGATAATGTATTGAATAAATTAATTATTTCTAGGGCATTAAGATTAAATTGCTTAACTGAGTTTTATTCAGGTTTATGGGAAGAGTTATACAAACCTCTATTTAATAATGATAGTTTTTCTAAGGCAGATAATCGTTTAAGTGATTGGAAAAACTTAAAAGCTAAATGGACGCCAAATATTGCTTTCCGGAATGACTTTGAGAGGCGTTTAGCATTGGTAGAAATAGATGTTCTTTCAGCATTAGTTTTAAATTTAACTTACGAAGAACTAGTTACAATTTATAAGGTACAATTCCCAGTTCTCCAAAAGTATGAATTAGAGAACCATTATGATCAACGTGGAATGTTGGTTCCAAAGAACATTTTAAATTATTATACGAATTACAATGGGAATGTGGAAGAAAAAGATCCTAATTTAGAAGGTTATCTTCCGCCTTTCGACAAGTGTGATCGTGAAAAAGATATGCGCCAAGCATATGAATATTTTTCAAAGATATTAAATGAAGAAAAAGCTAAAGGAGAGATTAATGTATGATCCCATCTATTTTAGCTAGTGAAGTTAAAAGAACAGTAATTGATTATTTAGACACTACCTTTAGCTTACAAGATGAATCACTAGCTGAGCATCTAAAAGACTTTTTATTGGATTCTGAGCAAGGAATGTTTAAGGGGCCTTATCTTTCAGTAAGGCTCCCTTTTCGTAAAGCAGAGGAAGGGCAAAAGAATCTGACAATTTTCCCACCGTTTACACCATATGTACATCAATTACGTTCTTTTGAGCGATTATCTAGTCAATACGAACTGCCAAAGCCAACATTGGTGACAACTGGAACTGGCTCTGGTAAAACAGAGTGTTTTACGTACCCCATACTAGATTATTGTTACCACCAAAGAGGGATAGACGGTATTAAAGCAATTATTTTATACCCTATGAATGCTCTGGCATCTGACCAAGCGAAGCGTTTAGCAGAAATGATTGATGCTGATGAAGAAAAACTTGGCCATATCAGGGTGGGGATGTACGTTGGTGGCAACGGTAAGTATAAGCAAATGGGAAAAGATCATGTTATTGATGACAGAGAAACATTACGTAAGACCCCCCCTGATATTTTATTAACTAACTATAAGATGCTTGATTATCTACTCATTCGTCCTGAAGATCGTCCATTATGGCAGAATAATAATGAAGATACGCTAAAGTATTTAGTGCTTGATGAATTACATACCTATGATGGTGCGCAGGGTTCGGACGTGGCAAATCTTATTCGTAGGTTAAAGGCACGACTTAATATACAACCGGGTAAAGTTGCTATGGTCGGAACATCAGCAACTATTGCGAGTGAGGATGAAGATTCAATCAGAACTCTAACTGATTTCTCATCTACTATTTTTGGAGAAGCTTTTGAGAAAGAAAGTGTTATCCTAGAAGACCGAATTAATTTATCTGATTTTTTAGATCATGAAACAAAGTATTATGAACTTCCTGATGATTCGGTAAGACTAATTCATTTCGTGGGTGAATCACAGGACGCATTTATACGCTCTCAAATGAAGGTTTGGTTTGATACGGATCAATTGACTGAAAATGAGTTGGGCGACTCTTTAAAAGAGCATAACTTCCTTTACACATTATTGTCATCTTTCCGAAATGAAATAGTAGATATAGATGAATTAATTGAAAGAGTTTCAAAAAGAGATCAAGATTTTGCTTACAAAAAAAAGGAACGTCAACAAGAAATTCTACATTCATTTATAACATTAATTTCTACAGCAAAGCTAATGGATGGAAAAAGGAAAATTCCTTTTTTACAGGTACAGGTTCAGATTTGGATTCGGGAAATGCGCCGGTTACTGCGAAAGGTTAGTAATAAACCTGAATTTTATTGGAAAGACGGTAGTAAACCTTTAGATAATAAATTGGGTTTACCAATGTATTACTGTCGTGACTGTGGACACTCTGGATGGTTAACACATCAAATTGATGGAAGTGGGCCTCTTGAGACTGAAACTGCTTCAATTTATAATCGATTTTTCGATAAGAGCCGTCACACGAGATACATTTATCTTGATGATGGAGAAGAAATTTATGTTAATGATCAACAACAATTGGCAGAAAGGGTATTTTTGAATCCAAAAGATTTGTCCATCCAAACTTTTCATAATAGCAATGAAATGTTAGTTAAAGTCATAATCAGAGAAGGGAAAGTAACAAATACAAAACCACCAAAAGATCGACATACCTGTCCAAAATGTGATTCAGAGGGTTCAATAATCATTGCAGGTTCTCAAGCTGCAAGTCTAGCTTCAGTTGCAATAAGTCATTTGTACACATCACCATTTAATGAAGATAAAAAATTACTTGTTTTTACAGATTCTGTTCAAGATGCATCACATAGGGCTAGCTTCTTTGAAAACAGGACCTATCGTTTTAATTTTCGTACTGCTCTTCAAACAGCGGTAGAAACCATTGAAGGTCCTATGACATTGGTAGAATTACCTGCATATTTTTATGATTATTGGATGAATCGTTTTAAAAATGATGAAAGCCTTAAAAATCCGGTTCAGCACTTTACTGCTACATTTTTGCCACCTGATTTAAATGAAGAACCAATTTATAAAAAGTTTATTAAAAATAAAAGTGAATTACTTCCTGATGAGTTAAAGGCTATTTTGCATAAAAGGTTATCATGGGAAATTACAATGGAGTATGGCTTTAGTGCTAGAATTGGCCGAACTCTAGATAAGGTTAGAAGTTCCACCGTTTTTGTTGACCCAAGTAGAGTAAATAATGTAGCCGAGAAATTTACTACATTTTTATCAGGTGATTACGGGGTAATATCAGATTTAGGAGAAGAAAAGGTCAAGCAGTTTATTCAAGGGTTATTAATGAGGATTAAATTACGAGGTGGAATTGATCATCCACTACTTTCAAAGTATCGATATGATCAAAAAGGAAACACCTATTTATTATCGAAAAATATTGAAAAGCATATGTCTCCCATAGGTGGTGCAATTCCTTATTTCTTAACTAATGATAAGAATAGTAATAACTTTGATTCAGTAATAACAGGGGGGAATAGAAATTCTTGGGCTATTGATTGGATGAGTCGGAGTTTATCGCCAAAACTATCTATTCAAGACATGAATCAAATTTATTTACAGTTCATTAATTTAGCTGATGAAGAAGGTTTACTACATAGTGTAACAAGAGTCAACCTTTCCAACTATGGAATAAAACCAGGTATTCTTTATGTTACAACAGAAACTAAGGGGATTATTTGTAATAGCTGTGGATATCGACTAACTGTTGCTGACAGTGAGCATTCAATTTGGATAGGTGCTACTTGCCGTCGATATCAATGTAAGGGACATTATGAGTTAGACGAAGAAGACCGTCAAAGTTTCTATCGTAAACTATATTCAACAGGTCATATTGAAAGAATATTCACAGAAGAGCATACAGGTTTACTTGAGAGAACAAAAAGAGAAGAAGTTGAAAGGTTATTTAAATCACCACAAGGGGAAAGCTATGCGGATGCTCCTAATCTCCTAACTTGTACACCAACACTAGAAATGGGGATTGATGTAGGTGACCTATCTGCAACGATGTTAAACTCTGTTCCACCAGCCACAGCAAATTATGTTCAAAGGGTAGGGCGAGCTGGTCGAAAAACAGGAAATGCACTAATCATAACGATGTCTAAGGCACAGAAACACGATTTATACTTTTATTCAGAACCTTTAGCAATGATGGCAGGTTCAGTTGCGCCACCAGGAAGTTACCTAGATGCCCCTGAAATTTTAAAACGTCATTTTTTTGCGTTTTGCATGGATACTTGGGCAAAAGATGACCATAATGCAAAGAATTTACCAAATAAAGTGCAGATGATGCTTACTCAATATAAAAAGAGAGAATTTCCTGCAACTTTCATAAAATTTTATGAAAAAGGGAAAAGTTTATTGATAAATAATTTTACACATCTTTATAAAGGTATTCTATCGGAATCAAACGATAAAATGCTTAGGGAGTACGTTCAACAGAATTTACTTGAAGGCTCAATTAAGAACGTTTTGAAGAAAACAGAGGAAGATCTTGAAAGGCTAAAGAAACTATCTGCAAATATAAGAACTGAAATCAGAAAATTGGAAGCAAACAGATTAGTAATTGAAGATTTTGATACAAAAGTTAAAGAATTAGAAAATGAACGTAAACTAGTGTTCAGAATGATGAATGATATTAAAGAAAAATATCCATTAGAACTTTTTACAAATGAAGGATTACTTCCTAACTATGCTTTTCCTGAAAGTGGTATAAAGTTAAAAGCGATTATAAAGAAGAGAAAGTTGAATGAGGAAGATGATCCGTATGATGTCTTCGAGTTATTGAGACCAGCGAGGTCAGCGCTTAGAGAATTTGCACCTTATAATACGTTTTATGCTTCTAGAAGAAAGATTTTAATCGATCAAATTGAAACTGGGGGAGAGAAAAATCCTAAATTTGAAGAGTGGAAGTTTTGTAATGACTGTTCCCACATGGAATTAGTAACTGAATCTCATTTCAAAACAGCCTGTCCAATATGTGGGAGTACCGCTTGGGAAGACAAGGGACAGAATCGAGATATGCTAAAACTTGAATATTTTCAATCCAAAACTGATGAACTTTCTAGTGCAACTTCTGATGAAGGTGATGAACGTGAAATAAATAGATATCATATTCAACACTTTTTTGACATTAGAAATAATCAGCCAACTAAGGCATTTGTTATTGATGATATTCCATTTGGATACGAATATTTAAGTGAAGTAAAAATGAAAGAAATAAATTTTGGGTATCAACAAAATTTATCGTTGAATAACAAAATGGATATTGCAGGGGAAGAAGTATCTAAAACTGGATTTAGTGTATGCAAAGATTGTGGAATAGTAAAAAAGCCCGCTTTTATAGAGGGTCCTAAACAACCAAGACATCGTTATAATTGCAAATATAACCAACAAAATCAAAACGAAAAAGATGCATGGACGGATGTTGTGTTATATAGAGAAATTATTTCAGAAGCAATTAGGATGTTGATTCCAGTTTCAACATCAAAGCAATCGAATAAATTGCTAACTTTTAAAGCTTGTCTTGAACTTGGTCTAAGAAAATGGTATCGAGGTAATCCGGGACATTTAGTAGTTCGTGAACATTTTGAACCCGTACAAGGAGAAGAGCATGGAAGTCGTCACTACTTGGTTATTTATGATGAAGTACCCGGTGGAACAGGTTATTTAAAAAATCTAGTGCTGACAGACGCTTTTATGGATGTTCTACAAAAGGCTTATGACGCTTTATTTACCTGTAAGTGTCGAAATTATGAGGACACTGAAGAGGATAGAGATGGCTGCTATAATTGCTTGTATGCTTATCAAAATCAATTTGAAATTGATTCTATTTCAAGAACCCAAGGTGAGCAGTTATTAAAAGAAATATTAGATCAAAAAGATAAGTTGAAACCAACAAGTACTTTATCTAATGTAACAATAGAGAGCCTAGTAGAGAGTGAATTAGAAGAACGGTTCTTAAAAAAATTTAAAAGCTTTGTGATTATTAATCAAGGTGAAGATATATGGAAGCAAACTCTATACCAAGGAAAAATGTGTTATGAGTTTACCCTTGATAAATTAAAATGGTGGAGGATTATTCCTCAAGTTGAGCTTAACAGAGAGGAAGGTGTGCTAATATCTAGTAGACCAGACTTCGTATTTTATCCTATCAATCAACAATCTAATTTTAAGCCAATTGCTGTATTTCTAGATGGGTTTAAATATCATGTTAAGCCTCATGAAAGACGTGGCGAAGTTGGAATAGACATTAGAAAAAGAACGGCTATTCGAGATTCTGAAAATTTTTGTGTTTGGACACTTACATGGGACGATGTAGAAGAATTTGAAAATGAAAAACAAGAGACCTTTTCAAAACTGTTAGCCCTTGATGAGTCAAGTAAAGTTGTTCAATTTAATAAAGTACTTAAAAATATATTACAGAATGAACCGAAATCTTTGTGGAACATGAACAAGGTAGAACAATTAATTACGCTACTAAATTACCCGGATATTGAGGAATGGGGGAAATATGCTTTTTCAATAATTTTTGGTTGGAGACAAAAACATCCATTAATTGAAGAAGAGCTGGGTTTACTAAAAATAAGAGACATTGCAACATCTGAAATTAAGCCATCAATTGACATTCCTGATAATGCTTTAAAAGGGAATTTTCTTTATGTACCAAAAAATAAAATATCAGACAATGATATTTTTAAAGGTTTCTTTTTAATTCCACCACAAGTTATTCAACAAATCATGTTGTTAATGAATGGTAGGGATGTCAATGTTGATGTTAAAACTGTTGAAGGAATTATTCGTATTGAAGATGATTATACGAATAGAAATTTGCAAGACTTTAAGCGTACTTGGAATGAATTTTGGCGATTAAGTAACTTACTTCAATTTCTTCCTAGGGTTCATCAAGTGTCGAGAGAACTGATAGATGAATTTGGAGATGACATTATATTAGATGTACAAGGAGTAAGCCAAAGTGTTCCTCAAGAATGGCAGGATCTATTGGAGATAGTTGATGAGGAATGTGTGTCAATATTACGAGAAGTAATAAAGCATAACGGTCCTAAACCGGAAGTAGGATATGAAATTGCCACAAAACAAGGAACCATTGGAGAACTTGAACTGGCTTGGGAATCCCAAAAGGTTGGTATATTACTTGAAGATGATGAAGAACTAAGAGAAATTTTAAAAGAGCAAAATTGGAAGGCTTTATTAATATCTGAAATCGACAAACAAGATTTTGCGATAATGAATTATTTAAAATAGTGAAAGGGGGAGGATTGAATGCCAAAGATTGCAATTGGAGCAGAGTTTTTAAAAGCAATGTCCAATATACCAAAGTCTGAACAAAAGAAAGTACGTGAATTTACAGAGAAATTTAGGAAAGATCCCACCCAGTTAAGTATCAACTATGAGCCACTTCATAATGTAAGAGACAATAAAGTTCGTACGGTTAGAATAGGGCTTAACTATAGAGCGGTTGTATTGCATCCGCCAAAAGGTGGTGTTTATATCCTTGTCTGGGTTGATCATCATGATGAAGCAATGAGGTGGGCACAAAATAAAGTTTTTGAAATTAACAGTGAAACTGGTGCCTTACAGATAGTCGATACTCAGATTGTTGAAGAAAAAGAAGACAGAGAACTGCCAAATGTACAAGTAGAACAAGAAGGTAAAAAAGAAGAAATAACTTTATATGATGAATTTACAGATAAACAGCTCAAAAAAATTGGCGTTCCAAAGCTTTTACTTCCTTCTATTCGTGGATTGAAAACTGAGGAAGAATTAGAGGAAATTCGAGATCATATACCAGATGAAGCTTATGAAGGTTTACTATCGCTGGCTGCCGGCTTTTCGTTTGAAGAGACCTTAGAAGAGTTAGGTAGAGAAGAAAATGAACGAGAATTTGATACAGATGATTTTGAAAAGGCGCTTGAAAATCCAGACACTAAACGTAGATTTGCTACTGTAACATCTAGTGAGGAATTAATTGAAATGTTAAATGCTCCACTTGAAAAATGGAGAGTATTCTTACACCCAACTCAGAAGAAAATCGTAGAGTCTGATTATAATGGTCCTGTAAGAGTATTAGGTGGAGCAGGAACAGGAAAGACTGTAGCCGCTATTCATCGAGCTAAGCACCTAGTAGAAAAAGTATACACTAATCCTTCAGAGAAGATATTATTTTTGACCTTTACAGCTAATTTAGCAAAGGTAATTCGAAATCAGTTAGATACTATTGTTCATGAAAAGCATCGTGATCAAATTACAGTTACTACAGTGCATAGCTTAGCTAATAAGATATTAAAGAAATATGATAAAGAATTTCAAACAATTTCATCAAAAAATGTAAAAGATCAAGTAGAAGAAGCATGGAATATTGCTATATCGACAGAAGAGCTAGGATTTGATGGATCATTTTATCGTGAAGAATGGGAAGATGTTGTTCAACGCAATGGCGTTACTACAGAAAAAGAGTATTTACGTGTAAAAAGAATGGGTAGAGGAACTCGAATTTCAAGGCTACAACGCAAACAAATTTGGAAGATGTTTGAAGATCATAGAAGTTATTTAGGTAGACACAATATCAAGGAATGGGTAGATGTTGTAAGAGAAGCAAGACTCGCAATAGAACAAAATAAACTAGCATTGCCTTATAAAGCTGCACTTGTAGATGAAGCACAAGATTTACATCCCGAAGATTACAAACTGATTCGTACGATTATACCTGAAGATAAAAATGATTTATTCATAGTTGGGGACTCTCATCAAAGAATCTATAAAAATAAAGTTGTGCTTAGCCACTGTAATATTAATGTACGTGGCGCTCGCTCCAAACGATTAAAAATCAATTACCGTACAACTGAAGAAATAAGAAAATGGGCAGTTTCTATTTTAGAAGGTCATAAATTTGATGATTTAGACGAAGGGTTGGATAATC
This sequence comes from Metabacillus idriensis, assembly GCF_050483325.1. GTDB lineage: Bacteria > Bacillota > Bacilli > Bacillales > Bacillaceae > Bacillus_P > Bacillus_P idriensis_A. The sequence goes on from NZ_JBCMYF010000012.1 coordinate 161,526, forward strand.
AAAAAGGTTATAAGTCTTTACTTCATGGACTTAATCCTGAAATAAGACACTTTGCCTCCAAAGAAGAAGAACTTAGCTATATACAAGATGTAATAAAAAGTGCGGGAGCAAACATAGACGATTTATCCAAGATCTGCATTGTTACACGTTCAAACTATCTACTAAGTAATGTTTACGAGCCAATGTTTAAACAAGAGAATATACCGTATGTAATTCTTGATCCTAATGATCAACAACAAAAACCTGGTGTTCGTCTGGCAACTATGCACAGAGTAAAAGGTTTGGAATTTTCACAAATGATAATTGCATCTGTTAATGAAGGGATTGTTCCACCAAAACAAGGAATCGAAAAAGCAGCAGATGAAGTATCTAAAAATGATATCTTACAAAGGGAAAAATCTTTGCTTTATGTTGCTGCTACTAGGGCTAGAGACCATTTGACCATCACTTCTTTTGGAGAGCAGAGTAAACTATTATAAATACTGTGGATAGCATTTCAGCGCACTAGTAAAACCTAATAAAGCATATCAAATCCCCATCTTTAGGTGGGGATTATTAGTATTTGACTTTTACTCCAACCTTACAGGATTAAAGCTTATGGAAATCGGGTTTAACGATTCTTTATTCAATGTAACCTCCTGTTTAAGTATAAATCAATCCATCAAAAGATCTTTAGAAACACAATCGTAGACGTCAAGTCGATTTCTAGATTTTTTGTCCTATATTACTTAAGCAGTAGGTTAATTGAGCAAAAGTGTAAAAGCTTATCGAGCAAAAAATGTTCTGTTTATTCTAGCATTTACAATGATTAGGTCAGTCTAACTTTTGAGGGCTTTTTATTATTTCAATTAATATGATAAATAATCATTTTATTCTCTCAATTGTATAGTGTGGTAAAATTATACATAGACAATTAGGGAGGGATATTATGTACTACCCAAATAACATAGAAGATAAATGTTATGAAGAGCAACACGTTGAACGTGTTTTACTAGAAATAAAAGCTCATTTTCATGATTACTTTGACGCCTTTATACAATCTGCTGGGGGTACAACATTATCAGAGCAACAAATCAATATGCTAGCTGAAAAGTTTGGTAGTGAAGGGGCAGTAAAAACTAGCAAAAAAAATACTGCAAATGTACTGAAAAGTCTTATTGCAGATGGAATTGAGAAATTTGAAAAAGACCGTAAGTCGTATATTGATTTATTAGATGAAGAATGGCTAGAAGAATATGAAGATAATCCTGCTGGGTTTAAAACAAAGCTAAGAAGTGCTTGCCCCATCATCCGTGTCACCTTAAACAGTAAAGCCAAGGAATTGGATAAGTACCGATATGAATTTGGTATTTCAAACCCAAATGAGTTGCTAGCGGTTTGCCAAAATTTATCTACCTTTGCAAATAGCTATGCTGAAGAGTGTGAAGAATTTAACTATGACTCTATCGGCACATTAAGTGAACTGGAGTTTGAGGTACTAGACACTGAGGATTATTCTGTATTTGGAGTTATAGGTGGAGGCATTAAGAGTCATTTCTTATATAAATTACACCCCGCGTTTTTTCCATACCGTTCAAAAGAAGCAATTTGGGCGCTCTGGTATCTAACAGATAAAAAAACGTTTGAATGTGAAGAAGGTTCCCAGTTTCTCATGATTAATGTAGAAAAAAGTCTTACTAACCAAAACTATTTCTATCCTTATGAATTATTTGCTTTTTATGCTTACCAAATTTTTCAGTTATTAAAGAAAGAAGCGGATAAGAATAATGTTCATATTCCCACTGAATATCGTTATGTCCTAGTAGATCAATTCTTTGCTTTTATAGCTAAAAAGCATGAGGAAGATATCAAATTTATCTCAAGCAGTTCGGAGGATAAACTATACTCATGGATGTAAAAAAACTGTTTAACCAATGCTTCCCGAAATTAGCAGAACTATTTAGTTTAAATGAATTTCAAAAAAGGGTGATTCAACAAGTTCTTACTAGAGAAAATACACTTTGTATTATGCCAACTGGTGGTGGTAAGTCTTTAACCTATTGGTTATCCGGCTTAGGTCTACAAGGTATTACTTTGGTGATATCCCCTTTAACAGCGCTTATTGATGAACAAGCAATAAAGCTAGAGGAACAGGGATATAAAGTGTTGACATTACATGCTGGAATTGACGCTAAGAAGCAATTGAAATTGTTAAATGATTTTTACAATGGGGAAATAAATCCTGATTTTATTTTTGCGAGTCCTGAACGGATTTCTACGGATGGGTTATTTGAGTTTTGCATTAATTCTAGGAAAGATGAATTAAAATTAATTGCAATTGATGAAATTCACTGTGTATCTCAATGGGGGCATAGCTTCCGCCCGTTTTATAAATATATTCCTACTTTCTTAAATAATGTTTATGGAGATCAGTGGCCAACCGTTTTAGGATTATCAGCTACTTTAAATAGAAAAGAAGTAGCGGATATTTGTGATTCATTCAAGATTAAAAGAGAATCGGTTTTAAAAAGCGAGTTACTAGTACGAACAGAAATCGAATTAAAGACATTTAAGTTTATTAAAGAGGATGAAAAGCTAGAAAAACTCTGGCAATTACTTATGATTCATCAAAAAGAGAAAACTCTCGTTTATATCTATAGGGTAAAAGGCAAGAACAGTACAGAAGAGCTTGCTAAGGCTGCGGTGGAGAGAGGAATTAAAGCAACACACTTTCATGGAGATGTGTCATCAAAAGACAAGCAGGGTATAATCGATCAATTTAAAAATAATGAGTTAGATGTTGTGTTTGCAACTAATGCTTTTGGAATGGGTATTGACATACCCGATATTCGTGTTGTCATCCATTTTATGATCCCAGAATCAGTTGCGCAATATTATCAAGAAGTGGGAAGAGCATCACGAGATAAACAAGCTTCCAATGCTTATTTATTGTATTCGAATAAAAATATCGATGTAAAAAAATCACACTTTATTGATAAATTATTCCCTACAATGGACGAACTCAAAGAAGCATTCACCAAATTAACCTCTAACAAAAAAGGCTATAAAACACTTTCCTATTTCGAAGACGAAGATATACAAAAATGTCTCCCGTATTTTATCGACATTGGAGTTATTGAGATTGTAGGAAAAGGGATTACAAGTCTTGATGTTTTTACAAATGTGGAGGAACCAGCGTTATCCGACCTCATCTCGTTAACAAAGACTAAAAATATAATTACAACTATGAAAAGAAGCCAAAAGACCGCCAAAGAGATTAGTGATATTGTCTTTAAAGCAATTTTTACTGATAAGGTAAGTGTTGAAAAGAGTCTAGGTAAGTGCCTTGTTATAAAAAGTAACCTAGAAGAACTAGATGAACTCACATTCCAACATCTTGAGGAATATGGAAATGATAAAAAAGCTTATAAGCACGCGCACTTGAATTATTTTGTACATATTCTTGAAAACTGTGATAACTCAAGAGAATTACATCAGGAAATAGGCCGTCACCTAGGTGTTCCGAAGTTTCTTTTAGGTAAAATATATGCCACAACAAAAGGCGACCTTGTACGATCTAAATCAGAAGTAATTATATCAAATCTTTTGCACCACCATGGAATCTCCTACGAGTATGAAAAGGAACTATTCTATGACCGAAATAAACGTCTCTCCCCTGATTTTACTATCAAACTAAATGGTAAAGAGTACTACTGGGAACATTTAGGGATGATTGGAAAAGATGACTATGATACTCGTTGGTTAGAAAAGCAAGCGATTTATCAGCGGTATTTTCCTGACCAGCTTTTAGTTACTTATGAGAGTCCTGCTTTGACGAAGTCGGTCGAAGCATTATTAACGCAGATTAGATAACTGTTATTTTTATATAGGAAGTGATTATGTGAGTAAATTTTGGCAGGTTAACTTAATTACGTTGATTATTACTGCATTATTAATTAACGGTTTATTACTGTTGCTAGATAACCTCAATTTTATAGATTTTCTAATAGGCTTTTCATTAACTACAGGTGTACAATTTCTTGTTTCTTTATTTTACCTTACGTTAAGAGAGCTTAAAGGCCTTTCTCTTAATTTTAGTATGTTATTCGGAATTGTACTTATATTTTCGTCTATTGTTATTGTAATATTTGGATGGGATAAACCACAATACTTACTACATAATACTATGGTTTCAATATCTCTTGTTGCATATGGACTCAGTTTAAAAGATCTTGTGGATTTGGTTGATGAAGATAAAGAAGATAGTGAAAAGTATTTTAAAGGGTGGATTACAATGGTTATTGTTGGTTTTATAGCTTTTATGGTAGTTGCTGTACAACCAATTGCCACTTTCGTTAATGAGACAAACACAGACCTATTCACATTAATCAGTTTGGGATTAGTGTTAGTTACAATTAGCGTAAAGCAAAACATTTATAATTTAAACAATAGACCATTTTTACCGCCCCTAAAGCTGGATATAAAAAAATCTATTAAAGAGTTAAGCAAGGAAGAAAATAATGAACTTGAAGAACATATTAAGGAATTTTTAAGACAGAAAAATAAGCTCTAGATTACCTAATTTATAGAGAGAACTAGTGATTCACTCACAAAAGTATTTCGCTATCTTTGAAAATTCATTATAAATAAGGGGAAGTTATAATTGTAGAAAAATAAGTTTAGCGTACTTAATATGTGTAGACTATCAGCAACATAAGTCTCTTAAGAACTTATTTCAAGTTCTATTTCAAATATTAGTAATATGGAGATAAGGTTAGGAAAGCTTGTTACTAGTGGTGGAGCTGGTGATTTAACTGTTCTTGGACCTTACTTTGCTAGAAACAGCTTGTTCAGCATTGTTAGGCAGAATCAAATATATGCTATGTTGAGGTCGTTGCTAATCTAGAATTAATTTGAAACTAGGCAATAAACTCTCAAACCGGTCACAACAATAATATTTTCTAATTCACTATCGGGTGAGAAAAATAGTATGTAAAAAAGTTAGAAAAGACTTTTCTTTTGAGGAAAAGTCTTTTTCTTATTGAGTTAAATCAAAAAAGTCTATTCAGAAAAAGCTAGATAGCTTAATGGTTAAGAGTTTACGCCGAGCTGAAAGCTGCTAGCAATTATACGTTGAGATTTATTTAAGATAATGAACTCGGCAAGTATTAAGACTTTCGGGAGTTATTACGATATATAATTTAGAAATGATACTCCATAGGGAGGCAGAAAGATATGTTAGAGGTTCGTAAAGGGAAATCTACCAAATCATATGAAAATGAATTTTTTAGGAAAGTATCGGTTGAGTTAACACAAGTTTTTGAGCAAAGACATTGGAATGGCATCTTATTAGGAATGCCAGAGTGTATGACGCGAGAAGATTTGCAAATTGACTGTTTGCTGGTTACTGAAAATCAAATAATTATTATTGATTTTAAAGATTATAGCGGAACGCTAGAACTGCCATCTGAGGAAAATTTCAGATTCGGTAGATGGGCCATTAATGGTGATGTAACTATTAAAGGAGGTAGCTCTCCAAATCCATTTAGTCAAATTGGCAAGCAACGATTGAAGCTGATTAACGAACTTAAATATCGATTATATGATTTTGAACGTAAGTCTATATCAACCGTAGTCTGTTTTCACGATAAAGTAGAATTCGTTGGAAGGATTCCTAGAAATTTTCAAGTGAGTTTTTCGATTGTTGATTCAACCAATTATCTTAACAAAATTGTCGACATCATTGATGTCATGGTTGATGGGGATATGAATTATCTGTCGGAAAAGGGAAGACAAATTTTCACAGAGACTTTGTTCGTTTCTGATGAATACCAATTTGATATTCAATTTCAACCAAAGTTACACGAAGCGATTGTTGAAGAACGAACTAAAAACAGCGATTGTCTGCAGCAGATTGGGGAATTTCTACTATCTGATAACAAAATAATGACCCTGACAGGCAATACGCGAAGCGGCAAGACTGCACTCATTCCAGATATTAGAGAAATAGCTTTCGATTTAGGCTTCAATGATGTTCCTGTATTTGCTTACTCTAATCGTTTGAGAAGAAAGATGCTGAGGAACAATCCAGATCTAGAAGAAGTCGATTCCCTATTCAATTCGGTATTTGATTTCAACGGTGAAACAATAGATGAATTCTATAAAAAACTTATTCCTATAAAAGAACATGATGAAATTCATGATCAGGATAAAGCACTGTATATTATTGATGATAGCCAGTTGATTACTAATTCGAATTTAGATTCAGATTTTCTACAATTTGGTTCAGGACATTTATTAGATGATGTCTTAAGCTATATCGATTTGGAATCCAATCCCGAAAGAAAGATTATTTTTATTGGAGACAAAAATAAGCTGAGTTATGGGTCAAATAATGAGAATGCACTTAATCCAGATAATCTGAAAGCGCTTCTTAATAGTAAGAATATTTTAACGGAAACAAGAAATATAGGACTGCCAGATAATGATGGGGATTCTGAAATCATTAAAGTATGTAATATGATCGCTAAGAATATACGGGCAGACCAATACAATGAATTATTTGTATATTCTAGTGAAGAAATTACAGTTTGTGAAAAGAAAGACCAAACAAATATATTGAGCCAAGCTTATTTAAATCCCACCAGCAGTAAGATTCTTGCTTTTTCTAATATACAAGCAAACCAAGTAAATATGTGGATTAAGAAGCATTTAATTAAAAATGGTGGAGAAATAGGGCCAAAAGATTACGTTGTGTTTAATAACACCATTCAAGCTTATGGACCAGCATTAGTGGAAAATGATTTCTCGCCATTTGCTAATAATGAACAACCTTTTTCTTTTGTTGAACCTAAAAGGGTAGACAACGGTTATTTTGGCGAAGTTATCCATGCTGATAAAGATCAAACAATCGAAAAAGTTGTTGTAATTGATGATGAAAAAAAAATATTACGATTTATTCCCTGCCAAATAAAGCTACAAGATGGAAGTATTATTGAAACTCTTATATTTGATAATTACTTAAAAGCTGTAAAGAATGAGCTGGATAAAAAAGAGATTATTGCTTATCAAATGGTGTTATCGAGTTATGAAAAGGAGATTTTTAATAAAGAGCCTTTTGAAAAAAGTATGGAATATCAAGAAATGTTGCAATTTCCTGATCAATATACGATAACCATAAAAGGTGGGAAAGAAATTATTAGGAATTCCAAAGACAAACGGAAGTTGACTCGTTTTGAAAAATCGTACAGAGATCGGGTACTGAAAAAATTAAAGGTGCCAACAAGCGAATATTTTAAGCTTTTACATGCATCGAAAGTAAAGTTTGGCTGGGCAATGACAGTCAATAAGGCAATGGCTTATTCTTTTGAAACGGTGTATTTTAATACAGCTCAAGATGAAAACCGAGGTAGAACGAATAAGGAATATTTCAAATGGGTTTATACAGGGATATCGAGCGGATTAAATAATATTCAACTAATAAACTGGAAACCAATCTCTCCTTTTTTGAAGACGGAATTTAGTGAGTCATCATCCATAAATGCTTCAAATAAAAGCAGGATCATTTTATTGCTTTCCAATGGAGACCAAACTACTACCGAACAGCTCCAAAACTATTTGAAAACCCAGCTTTCAGGTGTGGCAACTATCTCAAATATGTCTCCAAAAAAGTATTTGGAGATTGTCACTTTGGAGATGAATGAACGAAAAATTGAATTGTTCTTTGACTATAATGGGAGAGGGGAAATGAAGATTCCAAGGTTGAAATCAGGTGAAGATAGGGATTTTGAAATTATTTTATCATTACTGAAACCAACCTCAAAGGAGATTCCTAATGAAATAGGAGTAATGAAATCGTTTTTGAAAGAGTTTGCTGCTATCTTAGAAAATTATGATATTAAAATGAAGGTTTTGGACTATCATGAATGGAATTTTATATTGTGTTTTGCCAATCAAAAAAATAATGTAGATATACAACTTTGGTATAAAGGTGATGGAATGATTTCTAAATTCAGTTACATTTATGGAAGTAAGGAACTTTTCTCAGAAATTGTTGGGTTGATAAAAGAAGTCTATGTTCTTGACTAAAGGAAGTGCAAAAAATGTACACAACCAAAAATTATAATGATGACTTGTACCGAATTTGTACCACATACTATGTGAGATTTAAATTGTTACAAGACTACGCATATCATCGTATAAATCAAAATGTTTTTGTTCAGCAATTAAGACTTAATAATAAAATGGATTCTGAAATAACCGAAATACTAACTGAGTTGAGTAAGTTATCTGAGAAAATCCGTAGTAACGGTGGAAAACTGGATCGGGATCCAATTGATGAAGCAAAGAAACTGAGGAAGGCTGGAAAACAAAAAGAAGCCTTCAAAGCAATCCTTCCGTATCTACAAGTAAACCAAGACGATGAAGATGCAGTAATCACTTTTGGATGGATCATGTATGATTTTTTGAAGAAGTCTGAAGGGAACATTGACAATTACATCCACAATTTAATGATCTTTAATAAAAACGCAGTTATACCTTTTGAGAGCAATTTTTTTGGTGGTTTTACTACTAACGATTTAAAGAAAACGTTAGTAAATTCAATCTTATGGTCCATTCGACGGGTTGTGATGCAAGGAGAACTTTTTGCTAATAGAGTTTTTCCACAGTTGTTGAGATTTTGTGGGAATGAAGCGAAGTTTATCGAGAACAGAGGATTATTTGCTAATAGTGGAGCTTCAGCATCACGTTCACTGATCAAAGAAATTATAAACAAATTAAACGATCCTAATTATCTTTTATTTATGGATACTATTGGATTCGATTGGTTTGACAATGGAGATTTTCAAAAGACCAATCATAATAATGAAAAAGGCGAGAACATAGAATTTAGGCCATTGGCAGAAGTTGTGTTGCATTTCCATGCAAAGAAACTGTTATCAGTGGATATGTTTATTGCAACAGAACAAAGGATAAATTCATTTATCGATGTACTGAATTCTCAAATACAAAAAAATCCTTCTTATGAATGGCTTCCGTATTATAAAGCGAAATTATTGATGAAAGTGAACAGAAATGATGAAGCACTAGAAACAGTTACCTCATTTGCAAGAGCTAAAAGCAGGGATTTTTGGGTTTGGGATTTAATTAGTGCACTCGTGAGTGATGATGAGAAATTCAATTGCTATTGTGCAGGATTACTTTGTAAGTCAAAACCAGAAATGATTGTTGGATTACAGGAAAAAATTATCCCAATTCTTATGGAGAAAGAGATGTTTTCAAATGCAAAATTTGAGTTGGATGAAATTATTACTACTCGAATGAAGAAATGGGGGAAGATATCTCAGCAACTTGAAGAATGGAAAAATGAAAGTTGGTATATTGAAGCAAAATCGGCTGAAAGTAGGGATGCTTTAAAAGGGTACGCTGATAAAGCTGAAGAAATTCTATATCGCACGCTTCCTTTTACCGATATTTTTGTTACATATATTAACAAATATAAAGGTGTAATTAATTTTGCATACTTAGGAAATAACCGTCTTTCAACTATTAAAGAAGGATATCTCTACATGGATTCTATTAAAGAGGTCCACCATTGGATAACCGATGAAGCGTTCAAAGTAAGGATGTTTGAAGATAAAAAGAGAACGAATTTATTTAAAATCTATAATGTTGCACAGGGGGATGAAACATTTGTATCTAATTTTATTCAAACCGGAATCGGTTATGTTGACAAAGAAGACACGAACCCATTTGCATTTGTAAATGATGCGTTTATCTCTCCTAAGTTGGTTGAGGAACACAAAATACAAAATTATGACAAGGTGAAGTATATTAAGAAGAGAAGATTCAATAAAAAGAAAAAAACATGGGGATGGTCAGTGGAAAAAATAATTTCTGTAGAGATGAAAAAACAACCGGAATATTGGAATGAAGAGAATTAGATATACCCCCGCAAACCAACATTAAGTCAAAAAAAGCTGTTCAAGAATGTTACGAAGACATATACATTTTGCTAAGGAAATTTCATGAAAAACGGTATATCCCTGTTGAGATATTACAGTTAAAAACCGTGAAAACGTGGGTTTACCGTCCTTTTTATACCTCTTGTTAACCATATTGCACACTATCAATATACGTGTGGCTTAATAATTATATTTTGTAGGTTAAAATAATTTTAAAAACATTATAAGGTAAACACCTGCAATTGAAATTAAAAGGAGGCAACTAACCGTTGTGGTGGTTGTCTCTTTTGCTTATTGAAATATTGAAATGTGTAGGTATAGATTCTGTTTTGATATAATTATTTATTAATAAAAGTTGCTATTTGATTTTAATGGATAGCACTGTTTCACATTATCATTTGATGAAGTCTAACTCTTTTTCCTCTTGAACTACTGATTCTGAAATTAAGGATAAAACAGTACAAGTTCAACAATTATTAACAAGGGCGGGATAGCAATTGAACCAATCAGGAACCCTATACTTCTTCTGCGGGAAAATGGGCGCCGGAAAATCTACTGAGTCAAAACGATTGGCGTTAGATAAACGTGCGGTACTGCTGTCAGAGGATGAATGGCTTTCATCTCTTTATCCCAATCAGATTGAATCATTTGAGGATTACAAACGATTTTCCCTTCAGCTAAAGCCACTGGTGAAAAAGCAAGTCCAAAACATATTATGTGTCGGTACAGATGTAGTTATGGACTTTCCGGCCAACACTCAAAAGCTGCGAGAATGGTTTTTGAATATGGCTGAAGAAGTCAATGCAGACCATCAGCTGATTTATCTCAACCTGAGTGACGAACGGTGCTTGCGCCAAATTGCTCAAAGACGTAAGGAACAACCAGAACGAGCGGCTTTTGATACGGAAGCGGTGTTTCATCATGTCACAAGTTTTTTCGAAGAGCCAGATGCATCTGAGGGTTTACATGTTATAGAGTTTAGTGGAGGATCTAAATATAGCCGGAAGGTTGATCCTGAAGCATAATTCGGGTATTTTCGATTAAACAATGGAATAATTACTCCTATAGAAGAAAAAGAAAAAGAGGTAGAAAAAATGATTGCTAAGACAGAAGAAGATTTCAGCGGTTTAAAGGAAATCGGAAAGATTATCGCGTCCATTCGGGATGAGTTGGTTCAAAAAACGGTTCCCGGCATTACGACGAAAGAGCTTGATGAGTTGGCCGGGGAGCTTTTTAAACAAGCAGGGGCCGTTTCAGCACCAAAAGGCGAGTATGATTTTCCGGGGTTTACGTGCATCAGTGTGAATGAAGAGGTGGCACACGGAATTCCTGGTGACCGGGTTATCCAGGAAGGGGATCTCGTGAATATCGATGTGTCTGCTTCCAAGAACGGTTATTTCGCTGATACGGGAATCTCATTTGTTGTGGGAAAAGGCGAAGAAGTCTTAAAGAGATTATGTGAAGCTGCGAAGAAGGCTTTTGAAGCGGGCCTTGAAAAAGCAAAGCCTGGATCAAAAAAAAGCAGAATCGGAAAAGCGGTTTTCGAAACAGCGAAACAGCATGGATTCACCGTTATCAAAAATCTTACCGGACACGGGATTGGCCGTAAGATCCACGAAGCCCCTGACCATATTTTGAATTATAATGACCCGTGGGATGATGAGATACTAAAGGAAGGAATGGTCATCGCCTTCGAACCGTTTATCTCCACCTCTGAAGAAGAAGTGTTCCAATTGGATGACGGCTGGACCTTTGCTACGGAAAAGAGCTATGTCGCTCAAGTGGAACATACGATCATTCTTACGAAAAACGGGCCGATTATTTTGACTCTTTAATGCTGAATAGAAAACGAAACAAGGTTTTTTAGAAAAGCATGATGCCAAGCTCCGTTCCAATGGAGAGCGCGACAATTTTTTCTAAAAAAAGAAGCAGGAACCCGCTAACAGGTTCCTGCTTCTTTTCATTTTTATCAAAACAGGATTCCACCCTGCCTTTCATGATAAAATAAAATTGGAAAATTACTACAAGAGGGCGCTGTTAGTTCTGAATGCATTTTATGAAGCGGACAGTCGGATCCCAGCAATGGAAAAGCGTAAGAATGACAATAAAATCCTTATGGTAAATGAATATCTAAAAATAGTAAATACTCAAGATTATTAACAATATGGAGGAGTATCCATGTTATTAAGGAACATGACACTAGAACAATTAGAAGATTACGAGCAAGATTTAAATGAGAGACAAGAGCATACTGAATTTGCATCTAGCTCAGATAAAATCCGGCTTTATAAGGAGATGTACCAACGTGTGCGAAAGCTGATGCGAGAAAACAGTGAGAAGTACGAGCACTATTTTACTTATATTAAAGATAAACTTGTTCATCAGCTTATTGTTTTTGGATATTATTTAAAAATGGGAGATGAAAAGGATGACGATTTAGCGATTCAGTGTTTAGAAGATGCTTTGAAGTATGATTCGGCAAATCCTATTGCGGCTTATAGACTTGGCTTTCTCTCCTATAGGAGAGAAGATTATTTGAATGCTGCTAAATATTTTCAAGAAGCATTAAGGAATCACGAATATTACAAGCAAAGTAAATACATATTGAACGAGAGACAAGTGTTAAATGCCCATTTATATTTGACTAATAGTTCTCTTTATGTCGCCAAGAAATCACACGAAAAGATGAAGAAGCTTAACTATGATGTTGTAGAAGAAATTAAGGAATATGAGTTTTCTTCACTGTACAACAGTTTGGAGGAAAATGAACAGTATCTTCATCGGAATGCATTTTACAAGGTTACACCAGAAGGAACAGTCACTTGCTCTAAGGAAGATTGTAATGATGTGATGGGAGATCAGCCACGTAACACACTAATTCTTTATTTTAATGATCAAAATAATGCACTTGGGTTTAATGGTAAGGAGAAACCGATAAGTAAGGAACGCGCTGATAACCTTCATTACTTATTAACAAAAAGCTCAGAAGCATCTCCAGCAACAAGATATAATCTTCAAAGTTCTTTTAACAGCTTTAATGAAAGTGGAGAAGTGAGCAGGGATAATTTTAAAAAGGCTATTTCGAGGGTACGTGAAGAATTAAGGAAAAGATTCATTCCACAGGTTATTAAGAATACAAATTTTCAAGGGGAAAATGCATATTATTTCGATCAAACAATTGATTTTATCATCATGTACAGAGTCGATGAAGAAACCGAATATATGTAAGGTGAGGCGGTGACAGGGGTGTCACCGCCTTTTTGCGATAATAATCTCATCAAGGAAAGGGAGATGATGAGATGAAAAATTGGAATCAATTATTTATTAGTCAAGGATTTATGGTCGAGGAGAAAGCGGCTAACACTTTTTCATGTATCAAAGAAACAGAGGAGAACATGTTGTTTTTATTGGAGAGTCTAGAGAAATTGGGTGTTATATTCACGTATGAAATTGCCACGTTGGAAGTTTTTAGCCCGGTTGTGGCAGAAAGCGAATGGTTAGATGCTGTTGATTTTAAGTACAGGGGCAGAGGAGAAGGGCTTTGGTTTAGGCCAGGACAGGAACAACCGAAAATCAAGGAGTTGGATACCTATATTTCTGGTGTAGTTCGTCACCTTAATCGTCTTGGATTTAATACAATGTCTTGCTGTGATGGACATGAAAGGAGAATGCCTTCAGTCATTTTTGAAGAAGAGGTGGAGATGGAGGACGTAGTCAAGGTATTAGTTGCTACGGGAATCAAGAAGGTTTTTACGAGAGATAGAAAAGCTACGCTTGCTATTTCAAGGCTGCAATTACTTGATGTCGCACTTAAGCTTGCAGCCTTTCAACAGAGCTGGATTAAAGAAGACTTAGAATTTATTAAAAAGCAATATTTTCTTTTACAGCTTGAAGAATGCCTTTCTATCAATGGGGAGAGTGGAAACGAAGAAACGATTCGTCAGTACGTTGTGGATAAGATGAAGCCTCACGTAGATTTTGTAACCGTCGATAAAAAAGGAAATATTCTTGCTCAGAAAAATTGCGGAACAGCTCAAGGACCAGTCATCCTTTTTAATGCCCATCTGGATACAGTAGAGGAAATTTATGATGGAAGAATGATTGAAAAGAATGGTGCTATCTGGTCAAGTAGTGAAGGAATCCTTGGTGCGGATGATCGAGCTGGCGTAACTATTCTATTAGAGTTAATACAACGCCTTGATCATCTAAAATTCAATGGGAAAGTTAAATTTATCTTCACAGTTGAAGAGGAGGTTGGTTTGGTTGGTGCAAGGAAAGTTGAAGAATTTTTTCTGTGGGATGTGGACGCAGCCTTTGTAGTCGACCGACGTAACAAAACAGACATTATCACCTCATGTGGAGGATATATACCATTTTGTCATCATAGCTTTGGAAAGTTTGTCGAAGAATCTGCCATATCTCAAGATCTCGAGGGCTGGAAGTGCATGAAGGGAGGTAGCAGTGATACAAGAATTTGGGCTTCCCACGGCATACAAAGTGTCAATCTGTCAGTAGGCTATCAAAATGAGCATACCGATGCCGAAATACTTGATACGGATGCTTGTTATAACACGCTACAGCTGTTAATAGGGATAATCCTTCAACATAGAGAGTTGCGTCGAGTGCTAAGGTTGATTAAGCGAGAGGCGATGATTAGCAGGATGGTGAATGGTGCTTAAGTATAAAGTGTTTTTTTGGAAAAGAAGCACGAAAGAAGCAATGGGACGGTTCTGCTGCTTCAAAAGCAAGAGAACCGTCCCATTGCTGTTCGCCAACAGGTTCCTGCTTCTTTTCATTTACCTTAAAACAGTAGCACTCTAAGACCAATCAACCCCGCCCCAAGAAGATTGTAACTTCCGAAGCAAAACAATTTGTCCAATATGATAAGAATCATGCATTATAATACTGCTGATTAAGCCCTCTATGGAGGGCCTGTTCGCTGCATACGGGGCTTTTAGCTTTTCGTCATCAAGTTCCGCGATGACGGTTTTGAATTGACTCATGACTTCATCAAGGCGCTGAAGTGTTTTGGCCCAGCCATTTTCGTCTTCCGGATCCCCGGGACATAAAATCTCCTTTGATCTCTAGGGTCTAAAAGATCCTTAAAGAAAAAAGCAGAGCATTATGAGTTTAAAACATTGTTAGGTTTGAATACCAACTTGTAATCATACTAGAAACAAATAAAACGAAATCAGACCGTTTAACGCTGGTTTCGTTTTATTTAGTGAATTTAATGATTCAGAGAGACACTTTATACAAAATCTTTTCTTTTAATGCGGCGGCGGAGACTTTTTAATGCTTTCGCTTCAATTTGTCTAATACGCTCTCTTGTTACTCCGAATATTTTGCCAATTTGCTCTAGCGTTTTCTCTGTTCCATCAATCAAACCAAAGCGTTGAATAATTACTTCTCTTTCTCGGTCAGTCAGGTATTTCAGTGAATTCCAAATTTTATCAGATGTTTCATTCTGTACGGCTTTTTCATGCGGATCCATATAACTGCCCATCCCAATGCCTAGCACTTCAACATGGTCATTAGACATAAACTCTAATAATTCCGTATCTCCATCTTCCTCGGAGACGATCCCATTCAGGGAGCTAATTTTAAAATAATTGCTTTCAATGAGCTTTAAGTAGTCATATCTTTCTACGGTAATTTGCAATTCTTCACATATGTACCTGACATCTATTTCGTCTTTATCCTGTAACGATTGCCGTTCTACTTTCCTCATTTTATTTACCTGCTCTATCATATGGACTGGTATTCTTACAATATGTCCTTTATCACAAATAGCACGGAAGATGGCTTGGCGGATCCACCACGTGGCATACGTGGAAAATTGATTGCCCAATGAAGAATCGAATTTTTCAACCGCTTTGAATAAACCGAACATTCCTTCCTGGACTAGATCGTCATAAGTCAGTTTATGTTTCATCCAGTTTTGCAGTTTTCCAGCTTCTTTATGGACGAGCCTCAAATTTTGTTCAACAATTTGCGCATAAACATTTTCATCACGGCTTTTTTGATAGGTATTTATTAATTCAAGGTTTGATGTAAAAGAAGTCCTTCTATTTTTAGGAGCAGGAGTACTGTTCACTTCTGGACCTGTTGCTTTTTCCAGAAAATCATCGAGATCAAAATCCTCGTCATCAACAAAAAACGGTTTTGTTTTCTTTGGTTTTTCTTCAATCTTTTTATATCCCTTTTGTTTCAGGTATTCCTTTATGTATTTCTTCTCTACATCGGTTTTTACAATATTCCGGATGAAGTCAACCGCATCTTCTATGAAAATATGCTCTTTATCAGGAAATTCAGCTTCTATCAGTTTTAGTTTTTGAAATAATTGCTGCAAAAGAATCTCCTACTTTCGTTGCTATATCCTAAGTTCTATTTTAGTATTATTTTATAATTATATAAACCATAAATTAGGAAGTGACATAACATGGATTCCAAGATTGATGAAATTTTAAATAAAAAAATGGATCGATTGCAGCAGGTAGCCACTAAAATGCCGTTAATTGTGTTAAAAGGATTCCCTAAGAGTTGGTTAAAGAGCATTGGCATAACAAAGTTGGTAGGTGTACCTCTAGACATCGACCTTCACCAATTGAACGAAGAAAAACCAAGGCTATTGCAGGAAGTGATTGTGAAGACGGCAGAAGGGCAAAAAGAGGGTTACTGGTGTACATATGAAGAATATGCAGCGATTGGCGACCAGATCTTATCGTTGTATTTTGAAATAGAAATATTCAAAAACAATATTTTTCATAATGTGTTTCCGTGCAGCTATCTGGTTGAGGGAATGGATAGTCTGTTTGCTAATTACTTTGATAACGAGGAATACGTTAGTGAGGATGACAGACATCCATCCTTTACCTTGTTTACAGAGTTTTATGGCGGACTGAAAAGGATTAAGGATACCTACTATATTACGTATATAGATGAAAGCGCAGATCAAGCTTTTTTTGAAGAAATGCCAGATAAAATGCCGATAATTGAAAAAAGCGTATATGCTGATACAACGTTTGAGCTTTCAGAGGAGGAAGATGATTTCCTTTTGTTTATTCAAAATATCATTGGACATAGCCAAAGTAATGAAATTTTCATTTCTTTTTCTGGCGATCTGCATGTGCTACCTAATCGATATCTCGAGCGTATCTCTGTGCTTCAGAAGATTTACGAAGGGCAGGTTGCCATCCATCTTATCTCTAAAGCAATGGATGAAAAGGAAAGAATTGATGAAGGCGACTATTTAGAAATACTTTCCCGTTATTGGCGCTATTCGTCATTTAGGTCATTGAAAATGTATAAAAATATCAATGATCCTAAGAACAACAAAGAAGTTGTCCTAATCCCCCAAAGCCAAATTATTGATGATATAGTCAAACAGGCCCAATTGGCAAAAGACGGGGAGACGTATAAGGATGTTTTTGTTACATCTCCCACAGGTGCCGGGAAGTCCATTATGTTTCAAATTCCTGCTGTGTACTTAGCAGAGAAATATAATCTGATGACCATTGTCATTTCTCCGTTGATAGGCTTAATGAAGGATCAGGTTGAAGGAATGCAGCGTAAGCAAATTGATATGTCGGCTACGATAAACTCTGAAATAACGCCAGTTGAAAAAATGGATATCATTGAAAAAATTAAAGAAGGAAAAATCTCCATTCTTTATATATCCCCTGAAACGTTATTAAGCCGCTCCGATATAAAGATGTTAATTGGAGAACGCCAAATCGGTCTCTTTGTAGTGGACGAAGCGCATATCGTCACAACATGGGGCAAAGCATTCCGGTCGGATTATTGGTATCTGGGCAGCTACTTAAGCAAGCTGAGAAAAGAAATGGATATGGAAAATAAAGGGTTTCCTGTTGCAACTTTCACTGCCACGGCTATTTACGGCGGAGTGGAGGATATGTATTCCGAGACTCGAGACAGCTTAAACCTTATCAATCCGATCAGTTACTTTGGATATATAAAAAGAGATGATATCCACGTGAAAATTAAGCAATCGAAAAAGGAACAGGACAGATATAATGAGTATCTTGGCGACAAATTTAAAATTATGCTTCTAAGGCTGGAAAAACACTTCCTGCCAAAAGAAGAAAAAACACTCATTTATTTTCCAACTATTTCGTTGATTCACCAGTTCCGCGATTTCGTGCGGGCGTCGAATAGTGATATTTATCATCAGATAGCCATGTATTATGGAACCATGTCAAAAGAAGATAAAAATGAAAGCTTCTTAAAGTACAGGAGCGGTGAAGCGAAGGTTATGCTGGCGACAAAGGCGTTTGGAATGGGGATTGACATTCCGGATATTACCAATGTGTATCATTTTGCGCCAACGGGAAATGTCTGCGATTATATCCAGGAAATAGGAAGAGCGGCACGTGACCTGGACGAAGGAAAGGCTTATTTCGATTATTTGTCGAAGGATTTTATTCACGTCAATAGACTGCACGGCATTTCTACGATCAAAAAGCAGCAACTGGTTCAAGTCATCGAAAAAATCCTTAAGATTCTGGAACAAAATAAGGATAGACAGCATGCGCGTAATTTACTGGTTAGCGCTGAGGATTTTCGTTATATTTTCGAGAGAAAATCCGCCATTGACCAAGATGATGACATCGACAACAAATTAAAAACGGCGCTTTTAATCATTGAAAAGGATTTTATCGCCAAAATGAATTATTCACCACTTGTCGCAAGGCCTAGGAGTGTATTTTCCAAAGAATATTTCTTGTTTGAAAAGCAGCATGAAAAAAATATTCTTCAGCAATTCCGTCCATATTTTAGCTTATCCAGGCAAAGGAATACGGAAGAAAACAATATTTTTGGCAGCATCTATGTTTGCGACATGAAAAAGCTTTGGGAGGATAAATTCCAGCACATGTCCTTCCCTAAATTTAAATATATGTTCCATCAAAAAGACGAAAAGCTGAAACTATCCTTTTTAAAGCACATTATGCCTGTCATGCAGCTTGAACTCGAACTGAAAGAAGCGAATGCCAGCGTGTTTCTATCTGGCTTAAAAAGAAACATTGAGAAAATTTCTGATGTATTCGGGAAATATGCAAGAGATAACAAGTACTTTTCTTTAACTGATCTAACGAGAGACCTTCAAAAAGTTATTGGGAAAAGTAAGTACTTCTGCGAAAATTTAGCTGGCATTATGATGCAAAGCATGGATAATTATGATCGGGTACAGAAACGGACAGCGAACTTTTATACAAGGTTTTTAAGATATTATGAACAGCGTCAGGCTTACACCATATCCAGCGGTTATGCAGCGTTTATGGATTGGATTGTCAATGAGACAAACAACATACTTGGTGACCCTAATACCATCAAACTATCTGAGGTGAAATACCAGACTTTCCTTCCGAAGGTTAATAAGACACGGATAGAAAAAACATTTGTCCTGTTAGGGATTATAGAGGCGTTAGGAATTTTGTTGTATCGGGTAAATGGCGGGGACAAACCGGAAATCTATATCCGTATTAACTCCAAATTGCAGCTTGACAGGGTAGTAAAAGAACCTAACAGATACAACAATGTTATTCTTGAAAATGTGTATAACCGCCACCAGATTTCCGTCTCCATGCTAATGTATCTGTTCGAAAAGGAAGTGGAAACGGAGGAATTCTGGAATTATATCGAGGACTACTTCTTAGGAAAAATCCCGGATGAAGTGTTTGCAAAGGTAAGATCAAGACACTCGTCTTAAACAAAAACTAAACTAACCAAGTTAAGGTATGTTACCAAATAGTGACCATAATCAATCGATTTAGGATTGTTATGTAGTTACCGACAATTTTTGCAAATCCATTAAAGGGATTTGCATTTTTTTATGAACAGAAACATTATTTGGGTAATTTCATGGAAGAAGGTCCTATATGTTGTTATTGATCGCTATAAACTTGAATTTCAACTTATTGGCTTGTGAATATACATATTACCAGTTTGCATTTTCTACATTTGAATTCCAAGTTTTCCTATAGTTAATCATGTTGAATAGGTGAAAAAGAAGAAGCATGGGGACGGGTCTCTAGCTTCCGACAGTAGAACAGTCCCCGCGCATTCCAAAAAACAGGCCGTCCTACGGAACTTCACAAAAGATACTGCTTCCGGCTTAGGAGGAACTTATATGAAAGAAGGCAGCCGCTATTTGGAGGAATTAAAGGATTTTTAAGGAGGAACCTTTCATCAAGATATGAATTCCCCTGAACAAGCAATAGGTGTATTTATAAACGAAGTTAGTAAAGAGTGTCTATTAGCAACTATGTTAGACTGTGAAAAATTTTTAGATAGCCGTTTAACGATTCAACAAAAAGAGAATTTTATCCAAGAGAATACAGAAATATATTTTGAAGCGATTGATTTACTTCCCACTCAATGGTTGCATCATTTAGTAATTCACATGAAAGAAGCAGTCAAAACAAAGTAAATGTATAGCTTGAATGGGTCATTAATTGTTTAAACAATCTTTCCTTTAAAAAGGAAAGATTATTCTATGACAAGCGGGTATGGAACTACTAGTACAATGATAGACCAATCCCCTTTTTTACAAATCCTTTAAGTAAAGCTAATAAATTTTAGAAGCACGGGGACGGTTCTGTTGCTCCAAAAGCAAGAGAACCGTCACCGTGCTTTTCGCCAACAGGTTCCTGCTTCTTTTAAATTCCATTAAAACAGGAGCGCTCTAAGACCAATCAACCCCGCCCCAAGAAGATTGTAACTTCCTAAGCAAAACAATTTGTCCAATATGATAAGAATCATGCATCATAATACTGCTGATTAAGCGCTCTATGGAGGGCCTGTTCGCTGCATACGGGGCTTTTAGCTTTTCGTCATCCAGTTCCGCGATGACGGTTTTGAATTGATTCATGACTTCATCAAGGCGCTGTAATGTTTGGACCCAGCCCTTTTCGTCTTCCGGATCCCCAGGTTTTGCAAAGGTTTCTTCATTATCCTTTATTTTATGCGGGTTTTTTGTGCCCTTGATTCGATGAATGACGTCATCATTCCAATAAATCAAATGGTTGACAATCTGCCATATCGAATTGCTCTTTCCTGAACCTGTCCATGATGCTTCAGGCGCGGTTACTCCATCAAGCGCCTGCTCCAAGGATGCAAACCAGTCATTCTCGCGCCAATGCATGTCGAGCTGATTTGAAAAAATGTTGGTTACCGTTTGCATACATCCAGTCTCCTCACTTATTAGGGTAATCTTTCAAAATGAAAAACAGTTGAAAATCCTGCAAACATTGATTCAGGGTAAAAAAATTCTCATCCTTCTATTCTGCTCATCCAGCTTATATTCCTGCATCTTGACGACTTAATCTCATGAAGATTCTGCTATTACGACAGCAAATGAACCCTCTTTGTTCTTGATACAGGTGGCTTCTATGCTTTTATGTGGGTTGCCAAAACCGTCCCCATGTTTTTAAACAATTAACCAGATACGATATATGACCATGTAGAAATTAAACCAAATTTAATAGATAGTGAGACACCTGCTCTGATAAACTTAGATTATAAGAATTTTCCAATTCAACTCATAAAAATATTGTTTTAACTTGATAAGGGAGGAATAGTTTTGGGTAAAGGAACCATCTATAAAAAGGATGGGAAAAGGCTGATCACTCAGCATTACGATAACTATCTAAAGTCATTTCCTTTTGATGTAGAGCAGATTTATGTTGATAAGAGCTACGGTAAAACGCATGTGCTTGCAGCAGGACCGCCAGAAGGGAAGCCTGTTTTTGTTTTCCAGGGAGGCAATTGCATTAATCCTATGACGTTATCCTGGTTTTTGCCGCTCACAGTAAAATACAGAGTGTATGCGCCAGATACGATCGGTCATCCGGGGTACAGCAGTGAAGGCAGAATTTCGGCGAAGGACAATAGCTTTGCCCTGTGGATAAAAGAATTGATGGACCACTTTCAGATAGCAAGCAGCGCATTTGTCGGCCCTTCTTACGCTGCAGGGATTGTTTTGAGATTGGCGGCCTTCATGCCGGATAAAATTGACTGTTCTGTATTGGTATCGCCTGCAGGAATAAGCTTGGGTTCCAAGGTTAAAATGATTCAAAAAATCTTACTTCCGTTACTCTTGTTTAATGGAATTTCATCGCAAAGACATCTTGATAAGATTGCTGATACTATGTCAGATTATAGTATGAAGGAAATTGATAAGTAGATTATTGGGGATGTATTTAAATATATTCGGCTTGAACAGGAAATGCCGAAATTAACTACGAAGGAAGAACTGTCAGACTACAGCGCACCCACTTTGATTATAGCAGGCACAAAAGATATCTTTTTTCCTGAAAGCAGATTGAGTAAAGCCGCAAAAAGAAATCATACCTAATTTAACTCCGTTCAAGAGCTATGAAATGGGGCATTTCCCGTCTGAAGAACATCTGATTAAAATTAATCACGACATTGCGGAGTTCTTAAAAATGCATTACTAATCATGCCTTTGAGCTTAGTGTTATTGGAAGTCAGCACTAAGCTTTTTCAACCAGTTTTCCTTGCTCCACAATACATCCCCTACCCAAACACCCCATCAATCTCCTCCCGGTCATAATCCAGTATCCACTCATTAAGCTCGTGATAAAGCGGGAGTAAATCTTCTTTTCTCGATGCAATGACATCACAGCCCCGGTCATCGTAGAGATGGTAAATCATTTTTCTGGTGGTATTTATGAAGTAAATGTCGATTCCATTTCTGGGGTACCCTTTTAAAATGTTAGTAGGGTGCGGGAAATCTTCATAGCTGATGGCAGCCAGGAGCGCTCTGTATCGGATGTCGCTCTTTTTACAGGGAAGAATGAATCGGTGTGTGACCATCTCTTCTTCAGAGAAAGCATTTGAAATTGTCTTATGCTGCAGTATTAGCCTCAGCTCTTTGTTTTTTATGTATTTTTGATACAATTTTGCAGGTCTTTTCTGCAGGAAATGGTCGTTCTTTTCGCAGTGAATGTCGGTTATTAAAAGCACGTCATTTCCAGGTTGAAACACTTTATTGAATAGTCCTGTGCTTCGTTCTTCGATTTGGCGAAGGTTGCGCTTGTCCTCATGTTCCATCCAGGGGATAGCAATTTCAAAGCGAATACCGTATTGAGACGAATAGAAGAGGGGTGGTTCAAGTTTAAGATTGTTAAAATGTTCTTTTAAAAATTCAGATAAAGTATCTTTCATATTTCCTCCGGTTAAGTGTGGATTATAATTGAAATAAATTCTTTAGTCAGGAGTTCGACAATATGGCAGATGCAAGATTATTTATGGCTATCTATATTCCCGAAACCCCATTTGTTAATGAAATCGTTAGACCGAAGAAGTTAAAGAAGCATAACTATGAATTGGCAGAGAATAAAAAGATAGATAATACGCTTTTTCATTATATTTACAAAAAGGTTGCAAAACAACTTCACTGCTACTACTTAATAGCAGATCCAGATGATGCGTTGGAGAGGTACCTATTTGTAGAAAACAATGAGTTGTATGGTGACTTTATTTCGAGGTTTCGGGATGGAGGCAGCCGGTATTGGGAAACGGGAATGGACGCCTACTTGGATGTAGACGATCCGGAAGATGTTCTGAATAGGCTGAAACATGCGTACAGCAAGCATTTTTATGAAGAAGGTGAGCCCATGCCTTTGTGCCATATATATGGACAGCGGATGTGGCATGACAGCGCCTGTCTAATTGCTAACCAGGCAGCTTTAGTGGAATTAAGAGAAGCCATTGATGTTGCACTGAAGTATAAAGAGGCAAGGATTGGATTATCGCCATCTGATGGTGAGGGTTATGATTTGTACATCAAATGTGTGGAAGATGATTATAATTGGGAAGAGTTACAAATGCCTTACCATGATAGAGATTGTTATGTCCCTGATGAAAAAGAAGAACGTTCTCCATTTGAGGTTTTCAGGAATTATAAACACCACTTGGAATAAGCAATAAGCTAGTGCTTTAAAATGAACCATGTTGCCTTTGATTAAAAGCTGAGGGGCTTATCTTTCAGGAACAAAACCTAGGAATACATTCCCGGGTTTTGTTTGAGTTCTTCCACTTAAAAAATCTTTCCATCAAGAAAAACTAGTATCAAAATCAATCTTTCTAAACGAACTATGCTTTGAGTCCATAAATTTTATTAGAGTGTTTTTATGATATGTTAAGTATTTTTCCAGAATGCTTGTACTTTTCTGGAGATATTCTGCTCCCGCTGTACAAACTTTAAGTGGATTGCAGCGGATAAACTTGAGATGGGAGACCCGGTACGTCCCCTACCAACATATAGAAATGCTCAAAGCAGATGTTAGGTCTCTGAACAGGTTCCTAACCTACAATAGATCATCTATTGTTTTTTTGATATTTTCATATGTACTAGGTTGGGTTATTTTTTTTAGTGAAGTTAATGATATTGTTTTTCTATTTGGAAAATGCAAATCTAAGTCTTTCGTTAATGCAACATAAAATTCCCATTGCGTTACATTTAATGGATTAATTAATTCTATGCTTTTTTCTTTAAGCAAACAAAAAACATATATGTCTGCATTCCGTTTAACAGTAGTGCTGTATTTATTTGTTTCATAGTCATATTCTTTTCGTGCCTCAATATTAAAAATGATGTTTGAATATTTCTCCTTATGCCATGCTTGAATAAATGCAGAAGATTTCACTTCAACCTTTAAGTCATTATAAATTAAATCAAATGAGTCCCATTCAACCCGAGCTTTATTTAGGCAGCCAAGAGCGGTTCCAACTAAAAATTCAGCAAAGATTCCCCTTAGATTGTTAGTTAGTATATTTGAAAATCCCCATTGCCAAAAATCTAAAGCGGTCTGATTTGCTCCAATTATTTTACTTTCCGGTTCAATAGGAAAATTATTATGCATTTTATAATCACTTCCTAGTATATTTTAGGCAAACTACCAGTTTTCTAATACACAAACGACCTGCCTCCATTTTACACCATTAAGCAAACCATTATGCTTCGGAAGCAAGAGAACCGTCCCCGTGCTTCATTACTGCTAGAAATAACATGAGCTGTTTTTCCCTCAGCAGAATTGGTATATAATAAGAAAATGCGTCTTTCATTATGAAAGACAGACTTCAGATACGAAAAGGTGAAAAACAAATGAACAGTACATGGTCAATGCTTAACGAAGCAAAACCATTTTTACAGGAAGCCTGGAAAAAGGCTTCATATACAACACCTACTGCTATCCAGGAAAAAGCCGTGCCTGCCATATTGGACGGCCGCGATGTGATAGCTGAATCACCGACCGGAACAGGCAAAACGCTTGCTTATCTGCTTCCGCTTTTAGAGCGCATCAACGCAGAAAGTAAGGGAGTACAAGCGTTAATAATGGCATCTTCACGCGAATTAGTCATGCAGATCCATCAGGAAATTCAGAAATGGTCTGAAGGGAGCGGAATCCTCGGGGCAAGCTTCATCGGCGGAGCGAATGTGAAAAGACAGCAGGAAAAGCTGAAAAAGCGCCCGCAGATTATCGTTGGTACACCGGGCCGTGTCTCTGAGCTGATTAAACAAAAGAAAATCAAAATGCATGAAGTGAAAACAATCGTCCTTGATGAAGGCGATCAGCTCCTACAGCCTGAACATTTAACAGATATCAAAAACATCATCAAAACAACACTGAAGGACAGACAGCTTTTGCTGTTTTCGGCAACCCTTCCGGAAAAGACAGAAGCAGAAGCGAAAAGCCTGATGCAAAACCCGGAAGTCATTAAAGTAAGCAGAGATGAAAGTATCCAATCACAAGTCGATCACATTTACTTCACTGCAGAAGCGAGAGATAAAATTGATCTTCTTCAAAAGCTTTCAAGAGTAGAAGGGGCTAAAGCGATTGCCTTTGTAAAAGATATCGGCAATGCTGCTGTATTAGCGGAAAAACTGATGTACAAAGGATTGCCGCTTGGCATTCTTCACGGGGATTCTACAAAGCGCGAGCGCGAAACTGCCATTAAAAGTTTCCGTACAGGGGAGTTTCCGATTCTTCTTGCAACAGATGTAGCTGCAAGGGGACTTGATATTGAAGGTGTAACGCATGTCATCCATTATGACCTTCCGGAAACGGTTGAGCAGTATGTTCACCGCTCGGGCAGAACAGGCCGGAATGGAGCAGACGGAACGGTCGTTTCACTTGTAACAGAACGGGAAGAGCGTGAACTGAAGCAAATTTGCAGAGGCTTAAAAGTTGAGCTTCATAAAAAGCGTTTTTACAAGGGTGAAATTGTAGAATCTAAATAAAAGGAATTGTCCTATAAAATGAAGCAGGCAGGAAAAACAAATGTTATTTCCTGTCTGCTTTTTTATGTAGGCTTTTTTCATAAACTTTGTTGTTATCAGACTCCATGTTACAAACTCGAAGTGGATTGCGGCGGAAAGGAACGGACAACATTTATAACCTAAAACAATAATTATGCGAAAACAAACTTCCTGGACAGTACCATTCTTATGTTTCCCCTCACTTATCCACATCACAAATCATGTAAGGAAATGTAACATACTTACTACTTTTTTAAAAGAAATATGAAATAATGAAAATCTCAACTACCACATTTAAGGATGTTGGAGGTTTCAAAATGACTAAACAAAAAGTAGTAGTAGTAGGAAACGGTATGGCAGGCGCACGATGTGTGGAAGAAATGATTAAGAATGATCCTGAAGCGTTTGAAATTACCATTTTTGGCAGTGAGCGGCATGTTACCTATAATCGGATTTTATTATCTACCGTTCTGCAGGGCAGTATGACTTTTGATGATCTTACAATAAATGACCTTAATTGGTATACAAAACATAATATCCAGCTGTTTACAGGTGAAACGGTTGTGAGTATCGATACGTTGAATCAAATGATACAAACAGATAAAGAGAGGAAGGTATCTTATGACAAGCTAATTCTGGCCACAGGGTCTGTTCCTTTTTATCTTCCTGTTCCAGGAGTTGATAAAGAGGGAGTAATCACATTCCGTACAATTGATGATTGCCGGAAAATGATTGAAAGTTCGCTGCAATATAAAAAAGCGGTCGTTATTGGAGGAGGATTATTGGGTTTAGAAGCGGCAAGAGGACTATTAAATCTGGGAATGGAGGTTAGTGTCGTCCATATTTCAGCATATTTAATGGAGAGGCAGCTTGATCAGACAGCATCCATCCTTCTTCAAAAAGAACTCGAAAGGCAAGGCATGCATTTTCTGTTAAATAAGAAGACAGAAGAGATTATCGGAAACGGCCGTGCAGAGGGCGTCCGTTTTCAAGATGGAACAGAAACAGCGGCAGATTTAGTGATTATGGCAGCAGGCATCAGACCCAATATAAAGCTTGCAAAAGACAGCGGGATTCATACAAATCGGGCTATCACTGTAAACGACTATTTGGAAACAAGTGCTGCCAATATTTACGCTGTCGGAGAATGTGCAGAGCACCAGGGAGTCGTTTACGGACTGGTAAAACCTCTTTATGAGCAGGGAGCTGTAGCAGCTAAACATATTTGCGGAATCAAAACTCAAGGTTATCAGGGATCCGTCCTTTCTACTCAGCTGAAAATTTCAGGAGTGGATGTATTTTCAGCAGGACAGTTCGCTGACCTGGATTCAACAAAATCAATAACAGCATTTGATGAGCTTGACGGCTGTTACAAAAAGGCGGTTTTTCAAGATGGAAAACTTATTGGTGCTGTTCTTTTTGGTGATACAAAAGCAGGTGCAGCGTTATTTGATTTGATCTTGAAACAAAAAGAAATTTCCTCAGAGGAGAGGAATGCATTGTTCCAATCCGCTTCAACTCCCGGCGGACGTTTGATTGCTGAAATGGCAATGGGCGATGTGATTTGCAATTGTAACGGAGTAACAAAAGGAAATATCGTCGAAGCTGTTCAAACGAAAGCATTAACAAGTTTTGAACAAGTGAAAACATGTACAAAGGCATCAAGTTCTTGTGGAGGCTGCAAGCCGGCAGTAAACGAGCTTTTCCTCTATATAAATAGTGATGAATTTGATGAAGTGATTGAAAAAAAGAGCATGTGTTCATGTACGGATTTAACAGAAGAAGAAGTCGTGCATCAAATGCAGCTCCAAAATTTATCATCTAATCAGGAAATCATGAATGCACTTGGATGGAAAAATAGGGAAGGCTGCTTAACCTGTCAGCCTGCTCTAACGTATTATCTGGGAATGATTTACCCGGAGTATGAAAAGAGTCAAAAAATGATTTTTATCAATGAAAAAATGAATGCTGTTCGGCAGGGAGATGGGCTCTACACGGTGATTCCCCAATTGTACGGTGGAATCACAAATCCTGAAGAACTCAGGAAAATTGCGGATGCAGCAGATAAATACAGCATCTCGCAGGTTGCTGTAACAAGTGAACAGCGAATTCATTTAATGGGCGTTAAAAAAGAAGACCTCAAAGGGATGTGGGCTGATTTAAATATGCCGTTATCCTCTAAGGCCGGCAGCTATGTTCAAAACATTAAAACGTGTACGGGAGAGCATATCTGCAGGTGCGATAAACAGCAGTCGCTAAAGCTTTCTGTGGCTTTAGAAAAGAAACTTGCCCTCATTTCAGCGCCGTATCGGCTGAAAATAGGTGTTTCTGCCTGTATGCACAATGGGGCAGGGTCCACAACGAAAGATATAGGCATTATGGGAATTGACAGAGGCTGGGAAATGTATATCGGAGGGAGCAGCGGACGCAATGTGCGGGCGGGGGATTTATTATGTGTCGCCAGTACAGATGAAGAAGCGATTCATATCACATGCGGACTGATTCAATATTACCGTGAGACAGCCAATTATTCAGAAAGGACATGGCAATGGACCCAGCGCATGGGTTTGCTTCATATCAGGGAAGTGCTGTTTAATCAGGATCTTATCTTGCAGCTTCTTCACTATTTTGAAAGGGATGCCTCAATGCGAAAAAATGCAATGGAGAACCAGCAGTTTATTACTTAGCATTTTTGTTGAATGATCAAGTGAATTTTCAGGAGGATGTGAGAGCTTGACAGAGTTATTATTGAAATATTTCCGCGAGAAGCAGCTGGAAGTCCAATCGGAAAAATCATATGATACACAATGTCCATTTTGCAGTATGCAGTGTAAGATGCAATTGCTTGAACAATCGATTGTCACAAGAAAAAAATACATGACAATTGGCAAAGACAATCCGGTTTCAGAGGGGCGTTTATGCATAAAAGGCATGAATGCACACCAGCACGCTTTGCATAATGATCGTCTTAAATATCCGTTATTAAAAGTAAATGATGAATTTATTCAAGTTTCCTGGGAGGAAGCATTGAACCACATAAAAGAAAATTTTGCTGAAATTCAAGCAGCAGATGGGCTGAATGCTTTGTCTGTTTATGGAAGTGCTTCGATTACAAATGAAGAAGCGTATTTACTCGGCAAATTTGCAAGAGTGGCTTTGAAAACGAAATACATCGATTATAACGGCCGTTTGTGTATGTCTTCGGCTGCATCAGCTGCAAGTCAAACATTTGGGATGGATCGTGGGCTGACAAACAGCTTAACCGAAATACCATTCACCAAGTGTATCATTTTGGCCGGGACGAATCTTGCGGAATGCCAGCCGACAATTATTCCTTATTTTGAGAAGGCGAAGGAAAATGGAGCTTTTATCATCGCGATAGATCCAAGGGAAACGGCTACAACGGAACTCGCTGACTTACATATGAAAGTTAAACCAGGGAAGGACGCAGCATTGGCTAATGGATTCCTGAACGTGCTGATTGAGGAGAACCTTATTGACCATGCGTTTATCAGGAATCGCGTGAATGGATTTGAGGAAGTAAAAGAGCATGTTTCTTCTTTGGATTTGGAGGAAATTGCTCAAATGACAGGTGTTTCGGCAGATCAGATCCGTCTTGCAGCAAAAACGTTCGGGCAGGCAGAATCAGGAATGATTTTTACAGCGAGAGGGGTTGAACAGCAAACAGATGGATCTGCAGCTGTCCGGAATTTCCTCAATATTCTCCTCGCAACAGGGAAGATTGGAAAGCCTAACTCAGGTTATGGAGCCATTACCGGACAGGGAAATGGTCAGGGGGGAAGGGAGCATGGTCAAAAAGCAGATCAGCTGCCGGGATACCGCTCTATTGAAAACGAAGAACATAGATCATATATTGCAAGTGTTTGGGGAATCGATGAAGGAGATTTACCGGGAAAAGGTGTTTCTGCATATGAAATGATCGAGAAAATACATGAGGGTGAAATTACAGGCATGTTTTTGATGTGTTCAAATCCTATTGTCTCTAATCCAAATGCTGATTTTGTCAAAAAAGCATTAAAAAAATTAAAGTACCTTGTCGCTGTGGATCTGTTTGTTTCAGAAACTGCAAGATTAGCAGACCTTATTTTACCTGCTTCCTCCTATCTGGAAGATGAAGGAACAATGACAAATTTAGAAGGCCGTGTCACTTTGCGTGAAGCAAGTTTTCCATCCCCTGGAGAAGCGAAGCATGATTGGCAAATCATTTGTGATATTGCATGTGTTCTGGGAAAAGAAACGTATTTTTCCTTTCAATCTCCTGAAGAGATTTTTAATGAATTAAGAGAAGCAAGCCGCGGAGGAACAGCTGATTATTATGGCATTACATATGATCGTCTAAGAAAAGAAGGCGGAATATTGTGGCCATGTCCAGCTCTTGATCATGAAGGGACAACAAGATTATTTGAACAGTCATTTGCGCATGCGGATGGCAAAGCGGCTATGGCTTTAGTTCCAAACAGCCCAAAAGTTCCGAAAGAAGAACCAACTAAAGAGTTTCCATTATATTTAACAACAGGGAGGGTCATGTCACACTACTTGACCGGTGTGCAAACAAGAAAAAGCTCAACACTTGCAGCCAGAAACTTCGAATCATTTATGGAAATTCATCCTAAGACGGCCAAGAAATATCACATCCCCAATCATACTCTAGTGAAAATTGAGTCCATACGGGGCAGTATTATCGTCAGAAGCAGGTGGTCTGAAAAGATTCGACCCGATACTGTTTTTGTCCCATTTCATTGGGCAGACACTCAAAATATCAATCTGCTAGTTTCAAAAGATTTAGATCCGGTATGCAAAATGCCTGGGTTTAAGGTGAGTGCAGTTAAAATTGCACCTTTTGCGGAACCAGCACACTAATTCTCAAAATACTCTAAAACCGGCTGCGGTACAGCCGGTTTTTTAATTGGAACAAAAAAATTAATATTTTAAATAATTTAAAAAAACAATGTCAGAAAACCTTACACAAGAAGTTAAGTTTAGTTTTTGCTGTGATATAGTTTAAGAAACTTTCTAAGAGGAGGAACGCCAAGTGAAGAAAAAGCTAATTCTTATCGGTAATGGAATGGCGGGCGTCAGAACCATTGAGGAGGTATTGAACGTATCAAAAGAAGAATTCGAAATTAAAATTTTCGGAAGTGAACCGCATCCGAATTATAATAGGATTTTGCTGTCAAAGGTCTTGCAGGGAGATACAGAAGTTAAGGATATTACATTAAATGACTGGGATTGGTATAAAGAAAATAACATTCAATTACATACAGGAGAAACGGTCACAAAGATTGATGCGGAGTTGAAGGCTGTTTATTCTGATTCAGGAAGAGTAGAGGTTTATGATGAATTGATTTTAGCTACTGGATCTCTTCCTTTTATTCTTCCAATTCCCGGTGCAGACAAAAAGGGTGTTACGGCTTTTCGTGATATTAGGGATACAGACGAAATGCTTGAAGCCTCAAAAAAATACAAAAAAGCTGCTGTAATCGGAGGGGGATTGCTTGGGCTTGAGGCAGCAAGGGGACTTTTAAACTTAGGTATGGATGTCTCTGTGGTACATCTCTCGCCAAATCTGATGGAGCGTCAATTGGACCCTATAGCCGGAAATCTTCTGCAAAAAGAACTGGAAAATCAGGGGATGAAATTCCTTTTAGAAAAACAAACGGAAGCGATCATGGGAGATGATCGCGCAGAAGGATTGAAGTTTAAAGACGGTACGGAAATTGAAGCTGACTTAGTCGTTATGGCAGTGGGCATCAGACCGAACGCGGAGCTTGCAAAAGAAAGCGGACTTTCAGTAAACCGCGGAATTGTTGTCGATGATTTTCTGCAGACCAATCTTCCTCACATATATGCTGTTGGAGAATGCGCAGAACATAACGGAATTGCTTACGGGTTAGTTGCACCGCTGTATGAGCAAGCGAAAGTATTAGCTGAACAAATTTGCGGAAATAAACCAAATCCTTATAAAGGGTCCGTTGTATCCACTCAATTGAAGGTTTCAGGTGTAAACGTATTTTCTGCAGGCGATTTTATGGAAGGAGAAGACAAAAAAGCAATCAAGGTTTTTGATGATCACGATGGAATTTATAAAAAAATCGTATTGCGGGGGAATCAAATTGTCGGCGCCGTTTTATTTGGAGATACAAATGACGGCAGCCGCCTGCTCTCAATGATTCAAAAGCAAGCAGATGTTTCGGAGATATCAAAGGTAACCATTCTTCAGCCTGCAGGCGAAATGGCTGGATCAAGCCTCGTAGAGAGCATGAGTGCCGAAGAGATGATTTGCGGCTGCAATGGTGTATCAAAAGGAGCCATTGTTCAGGCAATCCAAAAGCAGGGATGCTCATCAGTTGATGAAATAAAAGCTTGTACCAGCGCTTCCCGTTCTTGCGGAGGCTGCAAGCCGCTTGTTGCAGAGCTGCTGCAATACACGCTTGGAGAAGATTTTGATGCAGGCTCTCAAAAAGAAGCGATATGCGGATGTACAGAACTGTCAAGAGATGAAATTGTCGATGAAATTAAAGCTAAAGGATTGTCGCATACAAAAGAAGTCATGAACGTTCTTGGCTGGAGTTCTGAGGAAGGCTGTTCAAAATGCCGTCCGGCTCTTAATTATTATTTAGGAATGGTAAAGCCTACAGAATATGAAGATGAGAGAGAATCACGTTTTGTAAACGAGCGCATGCATGCGAACATTCAGAGAGACGGAACATACTCGGTTGTACCCCGGATGTACGGCGGAGTAACAAATGCCAAAGATTTAAGGCGGATTGCTGATGTGGTGGATAAGTATGAAATTCCGCTGGTGAAAGTAACCGGCGGACAGCGCCTGGATTTGTTTGGCGTGAAAAAAGAGGATTTGCCGGATGTATGGAAAGAACTTGATATGCCTTCCGGTTATGCTTACGGCAAATCTCTTCGTACAGTGAAAACGTGTGTTGGAGAGCAGTTCTGCCGCTTTGGCACACAGGATTCCATGTCGCTTGGAATTGCCCTTGAAAAAAAATTCGAAGGTCTGCAAACTCCTCATAAAGTAAAAATGGCTGTCTCTGCCTGCCCGAGGAGCTGTGCAGAATCTGGATTCAAAGATATCGGGTTC
The DNA here is from genome assembly GCF_050483325.1 of Metabacillus idriensis. Taxonomy (GTDB): domain Bacteria; phylum Bacillota; class Bacilli; order Bacillales; family Bacillaceae; genus Bacillus_P; species Bacillus_P idriensis_A. The sequence continues at coordinate 194,893 of NZ_JBCMYF010000012.1, forward strand.
ATTGGCATTGAAGGAGGATGGGAACTTTATGTCGGCGGAAATGGCGGCACACACGTACGCGGAGGAGACTTATTGATCAAAGTGAAAACAGATGAAGAAGTGATGGAAATCACAGGGGCTTACTTGCAATATTACCGCGAAACGGCAAATTATTTAGAGCGTACTTCTGCATGGATAGAGCGCGTTGGACTGACTCATATTAAATCTGTATTGGAAGATAAAGAAAAATGCAAACAGCTTAATGACCGAATGAATGAAGCTCTATCTGTCTATAAAGACCCTTGGAGAGAAATTGTAAATAATGATAAAACGAAGAAAGAATTGTTTGCGAATGTCGTCATGTCTTAAAACAGCGGTCTGAAAAGATTAGGGGGGAACTCATTCATGGTAAACAACAGTTTAACTAAAGTGCTCGTTTGTGCAGCTGATGAACTTCCAGAACGTTTAGGAAAAACGGTTCGTATTGAAGGCAATGAAATTGCGGTATTCAGATTATCAGACGGGCGAGTCCGTGCAGTCGAAAACCGATGTCCTCATAAAGGAGGAGTGCTTACAGAAGGAATTGTCAGCGGCGAATATGTTTATTGTCCGATGCATGACTGGAAGATCTGTTTAGAAGATGGCAACGTCCAGGAGCCGGATGCAGGCTGTGTCAAAACGTATCAAACAATCATAGATGACAATGAAATTTACCTTCTTTTATAGAATGGGAACACGTTATTGCAAAAGTATGAATGAGCAGATTGGGAGGTAAAGGATGAAAAAGGGAAAAGTCTATATCGTTGGAGCTGGACCAGGTGATCCGGAATTAATTACTCTCAAAGCTGTGAAATGTCTTGCGGCAGCGGATGTCATTCTATACGACCGTTTAGTCAATCCAGTCCTGCTGGAACATGGAAAGGAAGAAGCTGAGTTCATATACTGCGGTAAAACCCCTGGTAATCATTGTGTCTCACAGGAGGTTATTCAGAAATTGCTCATCGAAAAATCTCATCAAGGTAAAACTGTTGTGCGTTTAAAAGGCGGAGATCCATTCATCTTCGGGCGGGGCGGAGAAGAGGCGGAAGTTCTTGCCCGACTCGGCATTACTTTTGAAATCGTTCCTGGAATAACAGCAGGGATAGCGGCTCCTGCTTACGCTGGTATACCTGTTACCCACAGGGAGTTTGGAGGTTCCATAGCATTTGTCACAGGACACTGTAAAACAGGTAAACCGGATAACATCCGATGGGATTATTTAGCTAAAGGTGTTGATACTATTTCCATTTACATGGGAATGAAAAATCTTCCTTATATATGCAGGAAGCTTCAATCCTGCGGCAAAAATCCCGAAACGCCAATCGCTGTCATTGAACAAGGAACGACAATGAATCAGCGGATAGTCACAGGTACTCTAGAAACAATAGTGAACTCTGTTAGAAATGAAGAAATCACAAATCCAGCCATGATTATTATAGGAGAAGTTGTTAAATTGTCGGAGCGTTTAGCTTGGTTTTCACAAAGAAAAAGAGAGAAGGTATTTATTTAAGGCTGACCTTTTACATTGTAAATGCGTGTCAACTGCTTTGATTTACAATCGGGCGCTTATCTATAATAAGGTAAGTGTCTTTTTTAATGGAATAAAAGATTGAGTTCATAGTATGCTTTTGAAATAATTGGTATTAAGAAAACATGGAAAGACTAAATTTAGAGAATTGAAAGGATATCACAATGAAAATAAATCAATTAATTTCGAACAATATCAACAAATTAGATGTAATACTGCCGGCAGATAAATCGTTGGGAGTTGCTGGTTTATCCGGATCTGGAAAAACCACATTTTGCAAAGCTATTGGTGAAGAATCCAAGAAACGTCTCGTTTCCTTATTGCCAAAGGCAGAATATCAGTATTTATTTTCTACTATAATGGAAACGAATTTCAGTGCCATCAAGATGGAAGAAATACCTTTAGTTCTTTTCCTTGGGAAATCATCGATTTCTTCTAATCCTCGTTCAACGATTGGCACCCATACAGGTGTGTTTAAAGAGATTCGTGCTGCTCTTGCTGAAAAATTTAATCTTTCACCAGAAGTCTTTTCCTTTAATAATGCATTAGGCTGGTGTCCTGAATGTAAAGGACGGGGTACTACCAAAAATGTCGAATGTAAAAAATGCGGGGGCAGGCGTTATAATCCGGAAGTTGAGCAATATAAGATCGATTTGTGGAATCAGCCGCATAGTATTTCCGATCTCAACAATTTAAGTGTTGAATCGATTTATTCTCTTTCAGAGGAATTACATATTAATGAGGCAAAACAGCATATTCTTAAAAATATAATCAATATGAATATTGGCTACTTAACATTAAATCGGATCATGGGAACATTGTCAGGAGGGGAATTAACACGGCTTTACCTGGCAGAATTCATGGCAGTAAGTGTTAATACCGTGATTATTATTGATGAAATCTCAGTAGGCCTTGATCATCAAACCCTTCTGAAAATTTTAGAACAGATTCAACAATTAGGACATAAAAATCAAATTTGGCTTATTGATCATTCTGATACAGTGCTGGATACGGCGGATGAGCAATTGTTCTTTGGACCTGGCAGCGGTAAATACGGCGGAAAAATTGTTGAAGAATCACCTCGTCCAAAACCTGTTTTTATGGAACGAAATCAGGAAATGCCAACAGATTACTATCAATTTCATGATCTATACTGCCGTAATATTCAAATGGCTGACATTCAGATTCCGAAAAATAGACTTATAACCTTTACTGGTGAGTCGGGATGCGGTAAATCGACCCTTGTAAATGAGTGTATCTCAAAGGATTTTCTGAAGCGGTACCCAAAAGATAAACTGGTTATGGTAGGACAGGATCGAAACCAGTCGATTACAAGCCGGTCAACCGTTGCGACCTTTCTTGATATCAAAAAGAAACTCACCAAATACAGTGACGATATTGATGACCTTTTTCAGCGCTCAATTGAAGATATTATCCAGGAGCTTCCAAATGAAGACGTCGCTTATAAACGCTTGAGTTTACTGATCAAACTGGGACTTGGTTATTTGACGCCGGAAAGAAAAACACAAACCTTGTCTACAGGTGAATTTCAATGTGTTCATTTAGTTTCTGAGCTGTTTTCAAACTCAAGAAACCCCCATACGCTGTTTATTTTTGACGAGCCTTCAAAAGGTTTATCACAAAATATTTTAAACCAATTCATTGATAGTGTAATGGTCATTCTTCAGGATGAAACTGTTTCAATCGTGATGATTGAACATAATGCCTATATGTTAGAAAGCTCTGATTTTATTGTTGATTTTGGTAAAAGACAGCTTGAACCTGTCGAACATCTTGATGTAGTCAGTCATGATGATTATTATCGTCAAGAAAAGAGTGCAGATCGAGTTTCACCATTGCATATTTTTTCAGCACTCAAGCAGCAAAAGGGTATTCGCTACTTAGAAGAAAATCATATCGCCTATTATAAAAGTGCAGAAAACGTCTTTAAGGGCGGCATCTTAAAAAGCTTGTCATCAATGGCCCGTCTGATTTACGGGGAATATGAATCTGATACCATTGCACCTGTCATTGCCATAGATCTTGAACGGCATTTGTATAGCCAATATAGTTTTCTCTATGAAATTGGCGGCCTGATCAACCATATTGTGGCTTCACATCCGTCTAATAAAGATACTGGCAGTTTCGATTTTTATTTTCACGAAAATCATTGTCCCTGCTGTTCTGGCCGCCGGGTGATTGAAAAATTTGATATAGATGTTGTCATTCAGGACAAAACCGTACCATTTTGGGATGGCCTATTGCATCCAGATGTGATGGAGGTATTAAAATATTATCAATATCCAAAATTACAATTCCTGTTTGATGAGATAAAAATTGAGCTTGGTCAAGATATTAGTAAAAGCTACAATGAAATGACAGAAGCAGAAAAGCATACATTTTTATATGGTTATTGGGAAAAGTCATTTTATGATAAAGCAGGTAAGGCACGGAGAACATGGGAAGGCTTTAATTTAATCATCGGGCGTTATATGTTTATTTCGAAATCGATTATTAAAGAGCATATGAAAGAATCAAAAGAGATGATTACTTGTCCGATTTGCCGAGGAACCGTACTAAACCATCATAAAAAGCTCAAATTTGGCGATGTGGATATTCGGGAGATTATTCATCTGCCGCTTGATCAAGTTATGGAAACGGCAGGGGAACTGCCGGAACTGGTGAAATTGAAATCGATTGTTGGCGGCGATATGTCTTTGACCGAAGATGTCTCCCTGTTGCCAAGAGAAACACAAGTTGCGCTGAAAATGCTTGAACTTGAACTGGCAAGCTTTGTCGGTTATGAAATTGTTTTGCAAAATGTCCTGCCATTCTGGGAGATCATCAAAAACAACATCGAATCCATCAGCAGCAATAATCAAGTGACCATCTGTGATTTTCCCGCTATCAATGAAACAAGAGAAACGATCATAGATAAGTATTTCACAAATGGAAAATACAAAAAACTAACATATGTTTATGAAGCATTTGGCTACAAAAAATTAGTTACCCAAATCAATAAAATGAAAAAAAGCCATCCATGTCCATTTTGTAAAGGAAAGAAAGTGATAACAGAAGATAATCTGCATGATGGTGTGTTTAAATTAACGATTCCATGTGTAAGTTGTCATGAAAGTGGCATCAATGATGAAGGCCGCAAGGAAATCGTAGATGGCACGGACGTGCAAACATGGCTGACTGGCAAAGTAAGCGATGTTGTTGCTGAAAGCGAACTGCCGGAAGCAGTTTCAAATATTCCAATCTTTAATCGGATTCGTGAGTTAAATAAACGGGATATGATGGCGGTTTATCGATGCCTTGAGCAAAGTTAATAATTTTGAAGACTGTTCAGGAAGCAGGTTGAAAACAGCTTGAAACATGCCTGGACCTTTCCAATCAAAAAAACGCTTAGATAACTTCCTAAGCGTTTTTGATTTTAATACCTTATTTGCTAAATGGATGAAGATTAAATTTTAACCGACTTCTTACTGATAACCCAAGTCTTTCTCCATGAAAACTGTGCTGATAGCAAGATTGTCAGTGCAGCAATGCCAACAACAGAAAAAACGGCAAATCCAGCATCGTATGTTCCGGTAATTTGTTTTAAGGTGCCAAGGATGTTTGGTACAAAAAAACCTCCAACACCGCCAGCTGCCCCTACAATTCCGGTAATAAACCCGATTTCTTCGGGAAATCGCTGTGGAACTAATTGAAAGACGGCTCCGTTCCCCATACCAAGGAACAGCATGCCGAGAAACAGCAGAACCGTGACGGCTGTAAAAGATGATAACACGCTGACCCCAAACATGCTGAGTGCTACTCCCGTAAACAGGAACAATAGAAGTTTAACCCCGCCAATCTTATCTGCAATAAATCCTCCCACTGGACGAAAGAAGCTGCCTGCGATCACACATAATGTAACAAAATCACCTGCTCTAACCCTTGTTAAACCGAACTCATCCACAAAGTAGATGCTTAAAAAGCTGGTAAAACCTATAAAACCTCCGAAAGTTACACTGTAAAGCAGACAGAAATACCAAGTATCCTTCATTTTAAATACATTAAAATATTCTTTGACAGGTTTAGGAGCCGGCTGTGATGGAGCGTCCTTTGCAATTAACACATAAATGACGAAGACAATCGATAAAGGGATTAAGGCTAATCCCATTACATTATGCCAGCCAATGGACTCTGCAAGACGCGGACCAAATAATGTTGCAAAAAGGGTGCCGCTGTTGCCGGCTCCTGCTATCCCCATTGCCAGTCCCTGCAAGTGCGGAGGGTACCAGCGGCTAGCCATAGGAAGAGCAGCAGCAAAGCTTGCACCTGCAACTCCAAGCAAGATTCCAATCATATAAAGTTCTGCTAAGCTTTCTCCTGATAACCATCCCCATAATAGGGGGATCATTGTTACAAGCATACCGCCAATTGCTGTTTTCCGGGGGCCGATGCGATCTGTCAGAATACCTAAAATGAGCCGGAATAATGATCCTCCTAAAATAGGAATCGCAACAATCAATCCTTTTTCAGCGGGTGACAGCCCAAAATCCTTTGTAATATAAACACCTAAAGCGCCTAATAAAACCCAAATCATAAAACTGACATCAAAATAAAGAAATGATGCAAACAGGGAAGGGGCATGACCGCTTTTTCTCAAGTTATGTAATTTCAATATCATCACTCCAGTTTTAAATTTTTTAAATATTCACTTAGTCTACTATTAAATAATTGAAATTTCTTTATTCATGTGAGGAAACATGACATGGTTTTAGACAGAGAGGTGATAAATAAAATAAGAGCTGCCTGCTGGCAGCTCTTTCATGGATATCATGATGTCAATCATCGGTGTATAGTTAAAATTTGTAAAAAACAAAGAAATTATGCACAGAAATCCTTAAATATTTATCAACATTAAAGATCCGCAAAATATAAAGGCTCCACAGGTTTATACACAATATCCACAATTTAAAGGGCAGTTGTCCACAATATTATTAAAAAATCTGACAATTTTTTATTTAACTGTATTAATAAGCGGTTGATTAATGTTATCCACAATACCCACAGGTGTGTGGATTGTTTTATCCACAGGTGATTTAAAGGAAAATAAAAAGAGAGTGCCTCATGCACTCCCTCTTTAAAATCATGTCTAAATCTTTTACTTCCCTTGACGCTCATCAGCAGCTTTTGCTCTTGCTTGAGCCGTTTTATCTGCTTGATCTGCGAGTTCAGCCGAATATTCTTCATAAACTCCGTCAGATTCTTTTTTAAGATTTTTTGGAACCTGTGCCAAATTATTTTTGCCTTTGCTTCTAGAATGCTGGCTGTTCGCTCTGCCCATTTTTTAGCCCTCCTGAAGGTAGCTTGAACATCAATGTGTGTTCATATTTAGTTTGATCTGAACAGGAGGAAGGTATGCTGGCAGTTAATGACTTGATTTGCTGTTTATGTATCCGCCGGCACGGTCAGCCATCTTAAATGCTCTTGAATAGGTAACTTCCTGTGCACCGCTTAAAGAATTGCGGGTTTTTTCGCGTTTTCTTTTATCTGCCATTTCGTTCACCCTTTCTTTTATGTCATGAGAAAGTACACTGTTTGCGCTTTGGTGGCAAGCTTATGCGATAAACGGGCGCTTAGACTTTTCTTAGTAGAAAAGAAAGTATAAAATTTTGCGCTTCGCTGTCTAGCTCCACCGCCCAACTCCTCGGCCAGAACAAAATCCCCCAAAAAGTCAAAACCGGACTTTTCGGGTGATTTCTTATCTGTCTGTCGGAGCTAAACGGGCACTTGCGCTTTTCTTGGTGTCAGCACTATTTTTGTCATCTTTATAGAATCTCATACTAAAAAACCTGCTCGAATTGATGTTGAGCAGGTTTAGTGTCATTAGGCTTCTTTAAGATGCTGTTCTTCCATTTCTGAGGCGGTGCGCATCGTATAAAAAGTATATAGGTCTTTAGAAATTTCGTATAAGTTGTAAATATCCTCGCCCTGATTGATTTCGTCAAGAAGAGGCTTTCTTAATTCGTTTGCATTTACAACGTAAGGCAGCTTTTCAGCGGCTTTTGTTGAGCGTACGTTTTTCTTTCTGATCCGGAGAAAAATACGTTCAATGTCAAGCTCAAAAAAGAGTTCGTTGAAAAAAGCATCTTTTGCTGCCTGGTTATAGCCTTTTCCGTGGAATGATTTCCCGAGCCATGTTCCAAGAAATCCGGCATTGTCCTGAATATCAAATAAGCTGATGGTTCCGATTGGAGAGCCCCATTCATCGAGAATGGTACGTGAAATCAATTCCCCGCGCTCTTCTGCTTCAATCGTTTGTTTTGTTAAAAAAAGATATTCATCAATTGATGCTGCTTTGTGGCGCACAAAAGGGAAGACATCAGGGTGAACCATTTGATCATATAGCGGCTGACTGTCTTGAATATCACGTTTTTTTAGCATCTGCTATCCCTCCAACCAGAGGGCAGACTTACAGACTTGTCGTGTTAAAGTCCCACCCTCGAAATTTTTTAAATTAGATAAAAAAATTTCGGGGTGGGAATCGAACCCACTAGGACCAGTTTACTGGTGGCGCACCATTTGCCTTCCCACGCATTTGCATCATTCGGTTTTTAGTAATAACTTCATCAATATTTAGACCTGTGTTTCGATGTCCAGCTGCAGCGCCCAACTCCTCGGCCAGAACGAAATCCCCCAAAAAGTCAAAAGCGGACTTTTCGGGTGATTTCTTATCTGTCTGTCGGAGCTAAACGGGCGCTTCCGCTTTTCTAGCTTATTACTCTTTCCTCTCGTATCATACTCGATTTTTTTTCAAAATGAAACAATTTTTTTTGTTAATTTTTTATGAATTTGAGCACATTTTTTTATGCCATAATTTGCACATATTACAGGCAGGAATATTCAGGTTTTTTGAAAGACAATTTCTCCGTTAATCATTGTCAGGCCGGGCTTTGCGAGGTAGTGAAAAGGGTGATGATTCCATAGGACTATGTCAGCATCTTTTCCTATTTCAAGACTCCCGGCCCGGTCGTCAATTAATAAGTTTTTTGCAGCGGTAATCGTTATCGCTTCCATGGCCAATTTTTCATCAAAACCTTCTCTTACGGCGATGGATGCCACAACATTTAAATACTGAATTGGCGTGTATGGGTGGTCTGTTGTAATGGAAACTTCAACACCGCGGTCTGCCAATGCTTGATACGTAAGCCAGCTTTTATTCTTAAGCTCAATTTTGGATCTTCTTGTAAGCGTTGGACCTACGCTCACCTTAATATTTTTTCCGATGAATTCATCGGCAATCAAGTGTCCTTCTGTACAATGTTCAATTCGGAAATCAAGATTGAATTCTTCAGCAAAACGAATCGCTGAGAGGATATCATCTGCCCGGTGAGCATGAATGCGCACCGGTATTTCCCGATTAAGCACTTTGCGGATGGAAATCGATCTGAAATCATCCGGTTCTTTGTTGTACTTAACGTTAAAGAAAACTTCTCTGAGCATCCCCATGATGCCCATTCTCGTAATGGAATCTTTATTGCCGTGACTGTGAATACGTTTTGGGTTTTCGCCGAATGCGATTTTTAAAGCAGCTGTTTCAACAACGATCATGTCTTTAATATTAACCCCATGAGTTTTTATGACAGATGTTGTGCCTCCAATCACGTTTGCACTTCCTGGCATGATATGAACGGTTGTAATGCCGTATTGAACCGCATCTTTAAAACCTTGATCAAGCGGATGAACTCCGTCAAGAGCACGAATGTGCGGGGAGAGCACTTCAATTGTTTCATTGGCATCATTCCCTGCCCAGCCTGTTCCTTCGTCATATAGTCCGAGATGTGTATGAACATCAATAAAGCCGGGAAACAAAAATTGCTCTTTGCAGTCAATGATTTTCGTTCCTTCAGGGCAAGCCAGATGTTTGCCGATCGCCTTAATTTTGCCTTCGGAAACAAGGAGATCGGATTGATAAAGTGTTTTTGATGTAATGGGGTATATTGTTGCATTTCTAAATAAAATGCTATCCATGTCAAACTCCTATTCTGAGTGTCCTTATGTGGATTTTAATATGTCAGATAGAGCTTCTTCAAGCACTGGATGTGAGAATTGAAAATGATTTTCAAGTGCGGTTTTCGGAATCACGCGCTGTCCTTTTAGAACAAGCATGCTTTTTTCCCCGAGTGCAAGCTTTAAAGCAAAGCTTGGAGCAGGAACCCAATGAGGGCGGTGCAGCACTTTTGCAACCGTTTTTCCGAAATCCTTCATTTGAACAGGGTTTGGAGATGCTGCATTCACAGGACCTTCAATCGATTTTTGATGTAGCAAAAAGTGAATAAGTTTCACTACATCATTTATATGAATCCATGACAGCCATTGTGTGCCGGAGCCAACCGTTCCTCCTGCAAATAATTTATAAGGTAGGACAATCGAAGGAAGTGCGCCTTTTTCTCCTAAAATAATGCCAAAGCGGGTAAATACCGTCCGCACCCCAAGTTCGGATATTTTTGCTGCTTCTTTCTCCCATTTGATGACCGTTTCAGAAAGGAAGTCTGCTGCTTTTGGACGGGATTCTTCTGTAAATGTTTTTTCTTCAGAAGTTCCGTAAATACCGACCGCACTCGCATTTATCAGCACTTCCGGCTTTTTTTTCAAAGTGTCAATAATTCTATAGACTTTACGAGTTGATTTGACGCGGCTTTCAACAATCTGCTTTTTTGATTCTTCAGTCCAGCGGTCATTAATAGATTTTCCCGCAAGGTTAATGAATGCGTCTATTCCTTCTAATTCCCTTTCAGGAGCTGCTCCTTCAGTCATCCATTCAACGTACTTCAGCCCGGGGTTCGTGCTTTCTTTTTTCGATCTGCTTAAAATCAGCACTTCGTTTCCGTTTTCTAAAAGGCAGTCCGTGAGCTTTTGTCCTACAAAACCAGTTCCTCCAGAAATGGCAATTTTCATCGTATCACTCCTTGTTATTCTCTTTCCTTATAAGTTAGCAATCAAACCATGATAATCCTTTTTTAAATGTTCTGAAGGCGAATTATGATAAGATGGGGATGAGGTGTGATTATGCCAACAATAACGAAAATAACCGCTCAAAAAAGCAGTGAAGAGCGTTTTAACGTGTTTTTAAATGACGGCAGCGGCGAGAAATTCGCATTCAGTGTCGATCAGAATATTCTTTTGAAATTCGGCCTTAAAAAGGGCCTTGAACTCGATGAGATGGAACTCCTTGAAATTCAATATGGGGATTCGGTAAAAAAAGCTTTTAATAAAGCAATCGAATTTTTAGGTTTTAGAATGCGGTCTGAAAAAGAAGTAGCAGATATGCTTCTTAAAAAGGAATACGCAGAACCAGTTGTCACAGAAGTGATGCATCAGCTGCGGCACTATAAATATGTAAATGATGAAGAGTTTGCAGATGCCTATATCCGCACGCACTGGAAAACTGGCGGAAAGGGACCTGGGGTGATGAAACAGGAGCTTTCATTAAAAGGCATCAGCAAGGAAACTGCTGAAAAAGCCCTTCAGCAGTATTCAAAAGAAGATCAAGTGGAACAGGCGATGGTCCATGCAGAAAAAGTGGTCCGTAAAGAAACGAAGATCTCCACCGTGCAGATTAAGCAAAAAGTGGAACAGACACTGATGAGAAAAGGCTTCAGTTATGATGTCATCTCTATTGTAAAAGAAGAGCTCATGTATGAAAATAATGAGGATGAAGAGTGGAATTCTCTTGTGATTCAGGCAGAAAAACTGAAAAGGAAGTATGCCAGAGGAGCGCAGGCACAATATAAAATGAAAATGAAGCAGGCTTTATACAGAAAGGGTTTCTCGATTGAAATCATCGATCGCTATTTAAACGAAGAAGAGCAGGACTAAAGATCCTACTCTACAATGATTTCGGCTCTGCCGTCATCTAGGCGATAAATTTTTTCTGCGATCTCTTCCGGTGATTTCAGACGGGATTTATCTTTAATGTGATCATTTTTGTCCCAAAAAGGTGTATCCATGCCGCCCATGTACGCTCCGGCAATGGTAATGCCGGTTCCGTCAAGCTCTTTTACAAGACTTTCTGTAAACCCTCTGACGGCGAATTTTGATGCGGCATACACACTTTCATTTACTTTGCCGCGGAGTCCGGCGGTTGAGATGATGTTTATGATTTTGCCTTTCCCTTTTTTCTGAAACTCTTTAATAAAGGCCTGAGATAAAAAAATGGTGCCTTTTACATTTGTGTCGAGCATTTCACTGATCTCATCACCTGATAAGGAAGTGACAGGTCCAAAATGGCCTGCACCAGCATTATTGATAAGGGCAGCTGCATCATGCTTTTTGAACAATGATGTGCATAATGTGATAACTTCATTTTGATTTTGGACATTTACGGTATATGTAGACACTTCAAGCTCCCGCGTTTGCTGCAGGATCTCTTTTGTTTGCTGAAGCCGTTCAAGATTTCTCCCGATTAAAATGATTTCATTAAAATCTTTGCTGTACTGAAGAGCGAGTGCTCGCCCCAGCCCTGAACCGGATCCTGTAATAACGATCGCTGACATTCTGCTCACTCCTTCTGAATCATATTTATAGTTTATACTTAATTGACCGAATTGCGAAAGGATGATCATTTTGCAGACTAAACGCTACAGCACCTTGTCTGAATATGAATTAAAAACAGAAATTGCCCTGCTGCGTGAGAAAGCCCGTAAAGCGGAACAATTGGGCATGATAAATGAGTTCGCTGTTTTAGACCGTAAAATTACTATGGCACAAGCCTATTTGCTGAATCCGGACAGCTTTTTGCCGGGAGAAATCTATGAAATAGAAGGGGCGCCAGGAACCTATTTTAAAATCTCCTACATGAATGGAGTATTTGCCTGGGGAAATCGTCTGCAAACGCCAGACGAAGAAGAAGGTCTTCCGATTTCAATGCTTGGACAAAAAAAGAATGAAAACGAACCACACTGAACCTGGATCATTCAGCATGATTCGTTATACCTTGAAAAGCTAAGATCTTTTTCTTGTTTGAGCTTCTAATATAATCAAGTCTTGGGTTTGCTGTGTCTGTCCATTAACCTGAGCATGTGCATGCTTAGGATTGGCCCAAGGCTGCTGAAACGGATTTGCACTTCTGTTGTTGTAGAACTTTTTATGGTTTGAACCCATTATAAGCACCTCCGCAAAATTTGTGCAAAATCAAGAACCAATATCATTGCGTTCGCCTGAAGCTCTCATTCTTTCCTGCGGGTTCGTGTTGATTGTCCCATTTGCCCGTTTTGAGGCGAAATCGTCTTTTGCTCTAGGTTCACCCTCGAACTTGTTGCTGGATTGAATCGGAAAGTCTTTTGCTTTATTCCGCATGCGTATGACCTCCAATGGGATTAAAATAGCTTCATGTGACTGAAGCGTATTTATAGTATGTGATGCTGCAGCTAAAACTATAAGCAGTGAATCAATGCCACGAGGTGATGAAAAATGGAAACTTATTATGAACGTTTAACCAAATTGCTGATGGAAAAAAATCCGTCTTTAAGCTATGAAAAAGCCCGGACCTGGATCGAACTTCTTTGGGAGGATTTTGAAGCAACCTACGCCAAGGCCGGCGAAAAATACCGCGGCAAAAATGTCACAGAAAAAATTGTGACGCAGTGGATCACCAACTACGGTGAGCATTTGCACGAGTTTTTAGCAACAAACCCTAAATATAAGCATTTGCTGAATGATGAAGATCATTTGCTGCATTAAAAAACTTGGCTCCGATTAGCCAAGTTTTTTTATTCCGGCAATAAATCCAATTTCTTTCTGAGCTTTTCCTCACTGAATATCCAGCCTGTATACGAACTGACGATGTTTAAATCCTGATCGAGCTGAACGATGGCGACAAAGGGATAATGGCCTTTGCTCCGGTAGCGCAAGTCAATGTATTTCACCTCGTAATGGTCTGTATATTCGTCAACCTCCCACCTGTAAACGGGTGAAAAAGACAGGAATGCGGAAATGTTTTCATCCTGTTCCGCAGCCATAATGATGTCCGTTTGCGGTACGGGAACACGGTCATATTCATCAAGGATTGTCAGTTCATCATTATGCGAACGTCCAACATAATAATGGTTTTTTGAAATAATCGCGATGCGCCATCTTCTGAATCTCATCGTCGGAGAAATAATGATTTTTTCAACATCGCCATATTTTTTGTGGATTTTATGGACAATCCTTCTTTTCATTATAAAGCGAAGAATGTAGTACACAAACGCAACAATAAACACTGTTAAGAATGTGTAGCCGGCAGGTGCTCCAAATATCCATACGACAATGCCTGCTGAATAAATAAGGAACAAAAAGGGATCGAAGGTATTAATCATGCCAAGGGCGATCCACTTTTGTGAAAATGGACGCAGTGCCTGAGTTCCGTATGCATTGAAAATATCAACAAATACATGAAGAACGACAGCGACTGAGGTCCATATTGCTAAATGCAGCAAATCAGATCCCGGAAAAATCCAGTACAATAAAACTGTAATCAGCACGGACCAAAGAATTACAGCGGGTATCGAGTGAGTGATGCCACGGTGATTGCGTATATATTTAGCGTTGTTCCTAAACTTTAAGATAGTATCAAGATCCGGCGCCTGAGACCCTGCGATGGCGCCGATCATAACGGCCTGTGCAGTCACAGGATCTGCGCCAACAGCCGGATCAAGCGTTGCAAGCCCGCCGAGAGCAATCCCCATCACAACATGTGTGCCTGTATCCACTCATTAAAACCTCCTGTCACAATCATATGATGAAATAGGGTTTTCCCATCCCTTTATTTTATAGGATACATTACTGAGTTTTATGGTTTATGTGAAAAGGCATGCCTGCCCCTTTTTAATTTGCGGCGAATGCTGTATGATTTTTTAGTTGAACTAAGATAAGCGCAAGATCCCGTTTTAGCTCAGGCAGAAAGACAGGAAAGCGCAAAAATCTATACTTTGTTAAACTCAAGCGGAAAGCCTACCATTTATTTTCCCAAATTTCCTATAAAAATAACATGCGGAGGATATTTAAATATGCTCGATTCAATTGACAAAAATTTACACTCATTGAATATAGAAGGTTTTAGAAAAGATTTAATCTCCTGGTATTTGCTTGAGAAAAGAGATCTGCCCTGGAGACTTAATCAGGATCCTTATAAAATCTGGGTGTCTGAAATTATGCTTCAGCAAACAAGAGTAGACACAGTCATCCCTTATTTTCTTGCCTTCACAGAAAAATTCCCGACGCTTGAAGCCTTGGCTTTGGCCGATGAAGAAGATGTTTTGAAAGCGTGGGAGGGGCTCGGCTATTATTCGAGAGTCCGCAACCTGCATTCGGCTGTTAAAGAGGTTGTGAGCAGCTACGGCGGAATCGTACCAAATACACCAGAGGAGATCAGTAAATTAAAAGGGGTGGGTCCTTATACAAAAGGAGCCATTCTGAGCATTGCCTATAATGTACCTGAGCCTGCAGTAGATGGAAATGTGATGAGGGTGATGTCGCGTATTCTTTCAATCTGGGAAGACATCGCAAAGCCTAAAACACGAACGATTTTTGAAAACATTCTATATGAGGTCATTTCGAAGGAGCAGCCCTCAGAATTTAATCAGGCATTAATGGAGCTTGGCGCAATCATCTGTACGCCAACCTCACCGTCCTGTCTGATGTGTCCTGTGAGAGAGCATTGCCATGCATTTCATGAAGGAGTACAAAGAGAACTTCCGGTAAAAAGCAAAAAGAAAAAGCCCAAGCAAGTGACAATGGCAGCTGCAGTTCTGAAAGATGCAGAGGGCCATTACTACATTCATAAGCGCAATTCCTCGGGTTTGCTTGCTAATTTATGGGAATTCCCAAACTGTGAAACGACGATTGACATCGTTTCGCAAAAAGAGCAGCTGGTAACCTTTCTGAGAGATGAATACGAGACAGAAGCTGAGCTTGAGCCGCTGACAGGCACCATTCAGCATGTATTTTCCCATTTAGTCTGGAACATTTCGGTCTATATTGGGCACCTTAAACACGGCAGCAGCTATAAAAATCTTGTAAAAGTGACAGAAACTGAAATGCAGAGATACGCATTTCCTGTTTCACATCAGAAGATTTATAAGATGTCGCTGCAGTGATTGTTTTTTAGAGAATGAGAAAAGATAAAATTTTGCGCATTGGGGCCAAGTTTCAACACTCAGGCCCCTCGGCCAGAACAAAATCCCCCAAAAAGTCAAAACCGGACTTTTCGGGTGATTTCTTATCTGTCTGTCGGGTCTGAACAGTCGGCTCCGCTTTTCTATTTGTCTAGCTCCATCGCCCAGCTCCTCGGCCAGAACGGATCCGCCAGTAAAGGCAAAAAGCGCCTTTCCTGACGGATCCTTATCTGTCTGTCGGAGCTAACCGGGCGATTCCGCTTTTCTATTTAGTCATAACTTATTTTAGTCCCATGTGTGTAATCAGCTTCGTTGCGATTTAAACCGCCGCGTTCTTCAATTTCCAGAATGATTTCACGGTGTATCGTTTGTCCTTCGGCGTTTAAATAGGGCATCATTTGCTGAAGCCCATGATGGAAGTAAGCTAATTCACTATCTTTCCACTCGTGGATGGACATCATGGATAATTCAGTCATATCACGGCCTACATACATAAGCAATCCTCCTCTACTACTCGCTTGTCCTATTGTTTGATACAATAAAGGCAACTATACGATTAACAGCAAATAAGGAGATGTAAAAATGAACCAGAACAAAACAGCTCTAATTACAGGAAGCAGCAGGGGAATAGGGAAAGCAATCGCACTCCGTCTTGCTAAGCAGGGATACAATATCGTCATCAATTATGCCAGAAGCAAAGGTGCGGCCCTTCAAACAGCGGAAGAAATTGAAGCGCTTGGAGTAAAGGCCCTGGTAGTTAAAGCAAACGTAGGAAAACCTGAAAAGATAAAAGACATGTTCGCCGAGATCGATGAAACCTTCGGCCGTTTAGATATATTTGTGAACAATGCTGCATCAGGGGTATTAAGACCTTTAATGGAGCTTGAAGAAAGCCACTGGGACTGGACAATGGATATTAACAGCAAAGCCCTTTTATTCTGCGCTCAGGAAGCTGCGAAGAGAATGGAGAAAAATGGCGGCGGAACGATTGTCAGCATCAGCTCATTAGGTTCAATCCGCGTTCTTGAAAATTATACAACAGTTGGAGTATCAAAGGCTGCACTTGAATCTTTGACTCGTTATTTGGCAGTTGAGCTAGCCTCTAAAAACATTGTCGTCAATGCTGTTTCAGGAGGAGCTGTTGATACAGAAGCGCTGAAGCATTTTCCAAACCGGGAAGAACTGCTCGCGGATGCGAAAAGAATGACACCTGCAGGACGCATGGTAGATATGGAAGATATGGTTGATGCAGTTGAATTTCTCGTTTCAGACCAGGCCTCAATGATTAGAGGGCAGACCATTATCGTCGATGGCGGACGTTCTCTTTTAATGTAAAATCAGCGGAAGCAGTCAGCAAATCAAAAAAATTTAAAAACCTTTGGATATTAATTTCACCTCCGGGACATGATAAATTTCGTGGAGGTGATAAACATGGCAAACAATCAACAACAACCAAACAAAACTCAATCTGGCACTAGCGTACAACACGTGAAACAACAAAACGCTCAAGCTGCGCAAGGTCAACAACAATTCGGAGCTGAGTTCGCTAGCGAAACAGATGCTCAACAAGTGAAAAAATATAACCAGCAAGCTGAAGCTAAAAAGAACCAAAACTCATAATCAAACCGTTTAAAAAACGAAAAGAGACACTTCTCCCTTGTGTGGAGAGGTGTCTTTTTTAATATGTGGCAAAAGTACAGGCGGTATAGTGATCTAATCGAGAGTTTGGAACACTTTACGAAATAGCGGTTCAGGATAAAGTGTTCTAATTTGGAGTTTGTAACACTTCCGGAAAGAGCGGTTCAGGTTAACGTGATCTAATTGAGAGTTTGGAACACTTCCGGAAATAGCGGTTCAGGATAAAGTGTTCTAATTTGGAGGTTGGAGCACTTGCGGAAAGAGCGGTTCAGGACAAAGTGTTCTAATCTGGAGGTTGGAGCACTTGCGGAAAGAGCGGTTCAGGATAACGTGTTCTAATTTGGAGGTTGGAGCACTTGCGGAAAGAGCGGTTCAGGACAAAGTGTTCTAATCTGGAGGTTGGAGCACTTGCGGAAAGAGCGGTTCAGGATAAAGTGTTCTAATCTGGAGGTTGGAGCACTTGCGGAAAGAGCGGTTCAGGATAAAGTGTTCTAATTTGGAGGTTGGAGCACATCCCTAAAGAGCGGTTCAGGATAAAGTGTTCTAATCTGGAGGTTGGAGCACTTGCGGAAAGAGCGGTTCAGGACAAAGTGTTCTAATCTGGAGTTTGGAGCACTTCCGGAAAGAGCGGTTCAGGACAAAGTGTTCTAATCTGGAGGTTGGAGCACTTCCGGAAAGAGCGGTTCAGGATAAAGTGTTCTAATCTGGAGTTTGGAGCACTTCCGGTAAGAGTGGTTCAGGATAAAGTGTTCTAATCTGGAATTTGGAACACATCCCTAAAGAGCGGTTCAGTCCAAATTGTCCTAATCGGTTTTTAACACAATTCCCATAATCGGCAGGATCCTTGAAGTGTCCCAATCTTGATTTTAGCACCCGAGCAAATCGCACCTCCAAAACATATAAACCCTCAAAAAAACACCGCATCACCCCTAAAGGCAACACGGCAATCAGTGTACAAAATCTTCTATTTCACAGAAGCAAGCTCATTCTTCTTAATCAAATCAGCTGTAAGCTGGCCTGACAATGTAACCATCGGAACGCCGCCGCCTGGATGGGTTGAGCCTCCAACAAAATACAATCCTTCATAAATATCGCTCTTCGCCGGAATTTTAAATCCGCTGTTTTTCTTTTTGTCAGAAGCAATACCATAGATTGAACCGCCATTTGGTCCATACAGATCCTCAAGGTCCTCTGGAGTAAAACGGTATTCAAATTCAATGGATCCCCGCAAATCTTTCATCCCCATGCGTTCAAGTTTGTTTAAGACAAGTTCCCGGTACTCCTCCCAATCAAAGCTTGTATTAACCCCTTCCTTTAGAGGAGGAACGTGGGTAAGGACAAATAGATTGTCTTTTCCTTCCGGAGCCTGGCTTTCGTCAGATCTAGAAGAAATCCCGATATAAATTGTCGGGTCATCAGCCGGCACCCCCTGATCGAATATTTGCTGAAATTCTTTTTCCGGATCCTCTGAGAAAAAGAAATTATGATGCTTTAAATCATCAAATTTACGGTCTGTGCCAAGCAGCAGCACTAATCCGGAAACACTTGGAGTAAAGGTTTTGCCCAATTTCTTCATTTCTTTTTTAACTTCTCCGGTTGAAGGAGCAAGATGCCGGTATGCAGGGATTGCCTCTAAGTTCGAAATTACGACATCTGCATGATAAACATCCCCATTCTCCGTCATGACGCCTTTAACTGTTTTTCCATCCAGCTCAAGGCAAGCTACAGGGGTATTGGTTTTGACTTCAATCCTAAGTTCATCCATTACCTTCTGCATCCCTTCAGCAATTCCGTACATCCCGCCTTTTACATAGTGAATGCCAAGTCCGAGCTGCACATATATCAGCTGATTAAGGATGGCTGGTGCGGAATATGGGTTAGATCCCACATACATGACGAAAAAATTGAACAGCTGCTGCAGATACTTGCTGTCCAGATGCTTTTTAGTTCCGTCTGCAACCGTGCTGAGGGGATCCATTGCCATTAGATCCTTCAGAGTATGATGTTTCTTTAAATCCTTTAAATCTTCAAGGCTGAATTTATAAAAACTTTTCAAACAAAGTTCATACATTTTTTCACTGTAGGTAAGAAGGCTGCTAAGGCTGCCATGTGGCTCCTTAGATACCTTTGCCATTTCAGCGATCATTGTCGGAAGGTCGCTTGAAACATCAATTTTTGTGCCGTCTTCAAAAAACGTTCGCCATTGAGGCTCTACCCGTTCCACCGTTATGTAGTCTTCCAAGTGCCTGTTTACACTTCTGAACAGCTGCTCGAGCACCCATGGCATCGTTAAGATGGAAGGTCCTGTATCAAAAGTGAATCCTTTGCCTGAGCGGCGATTTAGTTTTCCGCCAACATTGCTGTTTTTCTCAAGGACGGTTACATCATATCCATCTGCAGACAGCCGAATGGCAGCAGACATTCCTCCAAGCCCCGCTCCGATTACAATAGCTTTCTTTTTTTGATTGATCATTCCAGCACCTCCGGTTAATAGTTAATAAAAAGGGGGGAAGAGCCGGTATCTTTTTTTTGCAAAGCTCCGGTATTCTTCTCCATATGCTTTAATGAGCATTCTTTCTTCAATGCGGATCCTTTGAATTAAGGTGAATGCTCCGGCAGATCCGCCAACAATAGCAAGGACAATATTGCCCAGAGAAAGACAAATCCCGATTATGATCAGCAAAAGCCCGGTATAAAGCGGATGTCTGAGCAGCCTGTACGGACCTGAGCTTACAAGTTCGTCGTTTATGCGGACGGATACATGCCTTGTGAATTGCTGACGCAGGTGGACAATCCCCCAGTATCTTAAGAAAACTCCAGCCGCAAAAAGCATCAGTCCTATTAATTGAATAAGGGTATTTTCCAAGTAAAATATCCGCCATTCTTTCATTAAAACCGCACTTATGATCGTTGAAGCGAAAACAAGGAAGATAAAGGGGTAAGAGCGCTTCTCATTTGTTTCTTCTTCTGTGAATTCCCTATCGCGGTAAAGGATGAATTCAGCAATCCAGATAGCAGTGATGATAAAAAACAGAAGGGAAATCATGATGAACGTGCACCGCCTTAATTTTTTCAAGAAAATTCAGATTGCTTAGCGTTTCCCTCATTTTAATCGATACAAACTAAAATCAGGAATCTCAATGTGCTGTAATCAGATTACACATCCGACAAAACCTCTTATTCCTCAACATATAAAGTCAAAGGAAAATCATTTGCTGAGAAGAAATAATACGTGTACAAATCAGCAGGAGAAAAGAAAGAGGTGTCATTAGATTGAAAGAATTTGATCAATTAGTCGGAAATCAGCTTCAGACGATGGAGAAGCTGCTGAGCCTGCAGTCCGAAATTGAGAGATGCCAGGAGTTAAAAGAGCAGCTGAATAATCTTCCTGATAGAATACAATGCAAGGAGATTGAGTCTGAGATCCATTTTATGAAGGATGAGCTGCATATGATTCAGAAGGTGTTTGAAAAGCAGACAGAAGAGGTCATCCGTTCATATCAGGCTGCGGAGCCGCTGCATAAATAAAAGGTTATCTTAAGAGTCAGCCTAACCCCGGGCGGCTCTTTTATTTTCTTTTTTTTCCTGCAAACGGTATAATAGTAAAAACAAATAATTGAAGACCTTTGCCCTTTTCAGCAAAGCGGCGATACGGAAAGTAGGGGAGCAAAATGGGATTTCCCAAGGAAGGAGATAACATACAAATTCATAGTTACAAACATGATGGGCATATTCACCGAATTTGGGATGAAACAACCGTATTAAAGGCTAGTCAGCATTGTATTATCGGCGGAAATGACCGTACAGTTGTGACAGAATCTGATGGCCGCACATGGATTACCCGTGAACCTGCGATTTGTTACTTTCATACAAAGTACTGGTTTAACGTAATAGGGATGATCCGGGAAGACGGCATATATTATTATTGCAACATAAGCTCGCCATTCGCTTGGGACGATGAAGCGCTGAAATACATAGATTATGACCTTGATGTTAAAATTTTTCCTGATATGACCTATATCATTTTAGATGAAGATGAATATGAATATCACCGAAAAAAAATGAATTATCCTGATGTCATCGATTTGATTTTGAAGAGCAACCTTGAAAAACTGCTGCGCTGGATCAGACAGCAGAAAGGACCGTTCTCAGCGGAATTTATCGATGAGTGGTATGAACGTTATTTAACACATGTAAAGTAAAATGATTTGTTATCAGTTCACACTTCCTGATGTACAGCAAATAGATAGCAGATTCGGGGATGCTTAACCTGAAAGCCTGTTTATAAACAGGCTTATTCTTTTTGCCGGGATATACTTGTTAGTGATATAGGCGAGGCAGCGGCACGTATGAGATGATTTGCTGCGCACAAAATAGATATAGAAAGGGGGAGACAAGGCCCTTGAGTTCAGTAAAGCGTTACATGAAGTTCGTCAAACCTTATAAATTGCAAATTGCGGGAACAATCCTTATTGGAATTATTAAATTCTCTATTCCTTTATTAACACCGCTGCTGCTTAAGTATGTAGTCGATGATATATTAGGCGGGAAAATGTCAGCTGATGAAAAAACGGCAAAGCTGCTGACAATCATGGGAATCATGTTTGCCATCTTCCTTATTGTCAGACCGCCAATAGAATATTACCGTCAATATTTTGCCCAATGGACAGGGAGCAAAATCCTTTATGATATAAGAGACAGCCTGTTTACCCATCTGCAGAAGCTCAGTCTCCGCTACTACGCAAATACAAGAGCGGGAGAAATTATCTCAAGGATTATAAACGATGTTGAACAAACGAAAAACTTTGTCATCACCGGTCTGATGAACGTATGGCTTGATATTTTTACAATCGTAATCGCAGTGATTATCATGTTTACGATGGATTTCAAGCTCACACTCGTTTCCATTATTCTGTTTCCTCTTTACGGCTTTTCGGTTAAATACTTTTACGGTAAGCTGAGACATCTGACACGGGTCCGCTCACAAGCATTGGCCCAGGTTCAGGGACATCTTCATGAGCGGGTTCAGGGAATGCCTGTCATCCGCAGTTTTGCCATTGAAGATCATGAGCAGGCTGAATTTAATAAAGAAAATCATAACTTTTTAACCAAAGCACTCGACCATACTAGCTGGAATGCGAAGACATTTGCCGTTGTGAATACCATTACGGATGTTGCCCCGCTGCTTGTTATTTCATTTGCAGCCTATCAGGTTATTCATGGGAACATGACAGTCGGGACAATGGTAGCATTTATTGCCTATATTGATCAGCTTTATAATCCGCTAAGACGTCTGGTTACATCATCAACTACTCTCACTCAGGCCTTGGCATCGATGGACCGTGTGTTTGAATTGATTGACGAAAAGTATGATATTACGGATAAACCCAATGCGATCGAAGCAAAAGCAGTAAACGGCACAATTGAATTTGAAGAAGTGTCGTTCAAATATGGGGAGAAAGAGCCGATGATCCTCGACAATGTCTCGTTAAAAGTGAACAGAGGGGAAACGGTTGCATTAGTAGGAATGAGCGGAGGCGGAAAATCAACCTTCATCAGCTTAATTCCGCGTTTTTACGATGTTTCTGAAGGACGCATTCTTCTTGATGGAACAGATATAAGAGACTACCGTGCTCAAAGCCTGAGAGATCAAATTGGAATGGTGCTGCAGGATACATTCTTATTCAGCCAGTCTGTTAAAGAAAATATTCTGATCGGCAAGCCTGGAGCAACGGATGAAGAAGTGTTTGAAGCGGCAAGAGCAGCAAACGCGCATGATTTCATATTAGGCTTTCCTGAGGGCTATAATACGAAAGTCGGTGAACGCGGCGTTAAACTTTCCGGGGGTCAAAAACAAAGACTTGCGATTGCGAGAGTGTTCTTAAAGAATCCGCCAATACTTGTTCTTGATGAAGCAACGTCAGCTCTTGATTTAGAAAGCGAGCACCTGATACAGGAAGCTCTTGAGAAACTTGCTCTGGACCGGACGACGTTTATCGTAGCTCATCGTCTTTCAACCATCACCCATGCTGATAAAATTGTAGTCGTAGAAAACGGAAAAATTGCAGAACAGGGAACTCATGCGGAACTAATGGAGAAACAAGGCCATTATTATTCTCTATTCCAAATTCAGCAATTAGATTAGTCCATGTTTTTCTATCATAATAAAATCCCTTCTTTAGGCGAAATGAATTCCATAATAAGTAAAAATAAGCAATCCTTTCTGGATTGCTTATTTTTTATGATCAAAAAGACATGAGTTTAATTAACATAATCACTTTATTAAAGTAATGTAATAAAATTATTTAGGTACAAAGAACCATTTTAATATTTAGAATTTTTAGTCTATAATTTGTACATATCCAATTTTTTTGTATTTTGAATAGTATCTTACAGAAATATCAAGAGAGAGCATAGAGGATGATCCGACATCATATGTTTTTAAGGTGATTGGAAAAGAGTATCCTCAAAGCAGGGGGTGTACGGTCTGTCACGGGAAAAAATATTAGAAATCAGAGATTTAAGCATTACATTTATGCAAAGTAAAGAAGAAACGCGAGTTGTTGACTCCATTCGCTTTGATGTACATAAGGGAGAAGTTTTAGGAATCGTAGGAGAATCGGGATGCGGAAAAAGTGTGACTTCGCTTTCGATTATGGGGTTATTGCCAAAGAAGACATCAAAGCTGACAGGAGAAGTATTGTTTCAAGGAAAAGATCTTCTGAAGCTGAATGAAAAATCACTCCGTTCCATACGCGGAAATGAAATTGCAATGGTCTTTCAGGAGCCAATGACTTCACTCAATCCATTATTTAAAATAGGCAACCAGCTTGAAGAGTCGCTTCGTGTTCATCAGAACTTAACGAAAAAACAGGCTAAGGACCGGGTCATTCAAATTCTAAAGCTTGTAGGACTGCCGAGACCTGAGGAGTTATACGGGGAATATCCCCATCAGCTCTCAGGAGGCATGAGGCAGCGTGTCATGATTGCGATGGCAATGATATGTGATCCTAAGCTGCTGATTGCTGATGAGCCGACAACTGCACTCGATGTAACAATTCAGGCACAAATATTGAAATTGATGAAAGACCTTAATCAAAAACTTGACACGTCCATTGTCTTTATCACACATGATCTTGGTGTAGTTGCGGAAATGTGCGACCGCGTCATGGTCATGTATGCAGGGCAAGTCGTGGAAGAGGGAAGCGTCAAAACGATTTTTAAAAATCCTAAGCATCCTTATACAAAGGGGCTTATGAAATCAGTTCCGGATATCCGGCAAAAAAATGACAGATTGTATTCCATTTCAGGACAAGTGCCGCGTCCTGGCACTGTTCAGCAGGGATGTCTGTTTGCAGGCCGCTGCGAATATGCAATGGCTGAGTGCCTGAATGATGCACCGCCGCTGTACAAGTTAGAGAATTCCCATCAATCAAGATGCTTTCTGGCACGAGAGGAGGCAATTCAGCATGACGAAGCTTTTGCTTAAAGTGGATAAGCTGTCAAAGCATTTTCCGATTAATGGCGGCGTGTTTGGCAGAAAAGTCGGTTCAGTCAAGGCAGTAAATGATTTGTCTTTTGAAGTATATGAAGGAGAAACACTTGGCATTGTCGGTGAATCCGGCTGCGGGAAGTCAACTATGGGGCGCCTTCTGCTGAAACTGATTGAGGCTACAGAAGGTTCGGTTTCTTTTCAGGAAGAACAGCTGCTCGAGAAGTCTCCAAAAGAGATGAGAAAGATGAGGCGGGAGATGCAGATGGTCTTTCAGGACCCTTATGCATCGCTGAATCCGAGAATGACGGTTGAACGTATTCTTGAAGAGCCCCTTATCGTACATAAAATAGGAAACAAAGAACAGCGCAGGCAAAAAGTAAAAACGATGCTGAGAATTGTCGGGCTTGATGAAGCCTACGGCAAAAGATATCCCCATCAGTTCAGCGGAGGACAGCGTCAAAGAATTGGGATTGCAAGAGCACTGATGACGAATCCGAAGCTGATCATTGCAGATGAACCCGTTTCAGCTCTTGATGTTTCCATTCAATCTCAAATTCTGAATCTATTAAAAGACCTGCAAAAGGAATTTTCATTAACTTATATTTTCATTTCCCATGACCTCGGAGTCGTTCGCCACATCAGCGACAGGCTTGGAGTGATGTATTTGGGAAGTTTAGTAGAACTTGCAGACAGCGAGAGAGTGTATGCTGAACCGCTGCACCCTTATACAAAAGCGCTGCTCTCAGCCGTGCCTCTTCCGGATCCTGAGGCAGTTAAAGAACAGATTGTTTTAAAAGGCGATCTCCCAAGTCCGTCTGATCCGCCTAAAGGATGTGCTTTTCATACGAGATGTCCTGCGTGTTTTGAACCGTGCAAAGTGAAAAAGCCCGAATGGACCGAAGTAAAAGAAGGTCATTATGTCGCGTGCCATTTATATCAATAATGGCACAGATGTGATTGATAGATTGATAAATAGGAAATAGGGGGATGTATGCGTGAAAAAGAAAAGCCTGTTGGTCTCAATTATGTTTGTGCTGCTGTTATCAGCGGCATTGATGGGATGCAGTTCAAATGACACCTCATCAGATGGCAATTCAGAAGGCGGAAGCAGCGAAAAGAAACAGGACAGTCTTGTTTTTGGCCGCGGCGGGGATTCCACATCACTTGATCCAATTACTACGACAGAGGGAGAAGCATTCAAAGTAACGGTCAACGTCTTTGAAACACTATTGAATTACGGTGAACAAGATACAACTGTTCAGGAAGGTCTTGCAACAAAATGGGAAGTTTCTGATGATAACCTGACGTATACGCTTACTTTAAGAGAAGGCGTAAAGTTCCATGACGGCACAGACTTCAACGCTGAAGCTGTTGTATTCAACTTCGAGCGCTGGATGAATGGGGATGCCGATAAATTCCCTTACTACACAATGTTTGGCGGATTCAAAAAAGATGAAGGACACGTCATTAAAGAAGTAAAAGCAGACGGCGACAATAAAGTTGTCTTCACACTTAAACGTCCTCAAGCTCCGTTCTTAAAGAACCTTGCGATGTCACCATTTGGAATTGCAAGTCCTGCTGCTGTTGAAAAGCACGGAGATAAATTCAGAGAAAATCCTGTTGGAACTGGTCCATTTAAATTTGTAGAGTGGAAGCCAAACGACAGAATCGTTCTTGAGAAAAATGAAGACTACTGGATGGAAGGATACCCGAAATTAAATCAGGTTATCTTTAAATCAATTCCGGAAAACTCAGCTCGTTTAAACGCATTGCAGACGGGTGAAATTGATCTAATGGATGGAGTGAATCCATCTGATACTGAATCTATTACAAGCAATAAAGATTTACAGACGTTTGAGCGTCCGTCCATGAACGTAGGTTATGTGGGATTAACTACAAACCGCAAGCCTCTTGATAACAAACTTGTGCGTCAAGCATTGAATCATGCAGTAGACAAACAGGCAATCATTGATTCTTTCTATGGCGGTCTTGCTGAGCCGGCGAAAAATCCAATGCCTCCTTCATTAGAAGGCTATAACGATGATATCGAGCCATACCCATATGATTTAGAAAAAGCAAAAGCGCTTCTTGCTGAAGCCGGTCATCCTGATGGCTTTAAAATGGAGCTTTGGGCAATGCCTGTACCGCGTCCATATATGCCAGAAGGTATGAAAGTGGCTGAAGTTCTTAAATCAAGCTTTGCAAAAATCGGTGTAGAAGCCGAAATCAAAACGTATGATTGGGCAACTTATTTAGACAAAGCAAGCAAAGGGGAAGCAGATTCCTTTATGCTCGGCTGGACTGGTGATAATGGAGATGCAGATAACTTCATTTATACTCTATTAGATAAAGACAGCATCGGCAGCAATAACTACACGTACTACAGCAATGATGAATTGCATGACATCCTGATTGAAGCACAATCAAACACAGATCAGGAACAGCGAAATGAGCTCTATAAAAAAGCGCAGGAAATCATTAAAGAAGATGCACCATGGATTCCGCTTGCTCACTCAACGCCAATCCTTGCCGGAAGCAGCAGCATTACAGGCTTCATGCCGCATCCAACTGGATCTGACATTTTAACAAAGGTTGAATTTAAGTAATCTTGAAGGAGGAGGACTTGTCCTCCTCCTTTTTTCAGAAAGGCTCTTTTCGTAAACTTATGCTTTCAGCAGTTTTTACAGTCTTCCCGTATTGATATTGATACCCGCATCGGTTTATCTTCTGGAAAAAAGCACGATAGGACTTAGATGCGGGAACAATATGAATACGCAATATTCTATGCGAAAACAGCCTTCAGAAATAAAAGCGAGGTGAGACGATGGTTTCATACACAGTAAGAAGAATTGGATTGCTCATACCGGTTTTAATTGGGATGACACTGGTCGTTTTTTCTATAATCCGAGCCATTCCGGGCAACCCGGCACAGGTCATTCTCGGGCAGCGCGCTACACAGGAAGCGATTGAAAAATTAACGCAGCAGCTTGGTCTTGATCAGCCTTGGTACATACAATATTTTGATTATGTCGGGGGACTGCTGACAGGTGATCTTGGCCAGTCTATCCGGACAGGAGCCCAAATCAGCCAGGAGATGACTCCTTATTTGGCTGCAACAATGGAACTGACGATTTTCGCCATGATGATTGCCATTGTGGTTGGAATCAATGCAGGAATCATCAGTGCCTGGTTCCGAAATTCGTGGTTTGATTATACGGCAATGGTTATCGCATTGATTGGAGTGTCGATGCCGATTTTCTGGCTTGGTTTAATGGAGCAATATGTCTTCTCCATCCAGCTTGGCTGGCTTCCAACGACTGGCCGTGAAGAAATTCGAAATCCTGTTGATTCAATCACAAATCTTTATTTGCTCGATACGCTTTTGCAGGGCAGATTTGATCAATTTATTGAAGTACTTAAGCATATTCTTTTGCCGGGAATTGCGCTCGCGACAATTCCAATGGCGATTATTGCAAGGATTACCCGTTCCACCATGATCGAAGCGATGGAGTCGGATTTTATCCGGACTGCCCGTGCTAAAGGTCTTCATATGTTCTGGGTTGTCTATAAGCATGCTTTAAAAAATGCCATTATTCCGATTTTAACGATTATTGGACTTCAAACAGGATTATTATTAGGCGGAGCTATTTTGACTGAAACCATTTTCGGCTGGCCTGGGATGGGAAGGTATATTTTTGATGCCATAAGCTACCGTGATTATCCGGTTATTCAGTCCGGAATTTTGATTATTGCTACAATATTTGTCTTTATTAATCTGATTGTGGATCTGTTATATGCTGCCATTGATCCAAGAATTAAATATTAGAAAAGGGGGAGACTGCTATGTCACTACCATCGCTGCAGGAGCAGCAGACTGCCATTATAAAACAGGAGAAGGTTGTCACTCCTTTTCAGCAGAAGCTGCGCGTCTTTTTACAAAATAAATTAGCTATCGCAGGAAGCTTTCTCGTCCTTTTCTTTGTTGTTATTGCAATCGCTGCACCTCTGATTGCCCCTCAAGGCATTGATGAACAGGAGCTCTCAAAGAGACTGCTTCCTCCTTCATCAGAGCATTGGTTTGGAACGGACGACTTTGGCCGTGATATCTTTTCAAGGGTCCTGTTTGGTGCCAGGATTTCACTGTGGGTCGGCTTTTTCTCGGTCCTTGGATCAGCAATAGTCGGAACACTGCTTGGTATTATGGCGGGTTATTATGGAAAAGTCATTGATACGATCATCTCCAGAATTTTTGATATTATGCTTGCCTTTCCGAGCATCCTGCTTGCTATAGCAATCGTTGCTATTTTAGGGCCTTCCCTGCAAAATGCACTGATTGCCATTGCTGTCATTAACATTCCAAACTTCGGCAGACTGATCAGAGCGAAAGTGCTGAGTGTAAAAGAAGAAGAGTACATACACGCTGCAAAAGCAGTAGGAACAAGTGATACAAGAATTTTGCTTGTTCATGTTCTGCCAAATAGTCTTTCACCGATTATTGTACAAGCTTCTCTGGCGATTGCTACTGCCATTATTGAAGCAGCTGCTCTTGGATTCCTTGGACTTGGCGCTCAGGCTCCAAATCCGGAATGGGGAAAAATGCTTGCCGATTCCAAGCAATATCTGGTTCAGGCCCCTTGGACCCTGTTTTTTCCCGGCCTAGCCATTATGCTGACTGTTCTTGGGTTTAACTTAATGGGTGACGGACTTCGGGATGCACTTGATCCTAAAGGGAAGCATTGATAAAGGAATAAATATGCAGAGTCCAGATCCTGTGGGATTTGGACTTTTTGGATTCCGCCGTTTTGTGTCTCGGCCAGAACAAATCATTCAAAAAGGCGGGACCTGTATTTTTTCGTGTTAGTTCTTATCTGTCTGCCCGAGTCTGAACAGTCGGTTCCGCTTTTCTTTGTTGCACAAATTCTGCACAA
This sequence comes from Metabacillus idriensis, assembly GCF_050483325.1. Lineage (GTDB taxonomy): Bacteria > Bacillota > Bacilli > Bacillales > Bacillaceae > Bacillus_P > Bacillus_P idriensis_A. The sequence goes on from NZ_JBCMYF010000012.1 coordinate 224,650, forward strand.
TTCTTTTGTATTATTGGGTCAAAGCTTTTGGGAGGATGATTGATATGTTAAAGAAGTATGTGATTTTATCGCTTGTTGCGGCTGTTTCATTGTCTCTTGGCGCTTGCGGAAACAGTGCTGGTGATCAGGGGGAGAAAAAGGAAGATTCGGAGCACATGGACCATGGCAGTATGAATCACTCTAGCTCTGGAGAAGTGCCTGAAGGGTTAAAAGAGGCGCAGAATCCTGCCTATGAAACCGGAAGCAAAGCAATCATCAAGACCGATCATATGGAAGGCATGAACGGGGCAGAAGCAATGATTTCGGGTGCGTATGATACAACTGTATATTCCATCTCATATACTCCTGAAGGGGGTGGTGAGCCTGTTGAGAATCATAAATGGATCATTCATGAAGAAATTAAGGATGCTCCGGAAGAACCGTTTAAAGCAGGAGATGAAGTAACGGTCGAGGCGAGTCATATGGAAGGAATGGATGGTGCGGAAGCTGTCATTGATACCGCCGAAAAAACAACAGTATACATGGTTGATTACACACCTGAAGGCGGCGGGGAAAAAGTGAAAAATCATAAATGGGTGACAGAGAGCGAGTTAGAGAAGGCCGAGTAAATAGCTTTTTGTTTTGATCGATTCTTAAAGAGATATAGAAGAAAAGGGACTAATCAGAAAGTCAGTAATCACTGACTCTCTGATTAGTCCCTGCTTTTGGAACCTTGCCTGATCAAAAGTGGCAGCATTAGGGCGAATGCTGCCACTTTTCATGTGTTGCCCGGTTCAACTGGCAGCACTAAGGCGAATGCCGCCACTTCTCATGTGTTGCCCGGTTCAAAGTGGCAGCACTAAGGCGAATGCCGCCACTTCTCATGTGTTGCCCGGTTCAAAGTGGCAGCACTAAGGCGAATGCTGCCACTTCTCATATGTTGCACGGTTCAAAGTGGCAGCACTAAGGCGAATGCTGCCACTTTTCATGTTTTGCCCGGTTCAACTGGCAGCACTAAGGCGAATACCGCTACTTCTCATGTGTTGCCCGGTTCAAAGTGGCAGCACTAAGGCGAATGCCGCCACTTCTCATGTTTTGCCCGGTTCAAAGTGGCAGCACTAAGGCGAATGCTGCCACTTTTCATGTTTTGCCCGGTTCAACTGGCAGCACTAAGGCGAATACCGCCACTTCTCATGTGTTGCCCGGTTCAAAGTGGCAACTCTAAGGTGAATGCTGCCACTTTTTATCTTTTACACGGTTCAAAGTGGCAGCACTAAGGCGAATGCCGGCACTTCTCATGTGTTGCCCGGTTCAAACTGGCAGCTCTACTGGAACTGACGCCACTAGCTATTTTCACAGAAAAGCAGGCAGGAAAAACAGAAGTTTTTCCTGCCTGCTTTATTTTTTTAGGGACGTGAAAATCAGCTGCTCTCTTCCAGTTCATTGATTTGCAGTTCATTTTCTTCTTTATGATAATTATGGAAGCTGTTTATTAGAGTGTCCAAATGCTCGAGCTGCTCGCTGTAGTCAATTATGACAGCGATAAGTGGAAGCAGGTGATAAAAGCACTCCTGATCAATGCAGCTGCCTTTAAAGTTCATGAAAGTATCGACGAGTTCCTGCTTGTTAAACTGACCTTCCTTAATAAGATCTGTTGTTGACTGAGGTTTAATTTTGCCTATGAATTTCAATAGGCTTCTTTCATGAAAATCAATCAAATAGTCAAGCTCGTTTGCAAGAATCTCTTTAAAGTCTTCAGGAAGGTGATGCAATTCATTTTCAAGCCTGTGGAGCTTTTTCAGAGTATCCAAGGAACGATTTGTGGTAACAAGCATTTGCCTGAACAATACGAGCTTGCGGGATTTTGCATAGATATTTTGTTTGAAATATGCGCGTTCTTCCTTGTACAGCAAGTAAAGCTGATCAAGTTTAATCATTTTATCTTTTATTTTTTCGATGTCTGTTTTCAGTTCGCTGTATTCGGATACCTGCCTCATATTAATGCGGATCCATTTAATGATTTCCTCCGTATTATCTACAATTCTGTAGTAAAGCTTTGTTTCATATTTTGGCGGAATGAAAATTAAGTTAACTATGAATGCCGATAATACCCCCAGCAGGACCGTTCCAAAACGGATCAGAGAAAATTCGATGAAATCTTCCCCGGGGCTTTCAAGGATTGCAATAACTGTAACAATGGAAACAGGAATCGTGTTTTCGATTTTTATTTTTAAGTTAATCGCAATGACAATGATGACAGTTAGACCGATAACAAACGGATGGGGACCAAAGATCAGCCCGAACAAAATGGCAAAGGCTGCTCCGATGATATTTGCCTGTACTTGCTCAATGACGGATAAATAAGAGCGATAAATCGTTGGCTGGATCGCAAAAATAGCTGCGATACCTGCAAACGCGGGAGACGGTATTTTTAATAACGTGGCCAAGTATAGAGCCAGCGTAATGGCTATCCCCGTTTTTATAATGCGGGCACCAAGTTTCATGGGGTGTGTATGGACATTCCCTTCTTTACTGATTGTTGTTGGCTATTTTACACGAATTGCCGGAAAAAGAACAGTCTTTGCAGAATAGCCATTTTATTAAACAATTAATGACTATACAACGTTTAAACAAATTATTCAAGTTACTTTTTCCCGTTTTGGTAAAAAAAATAACACCTGCCAGGCAGGTGTTAGTTGGAAGAAGAAATTATTCAGTTGATACAGACGGATCTGCCTGCTCTTTAACAGGGACCAGCTGAATAAAGTTATTTGTTAAATCCTGCAAAAGAGGTTTTAATTCTTCTGCTTCTTCATTCTGACCATGTCGCTCGAGCGCTTCGATGTATGTTGTAAGCAATTCTGATACATCACTCTGGCCTTTTGAATTTAATGATGAAATTTCGATTTTAGCGCCTTTTGCAATTCGGCGTTCTAAAGCCTGCTTTGTTAATCCAACCTCAGGCTGATGTCTGACATATACAACCCCGCCGGTCATTCCTGCGCAAATCCATGGGCCTGGATCTCCAAGGACGAGTCCTCTGCCGTTTGTCATGTATTCAAACGCGAATCCTTTAATATTGGCGTTTACCCCAATATTGCCCTTTTCATTTGCAGGAATTGGCTTATCAATCTTGCCGCCGATGATCATATCGGCACCTGAGAGGCGGATTCCTGCGCGTGCATCTGCATTTCCCTGTACTAACAGCAGACCGCTTTGCGCGCCATATCCGAATCCTTTACCGACAGACCCGTTGTAGAATTTACCGTCAGTTCCTTTTGATTTGAATACTTGAATGGTTCCTCCGAATGACGTTTTTCCGGTGCCGTCTTGTGCTCCGCCTTCAACACGGATATGAATGCCGCTTGAATTGTAGGCGCCAAGACCGTTACCTGGAATTGAACCTTCCTTATAGTAAAGCTCAACGTCATCGAGTTTCTTGTATGAGCCATCGAGACGGCCGCGCACTCTGTGACAGGAAACCCGGCTGCCCAGGATTCGCTGTTCAGAAGTGACACTGCTGAATTCTCTTGAATCATGAAGTTCATTGTCATCATAATCCAAATACTCTGCTCCAGCAGCAACAGCGAGACGTTTGCTTTCTATGCTTGCAGCAACCTCTTTATGAGATAGATTCTGAATATCCAATGTTTCAAGCAAGAGGGACAGATCCATTTCTTCTTTGCCGCGTGTTTGTTCAAGCAAGTCAGATCTTCCGACAAGATCCTGCAGGTTTGTAAATCCAAGTGAAGCAGTTAAGGCCTGAAGTTCTGAACCGAATGCGCTGAACATATTAACAAGGCCCTGCACAGCCGGATCGTATTTTCTTGGAACAAAGCGTCTTAAGCCATGCTCTTTTGCCTGTGCTTCTGATTCAATTTGAGTGGCGATACCAACATGGCATGTATCTAAATGACAGCCGCGGCATGTTGTACAGCCGATGGCAATCATCGATAATGTTCCAAACCCGACGCGGTTCGCTCCAAGCAGAACGACTTTCATCACGTCGAGTGCACTTTTTATTCCGCCGTCTGCCCAAAGCTCTACTTTTTCACGAAGTCCGGCTTCAAGCAATGCGTTATGTGCTGCTTTTACACCGATTTCAACTGGGAGCCCAACATGCTGAAGGGCATGGATGCGGGCTGCACCAGTACCGCCGTCAAACCCGCTCAGCGTGATGATGTCCGCTCCGGCTTTTGCAATTCCGACTGCAATCGTTCCAATGTTTGGAACAACTGGCACTTTAACAGAAACCTTTGCCTGATCATTCGCTGTTTTCAGTTCAGATATCATTTGCGCCAAATCCTCAATCGAATAAATATCGTGGTTATTTGACGGCGAGATGAGATCTGAGCCGATTGTGGCATTTCTGGACTCGGCGATTTTCGCTGTTACTTTTGAACCCGGCAAGTGACCGCCTTCACCAGGCTTCGCTCCCTGGCCGATTTTAATTTCGAGCAGGTTGGATGAGTTAAGCAGTTCTGCATTGACTCCGAATCTTCCTGATGCGATTTGCTGTCCTCGTGTGCGCGGATATTTGCCGAGCATATCTTTAATTTCTCCGCCTTCGCCATTTAGGCTGACCATATTTAATTGTTCAGCAGCTTCAGCGTATGCACGGAATGCTACTTCATTTTGTGAACCAAAAGACATAGAAGCGATCACAAATGGAAGACTGTGCTCACCGACTCCGATATTTACTTTTTCTTTTGGCACGGCAGATTTAGCCGTTTTTAAATCAGTTAAATGACGAATGGTAATTGGGTTGCTTTCTTCTTGCTCTGTCAATTTTTCACGGTAGCCGTCATAGCTGCCCGTTTTTGCCACATCGCCGATTGCTTTCCAGATTCTCGGGAAGATGTGGAACGTCTTGCTCGGGCGGGCTTTTTCATTTTCAAAGTCCTGGCTGCGTTCAAGTGCATCTGCTTTCAGGCTTTCAAAGTTAAATTTAAGAGAACTGGAGCCTAAGAAGTTTACAATGTTAAGCTCTTTCTCGATTTCTTCATTTAATCCGATAGCAGAGAAGAGTCGTCCGTATCCTCTAAGCTCATGAATGCCGATTGTAGAAATGACCTTCTCAAGTCCTTTGTTTAATGAGTCATATAAGTTAACAGCGGGTTTTGCCGATTCTTCCTCTGCAACAGTTGCAAAAAGAATATACGGGCTGATTAGGTTTGCTCCAAGCCCATATGCAATCATAATGTCATGCAGGGATCTGATGGCCCCTGTTCGCAGGACGATTGAACAGTTTCTCCGCAGGCTTTCTTTAACCAATGCCTGATCAATGACGGAAGTAATCAAGTGCGGATCAATCCACAGCTTCCCATTTTGGTGGGCTTCCTGATCGTCAAGCACAAGTAATACAGCTCCATCCTCTACAGCTTGAATGGCTTCAAGCTTCAGACGGTCAAGAGCGTCCGTCAGGCTTTCACTCTCAGAGAAGACAGCGGATAAAACATGCAGCTGTTTTTCCTTTGAGAATGTATCGATAACTTCTTCATAAGGCAGCTGATCAATCTGTTCAGATGCCATGATGCCAAGCTTGCCTTCAAGCAATAAAGGTGATGGCAGCTCAATCATTGCTGTTTTTTCATGCTGCTCTGTCAGTGAAGGACGTTTCCCGATCACTGAGCGTATGGAGAAATGCTCTGACTCACGGTCGCGGTCAATTGCCGGATTGGTAACAACTGCAACACTTTCTTTAATGAAATCAGCAATGTTTTTACGATCCGGATGGATTGCCGCAAGCGGACCATCATGGCCGAGTGAGCGAATAGGCTCTGCTCCTTTTTCAGCCATTTGTTCAAGCAGCTGAATATGTTCGCGGTCCCAGCCGAATGCAGCGTAATGACCATTGTGAACTTTGAAGATAGGAGATGCTGAACATTTGCCTTTGCTGACAGGATGGGCCAGTCGTTTGCGGTAGCCGCTGATATCTGTTCTGTCTGAAAATCTTTTATAGACTTCCTCCTGAAGAGAAGGGTACTCAAACAGTTCAATCTCATCCTTGTTCCATTTAAGGCCAAGCTTTTCGCCGGGTCCAAGCGGCTTAGGATCGCCGGCATAAAGAGAAGTTGGAATGATTCCCGGTTCAGACGCAAATATATAGGAAGTTTCTGATTCTACCTTCCATAGCGGCCGAAGTCCAAGAGCATCTACACTGAAAACTGCTTCATCTCCAAATCTCGAAATGATGCCTGCCGGACCCTGGGCAAAATGGCCCCAAGCTTCACGGATATATGTGTATAGGTCCTGAAGATGATCAGGATATGCTTTAATTTCATTAACAATTGGAGGGAAAAGAACATCCAGTGCTTCAAACAGGCTGTATCCGTCTCTCGCCACCAATGTTTCAATCGTTCTGTTCAAATCTTGAGAATCACTTCCGCCGTCAGTAAGCGGAACATTCATCATTCTTGCTTCGTCGCGAAGCTTTGCAATGGTATTGATTTCACCGTTATGGCCTAACAGGCTAAATGGCTGCACACGAAAAAAAGTAGATAATGTATTAGTAGAATACCTGTTATGTCCGAGAGTCATCGTAGATGCTGCAAGCGGATTTGCAAGATCATGATAAAACTTCGGAAGAACATCTCCAGCACCCATAACTTTATAAACAGCAGCATGCTGACTGAGTGATGCGACATGAACATGGAGGTTTTTCTCAATCTGAATCGTCAGCTCAAAAAGATCCTTATTAAGAGAATCATGTTTTTCAGCTGGAATCATGGCAAATTGCCAAAAGAGAGGTTCTTCTTGCAGGGCGATGGGTCCTAATGCAGATGAAGTTGTAACTTTGTCTGTTTCGAAAACAAGTTCGAAATTCTTTTCGGATAGAAGGCTTCTAATTTCTTTTTTTAGTTTATCAGGATTTTCATTTTTAGATAAAAAGAGGTGTCCGACGATAAAATCGCCTCGTTCGGCTAATTGCTGATCAGCCTTTGCATCAGCAAGCTTCTGCTTCCACAGAGCTCTTGGAATATCAATATGAATGCCGACACCGTCTCCTTCGCCGTTAATAAACCCGGCGCGGTGATTCATCGTAATCAATGCATTTATACATAAATCAATGTTTTCTTTTGTCGGCACGTTCCTTTTTTCGATGACTGATACGATGCCGCAAGCGTCATGCTCTGCGTTGTAATATTCCTTAAACTTACTTGGGCTCCAATTTTCTTTCATAAAAGCGGCTTGAAAGGGGAATGTGTTCCCGCTTATAGCCTTCACCTCCCGATAAAATATGAATCTATCATTTAAAAACTATAGATTGCTTTGTGAGATTTAATAACAAAATTTTCAGAAATGTAATACTTATCATATCATTTAGATTGAGAAAATTCAATTATTTATGCATGATTTTGGGGGAGGCATACAAGTTTGAAAAGTTTTAATATTCTTAAAACCATATACAACGCTTAAATGGAAGCGTTTACAACATTTTTTAAAATAATAAAAAAACAGGGACTAAAATCCCTGTTTGAATAAAATGTATATTTATACATTCTGTAATTGTTGGAATGAACGTTCGACTGCAAGCAATGTATCCTTGATATCTTCTTCAGTATGAGCTGTAGTCAGGAACCACGCCTCGTATTTGGACGGAGCAAGGTTAATCCCTTCATGAAGCATCAGCTTGAAGAATTTGGCGAACATTTCGCCGTCGGTTCTTTCTGCCTGCTCATAATTGACAACCTTCTCTGTCGTGAAGTAAATGGTCAAAGCGCCTTTTAAGCGGTTCATTGTAATTGGAATCTGGTAAGTTTCAGCATGTTTTTGAATGCCTTCTTCAAGCATTTGTCCAAGTTTATCAAGGTTTTCATATACACCTTTTTCCTGCAGGACTTCAAGACAGGCAATGCCTGATAATATCGAAGCGGGATTGCCGGCCATTGTACCGGCTTGGTAAGCAGGACCAAGAGGTGCAACTTGTTCCATGATTTCTTTTTTGCCGCCATATGCACCGATTGGCAGACCGCCGCCAATGATTTTGCCGAGAGCAGTCAAGTCAGGTGTGACACCAAGCATGTCCTGTGCTCCTCCGTACATAAAGCGGAAGGCTGTGATGACTTCATCATATATGACAAGAGCACCGGCATTATGAGTAAGCTCATTAACTGCTTCTAAAAATCCTGGATAAGGTTCAACGATTCCGAAGTTTCCTACGATGGGTTCAACTAGAACAGCTGCAATTTCATTTCCCCATTTTTCAAGTGCTTCTTTAAATGGTTCAATATCATTGAAAGGAACCGTGATCACTTCTTTTGCAATGCTTTTTGGAACCCCTGCAGAATCAGGTGTGCCAAGAGTGGAAGGTCCGGAGCCTGCAGCAACAAGCACAAGGTCAGAGTGCCCGTGATAGCAGCCTGCAAATTTAATGATTTTGTCCCGTCCTGTATATGCCCGTGCAACACGAATTGTTGTCATGACGGCTTCCGTTCCCGAATTGACAAAACGGACCTTGTCCATTCCGGGCATAGCCTCTTTCAGCATTTTGGCGAACTTCACCTCATGTGGAGTCGGGGTGCCGTAGAGTACGCCATCTTCTGCCGCTTTTTGAATAGCTTTTGTAATGTGAGGGTGAGCATGTCCTGTAATGATTGGTCCGTATGCTGCGAGGTAATCAATGTATTTATTGCCGTCAACATCCCAGAAATAAGCTCCTTTTGCTCGTTCCATTACGACTGGTGATCCGCCGCCGACTGCTTTATAAGAACGGGAAGGGCTATTAACCCCTCCGACAATATGCTGCAACGCTTCTTCGTGAAGCTCTTCAGATTTAGTGAATTTCATGTCTTCCTCCTGAAAAAAAGTTCTAAAGTCTATTCTAGCATGTTTAAAAAGGATGAAAAACTTTTGCGCATTCATTTAGTATTATAGAATGAAAATAGTGATTCTCTAAGTAAAGGAAGGACGCTGAGCAGTGCTTAAAAAATACCTGATTCTTCTTATTAGTATAGTTGTCTTGACTTCATGCGTCCCTAAGCAGGACGGATCTGAACAGAAAACCGTCTTGCTCGTATCGGCTGCAGTGAGTTTAAAAGATTCATTGAATGAAATAAAAAAACAATTTGAAGAAGAGAACCCTTCTATTGAAGTGCGCTATAACTTCAGTTCAACTGGCGCTCTGCAGCGTCAAATTGAACAGGGGGCTCCTGTAGATGTTTTTTTCTCCGCTTCAAAAGCTCTTTTTGAACAGCTTAATGCAAAAGGGCTGATCAACCAATCCCTGCAAATGGATTATTTGGGAAATAGCTTAGTGCTTATTACAAATAAAGAGAATGAAGCATTAAAGATGGAGGATCTTGCATCTGAAGACTTTGGAAAATTAGCAATAGGCACACCGGAAACAGTTCCTGCAGGCAAATATGCGAAAGAAGCTCTTGTGCATGATGATTTGTGGGAAAGCAATAAAAAAAGAATGGTATTTGCTAAAGATGTGCGGCAAGTGCTCTCCTATGTTGAAACAGGCAATGTTCATGCAGGAATTGTCTACAAGACAGATGCCATGACTTCGAAAAAGGTGAATCAGACCCCAATAGAACCGGCCAAATATGAAAGTATTATTTATCCAGCCGGCGTTTTGAATGAAACGGAACACGAAAATGAAGCAAAAGCTTTCTTTTTCTTTCTGCAGCAAGAACAATCGATAGAAGTATTTGAACAGCAGGGGTTTGAAGTGTTGCATAAAGGTGACCGCGATGTGGATTGAATTCAGTCAGCCTATTGCGCTTTCCCTTCAGGTTGCGGTTATCTCCAGTCTAATCGTCATAATTAGCGGGACTTTTATTGGGAGAATCATGGCAAGAACCTCTTTTAAAGGAAAAACAGTGATTGAGACATTTCTCATGCTGCCGCTTGTCCTTCCGCCTACCGTTGTTGGATTTCTGCTGATTGTGATTTTTGGAATGAACAGCCCGGTAGGACAAGTTATTGAGAGCATTTCAGGCTTTCCGGTCATTTTCACTTGGTGGGCAGCAGTTATTGCTGCATGTGTTGTTTCTTTTCCGCTGATGTATCAGGCTGCAAAGCTTGGATTTCAAATGATTGATCGTGAAATTGAGGATGCCTCAAAGGTGGACGGTGCTGATGATCGGCAAGTTCTGTGGTATGTTTCGATTCCGCTTGCAATTCCGTCGCTTGTCACGGGGGCGGTTCTTGCATTTACAAGAGCCCTCGGTGAGTTTGGGGCAAGTCTGATGTTTGCCGGTAATATACCGGGGCAGACTCAGACGGCTGCAACGGCTATCTATGTAGCGATTGATTCAGGAGATATGACGATGGCCTGGCTTTGGGCGGGAGCGCTCGTGCTGCTTTCATTCAGTCTTTTACTCGCAGTCCAGCTTATAAGAAAATAGATGCGGTGAAAATTTCAAGACTGGCCGAATAATAAAAACCTTCTTGTATATATTGTACCATTACGTGTTTTGGACATGGGGTGCTGCATATATATGGGAGGGTTATTTGCTTTAGCTGTATCGCTGTGTTTGCTGATGAGCTTTAATATCTTCATCCGCACATTTAAGGAACGGAATTTTCTTTCTATAGATACCCTGTTAATTGTCATCTTCTTATATCTTTCCATTTTGATTGGATTCAGTATGATTTTCTTGATTTTGGACTCCAGCGGGTATGAGGTGCTTGTTGATAATGGAGTTATTATGGAAGGAAGCTATCTTGAGCGTTTGCATACTTGCCTGTATTTCAGCGCCGTTACTCTTTTTTCATTGGGGTATGGGGATGTGATTCCGATTGGGTTTGGCAGACTGCTTGCTGTTCTTGAGGCTCTTATCGGGTATGTCCTGCCTGCCGTTTTTGTTGCAAGAACCGTATGGGGGCTTGAAAAAGGGACATAAGTTGTATCATTCTTTGGAATTGGGTAGTCTTAAATTAAACCAATTTTTACGGAGGCTGATATAATGGCAACTCAAATCGGACAAACCGCACCAGATTTTGAACTGACTGCTGATAACGGAGAAAAAGTAAAGCTTTCAGAGTTTAAAGGTAATCATGTCATTCTTTATTTTTACCCAAAAGATATGACTCCAGGCTGCACAACTCAGGCATGTGACTTCAGGGATCAGCACAAAAGCTTTGAGGAGCTTGATGCTGTCATCCTTGGAGTCAGTACAGATGCACAAAGCAGGCATGAAAAATTCAAAGCCAAGTATGATCTTCCTTTTCTTTTATTGGTTGATGAAGATCATGAAGCTGCTGAGAAATACGGAGTATGGAAGCTGAAGAAAAACTTTGGAAAAGAATATATGGGGATTGAACGTTCTACGTTCCTGATCAATAAGGACGGCGAGCTTGTCAAAGAGTGGCGCAAAGTAAAAGTGAAAGGGCATGTTGAAGAAGCGCTTCAATATTTGAAAGAAAACATTTCATAATTGGCCTTTTTTTAAGGAACTGAGTTAAACGTCCAGACAAAAATCATAACCCGGAGTATGTTGTAAAGAAGGCATAACCTCCTCATTCGTTAGCGCAATTAAGTGCAGGAACTATAGTTCCTGCACTCTTTTTATTATTTAAGAAAGTATAAAATTTTGCGCTTCGATGTCGAGCGCAATCGCTCAGGCTCCTCGGCCAGAACGGATCCGCAAGTATTGGCAAAAAGCGCCTTTTCTGTCGGATCCTTATCTGCCATGCCTGCGCTAAACGGGCGCTTGCGCTTTTCTTATTAATGGTAAAATAAAAGGAAAAAGGGGAAATTGGTTTTGAAGATTTTATCAACAGTTAAGCTGCCCGGTTATTTAAAGGAAGAACTAATAAATGATTTTCCTGATGTGGATTTTAATTTTGACAATAGGATATATGATGTCCTTGATGAGTTAAAGGAAGCTGAAGTGATTTTGACATACGGGGAAGATCTGACAGCTGGCATTATTGGGCAAGCGAAAGAACTGAAATGGATGATGGTTGCGTCTGCAGGTATGGACAAGCTCCCTTTTGATGCTTTGATTCATCAAAATATACTAGTTACCAACTCTAAAGGCGTACATAAGATTCCAATGGCGGAATATACCATTTCAATGATGCTGCAAGTTTCAAGAGATTCGCAGCAGCTGCACGAGAATCAGCAGCAGAGAAAATGGGACCGCAGAGTCAAAATGCACGAACTCCATGGGAAAACGGTCTTTATCTTAGGAGCGGGTGCCATTGGAACGGAAATTGCAAGACTTGCAAAAGCTTTTGGGATGAAAACAGAAGGTATGAACAGATCCGGCAGAATCGTTGAATATTTTGATGAAATCCATACATACAATGGATTAGAAGAAGGAATGAGAAAAGCAGACTTTGTTGTTTCTGTTCTCCCCAGTACAAAAGAAACAAAAGGACTGCTGGATTATAAAGCGTTCAGCTGGATGAAACCAGAAGGCCTATTTATTAATATCGGCCGCGGAGATGCTGTTTGCGAATCGGATTTAGTAAAAGCATTAAACGAGGGAAAGCTAAAGCATGCAGTGCTTGATGTGTTTGTAGAGGAGCCATTGAGAGAAAATCATCCATTCTGGAGAATGAAGAATGTCACAGTAACACCGCATTTGTCGGGCATAACTGAGAACTATCTGCCAAGAGCGATGGATATCTTTAAGAGAAACTTGGCGTTATATCGTGATGGAGACTATTCATCCATGGAAAATACAATTGATCTAAAACAAGGATACTGAGGCTTAAAATATATAGAAGGCTGTCTATACGCAATTGACAAAAGTCCCAGTCACAATGTACACTATTTATAAATATTATAAAGTAAGAATGTTTTTCAGGAAAGAGGTGCATAGCGGATGTCTGAACATCAGTTAAAAGAAGCACTTGACACGCTGAAGCAGACTGGAGTACGCATTACTCCACAGCGACATGCCATTTTAGAATACCTTATTCAATCTATGACTCACCCTACAGCTGATGATATTTATAAATCCCTGGAAAGCAAATTTCCAAATATGAGCGTTGCAACGGTCTATAATAATTTGCGTGTTTTTCGCGAGGTAGGCCTTGTGAAAGAACTGACGTATGGGGACGCTTCGAGCAGATTTGATTTTGTCACTACGGAGCATTACCATGTTATTTGTGAAAAATGCGGAAAGATTGTAGATTTTCATTATCCGGGACTAGATGAGGTAGAACACCTTGCTTCACACGTGACAGGTTTTAATGTTAGTCATCACCGCATGGAGATCTACGGAGTGTGCGGCAGCTGCGAGAAGAAAGAAACGCATTGATCAGACTGAATGTCTTTAGCAGCATTCAGTCTTTTTTTCTAAAATAAAAGCGGGGTGCATATACTGCACTCCGCTTTTTTATTCGACCGTTTTGCGATTGTATTTTTCATCAAAGTCTTTGCCTTCCAGATTCGGATCAAGCGTCAGCGGTTCATTGCAATACATGCACATATCAACCCTGCCGAGAATCTTCGTTGTTTTGCCGCATGAAGGGCATGTTACTTGAACAGCTTTAGTCGAGAGCATTCCGATCCAGAAGTAAACCACCGTGCTTCCTACTATAGATAATAACCCGAGCATCATGAATATGGTCATGACAATCGGAGAAGTTCTGAAGAAGATGCCAATATACATAATGAAAAATCCAATAAAGACTAAACTCAATGCAAACGTGCGGATTTTATTAATCTTGCTAGAATATTTCGCTGCCATTATTCCAACCTCCTGAATACCAATATAGCACATATGTAAGGGATTTCGCAGAAAATATCTAATGGTGCTTTAAATAATAACGGCAGGAAATCTCAAAAAATAATAGATTCTCTCTCAGCATTCACTTATAATTTTGAAGTGCTGTATTTGAAAGGGATTTTATCTCCTGTGTAGAATTCTGATATATAGTCATAAATTAAATGGGGGAATTACAATGGAAAATCTTCTCCGTCCTATTTATCAAGAGAGAGCAAGTCATCCAGACACATTAGCAATCGTCATGATTGAAAAGAGAAACCAAACATCACCGCTTACAGATAACTTGGATGTCGCGCTGCTTGTGATTGTAAAAGAAGCAAAGCAGCCTGTTTATATTAAACATTATGAATTTGATAATCAAAAGGCTTCACTGAATATCGTGACGGATGAACAGATTCAGCAATGGATCCTGCTTGGAACAAACCGCCGCATTGTAGAATGGATTTTAAACGGGAAAGTTCTATTTGACAGAAATGAATACCTCGGCAAGCTTCTTGACCGTCTGAAAATGTTTCCTTTCTCAGAGCGCAGATTAAAAATCGGCCTCGAGTATGGCAAGCTTATTAGAAGATACTTGGAAGGAAAAGTATTCTTTGAGTCAAAACAGTTCCTCGATGCCTACAATCATATCGTTCACGCCCTGCATCATCTGGCAAGACTCGAAGTGATTGATCACGGATTTTATCCGGAGGTTACGGTCTGGAATCAAGTGAGGCAGATGGAACCTCAAGTTTACAAGCTGTATAAAGAACTGGTTGAAAGCGAAGAGTCATTAGAAAAAAGACTCGAGCTTCTCTTTTTGGCGAGTGATTTCCTGATCCACTCAAAATCAGAAATTGGTGCAGGACATTTGCTTAGCATTCTTTCTGAAAAAGAAGTGTGGCACTACGCAGAGCTTCTCGAGCATCCGGAAGCTAAATATTATTCAGTAGATTTAAGCGTGTTATTAGAGTTTCTTGTAGATAAAAATTTCGTTGAAGTTGTTAAGATTGAAACGAAAGGACAGAGAATTTTCCATCGCGGATATTCTGTTACAAAAAAGTATTGACTTTAGTTTTTTACGGTGATATATTAATAAGCGTCGCTGCTGAAGCAAGTTCAATCATGACGGCGCAGACAGCGACTTTCAACTAAAAAAACTTCTTAAAAAAATGTTGACACCGAGTTAACGAAATGATATATTAAGAAGGTCGCTTCAAGAGCGAAAATGATCTTTGAAAACTA
>NZ_JBCMYF010000013.1:0-15168 GCF_050483325.1 Metabacillus idriensis
ACATTTGGGGTGCACTTCAAATGTGACAGCCGTTTTTTTAACTCCTTGGAACCTGCAAATATTTATAGATGACGCTTCCGCCCTGCAGTGCGATTCCCCGGAAATGCTTGAAATCCTCACGTTCGACAAGAACTTTTCTAAAGGGAAGAAAAACATCTTTCGGAACATGATATTCATGGATTTCACCATTTTTTAAAGAATCGAGCATCTCGTTTGCCAATTGATTATCCATAGTACGGACTTCCCCCAAATCATTTCATATATGCAAGTTTACTAAGGAGAAGCCCGCTTGTCCATGGCTTAGTAAACAAATTTTAAAGCTTCCTTGATGTCCGTTTCGCCAGAGAGGATTTCAAATGTTTTGTTTTTCACTTCTTCACCCGTAAGAGAAGCTATCAGAACCGCCGCCACATCCTCGCGGGAAATGCTGCGGTTTTCTTTGTTCTCGATTTTTTCTGAAGCTTCAATCTTTCCTGCGGCGCTGTCATCCGTCAGTGCTCCAGGTCTGACAATCGTATAAGAAAGATCTGATCCACGCAGATATTCATCAGCAATTGCCTTAGCTTTGAAGTACTGTTCCATTGATTCAGCACCTGCTGAAGGGTTATCTGCTCCCATTGAACTCAGCATGACGAAATGCTGGATCCGATGTTCTTTAGCAGCGTTTATCAGATTTTTAGCTCCTTCCTGGTCAACAGAAATGGTTTTATCAGGTCCTGTTTTTGATCCGGATCCCGCTGCGAAAATGATGGCATCTGCTAAATGCACGGCATGGGATACATCTCCTTCAAGATCGCCGACGACTGTTTGAGCACCCAGCTTCTCCAGTTCTTTTTCCTGCTTAGGGTCCCGCACCATTGCAATTGCCCTGTGCTCGCCTCCGCGTGCTATTTGTTCGATTATATGTCTGCCTGTTTTTCCGTTAGCTCCTGCAATTAATACATTCATTCAAAACAACACCTTTATAAGTAGTATGACTGTACTCTTCCCTCAGGAAACTCTCTTCAAACGTTTTGGTATGTTTTATCAGGATAATACATGATGCGGCTCATGCCACTTCCGCAGTGCCTCAAAACAGGCTTCTGCATCAAGTAACCCCTGCTCATAAAGCCGTTCAAGCTTTACCGGATTTCGTTCAATCCGGTCAACTTCAAGCTTTTTAGAAGGACGGATGACAAAAACATTACCGAGCTTTTCCTGCTCCTCGATATAATCAAGCGTCTGATTATACTGCTCATAGCGGTTCAGCATGGCATCTGCAAGCAATGGATACGTTCTGAATGACCTTCTGACCATCCACTCCATGGTGCTCTTTTTCTTTCTGTATCCGGCATTTCTGGTTAAGATCACGACATTGCGGACATTGCCGTCAGATTGTGATTTTCTGATCGGGATCGAATCGACAATCCCCCCATCAAGCAGTTTTCTTCCTTCATAATCAATCATTGGCGCTATAAACGGAAGGGAGCTTGAGGCTCTTAAAATCGTTAAAATATCCTTGCCAATATCATTTTTATTATAGTAAACAGGCTCCCCTGTCTTGCAGTCAGTTGTTCCCACTAAAAAAGTCTGATCACTTTTCAAAAATGCATCAAAATGAAACGGGACAAGCTTGTTTGGGATTTCATCAAAAATGAAGTCCATGCCAAACAGCTGTTTATGTCGGATATAATTGCTTAATGATAAATAGCTTTTATGATTCGCGTAATTGATGTTTACCGTTTTATTTCTTCCTTTTTGACCAGAAACATATGAAGCACCCATGCAGGCACCTGCTGAAACCCCGATGATATATGGGAAATAAAGATCTTTTTCCATGAAATATTCTAAAACACCTGCAGTATAAACCCCGCGCATTCCTCCGCCTTCGAGGACAAGACCTGATGAAACCAAGCTGATTCGCCTCTTTCAAAATTAATTTTATCTTACTATAACATGTTTACATCACATGCTTCATCTAATCTGTTTGTTCTTTTTTCAAAATTATTACACAATTTTAACTGAAAGCCTTTACTTAACTGAAAAAATAATGTTAAATAGTCCTAATGGGGGATATGTATAGAGAAGGAGAGAGGAAATGAAAATCGCTAAAGTTGGCAATGTGATTGAATTCAGAGACGGTTTACGTGGCATCGTGGAGAAAGTTAATGAAAATTCAGTGATTGTAGACTTGACGTATATGGAAAATTTCCGAGATTTAGATCTTGAGAGACGGACGGTCGTCAATCATAAAAACTATAAAATTGTAAAAGAACAACTTCATTGATTTTAGAACAACAGCCTGAAGGAGGATTCTCCATCAGGCTGTTTTATTTAGTCCTCAGAACGAATTTTACATGGCTTTAATGAAAATAAACCATACTAGATAACGTAATCGACATATAGACGGCATCAAGTCCCGATTTGACTTCTATTTTCAAGGAAAAGAGGTGTCTCAAATGGAGTTTCGGCTGCTGACTGAAGAAGACACAGAACAGTACAGGGCACTTCGCCTGCAGGCTCTGAATGAGCTGCCGGCAAACTTTGCTTCAAGCTTTGAAACGGAAAAGAAAAAATCAATTGAAGAATTAATTCACGAAATCACTCCCTCTGCATCCGCTTTTGTGATGGGTGCATTTGCTGAAGCAGAACTCGCAGGAATCGCAGCGTTCAAACAGGAGACTCTTGAAAAAATGAAGCACCGCGGTCAAATTCTGGGCATGTACATTTCTCCTGTCATGCGCGGCAACGGGTTAGGCAAAAAACTGCTGAGCTCCCTGATTGAACGGATTAGAGAAAATAAGGTGATTGAAAAAATCGATCTTGCAGTTGCTGTCAGGAATCATGGCGCTAAAGCACTGTATGAGTCATTGGGTTTTGTCCAATTTGGCGAATACACAAAAGCGCTGAAGCTTTCTGAGGGTTACGTAGATGAGGTATATATGTATTTGGAGCTTTGATGACAGCTTTCTATAGGGAAGTACGGCTAGGGCCCAGGAATTCGAGGATTATTTTATCGCAGATGCTGGCACATATTAATTGCATATAACGAGTTTAAGAATTCAACTAGCACAGCTCAATTAAATCCTGTGTTTATGTGAGCAATCCATAAAAAAATCCGCTGCAGACAGCGGATTTTTCATTTTCTATGTAACTGGCACTCTATTATTGATAAACTTTAATGTTGACTGATTTTCTGCCCCAATTGATGGCACTGCTTTGTCCTGCAATAAAGACATCAATTTTATTGCCTGTAATGGCACCGCCTATGTCAGCTGCAATTGCTTTGCCATAGCCTTCAACTTCTACTATTGAGCCAATTGGAATGACATTCGGATCAACGGCAATCACTTTCGCTTCAGGGTATTTTTTCAAGTCCACACCCATCTTCGTCACTCCGGAACAGCCATCGCATGAAGCCGTATAAGCTGTGCTTGTTACGGTTAACTCTTTTACTGTACCTGAAACACTGCTTGATTTTTGATTTAACTTACTAAAGGTTTGCGGTCCAGCGATACCATCACTTTTCAGTCCTTTTTGCTGCTGAAAATTGGCTACTGCACTTTTCGTGCCGTTTCCGTACATTCCATCAACAATACCAGTATATACTCCCCACTCTTTCAGCAGACGCTGAAGCTTGATGACTGGTTTTCCCATATCGCCATAGCGCAACACTTTAATTTTTTGATTCGTTTGCGGTCCAGCTATCCCATCAACCTGAATACGGCTCTTTTCCTGAAAATCTTTCACCGCTTCTTTTGTAATTGGGCCATAATAGCCTGTCTCTTCAAAATATGGATACACACTTTTTGATAAAAGATGTTCCTGCAGTTCTTTCACATCTGAATGGCTCATTCCCTGTGATAGCGTTCTGTCTCCCAGTGCCGCTTCCCCGCTCAGTGGAAAAATTACGCTTGCACTGAGTACAGAAGCGCCAATTATACCCATAAACTTTTTCCTCATATTGCCCCTCCTCAAGTATAAGTAATACATCACACTATACGTGTAAAAGATGGGAGTGTTGGTGTAATGAGGAAAAAACGAAGCGGAAGAACTAGAAAACTGGCATTTATTAGTCTATATTTCGACAAAATACTCATAAGTGTTTAAGGTATCTTTCAGTCGAAATCAGAAATTCTTTCATGATTTTCACTTGTTCAATATCACAGCAAGTCATCAAGGAAATCGATAACAGCATCCGGAAAAGTCATGCAGATAGGGAAATGAGTCAATTTTTATACGGCTTCACCTTGTTTAAAGGGAATAATAACGGTATTATTTTTCATAAAAAGGAGAATGCAAATGTGCGGAAGATACACATTATTTGCAGAGTATGCAGATCTTGTAGACCGGTTTCATATCGGCTCAGCCATTGATGAAGATGAATATGTATACAGCTACAACATTGCTCCGTCACACGAGGTCCTGTCCGTGATTAATGATGGGACTCAAAATCGAATGGGGTTCCTAAAGTGGGGACTCATCCCTCCTTTTGCAAAGGATGAAAAAATCGGATATAAAACCATCAATGCCAGAGCAGAAACATTAGCGGACAAGCCAAGCTTCAGAAATGCTTTCAGAAAAAAAAGATGCCTTGTCCTTGCTGATTCATTCTATGAATGGAAACGCGAGGAAGGCGGGAAAACCCCGATGAGAATCAAAATGAAAACAGGTGAACCCTTCGGCATGGCCGGGTTATGGGAATCCTGGAAATCGCCAAATGGCAAAACCATCTATTCCTGCACGGTGATCACAACAGAACCAAATGAACTGATGAGCTCCATTCACGACAGAATGCCTGTCATCCTGAAGCCTGAAGACGAAGCAAGATGGCTCGATCCCTCCATTCATGATCCAGACGACCTGCGTCCTTTCTTAAAGCCTTTCGACGAGGCGCAAATGGAGGCATTTGAAGTTTCTTCTGAAGTAAATTCACCTAAAAATAATGGGATACATTTGATTCGGGAGATTTGTTGAGTAATGTCGAACTTCAAATTCTACCCTGCTAAATCGAATAACGATTTGGGAAGGTATGCAAGTGAGCGAATCGTAATTAAAATAAGAAAATGAAACTCCACTCAAGTAAAACAAAACTATGCGAAACATGAAAAAAACCAGCTCCTGAGGCAGGAACTGGTTTTATACGTTTAAAGAAAGAAGCCACAATTGCCGTAACTTACGTAAGAAAGTTTTAAACCACCACTTCTCAAAGTGGGTGTTTGCAGCAGCTTTCCTGTCTTCCTCAGCAAATGGAGGCATGACATTTCAGATGCGATATAAAACTCCCTATTACAGCTTAAAGGTTAAAACTTAATTATCATTACGTACAATGCAGCTTGTAGTAGTATATTACATGATTATGCTGCAGCGGTCAACCAGAAAGTTTAATGCCCTAATAAAAGTTTATGACTCAATTACCAGGAGTCTTCATGAATCCCGGGATCATAGATCCACCGCTCCAGATGCAGGCGATAATCACTTATAAAAGAAATGCCTTCTTCTTCTAACAGTTTTTTCTGCAGTCTGCCGGATTCTGTCTCCTTCATGCCGATTTCCCCTTTGGAATTGATAACACGATGCCATGGGAGCTGATGCTTTTCACTCAGTGAATGAAGAATGCGGACAACCTGCCGCGCTCCTCTGGGCTGGCCCGCGCACCTGGCAACTTGTCCATATGTCATCACCCTGCCGGCAGGTATCGATTTAATAATAACTACCGCTCTTTGCGTAAAAGTCTCCATACTTTATCCCCCTGTTTACTGATTTTCTTATATGATAAACTAAACACAATCCATTTCACTACTAACAAGAGAGAGTGCTGATCATGCCGAAAAAAATCCAGATACCATCAAATCTCTTAACCCATCATTATATTCAGAATGAAAAGTCCGAAGTGAAGATTGTTACACCTCAATATGAACTGAATCCAGATGATTATTTTTTTGAAGAACTGTCAAAAGCTTTTAAAACAGAAGCGATGGAGCTTTTTTATTCATATGTACGCAAAGCAAACCGCACTGACGGCGAGCATGAATTTGAATTTAAGTAAAAGCGTGTTGTCCTGCCACGTTTCGAGTTATAATAGAACCAAGGTCGATCTCTATGAAATAGGATGGTGACTATATGAAAAACCGTGACAAGCGTCAAAAACGCAAGCGAGACATGCTGAAGGATTATATTAAAAGCAGGTTAAAGAATTTAAAGCCTAAGACAAGCAAGTCACCCGTATCAAATCACCAATCGGGGCGCAAAGAATAAATAATTATTTTTCATTAGGTTATCCTGCTTACCTGTGCTAAAATGAAAGCAACCATTTAACAAAGCTTGTAACATAATACCTCCCCCTGCTCAGAGAATTTGGGCAGGGGTTTTATTTTTTGCGGGCTGAGGGGCGGCTCTAAAATTTTGGCCCTCTTCCCAAGTTCTGGCGTCAAAACCAAATCTCCACCTCGAAATCACCTATCCCCCCTAAATGATCACTTAGCTGCATTTTCACATTTAAATATTGCCGATTTTTCTGATGCAAAAAACTGCACATTTAATGCAGTAAACACCCTATTTCCTGAGACTCTGATTATAGGGTTGCATTTTTGATTTTTGCTGCCCTTTATTTCCAGGGCGCCTGATTACAGGGATGTATTTTTTGGTTTTTGCTGCCCTATATTTCCTGAGCCTGTGATTATAGGGATGCATTTTAAGTTTTTGCTGCCCTATATTTCTTGAGCTTGTAATTATAGGGTTGCAGTTTAAGTTTTTGCCTACCTATATTTCCTGCGCCTGTGATTATAGGGTTGCGTTTTAAGTTTTTGCCTACCTATATTTCCTGCGCCTGTGATTATAGAGATGCAGTTTGGTTTTTTCTTACCTTTATTTCCAGCGCGTCTGATTACAGGGATGCAGTTTGAGTTTTTGCCGCCCTTTATTTCCAGCGTTCCTGATTACAGGGCTTAAATGGCCGGACGGAGCGGGGATCATAGCGTGAACAAAGCGAAAATCATGACAGCCTACAAGAAAAGAGGCAATCATATTGCCTGCTTTTTAGAAAAGGAATCGGTGGCTCAGTCCTAAAAATCTCCGTACTTTAGGAATCACTAAAAAGCACACAAAAAAACAGTCTCTATTAAGAGACTGTTTTATATGTCAGCTTAAAATTAAGCTTTTTGAACGTTAGTTGCTTGAGGTCCGCGTTGACCTTGCTCTACGTCAAATGTAACTGCTTGGCCTTCGTCTAAAGATTTGAAACCTTCGCCTTGAATAGCTGAGAAATGAACGAATACGTCTTCTCCGCCTTCGCGCTCGATGAATCCGAATCCTTTTTCTGCGTTAAACCATTTTACTGTACCTTGTTCCATTGTTGTTGCCTCCTCGTATGCTTTAGCATACATTGTGTTACTATCCTTGCTCTCATTGATAACAAAAGGTGAAAAGTTTTAGCACTTGTTCTTTCCTTGCGTACCGAACAAAAATAATTCTTAATTAATATAACATGGATTATTTTAAAATGCAAATTATGCTCGAAATTAATTGCGCTTTTTATCAGCGGTTGTCGATTTTCTCCGGATACATATCATGATTCATCATGCGGTGCTCTGCCATTTGTTCGTATTTTGTGCCTGGTTTTCCGTAGTTTGTATACGGGTCGATTGAAATTCCGCCGCGCGGAGTGAACTTGCCCCATACTTCGATATATCTTGGGTCCATCAGTTCAATCAGGTCGTTCATGATGATGTTCATGCAGTCTTCATGAAAGTCGCCGTGATTGCGGAAGCTGAATAAGTAAAGTTTCAATGATTTGCTTTCAACCATTTTTTTATCAGGAATATAGCTGATATAAATCGTTGCAAAGTCAGGCTGTCCAGTTTTTGGACATAGGCTTGTGAATTCCGGGCAATTAAACTTTACAAAGTAATCGCGGTTTTCGTGTTTGTTATCAAATGATTCTAAAATGTCAGGGCTGTATTCGAATAAATAATTTGTGCCCTGATTGCCAAGCAATGTTACATCGGTTAATTCTGAATCCTGTCTTCCAGCCATAATCAGCCTTCCTTTCTTAGTTAAACTCCTCTTTTGTTTCCCCATACAAGGGTGTGCAGCTGCGGCAGAACGCGCGCATTGTTTAAGCCTTCTTCTGATACAGCCCGGTCAATCAGCCATTCATACCTTGCAAGCAAATGAGAAATTAACTTTCCATCATCCGGCTCACTAACCAGATCATTTCCTACTTGAAGGTAAAATGGGAGTTCCGGGTATTTCAGGTGAACCATCTTTGCAAACTCCAGATCCTGTTCATCAAAGACAACTACTTTTAAACTTGCATGATGAAGACGGTTTTTTTTCGTTAAAAAGAAAATAATTTCATCTAATTTAGTGAAGTCTGTCTTCATCCTTGAGCTTGGAGGCTTTGGTGAAATCGTTAAATCATCAATTTGATCGAACCAGGGCTGCAGACGGCTTCCCTGTGTTTCAATCGCCACTTTTACGTTCTTTTCATGAAGAAGGTCAATGAGTTCATTCAGGTTCCCAAGTAAAGCAGGATTTCCGCCTGAGATGGTCACATGAGAAAATTGGCTTCCGCCAAGTTCAAACAGCTCTGTCCATATCTCTCCAGCTGCCAGCTGTCTAATGTCGTCTTTAGCTGATCCATCCCATGTGAATGCAGAGTCACACCAGCTGCAGGAATAATCACACCCTGCTGTACGGACAAACATTGTTTTTTGGCCGATGACCATTCCTTCTCCCTGAATCGTCGGGCCGAAAATTTCTAATACAGGAAACTTCTTCATCCGATTTTCACCTGCTTGGGACGGTACATCACATAGCTTGTTGGAGTTTCGCGGACGAAAACACCGATACATTTGGGCTTATGTCCAAGTGTATCCAAATGCTGTTGAATGATTTCATAAATCGTGCGTGCCACTACTTCAGTCGTAGGGAATTTATTTGGATCATTGTCATCAAATACTTCATTTTCATTGAGAATCGTATGGTCAAAGCGGTCGTGCACAAGCTGCTTGATATGGGCAAAATTAATAAGGAACCCGGACTGATCAAGCTCATCGCCCGCAACCGTTACATTTATAAAATACGTATGCCCGTGAAGACGGCGGCATTTGCCCGCTTCATCATTCGGCACATAGTGAGCCGCAGATATCTGCATATCCTTGTTCAGCTCATAAGAATACGGATGGAGAGTCTGCGGGTACATTTGCTGTATCATTGCGCCTCTCCTCCTTTTGCCGACAAATATTCATCAAGGCCTATTTTCCTTAAGTGACATGCTGGACATTCTCCGCAGCCTTCTGCGATAATACCGTTGTAGCATGTGAGCGTTTTTTCTCTTACATAGTCCAGTGCACCGAGTTCATCTGCAAGCTTCCATGTTTCCGCTTTGTCAATCCACATTAGCGGTGTATGAATGACAAATTGATCATCCATCGCTAAATTGATGGTGACATTGCATGATTTCACGAACACATCGCGGCAATCCGGATATCCGCTGAAATCTGTTTCACAGACTCCTGTCACGATATGTTTTGCACCGATTTGTTTGGCAAGCACAGATGCGAATGTCAGGAACAGAAGATTTCTGCCTGGGACAAAGGTTGAAGGAAGTTCGCCTTCCTTATGTTCAATTTCAATATCATCTCTTGTAAGAGCATTAGGCGCAAGCTGATTTAAGAGCGACATATCCAAAAGATGGTGCCTTACGCAAAGATCTTGCGCGATCGCTTCTGCCACTTCTATTTCAAGCTTGTGGCGCTGATTATAATTAAATGTAACCACTTCAACTTCTTTAAATTGCTTCATGGCCCAGAATAAGCATGTTGTGCTGTCCTGGCCGCCGCTGAAGACAACGAGAGCTTTATCGTTTTTCATCTATATGTCCTCCTCATTCGAAGAGAGCATTCTTTCACAACCCCGATTTAAAAATCGGCATAAGAAAAGACACCCTGAGCTTTTCAGAAGTGTCTAGCATGTAAAATCCCCAACTAAAAAACTATACCTCACTTGGATACAGTTCATACTTAGTTTTTTATAGAGGGTTGTGCTAGAACCTCTCCCGCACAAACTGCGCGGAATTTATCAATATTTTTACCGTTCATACTATACCACGAACAGGCGGACACTTCAATCTATTTTATACAGGGGGACAGCTCATGCCTATTAAACCGATTCTCGTCAAATTAAAATCGAATTTTTGGATCACACCTGCAATCTACGCAGTTCTCTTTTTCATTCTAGCAGTACTGAGTATGACAGGAGACAGATATCTTGCAGAAAACGGTTATTTCAAGCATATTCCATCTGCTTTTTTAACTGATAAAGAACTTGCTCATACCATTTTAAGCGCTACTTCAACTTCGCTTTTAACGATGACGACGATTACATTTTCGTCGGTGCTTGTCGTATTGACGACGTTCCTGGCTAATTTTTCCCCGCGGACGATGCACAATTTCAACTCAGATTCCAAAATCCAGCGGGTGCTGGGAGTTTTTATCGGGGGTTACATTTATTCCCTCGTCCTGCTGAATCAAGTGAGGGAAAATGAGACAAGCAACGACTTTATCGTACCGACCCTTGCAATCATCGTCGCCTTTATATGTGTTGGCATGTTCGTTTTTCTCATCCACCATATGACGGAATGGATAAAAGTCGGCAACGTGATATCCAATATCACAAAAGAGACCCTTATATCTATAGAAGACAAAAAAAGAACAGACGATCCAGAAGAAAATTTCTCAATAGATAAAGAAAAAACACTAGAAATTAAAAGCAGCAATGAAGGCTACATTCAGGACATCGCCATGTCAGAACTGATTGACTTTGCACAACAAGAGCAGCTTGTCATCTCGTTTACAAAAGATCAGGGTGACTATGTCGATGTGGATACACCTTTGCTGCTGGTCTCATCTGAAGGTGAATTTATAGATGAGGATGAACTTCTTAAATTTATCACCTTTAACACAGATCACGAGTCAAAGCATGATATTGAATTCGGCATCCAAAAACTTGCCGAAATTGCACTCAGGGGAATTGCACCAGGGAAAAATGACCCTGAGACTGCGATTGCATGTATAGAACACCTGGCACAGATTCTGACGAAGATTGGTAAAAATCATTCCCCTTCCCCTTACCATCGCGACAGTAAGAATCAAATTAGGATTGTTCTGCCTAAACCAACATTCACCGACTACTTATATGAAAGTTTTTATCAGATCCGTCACTACGGAAAAGAGGATGTCTCCGTAATGGCTTCTGTGCTGAAAGCATTAATCTTGGCAGCAGAAACGAATCGGAGTGAAATTAAACAAGATGTTTGGGAGTTTTCAGCCTATATTTATGAAGGAATTAAACAGCAGGATTGGCTCAGCCTTGATAAAAACTTGTTAAACAAACAGCTGAAAAAGCTTGCGAACGTTTGCGGCAAAGAAGAAACAGAACGGATATTGTAAGAAAAGCGAAGCCGCTCGGTTAGCTCCGAATTCGAAAGTATTGGCGAAATGTACCAATACTTTCGAATCCTTTCTGGCCGAAGAGCCTGAGTGATTCCGCTAGCCATCAAAGCGGTAAATTTTATACTTTCATTTTGTAAGCGAAAAGAAGGAATCCGCCACATTCGGATTCTTTTTTTTCGGCCTATTTTTTATTATTTTGAGTGCCTTCCTGAGTGCCTTCCTGCTCGAGTTCTTTAAAAGACTTTACTTTGCCATGCTCATTTTGTGATTCTTTGCGGATGTCCCATTGTCTCTGCTTTTGGCCTTTTGATTGAGTCATGTTAACGGTCTCCTTTTATTATGAGATTCAGGCTTATTTTATCCTCAGCCGCAGCTTTTTACGCAAAAAAAAAGATGCCGGTAAAGCATCTCATTGTGTGGCAGCGATTCCCTTCTGAAGAAGCGGGGAACTATCTTCCTTTTTTTTTCGTGTCATTTCGAGATAGCGGATATGGTGGTTTTCCATGTCCTTCACTTTAAACGTAAAGGAACCGAATTCAACCAGTTCTCCTTTTTTTATATCATATTTCTCAGTCAGCAGCCATCCGCCGATTGTATCTACATCTGTGTCTTCCATTTCAAGTCCGAATAAATCGTTGAGTTCGCTTATTAATACTTTTCCATCGATCACATATTGATCATCCGTGATTTTTTGGACAAGCGGCACTTCATCAGCATCAAACTCATCCCTGATTTCGCCTACGATCTCCTCTAATATATCTTCAACAGTTACAAGTCCTGCGGTTCCGCCGTATTCATCAATTAGAATAGCCATATGAATGTGCTCTTTTTGCATTTTGAGCAGAAGTTCTTGAATCGGGACGGAATCGATCACTTGAATAACAGGTCTAATATACGTTTTCAATGAAAAAGGATCTGTTTGTTTTGATTGAAATAAGTCCGTAAAAATTTCTTTTATATTCACCATTCCGATGATATGGTCTTTATCCCCGTCAACAACGGGATACCTTGTATATTTTTCGCTCTTGATAATCTTCAAATGAGACTGCAGTGTCTCTTCAATATCAAGGGAGATGATTTGTGTGCGGGGCACCATTATTTCTTTTGCAATACGGTCATCAAATTTAAAGATCTTATTCACATATTTGTATTCAGATTGATTGATCTCTCCGCTCTCATAGCTTTCAGACAGGAGAATTCTTAGTTCTTCCTCACTGTGTGCAAGCTCATGCTCTGAGACCTGCTTCATTCCAAAGAAGCTCGTCAGGAGCCGTGCAGAGCCATTTAATACCCAAATGACTGGATACATGAGACGGTAAAAAGCCATTAACGGCTTTGAAAAAGTAAGCGTAATTCGCTCCGCTTTTTGAATCGCTACTGTTTTTGGCGCAAGCTCCCCCACCACTACGTGCAGAAATGTGATGATGGCAAAAGCAATGGCAACTGACAAAAATTGAACACCTGAACTCGGCATGTCAAACCTTTCAAAAACCGGATGCAGCAGTCTTCCAATTGCCGGTTCCCCAAGCCACCCGAGCCCGAGTGCTGTAATGGTGATCCCAAGCTGGCAGGCTGATAAATATTCATCCAGGTTATCCGTTACTTTTTTAGCTGATAATGCCTGTTTATTTCCTTCTTCAATCAGCTGATTAATGCGGGAACTTCGAATTTTTACAATTGCGAACTCCGATGCTACAAAAAAAGCAGTGGCAGCAATTAAAATCGCAATAATGAACAAATTCACTATGTCCAAATAAATTCCCTCTTCCGCCAAAGACGAAAAAGGAGTCACCTCCTGAAAAATTTCAATCTATTAGGCATACGATGGTGCAAAACCTCCTATGAAAAGTTAATACCCCATCTCATCACCTCTTTAGAAGATATAAAAAATTCAGATAATATTAAAAACATCATAATATGAACAACTTCAGCAGTCAAACAGGAAATATGTCAGTTTTCTTCATAATTATGATGATAATCAAGCCTTTATGTTTAAATTGTTTGATTATTCTTACTTTTTCATCGTTTTAGTATGATCAAGATGAGGGGTTTTGCGGACCATCATTAATACCAGAAATATGATGCTCATATAGCCAAAGATCGGATAGAGAAAGGCAATCAAAGAGCTGTAGCCAATTTGACTGACGAAAAAAGCTCCGCTCAGCAGGATGAGGATAATGATCATCCTTGAGATTGGAATCACCCGCACCAAATGGCGTTCAAGACCGAATAAATTACCGATGACTGACGTGAAAACTTCCCCGTAAATGACCATTATATATATGAAGAAGAAGGAAAAAACAGAGGCTTTCATCACTTCAGCCATTGGGATATCGTACGTCATCACATCGGGAAGCGTAGACAGAGCAAAATGGCTGCTGAGCAATATAAACGTGAGGGTTGCCCCGCCAACGATTCCACCCCACTTCACAACACTCTCATCTTCAATCTCCTGAGCAAGGGGAACCAAAACGGCCTCAGCCATCGCAAGATTAAAAGCCGCATAGGAAATCGCAGAAATGATCCATTTAAACGATGGAGCATGGTGCAGCTGATAAGATGAAAACGTATGAGCATCAAAAGATGATGCCGCCACAAGCACACTGAAGAGAATTAAAAGCGGCACGACAATAATATTGACGCTAAAGAGCCCTTTGGAACCGAATGACATGGCGATGATTGTCAGCAGTATGGTCAGAAGAACGCCAAACTGCCTTGAATATTCGAGCTGCTCCTCAAAAATAGCCCCGGCACCAGACAGCATAACGGATGTTACTCCGAATAAGACAATCAGCATAAAGAGATTAATAATAAATCCAAACGACTTTCCAAATAGAAACAGATTAAAATCCTGGTACGATTTTGCCCCGATCCGCTTTGAAATGATCATCATCTTTGCACCAAGATGCATAAAAAAATACCCGCATATTAAAATACCGAGTATGCCAAACAGGCCAAACTGCGTGAAAAATTCTACAATCTCCCGTCCAGTTGCAAAGCCAGCCCCGACAACCGTTCCGACATATACAGCTGCGATTTGAACAACCTGAAACCATCGATTCTTCATCTTCTACCTCCGTTACGATGAATGCGTTAGCTGAACTCTTACCATGTATATGAGACAAGGTGTTAAGAAAGAAGTACAACCTGAATGTGGTTCAGTCTGGTTTGCAGAAGAGAATATATCAGTTGAGCTGCATTATTTTAATTGACTCTTTTCGTAATGTTTTGAGACTAAATGTTGTATACCTTAGTGGATTGCAGCTGAAGGAACTTGACTCTCGCGGAAAAATAGAGCGAAATGGAAGACCCCGCAGGCTCGCCGAAAAAGATTCCACTCCCCTGCGGAAAGGAACGGACAGCATTATAATTTAAAACAACTTAATGCGAATACAGCCTTTAAATTTATTATGAATATGAGGGACCTTTTCTGGTGTTGGAGCCTTTGTTAATTGAATTGCCGTATATGCGCTTTTGATGCACTTGCTTTGTGCCGGATTCTATAGAAAGTTCTGCATTCTCGGTTTTGAAGCACTTACCTAGGACTGGAGACTATCGTAAGTGCTGTATTCGCGGTTTTGAAGCACTTACCTAGGACTGGAGACTATCGTAAGTGCTGTATTCGCGGTTTTGAAGCACTTACCTAGAGCTCGAGAATAGCGTAAGTGCTGCATTCCGGTTTTGAAGCACTTATCCAGGGCTCGAGAATAGCGTAGTGCTGCATTCGCGGTTT
>NZ_JBCMYF010000014.1:0-161571 GCF_050483325.1 Metabacillus idriensis
CAAAGATCATTTGCTTCAAGCGAAGCTTTATTAATATAACATTTTGCCATTTCAAAGTCAAGCGTTAATTTCACTTTTCTTTTTTTAGGCTGTGTTGCTTTTTCGCGATTTTCGCGGCAACGAATAATAATATACCACGCTGTAATTCCCTTTGCAATAGCTTTTTTATCAATTTATAAAAAAAGATTTTAAAGATCGAAAACGCACTGAATTTGTCTGAAATTCAATGCGTCATTTTCTAGTTGAATCATGTTTTTTTCAAATGAAGAAGATCCAGCAATCTCCGTTTAAGCGAAGCAAACTTCATACTTGTAAAGAGATCATCTGTCCTTGGCCGGGTAAACTCCACACTGACCTCTTCTATTATTCGCCCCGGTCTTGGCGAAAGAATTAAGATTCTGTCTGACAGGAAAATAGCTTCATCGATATCATGAGTAATGAATATCACGGTCTGTCCTGTATCCTCGCATATTTGGATAAACCACTTCTGCAGCTCAAGTCTTGTCATCGCATCTAGCTTGCCAAACGGTTCATCTAATAGAAGGAGGTCTTTATTATTTAAATAGGCTCTTAAGAAATTGGCGCGCTGACGCATTCCGCCCGAAAGCATAGACGGATAATGATTTTCAAATCCCGCCAGCCCGAATTTCGGGAAAAGGCCGCGCGCTTGACTGCGAGCTTCTTCTTTCCCGATGCCTTCTATCTCTAAAGGAAGAATGACATTATCCATAACCGTTCTCCATGGAAACAATACATCACTTTGAGGCATATATCCGATTAGGCCGGTTTTATTCGTTATCTCTTCTCCATTGTAATGCACAGTGCCATTAGCCGGCTTATTGATGCCGGCTATAATATCAAGCAATGTACTTTTCCCGCAGCCGCTTGGTCCAATAATGCTTACAAATTCGCCTTTTTTAACAGTAAAGTCTGTCGGCAGCAGGACATGCTGGTCTTCAGAATACGATTTGCTGATTTGAGAAAGAGTCAGCATGCTATTCCTTTCCTTCAGTCAGGAACTCATTTGTAAAGGCCTCGCTTGGGTCTATGTTCTCTTCAATCAGCTTTCTTTCAAACATCCAATCCGCATATCTTTTCCAGACCTTTTCTTCTTGTATGCCCCATTGTTTTGCATCTCCCTGATACTGTCCGCTTAACCATACTTGACTGGCCTTAACCAGTTCCGCATTAATTTCAGGCACGTTTTTAATCAGGATGTCCGCTGCTTCTTCGGGATCCTCACTAGCAAATTGATAGCCTTTTGATGTAGCTTTCATGAAAGATTTGACCGTTCCTTTATCTTTTGCTATTTTGGATTCGCTTGTTGCGATAAGCGGAGTGTAATAGTTTAATGCCGGATCAAGGTCTTTTAAATAGATGTAGTTCAATTCAATTCCCTGGCGGACAGCCTCAACACCGTCCCACCCTTGGAAAATCCATTGAAAATCGGTATCGCGTCCGATTGATTTGAAAAAGTCAGTCGCTCCAAGCGTGACATAATCCACTTTTTCAAAGTCTGCATTCGATTTCCCCATGACAGCTTTGATAACAGCTTCTTCTGTCGGAGAACCCCATCCCCCATATCGTTTCCCTTCAAAATCCTTTGGAGAAGTGATGTTTTCTTCTTTTAATGAAGCAAAGGCAGAAGTATTTTCCTGGATGATTGCTCCTATTGAAACAATCGGAACGCCTGTGGATCTTGCATGTGTAATATTCTCCTGATGGCTGACGGCAAAATCAACTTCCCCTGAAGCAACAATCTGATCAGCACTGACTCCTTCTCCCGGTTCAACGATTTCTACATCAAGACCCTCACTTTTATAGAAGCCCTTTTCTTTCGCTGCATAAATACCTGTATGATTTGTATTCGGAAACCAATCCAGCATAATCTTCACTTTTTTTAATTCCTCATTAGAGGCATTTTCGGCTGATCCGCATCCAGATAAGATGAACATTAAACTAAATAAAACGAATATGAATTTCTTCATTTTTTCTCCCCCGTACTAGTTAGAATGCTTTTGCTTGTATTTCCAGGGCATCATGATTCTTGCCAGGATTTCAATGAGTGCATAAATGATTAAGCTTAAACCTACTATTAAGATGATCGTTGCAAATACTTTTTCTGTTAGAAATGACTGGGATGAACGAGTTAATAGAATGCCGAGTCCTTTACTTGCACCCAGCCACTCCCCGATAACCGCCCCCATCACGCTGTATGTGCCGGCTATTTTTAATCCTGAAAAAAAGAAAGGCGTTGCAGCAGGAAGTTTCAGTTTCACAAACATTTGCCTGCGGCTTGCTCCAAGGGTTCGCATGAGCTTCAACATATCCCTGTCAACTAAACGGAATCCATCAGACAGGTTGATGGCGATCGGAAAGAAACAGACGAGCGCAACCACGATGACTTTAGGAAAAATACCGAATCCAAACCAGATGATAAGCAGTGGAGCAAGCGCGATAATGGGAATGGTCTGTGAAAGAAC
Source organism: Metabacillus idriensis (assembly GCF_050483325.1). GTDB lineage: Bacteria > Bacillota > Bacilli > Bacillales > Bacillaceae > Bacillus_P > Bacillus_P idriensis_A. The sequence goes on from NZ_JBCMYF010000014.1 coordinate 2,484, forward strand.
AAGCAGCGGTTCAACAGATTTTCGAACCAGCTGTGACATGTCTATTAAAATAGCAATAAATACTCCCGCGGCTATTGCGATCAATAATCCAAGCACTGCTTCTGCCAGAGTCTGCAGGATATGGACGCCTATCATCCCCCTCATTTCTGCAAGCGTGACAAAAATATCGGTCGGGCGAGGCAGAATCCATTTTTCCACCTCAGTGACGATGACTGCCAATTCCCATAAAAAGAGGAACGACAGCAGCACGATGCCTGGAAGCGCAGCCTCCAAAAGGGCTTTAACGGTATTTCTTAAGTTTTTCATCCATAGTGACCCCTTCTATTGGACGGTAATGAATTTTCATGTGAGTCATTACCTCAGTCGCACCGGCTGAAATGCAGGCATCCTGCGCTTGCTTGACAATTTCAATCAGTTCATCAAGCTCTCCCTCCATCACCGTCTCCATTGCACCAACCTCATATTTAACTCCTGATTGCTGGACAACCTCGATGGCTTTGTCGACAATTTCATATGTATTTCCCTCTGATGATTTAGGCAGCACCTGAAATGCTAGATTTACACTGGACATTCTTTTTCCTCCTTAAATTTTTCATATATGAATATCTGACCGAGGATCTGGGCGCTGGAACTGGACGAACGACAAAAAAGGCTGCCACAGGGGGCAGCCTTAACGCATTCGCAAAGTTATGGAAAAATAAAGTATCTTCCGCATTCCCTCCGCTGGCATTACCCAGATCAGGTTAAAGGGTCGATACAAGAATCAGTATCCTCTCAGCCAAGTTCACTCAGCTCCCCTGCATATATTGAATTCATGGAAACTATAGCAAGATTCCGGAAAATTGTAAAGATAAAAGAAAAGGCTTTCCAAACTTTTCTGAAAAAAATCTCAATATGTCCTTGTCGAATTTTGCAACTTCCTGTATAGTAGTGTCTAAATCATATATTGCATTTGACCACTTGGGGAGCCATTCGGCTGAGAGTGAACATGATGTTCAGACCCGTTGAACCTGTATAGTTAAAGCTTACGTAGGGATGTGGCGATGGATTCAAGTGATAACCCAACCAAAGCAGTGCGTGGAAACCATCCGACATTCCCCGCATTGCTTTTTATTATGGAAAAAACAGCCCCGGTCGAATGCCGAAAAGGGGAATAGCTATGCAGACAAATACACGTCTTGTTTTCTTAGTAGAGGCAGCAATCCTTGGAGCGATTGCATTTCTGCTTGATTTAGCAACAAGCTTTATTGGCAAAATGCCGCAGGGCGGGTCAATCTCGCTTGCGATGATTCCTGTCTTGATTATGGGGTTTCGCCACGGCTTAAAAGGCGGACTTCTTACAGGTTTTTTACTTGGCGTTTTACAGACGATTATGGGCTACACAACAATCGTCCATCCGGTGCAGGGCTTTCTTGACTATTTTGTGGCATTTACCGCCGTGGGTGCCGGAGGAGTTTTTTATAAGCAAGTCCAAAGCTCTTTGAACCCGCTGAACAAAAGACGGTTAATTACTTATGTCGTGGCGGCTGCTTTTCTCGGAAGCTTCCTTAGATTTGCAGCACATACACTTGCAGGAGCAGTATTCTTTGCAGAATTTGCAGGAGATCAGCCCGTTCTTCTGTATTCAGCCGGCTATAATGCATCATACATGGTGCCGACATTTGTCATTTGCTCCATTATCTTAGTATTGATGCTGACAACTTCTAAAACACTTGTTTTAAAAAGAAAATAGATTTAGGCAAAAGCACTGATTTTTTTCCGGTGCTTTTTTTGTCATAATCTCTCATTTGCCTGCATGTATTAGTAGTAATAGATTTCTTATGGAGGGCAAACGATGAATCTATCCTACTCTTTAATGCTGATGACCTTTTTATTGTCGGTTATTCATTTTCTATATGGTTACTTTGAAGCAATCAGGATCAGCAACGAAGAAGATTTAGTCAGCGGCTGGTCTGTCATTTTCTCTTTCCCGCTTGCCTTTGTATTTGCCTACTTCGCCGCGGTGTTTCATCAGCAGATTTTACCTCACTAAAAAGAAACGCGGCAGTGTCACGTTTCTTTTTTCATTTCCTCTATTAACCTTTCTATGTATGGATTCAATTTCTCAAATGAGTACCCGGCTCTTTCAGCCTTCGACACATCCAGTGTCCATTCACCTGCTAATCCGTAAGGTGAGGCATTCTCTTTTGTAATATCGCTTGTTACCATCGCCTTTTTCCCCACAGCACTCTCGATTTGATGCAGAAGATCATTCAGAGAGAGACTTTTTTCAAAAGCAATATTGAAGGCACCCGCCAGTTTTTTTTCGCCAGCCATATACAAGAATCCCGCAGCGTCCTCAGATGATGTATAGCTATAAAAATGACCAGGATTCACGAGGCCGATCGGCTCCTCGTTCTTCACCTTTTTCACATGAAAGAATAAGCGTTCCGTATAGTCATCTATTCCAATAACAAGGGCTGGTCTAACAGAAGCAACCGGCACATCTGCAGTCTGAAAAAGATAGGCTTCTGCACTGCGCTTTGCTTCCTGATAGCCGCTCATCCCTTTATAATCTTTGCGCTCTTTATAGGAAGGCTTATATACTAACGGATCAAAGTCTTCTTCCTTTCGTCCTCTCCCAAATTCATAGACTGCCATAGTAGACGTGAAAATATAATGCTTGATTTTGCCCTGCAGCGTTTCATAAGAAGATTTTGCTTCAAGCGGCGAAAAGCACGATTGATCATAGACAACGTCCCATTTTTTATTTTCAAAGGCCTTAATCATTGAATCTTTGTTTTCACGGTCGATTATCAGACGCTCGACTCTATTCCCAAAGTCATCAGGTGTTCTTCCTCTTGTAGCAATCGTCACTTCTGTCCCCTTTTCAAGCAGCTCATAAACAAGCCTTTTCCCGAAAAATTGAGTTCCGCCAAGTATTAATGCACGCTTCACAGTGATCCCTCTTTCCTTTTCAATGCAGCTGACAGTTTCGGCAAGTCACGCCATCCCAATGCCGTTTCCTGATGACCTGTTCCCTCAATCGTGTAGACGTCCTCTGCAATCTTTTCAGGTGAGAAGCGTTCGTAGAAACCTTTAGAAGGATTCGCATTCATCACCCACAGCAGCATGGACTGATAGTTTTTCCGCATAAGCTCATCAGCAGCCGCTTCTACCAGTCTCCGTCCGATGCCCGCTCCCTGCACTTCTTTTAATAGATATATCGCATATAATTCTCCATCAAATCCATATTCCCCGGTTCGTTCTTCTCCAAATCCTGCAAACCCGATAATCTGGCCATCTTCATTTTCTGCCACAATAACAGTGTCAGGATCGATGGTTCTCCACATTTTTTCTTTACTTTCATATGTAAGGCTTTCCAGGAAGGCATCTGCTACAATACCATCATAGGTTGTTCTCCAGCTGTCCACATGCACAACAGCAATTTGCTTCGCGTCTTCAATGACCGCTTTTCTTATCTTATAATTCATCTTCAACACTCCTTGCTGATAAAATTCGACAAGCCAAAATTAAATCCCTACCTCTACAAGGAGAATATGTTCATAAAACAGAATAAGTTCATAGACTAAGACAATCGGAGGCTGCATGTGAAAATACTTCTGCATAGTTTCTTATCAATTCTGTATATCGTTTATTTCACCGGAGTGTTTTACGTTCTGTTTCTCTTTTTGAATATCCCTGCCACTGTGATCGCAGGAAGCATTATGGCACTTTTGCTGATCGGCTTGTTTATCTATTCTATATACGAGATGATTCACCGCAAAGAAAGGAATCTGCTCTTTTTCAAAGGACTGTCAGGATCCATCTTTCTTTCCATCACAGCCATCAGTTTAATTGTCACTTTATTTTTTGTTGTTCTCATGAATGTAATGACAACCCATTTTAACTATCAAAGTATTAGTCCGCGGGAGAAGTTTGAGTTTCAGGTCAACGCTTTTTTGCCGATTGACCCATACGAAGAATATAAAGAGGATGCTGAAACAAAGAAAATATCTCATCTGACTGTTTATTATTCCTCTCTGAATAAAAGAGATATCCTGCTTGTTGAGGACGAATTTATAAATGCACGTAAAATCAGTAAACGCTTATTCGGCGATATTGAAGATCAGCCGATTGACCTGATTCTTCTTGATGAATCTCCGGACTCGCTGCAGGAGCTTGAGTATCTGGATTATATGGGATTTTACGATCATCTGAAAGAAACCATGGCGATTGTGATTCCAGATGATTTCGATGCCGCATCCCCGCTTGTTGTGGAAACTTTTTACCATGAATATGCCCATTACTATATGGAGAAAGCATTAGAGAAAATGGAAATCGACTCGATGAAAATTCCGATATGGTTTAATGAAGGCGTAGCAGAATATGCCGGCTATAATGGAGAGGAAGCAAGAATTCCTATTGATAATGTTATTCCTTTCAATGAACTTAGAAATCCAGGAAGCTGGGCAACGGCACTAGAAGACAGTCCGGATGCAGAAGTTTATACTCAAAGCTACTGCGCCGTTAAAATTCTGGCAGATGAATTTGGAGAAGATATTATTATGGAACTCCTGCTTGAAACCAAAGAAGCAGGCAGCTTTGAAGAAGCTTTAAAAAAGAAGACGAAGTATACGTTTAAAGAGTTGGAAAAGAAAATTTCTGAAGAAGAAAAAAGGACTCGAAATTGAGTCCTTTTTCGTTTAAAGCGCCTGTTCACTTGATATCTCGGCCACTTCTTTCTTTTCAAAAAGAAACAGCATGACTCCAATAATAATGATGGCTCCGCCAATTAATTGCGTAAGAAGAACCGTCTCCTCAAGGAAGTAATACGCAAGAATAATCGAGCCAACCGGTTCAAACAGAATCGCTACAGAAATGACATTTGTCGAAATCCATTTCAGCGACCAGTTGAACAATGAGTGTCCAAGCAAGGTAGGAACAATGGCAAGCAGCAAAAAGTACAGCCAATCCTCCTTAGGAAAACCCGTTAGCGGATAGCTTAATAACACACAGTACAGAAATAAAGTCACAGAGCTTACTGCATAGACGATAAACGTATAAAGAGTCAGCGTATGACGCTTTCTTACACCTTGGCCAAACAGCAGATATGCCGTGACCATTCCGCAGGCCGCAAGCGCAAGAAAGTCTCCGAATAAGGCAAGCCCGCTGATCCGGAAATCTCCCCAGCTGATCACAACACTGCCTGCAATGGCAAGCCCGGCGCTGAGAATGGCCCTCGCCGACACTCTCTCTTTAAAAAAGAAATAGGTTCCGATAAACGCAAACAGAGGCTGTAGCGTAACAAGCACAACCGAACTTGCCACAGAGGTGTAGTTCAGTGATTCGAACCAGAGAATAAAATGAAACGCAAGCAGCACACCCGCTAAAATCGAATAGCTCCAGTCCTTTTTCGTTAACGTGTTAATATGAGGCAGGGATTTTGCCAAAAACAGCGGCAGAACGATAAGCGTTGAGAAAAACAGGCGATAAAACGCGATAACAGGAGCAGGCGCAGAAGTCAGCTTGACGAAAATCGCAGATGTTGAGACCGCCGCAACTCCAATTGCTAGTGCCAGATAAGGATAAAATGTAGATTTATTCATGATTGTTCCCCTTTTTAATGTACGTCTCTTCTATTATACTGCAAGTGCATGCGTATATTTTAAAGAATAATAGTTTTCAAAACTTTCTAAAAATAGTTTATAATGAAAGCGTAATCATTCTTTTTGTCCAGGGAGGTCCCATGCAATCACTAAAAAATAAAACCATCGGCCAACTATTGAAGGAAACTGTGTCAAAATACGGGAGCCAGGATGCTGTTGTCTATTCAAAGGAAGATATCCGTTATACGTATGATGAGTTTTACAATGAAACTTCGAAGCTCGCAAAAGCCTTAATGGGTCTTGGCGTGAAAAAGGGTGAAAACATTGCCATCTGGGCAACCAATGTCCCTGAATGGCTTCTTCTTCAGTTCGCATCTGCACGAATTGGAGCTGTCCTTGTTACCGTCAATACAAGCTACCAGAGCAGCGAGCTCGAATACCTGCTGAAGCAGTCGGACTCCACCACTCTTTTCTTAATAGACGGCTTTAAAGGGACATCTTATGTCGATATTGTCCGCTCCATCACAAATTCTGCTTCTGCAGAGAAATACAAGCAAATTGAAGCATTACCGCATTTAAAAAACCTCATTTACATAGGAAATCAAAAAGCACCTGAAGAAATGTACAGCTGGAATGAGCTTCTCGATCACGGATTGAAAATTACAGATCAAGAGCTTGAAGAACGTGAGAGTCAATTAACTCCTGAGGGTGTTATCAATATGCAATACACCTCAGGGACAACCGGCTTCCCGAAAGGGGTCATGCTCACTCATCACAACATCGTGAATAATGGTTTTCTTGTCGCAAGCTCTATGAATTTAACGAATCAGGACCGTTTATGCATCCCGGTTCCCTTCTTCCACTGTTTCGGCTGCGTTCTTGGCGTCCTCGCATGTGTATCTGTCGGGGCAGCCATGGTGCCAATTGTGGAATTTGATCCAGACCTTGTCCTTAAAACCGTTGAAAAAGAAAAATGCACAGGACTGCACGGAGTACCAACAATGTTTATCGCTGAGCTGAACTCTCCTAATTTTAAAACTTATGATCTCTCAACCTTAAGAACAGGGATTATGGCCGGTTCAACCTGTCCGATTGAAGTCATGAAAAAAGTCATCAATGAAATGGGCATGTCGGAAGTAACCATTGCCTACGGTCAGACAGAATCCTCACCTGTCATTACACAGACAACCGTGAATGACTCCATTGAACGCAAGGTTGAAACAGTCGGCAAAGCCCATCCCCATGTGGAAGTGAAAATTATTGACCCGCTTACCGGCGAAGAAACAGCACCCGGCGTACAGGGGGAGCTCTGCACAAGAGGGTATCTTGTCATGAAAGGCTACTACAAAATGCCTGAATCTACAGAAGAGGCGATTGATAAAGAAGGCTGGCTGCACACAGGAGATCTCGCTACTATAGATGAACACGGCTATGTCGTCATTACCGGCCGTCTGAAGGACATGATCATCCGCGGCGGCGAAAATGTCTATCCGCGTGAAATTGAAGAATTCCTTTATCGTCACGAAGAGATCATGGATGTGCAGGTCATTGGCGTTCCTGATGAAAAATACGGAGAAAAAGTCGCTGCCTGCATCGTTCCAAAAGAAGGCGTCACCCTGTCGGCTGAAGACATAAAAGCATTCTGCAAAGGACAGCTTTCGCATTATAAAATTCCTGAATACTACTATTTCGTTAAAGACTACCCGATGACCGCATCAGGAAAAATCCAAAAATACAAGCTCAGAGAACAAGTAAAAAAACATTTAACACAGGAACTGTCAGGAAGAAGCTGAAAAGAGAACTTTGCATATCACTTTGATAAAATGAAGCTGAAGGGAGAGATTACATGCTAGAACATTCGCAGGCAGTACGCGCAGAATTATTGAACGAAGTCAAAAACATGACAGATGAACAACTCAATTTAAAACCTTCACAGGACGTATGGAGCCCAGGACAGATCCTTGAACACCTTTACTTAATGGAGCGTGTCATCACAGGCGGCATGAAACAGGTGCTTATGTCAGGCGAAAAGAAAGCATCAACCGAAAAGCCGCTGGAACTGGTCATCGACCGTTCGCGGAAAGTACCCGCACCTGAAAACCTGAAACCAGCTAAAGGACCTTACGTAAAAGAAGAACTCTTATCAAAACTTGAAGATTCACGCCGCGAACTGATTAATTTTGCAGAAACAGCTCCCGGACAAGACCTGAACGAAAAAGCCATGAAGCACCCTCACCTTGGCGATCTTTCCTTAAAGCAATGGGTGGAGTTTATTGGGTATCATGAAAAGAGACATTTGCTGCAATTAGCAGAAGTAAAAAGTGCGGCTTATTAAAAGTGAGGGGATGTTGGCCAAGACCCAAAATAGCTGACACTGAAAAAAACATCTTGTTTATGCTGCAGTCTGACTGAATTCTACAGGAGTCAGCTTGTCTAATGTTAACTGCAGTTTCTTGGTATTGTATAGCGGTAATCATAAGACGTGTATTGGGATCCTTATCGCCGTGAAGGATGGTCCCAGTCACGTTTTCTTTTTTTTTAGCCATTTTTATGGCTTTAGCATTCATACCATCGTTCTTAGCGCCTTCAACTGTATCTTTTGATCTGAAAGAAATTTTTCTCGAAGCTGATACATTCTAATGGTTTCCCAATCAGCACTTAAACGGCGCAGTTTATCTTCTGTTTTTGCTGCCAACTGATCCAAAGAATAAAAAACATCTATGCAATGGATCATGTACAAGAGCTCTGTTTTTATGTTTATAAATATAGCTATTAATATGATGTCAAAAAAGGGCACCAGAGCGCCCGTTATGATATCTATCTTTTTGTCAGCTGATTTCGATCTTCTACATGTGGAGGTTCTTCCATCCACCCATTTTTGACCATAATTTTTCCACCTTGTTTTGCAAAGTCATAAATATTTTTTGCAAGGAACGACATTTTCGCAGGTAAATCACTTCTTAAACTAAAGGCGCCACCAAGAGCATTACTTCCGAGTCCAAATGTACTTAACAAACTGGTATTATACATCATTAATTTATCAGAAAAAGGGGCGATGGTTGAATTTGTTGCTTTTCCTGCATGAGTGGCTGGTGGTTCAATATAGTCTTGCCGTAAAAATTCACCTAGCGATGTCTCAATTTTCTTTGCGAGTTCCATTCCATTAATAAAATGATTTCGCACCTCTTGATTATGGGCTACTTGAGCGAAACCAATCATTAATTGCATCCCCGTAAGGTTTGTCTCAATCGAATGATGAATAAGAGATGTCTCAATAGTATTCAAGGATCTATTGTTGCTAAACCAATTTAAATGGGTCATATACCTTTTATCCTGTACAAATTTCACTTCTTTTGGCATTGAAACATATGGGGGGCGTGAAAGTACCCCTGTTTCTAAAAGAATAGTTGTGGTTTGATCATATGCTTCTTGCGCTTCCGATGTTAAACGTATGAAAAATTGTCTCATATCTTGACGGTAAGACATAGTTGAATATAGCGCATAAAGATTCGTTTCTAATTTAGCCATCATGTGTAAATACATGACATCATACATATAGTCGAATAACTTGGGAGCCCCTTTATTCACGTCATTTTCAGTAAACCCAACTGGAATAACAGCACCTTCCTGCTGAAAAACAGAAACCACAAACTCTGCACTTTCAGTACAACGTTTATAATAGGATTGAAGAATTTCCCGTGCTTCCTCTGTTTCAACGTATTCCAGAAAGTATTCCAGAAATCTCAAAATCATTGTTTTTTCTTGATACGTCATCCACAAGTTCCCTAATTCTGTAGAAGTAATTGGTACTTTATTTGAGCTATTCATCCTTTTATCTCCTCACCCACCTGTTTTCATTAATTTAACCAATCTGAAAAAATTTATGAATCCATCTCCCTTTAATTTCAAATTAGAGAAACACAAATACAATCGCTGCATGCCTTGATTATTACAGGCGGGGACACCTTCTTTCAGGGCAAGCATCCAGAAGAGAAATACTTTTGCGGAACTCATCAATAATATGCAACAACAGCAGCTGTAAAGCTATTAAAAAAAGAGCAGCTCTCACTGCTCTTTACGGGATATTATACGGGAAATGCTTGTTTTTCAGCTGCATCCAACTAAGATTGTGTACTGCTTCTTTTTAAATAGCTCTCAAACAACAAATCAATTAACAGCATCAATGTTGATCTTGCAGTGATATCATATCCTGCGAAGTTAGCTTTCTCTACAGTCATGCTTAAGTTTGTTTTGACAATTTTCCCCAGTGCAGAACTGCTCATTAGTGTTCTGAATGGAACGGGGATCATCGAAACCGAAGAAGGACAGTTTTCATTTAAAAAGGGAGCTCATTTCATTATCCCTGCTACTATTAAAAGCTTTTTGATAAAGGGAGAAGCTTCTTTAATCGTTTCACATACCTAAGTATCATTATATAGTTGAATACTTTTTAGATCTTTAGAAATTTCCCAGCAGCATAATCATAATTTTTTTTATAATGTCTCTTTGTTTTTGGTTTTTCCTTTAAATGATTAATGTTTCTAAAAAAATCGACTAAATTCATTAGTCGATTTTTTATTCTACTCAATCATTGAAGATAGAGATTTCAGAAAGCGCCTTTCGAGGATTTATAAAATTAAGTCATTTCATTATTTGATTCTATAGATTCACTGATAAGATTCTATTTCCTGCTCCCCTATCCTTTTAATCTCCTATTTTCGACCGCAACGGTGTCAGGCTGATTTTCCATTTTAATAACGACAGGCAAATGAATCTCAACAGTTGTTCCTTCATTTTCTTTACTTGAAAATGATAATGTCCCGCTGTGACTCTCAATAATCCTAAAGCATGTCATTAATCCGAGCCCAGTTCCTTTTTCTTTTGTTGTATAAAATGGCTCTCCAAGTGTAGCTATCCGGTCTTTAGAAATACCGATACCCTGATCAATAATCTGGATTGAAATTTCATCTTCTCCCTTTAACTGAACTTTCACATCGATATTACCGCCCATCGGCATGGCTTCAATTGCATTCTTAAAAACATTTAGAAACACTTGTTTTAATTGGCCTTCTGCACATAATACCTTTGGCAGTTCCCTCTCAAATTCCAGAAAGATTTGAACATTATTCAAGATGGACTGAGTATTAATTAAGGTGACCACATCTTTTAATAAATCTTTTACATCTTGATCTTTGAATACCACAGCATTCGGTTTTGCAAGAACAAGAAATTCACTTACAATTGTATTTATTCGATCGAGTTCATTTAACATAATCGTATAATACTCATCTTCAGGATGATCGGCCTTCAAAAGCTGAATGAATCCTTTTATGGCAGTGAGTGGATTGCGGATTTCATGTGCAATGCCAGCTGCCATTTGTCCCAAAAGAGCAAGTTTCTCAGATTTTTGAAGCATTAATTCCGTTTTCTCTTTTCTTTCAGTAACATCCTTGCCAATTGAAAGCATAGCCTCTTTTTCACCAAAAATAATGTTCAATAAAGATATTTCAAAGAAAAAGGTTGATCCATCGGAACGTCTAACTTTATGTTCAATATTGTGTATTGGCTGTTTCTCTTTCTTTACCTGATCAATCCGTTCCAGCAATACATTTTTATACTCAAGTACAATAAAATCAAACAAATCTCTTCCTATAATCTCATCTTTACCGGAAGCCCCAAGCAAGTTGACCGCAGCTTTGTTTAAATACACAATTTTGTTATCGCGGTGAATAAAGATCGATTCTGGCAGGGAATCAATCATTTGTTTATAACTTGTTTCATTCGCCCTTGCTTTTTTTCCGTAGTATCTAGCCGTATCATATTGCCATCCAACAAGCCAGGCAATAACGGTGAAAATTAAGAAGTCCAGCGTAAAAAAAGGTTCTTGTCCAACAATCTTTTGATAGCTGGTGAATAATATAGAAATCATTACTAAACCAATCTGTCCCATGTACTTCATCCATATTGCCCCTTATGTAAATAGTCCATCTATCATAGCACAAAATAAGAATTTCGATAATTCTCACAATAGAACATTTTTTTGCCGGAATATACGGTGAGGAAACGACACAAGTATTCGCAGTTAAACACAAAAAAGCCAAGAAGATTATTTTTCTTGACTTTGAACTTGCTTTTTCTTTTTTGCTGCACTTATCTGTATATAACGGAAAGACACAGGACGAATGCCCTGTGCTTTCTCTTTTTTGTACTGACTGATATGTATGTTACCAGCAGTACCATTCTTTCCAAATATCCTTTGATTCTTTGGGAATATGCTTAAAGCAGTCTTCCCATTCTTTTTTGGAATACTTCTTCCATCCCCATCCCGTCCAGAGCCAATAATACTTTCCATCGTATTTATACGTATTAGTCTGGTAAGAATTCTTATGACTATTTCCGTAATCATATTTCGTATCCTTACTGCCGAAGAAAAAGGAAAAGACAGAATCCAATAACGCATCAAATGAATTTTGATGTGAGTAATCATAACCTGATGCAGCAAAAGCGGAAGCAGGTATTGAAAGTGAAGCAATAAGCAGACAGATCATAACAACACTTTTCCATTTTTTCAAAGATTCACCTCCTTTATAAAGTACTGCCGGCGCTTTTATTATAGCATTATATATTCTCTATAGAGAACGTTTTTAGGAGTATTTACCTTTTATCGAGATGATTCTCTTTTACTAGAAATACTAATAGGATATTAAATCCAATAATGTTATAATCTTATAGATTTAATTAGAAAATGAGAGTGAATAACACAAAGATATATAAGGAGTTTGAAGATGATACAAGGTCTAAAAATCTTCAGCATCACATTCGCAGCATTAACTGCAATCACAACAATCGGATTCGCTACAATGTATTTCTTGGATCAAGACTATACAAAAGAGGAAAAAAAGGCAGAGTCAGAATCAACAGCTGAAGCACCTGCAGAGCAGCCTGTACAGGATTACGGCAACACAGAAAACCCAGAATACCAGGACGCCGGAGAATTCATAGCCGATTTCCACGCATTCTACAACGAAACCACAGGCTGGGACCGAATCGACAGCTTAAACATGGCCGATCAAACCGCCCGTGCCACTGCAGCAAAAGCATATGCTGCCCACTTCGTCCCGCTGGTTGAAGATGAAGCTTTAAAAACCGACCTCGAATCTATTATCCGGCATTCTGAAAGTGTCATATACGGAAACAGTGACAATGTCCAAACTCTGCACCGCTATTTTCATGATTTGGATATGGTGATTAATGGGTATGTGCATGAAGACTTTTTTGGGGTGGTTGAGAGTGAGTGAGGTTGTTAATAGATTGTAATTAGAAGGGAAAGACATGAAAACTGAATCTCAAAAGAAAACTATTTCAGTACCGCTTAGTATTTGGTTATACGAAGACACAGGACGTTGGCGGTAAATTAACTAGAGTAACAACCCCCCCAGCTTCTAAGCGAGGAAACCCTAGTTTGTATGGAATACTAGAAGAACAGCTTTGTTCGGCTGGGAAGATTAAATAGTTTTTAAGTGAGGCCATTTCTATTTGAAATGGTTTTTGCATGATACTGATATTTTTTTGAAGAATCCTATTGCATGTAAGGGACTGAGGCAGTATAATTTACATTATCGCAATTGAAAAATCTGTTTAATTGCCTAATACCTTTTTTCACCGTGGGGGCTTAGCTCAGCTGGGAGAGCGTTTGGCTGGCAGCCAAAAGGTCAGCGGTTCGATCCCGCTAGTCTCCATCATCTAAAACACCAATATAAAGCCATTCCTGATTATTTCAGGAATGGCTTTATTCATTTTATTAATTTTCAGGATTTCCGTACCTTTCCGAAAATTAGGGTAACCGAATAATATCGTCTTATCTCTAATGAAATTCAAAAACTCGTTCACAACTTGATTAAATTGTGAACGAGTATGGTTGTGAGATACCACTCAATAAAAAATATTGCTATTTAGAAAAATTGAACACTTATAGCATGTCTCGACTGCTGTTGTCTATACACGCTATCACAACCTCGGATCCACAGGATCACTCTCCATTGCCAATGTCGCAAGCACACATTCATGCACCCGCTCAATGGTTTCACCATTCACATATCTCTTAATACCTTCAACTCCCAGTGCAAATTCTCGCAGCGCCAGTTTTTGCTTTTTACCTGTATTCCTGCTTTTCAGCCTTTCAAGATTTTTCGGCACTAAGTAGTCCATCCCGTAAATAATGTTCAGGTACTTTCTGCCTCTTACTTTTATCGCGGGCTGAAGAAGCTTGCCTTTGTTCTTTGCAATGTAGAATTCTGGCTTAATGACAATTCCTTCGTGCCCTTCTCTTGTTATGTCCTGCCACCATTTGATAACTTCTTCTGCACTTGCCTCGTCTGTGATTAGTTTGTATTCTGTTTCAACAAATAAACTTGAAAGTGCTGCAAATTCCCGGTTCATTTCCATGTGCCATGTATGCGGCTTGTCAAAGAATGTCTCATTGCTGTGAGCGAGAACGTGGAATGGTGCGATTTGAATGGAATTGACATCTTCAATTTCCCAGCAATATTTTAAGAAGACTTCATTAAAGGTATGGGCGTTTTCCAGCTTTTGTTCGTATTCATTTAGCCATTCTTTTAAGTCATCGTTTTCCCCAGCTGCTGCCTTTATTTTTTCTTTGAGCATTGTTCGATCTAGGATTGCGTTTTCTGATACGTGAGCGTACTGGCTGCTGATCAGTTCTTTTGCTTTGAGATTCCATGGCATGATTTCGGCGTCAAGAAGTAAATAGTCTGTCTCATACTTATCAAAATAACCTTGTACAAGCAAATCATGATTGATTTTTGATAATACTTTTTCCTCAGTTGCACCGTCAAAGAATCGCCTTCCTGTTCTTGTATAGATCACACCATATGATTCGATGCCAGTATGCTTTTTGGCAGATTCGGCATCTTTAAATACGAATAAAATCGCCCTGCTTCCCATATGCTTCTTTTCCGCAATCATGGTTTGAATGCCATGGCTTCTGTAGTAGTTCATTGCTTCTATGGGATGTTCTAAGTAGTCATCTAAAGAAGAAGGACTGGGTGTCGGACTCATGGTTGGTGGGATATAGATTAACTGTTCAATTGGTACCGTATAGTGTGATATTGTATCAATCGCAGGCTTAACGATATCCTGATGAAGTTTAATCTCCCCAAAATCTTCAGTAAGAACAGAGTAGCCATTGATGAACTTGCCGATATTTGGTGGATTTAACCGATTTTTCTCCCACTCTTTTAATGGGTTTTCAGAAACTCCTGAATAATCCTGCTTCGCTTTAACTGAGATAAATTCTCCTTCTGGATAGCGGAAAGCAGTCAGTGCGCCCCCAAAGACCACACCTTGGTCGATGTTTATCGTTTGGTTAATCAGAAGTGGAGTTGGTTTTGGGTCATGCCCCCAGACAATCAGCGCTTTTTTCTTATGTGAAATATACCAATCTTTTCTTATTGGTTTCCCTTTTTCGTCAAAACCATCTGTATCGCCGTACCGGCAAAAGTCACTAATAGCTTCCGATTGCTTTCCAATAAATTCGTCTTTAATGCCGGCATGAGTACAGATTAAGGTCTGAACTCCGTTTTTAGTAAATACATAATGCGAGGGGGCTTGAAGGAGAAACGCTTTAAGTGTCTGTTTTGCTTCTTCTGCTTTTTCTCTCCCTGCTTCCTTTTCAAACACATTAAACTCTTCTTCTACTTTTTCATCACCATGGTTTAAGGTTACATTTCTTCCATCCAACCATCTTGCAATTTTCCACCCGTGATTACTGTCAATCATATAGGCGAGGTTTTTCCTAACGTGTTCACAGAAAAAGAGCATCGTTTTCAGTGACTGAGGACCTCTGCTCATGATGTCTCCAATGGAAACAAACTTTCGGCCTTTCGGGTGAAGATAGAGGCCTTCTTGATTTTTGTGATAGCCAAGTTTTTCAAGCACCAGGATCATTTCCTCATAGCAGCCATGAATATCACCGATGATGTCAATCCCTTTTTCAATGTCTTTTACTATGGGGTTGCTGCGTCTAATGAACTCCAGATTTTCCGTTTCTTTTATCGTGTAAACGGCCATATATCCTTCTTTTTTAATGAAACGCTTTTCTTTTTTGAACGTTTGGTATTGCTGTCTGATGCGTCTTTTCCCCCGCGGATTGTCTCTTTGTTCATCTCTTATTAGCAGTTCATCTTCAGGGATATCCATGACAATGGATATAATCGGTAAATTGTTTATTCGAGCTAAAGAAAGATATCTTTTCCTGTCATCAGGATGAAGGTGAGTTGCATCCACAAAGGTTAATTTATTTAAACGGCATCTCGCTTCAATGACGGAATCCATCATGGAGAAAGCTTCCTTCGAAATGGACTGATAGTCATCAAGCAGGCTGTCTGCTTCATCCTTCGGTCTATCCCGCCAGTCAATAAATTCGATGTCACTTACTAAAACCCGAAAATCATCTGAACTAATGACCTCTGATTGTAGGATTTCTTTCTTTTCAATCTTGCTTTTTAATAGGGTTGATTTTCCGCTGTTGGATGGCCCAATCAGCAAAACAATTCCTCCGTATGGCAATAAGATTTGCATGGTTAGTCCTCCTTCCTTACGAACACACACATTTGTGTCGGAAAGCCATGTCTATCATGTTCTTCACCGATTCCTTCAAATTGAAGGTCATATGTATTACGGTGATTCCGCTCTTCACACCAGTGATGAAATTCTGCTCTTGTCCACTCAAAGCGATGGTCATTGTGGCGGAAATGGTCCTCCATATCGTAAATCTCGTTATATTCGCGATTTGGAGTTGTTATGATCAGGGCATTGGGCTGATAGTCATGTAAAATTGTATCCAGGACCTTGGGCAGACGGAACTCGTCGATATGTTCGATGACCTCGCACAAAATCATGACATCTTTGCCTTTTAACCTTTCATCATAATAAAAAAGAGAACCCCATATTGTTTCAGGAACAACAAATTTCTCTTTACTCTTCACTTTATCGAACCGCTCTATTGCTTTTAGGGTCGCGGATTGTGATGGCTCCACCGCCAGAATTTCTTTAACTCCATCTGCAAATCCAAGCCGGACTGAAAGTTTTCCTTCACCCGATCCGAAATCTACGACGCTTCTTGGCTTCATTTGATTGACGGAATCAATGATTTTTTCATAGCGAAGATCATTTAAGCGAACCTTTTCTACTTTCTCTTCCTTTTTTTCTTCTGTTTTCTTGTTTTCTACGATGCTGTAAATTTCTTTAAATCGAAGTGATTGGCGGTAAATATAATCCCGCTTAGGATGATCTTCAAGCCAACCCTCTCCATATCTCTCAAGCTTATCAATTTCTTTATCGTCAATGTAATAATGCTTATAGTTATCGATAACAGGAATTAATACAAATAGCTGTCTTAATCCGTTTTGTAGTGTATTCATCCCTTTTAAACAAATGGATCTGGCAGAGCTTCTTTCTTTCATTTCAAAAGAGTACTCAATTTCAGGTCGCGATATTGCAACTTCATAACCATTCGGCTCAAATAAATCCTTTAATTGCTGATCAGAAAGAGAAGAAACCACAGGCCCAAACTCGAACTGAAATGAAAACGGATAATTGACCCACTCTGAATACTCTTCCTTCGGCTGTCCGTTCAATGCTGTCCCTAGAGCAGATCGAATAAAAGAACAAAAGATGCTGCTGACGGCAAATTCCCGATCATTTATGTAATGCGTAATGTCGTATGAGTTTGAAATGTTTTTAACGAGTTCAATTGGATCTGGTGTAACAAAGATTGTCACTTCAAGCTCTGTTTCTTTAAACTTACTATAAAAAAGGCGCACTAAATGGCCTTTGTGATTTCTTTCGTATAGATTGTTCGGGTTTTTTGACAGCAAATAAGAAATGGCTTTCACGTTGTCACCAGTTGCTTTGATTGTTAACTGCATATGGAGCGCTCCTTTTCAAACTATATCCCTAAAATTGTTAAATTAAATATAGCACAAAAAGGATGAAAACCCTTAATAGCGCAGAAAAAAGACACTCAGAAAACCCGAGTGTCTGAAAAACGTCTATTTTTGAGTGTCTGAAGCTTCAATCAATTTCCACTCCTGAAACTCCCCTCCCCCTGCATTCTGTATCTCTGCTATCGTTCCATTCTCTGGCAGGTTATTTTTAAGGCCAAGAACTTTGCCGCTGTTGACGGCGCTGAAACGGTAGGTTCCATCCCACTGGTCGGTGATTCTCCATTGCTGATTGCCGTAGCCAAAGTACTCCCATATTTGCACATCGTCTCCCGCTGAGACCCCTGAAGCATCCAGTACGAACTTGCTGTCACCTGAGTGAACTTTATAAGCTCCAGGAGAAACTCCTTCAATTTTCCATAAATGCTCTCCGCTTGGCTGAAGTTTTGCTTTAGAGCCATTTGAATTCCCTTCAGGTGCAAGGATTTTTCCGGTGGTTTTCTCAGCAATTTTAAAGGACGCCTTGCTCTCGACAATGGTCCTGCCGATCAGCTTTCCATTTTTGGAAACTGCGGTGATGATGCTTCTTCCGTGGCCTGTCATTTTGATTTCTGCACTGCGTTCATCTACTTTCTTGATTTCTGCTGCATCTGGATTGCTTGAATGCCATTTTATTTTTTTATGCTTGCCGGAGACCGATGCAGAAAGTTTGTGCACACCTCCAAGCGGAAGAGACAATGTTTCATGATCCATGACGATTGCAGCAGGATCCGTGTTTTCTTCCTTCCAGACTCCTTTTAATGGATATATATCAAGAGAAACAATTTTCACACTTCCCCCCTTGGTATAAAAGCTCATGCCATCACTTGCTCCGTCCGGAAACACGACATTTGAGAAAACGGCCTGGCCGTCATTTCCGAATACCTCAATGGAGGATTCGTCTACGAACATCCTAAATTTTACTCGTTTGTTCTTTGGAGTAACGTTCGTTTCATGATAGGCGGAAAACTTGTCAGAAAAGCTGATATCTCCAGATTCAGACCGGTCAAAGAACATCTTAGCTTCTTCAGCCTTATAGCCCACAACGGTTTTCTGAGAGTCAGATTCTCTTAGCCCGAACCCGAATTCTGCTTTGCTATTTAGAGGCAGTTCGATTTCTGCTGCTAGTTCATAGGATGTTCCTTTTACGTTTGCAAGCAGATTCGCATCTCCAGTCTTTACTGTTTTATTGCTCCATGAGGAAGCTTGTCCTCTGAGCTGCTCCAGCTCTTCAATCGGCTGCTGAAACAGTCTGATCCCTTCCCCGGGAACCGTCTTTAATGTAAGCTCACGCGGAATCGACATTTGTCCTTTCCACGTTGATGTCGGGAAGCTGAACGGATAATCCCAGTTGCTCATCCACCCCAGTGAAATTCTGCGGCCGTCTTCGGCTGGAATATCCGCGAATGACATCGCCGCATACATTTCTTTGCCAAACTCATTTTTCAGTACAGTGCCTGCTGGATGATCGCTGACGAAACGGTTACCGTCAAATGCCCCCACAAAGTATTCGGAATCCGATCCGTCTGTTTTAGGATTGGCACCAGTACTGATGGACAAAACCCATTTTTTCTTGGATGGATCTCCGTCTACTGGCAGCTGGAAGAAGTCAGGGCATTCCCACACTCCGCCTCTGACATAATCCCCATATCCAAACGATTCAATCATTTCCCAGTCCAGGAGATTTTGAGAGGTAAAAAACCGGATGTGGTCTCCTCCGGATACAACCATCACCCATTGCTTATGCTCCTCATCCCAAACCACTTTCGGATCCCTGAAGTCCCAGCCTTCTCCCCCGTAAAATTCTCCGATATTCGGGATGATTGGATTACCGTCATAAAATTCCCACGTGCGCCCTTTGTCTTTGCTGTAAGCAACGCCTATTTTCTGATCGCCATTGTGCTTTTCAGGATTGAATGAGGTGTAGAATGCAATCAGACCCGATCCTTCTTCAACAAACAAACCAGAAGCATTTGTCTTATCCACCACTGCTGAACCAGACCATGCATGTCCCATTTCATTCCACGGAATGGCAATCGGCAGCCTCTTCCAATGGATTAGATCCGTGCTCACCGCATGTGCCCACTTACCGCCGTCCTGATGGAAAAGATGATATTCCCCTTCATAATAAACTAAACCATTCGGGTCGCTGGCATATCCTCTTGCCTGCGTAAAGTGATACTGCGGCCGGTAAAGCTCTGAATAATAATCGTCATGTGGCTCTGCGTAAACATGCTGAAAATAGGCTGTACCGTTATAGACATTTAATCCATATTTTCCACTTGAATAGGCTGAGTCTTTTACGGAAATGGCAGGATCCGCATATCCATCAAAATAAACCTTCAGATCATCTCCTGCAGCATGAATCTCAACATGATAGTTTTTGCCTGTTTCTAACTCCCGCTCAGCGACTCCAAGGGTACGATTTCCTTTTAAATCCAGGAGACGGATTCTGTTGAGGTTTGGATCCAGGGTGAGCATATATCCTTCGCTTGCATCTGCCTTACCCCTGAATACAAGTCCTGCGGTACAGTATGGAGCTTCAGCATCTACCTTTAGATCTCCTTCAAGGACAAAATCTGCTCCAGCAGTTTGAGCCATTCGGTAGGTATTTTCTTCCGCCGGGCTCGTTCCGGCCGTTCCGTCAAGATGCGGTTCCCACTCTCCATTCACAGATTGAAAGCCTTCTAGATTGGACTGCAGATCACTCACTTGAATGTTTTGAAAAACAGCATCTCCGCCGGCATGCAGCCCAAGCCATCCTCTTGAGTAAGAATGATCTTTCGCTTTCAATACCGGAGTTCCTCCATTCTGCCAGAAAACCTGGAGGGAAGAACCATTTGCTTTGACCTTTACGCGGTAAAGAACTCCCGGTTCGATTGGCATCTTTGCTTCTGCTATGACTTTTTTCTGATAGACATCTATCAGCTGCAAAACATCTATCCTTGCATCAGCCTTTACTTGATATGCCTTCAGTCCTGTTTTATCCGACCGGAACAGTAAGGAAGCTGCTGCAGCTTTATCTTTTAAGAGAAGGTCCGATTCGAAAATGAAATCAGCAGACGATGTAGAGGAAATGGAAGAGAGATTCTCTCCTTGATCAGGTGCAGCCTCCAACCCTTCAGAGCCAGCCTCCCATTTTCCTGTGATCGTTTTTAAGCCTTTCAGGTTTGTCCTCACTTCTTTTAGTTGAACCTTGCCAAAGACAAGTTTTCCTCCCTCAGCATGGAAGCCTGTAAAACCTTTAGAATGGCTGAAGTCCTGAAGATCCATTACATTTTTTCCATCTACATACACCCAAATGGAAGGACCATCGGCCATTATTTTCACTTTTGAATGATCCTTTACTTTAAGCGGGACAGTTTTCAGCTTACGATTCCCATTCAAAGATGAGAGAGAAACTCTGTCTTTTTTGGAATCAAGACTGACTTTGTAGCCCTCTGTTCCTGTATGATTTGCCCTGAATACAAGGGATCCCGTGCTGTTTTTCCCAAGTTTCACTGTGGCTTCATACACAAAATAACTGCCTGTTTCTGAGTCTGATAGGATAAGAGCAGGCTGATTTTTAGCCGCACTTCCTTTTAAAGAGCCATCAGATTCCTTTGTCCAGTTTCCTGACAAAGCCGAGTAGCCGAAAATGGCCGTTTTTCGTTCAACAGCTGCTCCTTTGACTCCTTCCAAAGAGAAGAGCGAAAAAAGCAGGGCAGCAGCGGCCGCCATTTTCAGCAAGGTCATTTTTTTCATGTATCTTTCCCCTTCCAGATATAATAAAGCGCTTTCATCTTCTGCTTAAAAAGACGGGATTGATAACAATCCCTTATAAAATCAGCTGATGACAGATTCCTGATTGACGATTTTCATAGAAGGCATGGCAGATATCGCACCTATTTTTGTGCAGACGATCGCTCCGACGCGATTGCTGAAGAAAATCATCTTTTTCACCAAATCCATATCAGCTGCTGCGACCTTCGGATTGTCTTCATTTGAAATCTGATAGAGAAAAGCGCCAACAAAGGCATCCCCGGCACCAGTAGAATCAATCGACTTAACGTTGATGCTTGGAACGGCCATCCTCTCTTTGCCGTTTGAAACAATTGTGCCGGCACTTCCTAATGTGACGGCAATCAGCCCATTGCAGGTTTTGTGAAGAACGTCTAGTCCTGCACTGACACCCTTTACTCCTGAAATCAGTTCCAGTTCATCAGCACTCATTTTAATAAAATCAGCAAGCATCATTGCCTTTTTAGTCAAACTGATAAACTCGCCTGTGTTTGTTTTCCATAGATCATGTCTGAAGTTCGGGTCAAATGAAATGAATTTCCCTCTATTCTTTGCTTTTTTCATCGTGTCAAAATACAGCGTTCGAAACGGGTTTTCCAGCAGAGCTGTTGCTGATCCAAAATGAAGAATGGCCGCTTGCTTTATTTTTTCTTCATCAATATCCTGTTCCGTTAAAAAAGCATCAGCCCCTCTGTTAAAAAGGAAGTCTCTCTCACCGTCCGCCTGAAGGGATACGAAGGCAAGCGATGTTTTATGGTCAGGATCAAGCACAAGCATGCTCGTATCAGCACCTGCTTCATCAAGCGTTCTCTTCAGAAACTCGCCAAACGGATCCTTTCCGGCTTTACCGCAGAAGGAAGCCTTGCCCCCTAATTTACCGATAGCCGCACAAACATTGGCAGGTGCTCCTCCCGCCTGCTTCTCAAATTTTTTACCTTCTATTAAATCAATATCTGTTTCGATGCAGAAAAAATCAATCAGCAATTCCCCGATGCAAATAACCGAAGTTCCCACCTTGCTTTCACCCTTCCTTGTTCCATATGGAAGACAGCTCATGCAGCTCCATTGATCTTATCTTTAGGGTTCCTCCATGTGAAGCCAAGTGTAAAACACTCTCTTTAGACTCCGGGAACACAAGGCTTGTAATGGCACATTCGCCGTCATTGCCGAAAAGTTCAATAGATGAAGCATCAAGAAGCAGCTGCAGACGAATGCTGTTGTCCTTCTTCTTCAGGGGTGCCTCTTGCACGGCAGGGAATGATGCTGAAAAGCCAGCTTCTCCTGAAAGCGTTCTGTCTGCTGTCAGGGTTTCTGTTTCTGATTCATAGCGAATGATTGATTTTTCTGCTTCAGAATGCTGAATCGTGATTTCTGCAAGCACAGGACCATCAAATTCTAGTTCCAGATTCAGTTCAAGCAGCGGGCTCTCCAGCGGAATCGAAATAGGCTGCTCAGCTGTGACAAGCTTATCTTTAAAGGATGCGCTTCCCTTTCTCAGCACCTGTGCTTCTGAAACAGGATTTTGGATGAGGCGGATTCCATCTGCATTTGAGATTAAGGATAACTCCCTAGGTATCGTCATGACGCCACGCCATTCTATAGTAGGAACTTGATTGGCATAACGCCAGTTGCTCATCCATCCGATATAAATGCGTCTATCGGGAAGGTCCGACCAGCTCACTCCTGCATAATTATCTCTTCCGTAATCCAGCCATAAAACCGTATCTTTCTCATGGTCATTTACAAAGGTTTCACCATCGAAATCCCCGATAAAATACTGAGTCCGGGAACCTTCTGCATGTTCACCGGTATCTCCAAGGCTGACAAGCATCACCCATTTTTCCTTCCCGGAATCGAGCCGAAGCGGAAACAAATCGGGGCACTCCCAGAACCCGGCGTGCGATCCTTCGGCAAATTCACTCGCAAACTGCCAGTCAATTAAATTCGGAGATTTATATATGGTTGCGCTTTGTCCTGTAGCAAGCACCTGAATCCAGTGTTTCGTTTCGGAGTGCCAGAACACTTTCGGATCACGGTAATCTGTTTTTGTTTCGTCAGCAAGGACCGGATTGCCGCTGTACTTTGTCCAGGTTCTTCCGTTATCACTGCTGTACGCAAGGGATTGACGCTGACGCGGCCTGTCCGAACCAGGGGATGTATCGTGACTCGTATAGATGGCGACAAGACCTGGCTGATCACCGAAAAAACCAGTTGTATTTTCCCAATCAACAACAGCGCTGCCTGAAAAAATTGCTCCATGTTCATCAGGGTGCAATGCGACAGGAAGCTGCTCCCAGTGGATCAAATCCTTGCTGACCGCATGGCCCCAATGCATTGGGCCCCAAATTGTACTAAAGGGGTGATATTGATAAAACAAATGATATTCGCCTTGAAAGTACACCATCCCGTTAGGATCATTCATCCATTTTTCGAGTGGTGAAAAATGAAACTGGGGACGGTATTTTTCTGTTAAGATCGGTTTCACAATAAAAACTCCTTTTTCATAGTTTAAGAGGCTGCAGAAGGAATAACAGCCTCTATAGGTTACCGTTTATTGCTGATTGCGGTCATAGCCAGTCTGTTTAATTTCAAGCCATTCCTGAAGTCCTAAACGGTCAAGTTCTGCCAGATATTCCTTCCATTCTGCTTCCGCTTTTCCATTTGTCATCCATTCTGCACGCTTTCTGTTAATATAAGCAAACAGATCGGCTTCAATGGATGAGAGCTTATCAAGCTCTTCTAGCGAGAAGAACACTTTTGGATACGTATTTTCAGCTTTCATATGAGGTACCATGACCTCTTTCATTAAGTCCAGTCTCCAAGCTGCATCATCCGGCTTCGTTGTAACCGCACCATAGTATTCATCTAAAATCGCAAGCGGCCCATTCACACTTGTTTTCTGGCGCACTTCTACCGGCGCAGCTCCTTCAAGCGGCAAATGCTTCAGCATATTTGCAGCTTCGTCATATTCAAAGATATTCTGCTGCTTGTCATCCCCGTATGTTCCCCAGTTGTTCTGAACAGACTGCAGCGGATCATACAGCTGGTCAATCCATTTCGCTGTAAGCTCAAGGTTTTTATTTGAACTTGTAATAACCATTCTTCCTCTGTCAAAGCCCATGCCGTTTGTTCTGGCAACGTTAACATTCCCGTCCGGTCCAGCCACTGGATTCATAAGGTCATATTTGTCATTCATGCCGGTAATATTTGCTTTGTCCCATGTAAAGTACATGCCGTACCGTTCATCCTTGCCTTTTGCAAGATACGTATTCCAGTCGTGTTCAAACGCTTCGACATCAATTAATCCTTCTTTATAAAGATCACTGAAATACATGATCGCATCTTTATATCCTTCCTCAGCCGCTGTCAGGATGACTTTGCCTTCATTGCTTACAACGGTATGATCCCAGTTGTCGCCAAGGCCGAATGCTCCGAATAAAAAGGCAGGATCTTCTCCGCCGTGATTAATGATAAAGGACATCGGAATTTCGTCTGCTTTGCCGTTTCCGTTTGGATCCTGTGTTTTAAATGCAACTAATACCTTCTTCAGCTCTTCGGTCGTAGTCGGCTTTTTTAAGCCAAGCTTGTTCAGCCATTCTACATTGATCCACGGAAAATCATCAACAGAATGAATATTTTCTTTTCCTGTACCAAGCTCTTCAATCCACGGGAAGGCGTAGATGTGGCCGTCTGGAGCTGTCATCATCGATTTATATTCTGGCGAAGAATCGAGCACTTTTTTCAGATTCGGCATGTGTTTTTCAATTAACTCCTCAACAGGAACGATGGCGCCGTCTTTTGCAAGCTTCAGCAAATCATAATCGCCGTAACCGGCATCCATGATGGCATCCGGCAAATCCCCGCTTGCCATGGCAAGGTTTCTTTTTTCAGCAAACACATCATTCGTATAGTTTTTCCACTGAATTTGAACACCCGTTTTTTCTTCAAGTCTCTTATAAATCAGTTTTTCATTTGGATCCTTAGGCGCAAGTGGAGAGCTTTGCGTGATAAATTTCAGCGTTACTTCTTCCTTCAGCGGAAACGATACATCCTTTAGTTCATAGTCTTCTGAGGATGCGACATTTTTGCTTGTGCACCCGGATAATAATACAGCAGCAATGGCAGCAGTTCCTACAGCTCTCTTAACATGTTTCATTTACATTTCCCCCAATGAATTATTTTAATGAACCAACCATAACCCCTTTTTCGAAGTACTTCTGGAAGAACGGATACATAATGATCAGCGGAAGGCTTGAAATCACGATCGCTGAATATTTAATCATCTCTGAAACCTTGGCCAGTTCAGCCATTGCCAATTGATCGCTGATCATGCCGGGTTCAGCCTGGTTCTGAATTAAAATGGATCTTAAAACAAGCTGCAATGGATGCATTTTGGGATCTTCAAGGTAGATCATCGCATCAAAATAAGAATTCCATTGGCCGACAAATGCATAGAGTGCGAGAACAAAGATAATCGGCTTTGAAAGCGGGATCACAATTTTGAAGAAAATTAGCAGATCTGAGGCCCCGTCTACTTTTGCTGCTTCATGAAGTTCATGCGGGATTCCCTTAAAGTAAGTTCTGGCAAGGATGATATTCCACACATTGACTGCTCCTGGAAGCAAAATCGCCCAGACTGTATTTAACATGCCGAGATCTTTGACAACCAGATACGTCGGAATGAGTCCCCCGCTGAAAAACATCGTAAAAAGAAAGAATGTCATAAAAGCGTTTTTACCGACAAACCCTTGAGTTGCCAGAGGAAAAGCAGCAAAGATGGAGACAACTACCGTTATGATGGCAAAGCCTGCAGAGTAAAGCATGGCATTAATAAATCCTCTAATCATTGAATCATCGGATAGAATCCGTTTATATCCCTCAAGGCTCCAATCGTTCATATTAAACGACAGCCCCTGATTCAGCAGAACCGTCGGATCCATGAATGAAGCAATAACGACATAAACGAGCGGGACAAGAACGGCAAGAACAGCCAGACAGAGAAATACAGCATTAAGTGACAGGATGATCCGGTCTACTTTTGTATGTTTAATCATGAATATCCTCCTCTCAGATTAATAGAGCCCTTCTCCTTCATTCAGCTTTTTGACTACAAAGTTCACGACAATCAGCAGAATGACATTGATAACTGAATTGAACAGGCCGACTGCGGTTGAATAAGCGTAATCTCCTGCCTGCAAACCAATTTTATATACGTAGGTCGGTAGAATCTCCGATGTCGGCAAATTCATGGCCGTCTGCATCAGGAACGCTTTTTCAAAGCCGATCGCCATGATGCCCCCTGCACCTAAAATAAAGATAATAGCCATAAGAGGTTTTAAAGCCGGCAGATCGATATGGATCATCCGCTGCAGAATGTTTGCTCCATCAATCGTCGCTGCCTGGTGCAATTCAGGATCCACGTTTGCCAAAGCGGCTACATAGACAATGGACGCCCATCCTGCAGCCTGCCAGATGCCAGAGATAATATAAATGGACCTGAAGTATTCGGGGTCAGACATAAACATGACCGGTTTGCCGGTTATAAAAGTAAGAAAATGATTAATTGGACCAGTGGGAGCTAAAAAGATAAACAGCATCCCGACAATGACAACAACAGAAATGAAATTTGGCGCATATAAAAACAGCTGGATATTTTTCTTTATGGCTGCTCTTCTTACCTGGTTCAGCATTAAAGCAAGAATGATTGGAATAGGAAACCCAAGCAAAAGCCCGTATAAACTGAGCTTAAGCGTGCTCATGAAGATCGTTTCGAAATTAGGCGAGGTCAGAAATTCTTCAAAATGTTTGAGCCCGACCCATTCGCTTCCCCATATCCCCTTGATTGTGCTGAAATCTTTAAAGGCAATGATGGCTCCGTACATCGGAACATATTTAAAAACGATTGTCAGAATAACAGCAGGTGCAATCAGCAGGTACAAAAAGTAATTCTTTTTGATATACTCCCATTTGTACTTTGCTCTGGCTTTCTTTTCCGGCCTGCTGATGACAGCGCTCTCATCTTTTGCCTTCACTACCTCCTGCATACAGCTCCCCCCTTTTGTCAGAAAACACTTATAAGCGCTTTCATAATTTGCGTTCAGAGATTCTATCTGTGTTCTCTGTATTTCCACTTTATCAAAGAGACATTTTGAAAAAGTTTGATTTCTTTGGAA
This sequence comes from Metabacillus idriensis, assembly GCF_050483325.1. Lineage (GTDB taxonomy): Bacteria > Bacillota > Bacilli > Bacillales > Bacillaceae > Bacillus_P > Bacillus_P idriensis_A. Next base: position 30,027 of record NZ_JBCMYF010000014.1, read on the forward strand.
GAAGGAGTTTAATATTTTTGGGTCTTTTTAAATGAAAAAACCCGAGTCCTGAGACTAAGGGGTTCCGTTTTAGGAGGGAAAACCTGAAATCACAAGGTAATTAGCAGTGGAAACAGCATTAGAATTAGCACACTAATTCGCACCGCTTGTAGCGGTGTTTTTTTTGCATAATAAAACTCAGTCCATTATTGAACTGAGTTAATAGGTTATTCCGTTAAAGCCCCCGATTGTTGAATAAAGGACACGAGCCACTATTTGTGTATTGCACCCGATTGTCGAAGATCATACAATCATTTAGGATATAATTTTTCATGGGCATGGGGTAATTCCCCCCTTACAATGTCTCCTTTTTATCTTTTTTAAACCAAGTCTCTAGCAGCTCCTGCTCTTTTTCTCTTGATATCCCCTTTGTTCGTTCTGAATCCTGTCTCGCTTTCTCCCATTGATATATATCATGAATAGTATCTTCAAGAGGCCGGAAGGAAAGACCAGCCTTAACAGCTTTTTGTACACTAATGGAAGAGGCACCATTCCATGGCTCTGTTTCTCCTTCTAATGAGAAGTGTTCAGGAATCCATAGAGGCATTTCCGTCCATGGTTTTATTTTATGTTCCAATACAAATTGTTCATCTGCCCATACAAATTCGGCATAAACGTTTGTGACAGCTTTACAGGTGTTCATGATCTCTTCCATAGTCAATTCATAATCCGGCCCTGTTACATTAAACGTACCCGCTTTCCTGTTTTCAGCCATATTGAACGACCATGTTGCTATATCTTTTACGTCAATCAATTGAACACGACGATCTGGACGTCCCGGAACCAAAACTTTTCCGCCTTGTGCTACACGCTGTATCCAATACGGGAGCCTATCTGTATAGTCAAATGGTCCGACCAGAACCCCAGCTCTTATATGCAATACACGCCCTGGCCAATGCTTCTCTGCCTGTGCTTCGCATAGTACTTTCAAAGCGCCGTAATACTCGTAAGGAGAAATTCTCCCCTCCTCAACGTCTTTCAATTTATTATCTGGCGGCATGGGTTGTAAATGATAATCTTCCCTAATATTGAGCGGAATCCAATCTTTATAAACAGAGATACTTGAGATGTATGTATAATGCTCGATGTTATCACCGAGTACAGCTACAATTTTTTTGATTTGATGAGGGGCAAATCCGCATGTATCCATTACAACATCCCATTTCCGGTTCTCCAGTTGTGATACATCACTGTCTCTATTGCCGATTAACTGCTCTACTTCAGGAAACGTCTCTATATTGGTGCCGCGATTAAATAAAGTGATTTCGTGCCCTCTTTTCAAAGCTTCTTCTACCAAAGCTCTTCCCAAAAAACGAGTGCCTCCTAATATAAGGACCTTCATAGTTTTCCTCCCATTCACTTTAAAAATCTATATAAATACCTTTCGTATTCAATAACGATTTTCCTTCTTCTAAAATGGTAGGGAGAGTATGAAAGATTCAACTAAATTGTTCAACAATCTGGCCCTTTCCTTAAATAAGAAGAGGCGACGCTTTGTTAAGCAATCGCCCCCGATTGCTGAAGAATAAAAATTAAAAAGAACTTCAAAATTGTCTTTAGTTATTGTGCTAACTCACCCGTTAATTTAACATTATTTGCTTCACAAACAAATAGAGGGAAATCAATAAAGTTAAAACCTTAAAAAGTTATCGTATAATCTTAAACATTTTGGAATAAAAAAAGAATTAGTCCTAATCCCTAAGACACGTTCAATTACTTCTTCAATTAACTAAACGCTCCTCTTATCGCTCAATACCCTGTAGGACATGAGTTTAGAACAATCGCAATAACTTTATTCGTTCGGATAAAGATTCTGGTATTTTTCTACTGTATATTTAATTAAATCCTTTAAAACATTTGTATCGATATCAGCTAATTTATTAACATAAATACAAGCCTTACTCTTCGTGTGTTTACCAAAGCTTTCTAATAATTTTCCTCGTTCCTCACTTTCATAGTCTAAATAAAGACTAATTTTCGCCTTTCTTGGTGAAAAACCCACTAAAGGCGCTTTCCCTTCACGTCCTGATGCATACTTATAGAGATAGCTACCAAAGCCTATAATACTAGGACCCCACATTTTTGCGTTGTAACCAGTTACCTCTTCAAAAATTTTTAATAACTTAAAGGCATCCGCCTTCTTCTTCTCATTTTCCACACTTTCAATAAATTCAATTACACTATTGTCGGTTTCTTTCATCTTCGGTTCATACATATATGCGCTCTCCTATTCTTTGAGTAAATACTTGTTTACATTATTGTCATCATTATAAAACTCTAGATCCTGCAATAAGGACAGGTAATCCTAGCATCATTTTATATCTCCCATTAATAAAGTATTAGTTCATAATTTTAAACGGACAAACTTCAATTCTTTCTATATTTAAAGCCCCCGATTGTTGAATAAAATGTTTCACATTAAATGATTTGCTTCCATACGACCTTTACTGGATTAAATTAGCCAATTAAAAAATGAGTATACTCCAATTAATGTAAAGAGAATTATCAATATTATTATCGAAAAGCACCCAATAACAAGTAGTTTATCAAACATTGTATCGTCAGGTTCTTCCAGCAGACTTTCTATCACTTTATTATGTACAGGTGAATTGATTTGTTCTAATTCAAGGTTTTTCAAAATCTCATTGTCACCTTTAAATTTTAAAGCTCTTGCTATAAGGAAAGTATCGTTTCCCATAGTCTTTTCAAATTGAATGCAGGCTTTGATCATTTCCGGTGTTTTATTCTTTTCTAAATACCAGTAACGACCTGCCATCGAAGGATATTTTAATGTGAAATAAATGTCCCCTAACTTTCTTCGGAGCCCTAACTCATTTGGGTAAGTTGAAATTAACCCGTGTAGTCTATCCCTGGCTTTCCCTAAATCGTTTTTCTTAATGTCCTCTTCGATTTTCATCATAGTCTTATCTGGTAATCTTTCTATGTAAAACACCTCATTTATCTTCTTGGGATAGTTGTTTTCTAAATGATTATATTAACTAATGGTCCAACGGTTAAAACTCTATACTGCAATATCCCCCATATGAGGTGCATAAATAACGACCCCAAGATAAACATAACAATCTGGTTAAAGGTTCAAGTTAGTGTGTCGTTGAATGAATTGCAAGATAAAAAGTCATAAATATACTAAAACCTGCTAGGAAGATTAGACTTAAATAAAACACTTTTCTCCAAAATTGCCCTAGAAAGTATATATTGACTAAAAAATAATAGATAATAGCACTTCCAAGAATAAATAATAAAAATTCTTTGTATTCATTCGAAGGAATAGGTTTTGTTACGCTTGTTAAAGCTGAACCTCAAATATGAATGCACCTATTAAATTTAATAACTTTCTCAAACTCATTTCTTTTTTGGTTACTATTTCAACATTTCGAGACCTTCGAATGTTAGTTTCCAATAATATCCTCCTCACTACTTTGTTAGAATAAGAAGAGGCGACACTTTGTTAAGCAATCGCCCCCGATTGTGGAATAAATAATTGATAACTTATCTCTTTTTAAGATGTTCGATATTAAACCCCAATCGATAACCAAGTTCCTTAGTAAATTCCTTTTGAGATGTTACTGTTAGTGCAGAATAAATTTCGTTGATTCTATTTTTTGCTTTATCAGTAAATCCATAGGAGTTATATAGGATAGTTAAGTGATGAGGATTTTCATAATTATCGCTCCCATCCCTTATTTCTAATTCTTTAATAACGTCTTCGATAGATTGAAATCGATTTATGTAAGGAAATAGCACATTGACTATATCGTTGTGTAAGTTTTCCTTAAATACTTCTAAATCATTTTCAGGCGTTATTTTATACCAATAACTAGATTCTCCTTTAATCTCACTGATATTGGTCCTAAGTACAGACTCTTCCTCCTTTGGAAACTTTGGAGGATCCCATTCATTTAACGTACCGAATACCCTGTCTGTGTAGATGCCAGTATTGATGATAAATTCAATTCCTTCTGGTGAATTATGTCTAGATGATTGAATTTTTACCGTCCAAGAAAAATCAGGGAACGTTTTGAAGAAATTATTGCCGTTTTTCTTAAATCCCTCCACCTTAAATAAAGGATTTATTGTTTCTTTCATAATCTTCTTTAGCACTTCCTGCATTCTAAATCACTACTTCCAGGACAAAATTTTCTTTTTAGAATTCGACCATTTAACTCTTACTTCCTTTTCAATTAACCAAACTTTAAAAGAAAAATTAAATAAGAGCGATTGCTTTATGCTGCAATCGCCCCCGATTGTGGTAGATTAAACTCTTTCAATCCCTTCTCCAGAAACAACAAAATGAGGGCTTTTTTCTTTTGGATTAAAGAACCTCCAATGCTCACTATCCTCATCGTCTTCTGAACTGTCTGGAAAGGTTTCTAACTTAAAACCATTTGATAAAATGGCCGCGAATCCCCCGAAATCATCTGCTTCAATTTCTTCTACTATTAATCGTTCATTATCGTTAAAAAAAGATTGAATCCGTTCATCAAATCGATTATTACCTTGAATATCCCAATCGAAATCTTCATTAAGGTCGTCCCATTTCGAGTTTGGAGAATAGAAATCGCGAGAAGCTATAACAATTTTGTTTTCTAATGTAATCCTCCACGAACATTGTATATGTAAGACATATTCTGCTGTTTCTTCTGTTTGGCCTCTCCTAATAATTTGAACCATTTCTCCAAATCCCAGCCAAAATAGGTTAGAGGCTCTTCCTGCATACTGCAATTTCAAACCTTCTATCTTACCTAATTCAATTTCAATTGTTGCTCTCATTACTAGTCTCCTTATTATAAAACAATGATTATTCCTTATAAATTGCCCAAATCTTATCTAAAGGGTGATTACTATCTGCTGCTATAGCCCCCGATAGTTTAATAAGATTTTTGATTCACATAGTATAACCCACAAACTGTCACAGTTCCCGCAACTAGTAATTGATAAACAATCCAATTTACAATAAACGGAACATCAGAAAGCAAGTTGGTTTTAAAAATCTCAAAACCAAGTAGTATGTTAATTAAAATCACTACGAACCACAAATATTCTTTATTTCTAATCGCCCTAATTGAAATGATAAAAATACAGACTACTGTAATAGAATATCCGACAAAAGAGTCACTCAAATCGTTTTACCCCTTTATATATGTTCAATTAAACTGCACAATGGTTCAATAAGAAAGGGCGATCACGCTGTGCTGCAATCGCCCCCGATTGTTAAATTAGGATCCTATTCTCTGATATGTGCTAATCAAAATGGTAAAATTGCTTTAATTTTTCATCAAACTCTTTCCAAGTAAATAAAATGTATGGTGGTTCCATATCCAATTTTATTTTAACATCTTCATCTATTACTTTAATCCGTTTTGATGGGTCATCTTTTTTTCCTGCTTGGAAAATTGCCAATTTGTTCATTTCTTTACTTTCATTTTCCCAAGTCCACTCTTTAAGTGGTAGTTGCCTAATTTTCTCTTTAGAAGGTATCACTTTGCCTTGCCAATCACAAACTTCAAAAAGGGGATATCTACCTTCACTCGATTCTTCAATAATGCCAATCACCTTCAGGATAATATAATTTCCTGATAGTAACTGATAACTAATGGCGTCCCCAGCTTTTAAGTTTGTATCAGTTACAAACCTCTTTTGAACTTTTTTAGCTTTTGGTTGTGGCGAATTTAACTGTTCTTTTAGTTTAAGTAAAACATCTTGACGCTTCTTTTTTAGTTTAGGTTCTTCTTCCCATAGTAAAAGATCATCACCACTATCAATAATTTGAAGTGCCATATATTTTACTTCGTTTTGGAGTCTTCCTAATTTCCATTGTATTAAAGAAAACGATAACCAAAAAGCTGTGATCTCATCTTCACCTAGCTCATTTTGAAATTCATCAATTACTATTTTACTTGATTCTTCACTTGAGTAATTTTCGCTTAATAAGTCTTTATATCTTAAGCTAACATCTTCGGCTATATCGTTTGATAAGATAGCTACTCCCCAAGCACCCATTCTGCGTCACTCCCTATACACATTCCTTACTGAATATATATGTGAATTACTAATACTCCTTATTCCATTAAACTGCCCGATTGCGGAAGATCAAAGGCCGTTGAAGTTGTGGCGCATTTATTGAACTTTAGCACCAGTTCGTTAAATAACAGAAAAGGACAGTTTATGCTTTGTATCTATACATGCTAGAATTAAAGAGAGAAAAATAAATGAGGGACTTAAGATCGATACAGTAAAAAGAGTAACCTAAATTAATGTTTAGAAGGTGTTGTTTATGCCAGACTGGTCTTATCATCCATTAAAAAAACTTTTACTAGATAAAATAAGGCCGAAAACAAGCCGAGAGCTTCTTCATAAATCCATGAGTACAATAGCATCCATTCCTGTTGGTCGGGATCTTATTGAATTTTTAGGGCATATGAAACCCCCAGGGGAGTTTCAAAAGGAAATTCATCATACTAGATTTCCTTCTCCTATTGGGTTAAGTGGCCAAATTGATCCTAGTTTGTCAGGTATTAACGCCTTCCAAGAACTTGGCTTCGGATTTGTAGAAATTGGACCAATCGTGTTAAACGAGCCTAAAAACCAAATAGAACCAAGAAGGGAAAATAGTCATATTCTGTTTTCTAATCATCAAGAAAAGGTTCCTCTCAAACTAGCGATTAAAAAATTAACAAGCCTGAATATCCGAATTCCTATATTTGCTAAGATAGATGCACAAGTAAAAAGAAATGAATGGGACATAATTGTACAACATTTAACACCTTTTGTGGACGTTTTCATCGGAACAAGTGAGCAAATTAACTCATACGTAGATAAAAGTGTAATATGTTTAGAGCGTTCTTTTTATGTATCTTTTTCTACTGATGAAATTAACAAAAAAAAATTAGAGATGGGGAAATTAATACAGCATACATGTATTGGTGCTATTGTCGTAAATGCTCCTCGTCGAACTGGGGATAGTTATTGGCATGAAGTTGCAAATGCAAATGAATGCCTAGCTAAAGCGGTTAAACAGGTTAAAGTTCTACACCCCGAGTTAACAGTTATAACCTCTGGTGGGGTGGAGACACCGGAGGAGGCTTGTGCTTTAGTTCGTGCTGGTTCAGATCTGTTAATGCTAACGGATGGCTATGTAAAAGCTGGGCCAGGGTTACCAAAGCGAATTCATGAACGATTATTATATGAAGAAGTCCGACCTATTAAAAACCCAAACTGGTACTGGTCATTTCTGTTTGGTCTCTCCATCCTAATTGGAGGAATCATTGCCTTATATTTTTCACTTACGAGTATTATCCTCTCTTATGATGAATTGTTTATCGGACTGAAAAAAGCTGATATCTTACAAGTAAATCCACTCATTTTATCATTTATGTCACATGATAGGATGGCACTAGCTGGAACGATGATATCTGGAGGAATATTATATATACAGCTTGCACGCCACGGAATTAAATATGGCATGCATTGGACAGGGGTTGCTTTTCATAGTGCAGCAATCGTGGGATTTATTGGTATTTTTCTTTTTATCGGATTCGGTTACTTTGATTGGTTACACGGTTTATTTTGGCTTTTCCTATTGCCGATATATTATTTTAGCTTTAGGGAAAGAAAAGGAGTCACAGGTACCCCATATTCCATTCATGGGAAGAACGATAGAGCTTGGCAATACGGGCTTTATGGACAGCTCATGTTTATTATACTAGGGTTTTTGATATTAGTAGGCGGTATAGTTATTTCTACAATAGGTGTATCCAAAGTTTTTGTGTCAACTGACTTAAGCTTCTTGTGTATGTCACCTCAAATGTTAGATAGTATTAGTAACAACTTGATTCCTGTTATCGCACATGACCGAGCAGGGTTTGGCAGTGCCCTTGTAAGTGTTGGTTTGCTTGTTCTAATGCTTTCCTTGTGGGGTTTCAGACAAGGGGAACGTTGGGTTTGGAATACCCTTGCTGTCGGGGCATTACCTGCGTTTATAGCGGGGATCGGAACGCATATATATATTGGATATACAACCTTTATACATTTACTTCCCGTTTACTTTTTAGTAATTTTATATTTATTAGGATTAGTATTATCTTATCCTTTCTTAAAAATGAAATAAAGTAGCCGTATCGACAAATGGATACGGCTTTCATATAAGATAATTATAGGTCTACAAAAAATCCTCTTATTATGCAATCGCGCCCGATCGTAACAAAATTTAAAAAGCAACCTGTCAACATTTCTTAAACCTAATATAATATATTTGTTCTAAAACTCGTGCTTTTTGTTACTCCATAAACGCGCCCTATTATGGAAGATTGATATTTAAGGTATAGGATCTACAGATGTTATGAAAAGCACCTGTTCACTTAACTATTTTTACCTTTGGTAATACTGTTTTTAGCTCAATTAAGTCATCTATTACAAAATCTGCTTGAGCAAGTTCGTTCGCTTGTGCAAAATCAAAATTACATCCAATTGCAATTAAACCATTATCTTTAGCAGCATTTATATCAGATAGACGGTCACCGACGACTGCTGCATTTCTGATGTCATATTTTTTTAAAATTGTTTTAACTAAATCTCCTTTATCGAGCGTTTGGATTTGTTGAATACTAAATGTTTCAGTGACCCAATTATCCAAATCATAATAACTTACAATTGCTTGTAAATAATCCACTAAGCCATTACTAGCTATGTAAATTGAATAATTGTTTTCTTTTAAGTAACTGAAAACTTCCTTCACATTTGGATATAAATCTCCTTTTCCTCTACTGATGTTATCAATTAGTCTTTCTAGAAAATAAGAATCGGTTTGTTTCCTTACTTCATTTAAATGATTAGGTAACAAAGCTTCCCAAACTTTTGGCAAAGGTACACCCATTATTTCACGGTATTTATCAATAGGGGTATCTGTATCCCATAAATTTAGTGACCGTAAATAGTTAAAAGTATCATCAAGTGATAATTCTAATATTTTATCTGTCTGAAATAGTGTTCCATCCATATCAAAGATTAGTGATTGAGACATTATTTTTCTCCCCTTTTAAAATGACTGATTACTTTCAAAGTTTAGCAAAAAAAATGAATATAAAATAACCGATACTTCTTAAACCAGATTTTAAGTTTAAGTGTAATTCTCACATTCCATCAAAAACAGTCCCCCAGCTTTGGTTCCATCTTCCACAATATGGCCCTTTACTTAAATAAGAAGAGGCGACACTTTGTTAAGCAATCGCCCCCGATTGTTGAATAAAATTATAATCTCCCTATTAAGGAAAAAAAAATTAAATCCGATTATTCATCAATAGACAGAAAATATTAGAAAAGGCAGCAGTTTACTTTATAATTGGTGCTTGAACTCCATTCACCCAATCTAAAATAAATGGAGATTGGTGAGGGTTTATATTTTCAGGTAATTCGTTCTGATGCAAAAAACTTATTTCTTTACTTTCATTGTTAGTTGTTAAAATGCCAGTATAATCTGTTGTATGAAAAATGATTTGAACACTGAAAACTTGATCACCATTAGAGTATTTAGAAAATCCCTTTACTCCTGAATAAATGCCAAAAAGCTCTAATTTATTTAATGACAGACCTGTTTCTTCAAGAACTTCTCTTAGAACAGCTTCTTCAAAAGTTTCTCCAAGTTCGAGTAAGCCTCCAGGTATTCCCCAAATTCCATAATCTGTTCTTTGTTGTAACAGAATTCTCCCTTGTTCATCTTCAATAATGGCTCCACAACCTACAGTTAGTAAGGTTTCTTGTCCAATAAATTTTCTCATTGTTTTTACGTAATCGTTCATAATTGCCCTCGCTGAAAGTTAGAAATTAGTTTTATATGGTTTAATACCTTTGTCATAATTAATTCAATAAATAGAGCGTCAACCCCTCTTGGATTAACGCCCCTTTAATTGAATAACCTAAAAACAAATACGATTGCATAAAGTGGTACTCCGACAATTAACATTCCAGCTAAAATGTAACATATACTTTTGAAAATAAACTTAATAAAATCATAGATCGCACCAGACAAATCATCAATAAATATGATCACATTCACGCCCACCAATCCTATTTTTTTATATGTTATATTGTTCAGCAATGTTGCCCAATAGTTGCATAAAGAAAAAGCTGCCCTAAGAATTTTTAATCTTTGGCTATTGCCCCCGATTGTTTAAGAAAAATTTATCGAATGGAAAGCACGCATTGCGTTCAAAGCGTGCTTACCCCAATGAATTTCAAAGTTGTATTTCCAATGCCAAATTGCTTCTAATTGTTCGCCTCTTTGGTATAATAAAACCCCTTCTTTAATATTTTTATAAATGTCTATGAAGTCATCAGTTAAGCTTCCACGGATAGGTTCTTCGAGTGTGTATGGTTCAAAGACTACCCAATATGTCTCATTTTTTTCAAGGTTCACATCTGGTAAATCAAAATTCAAGTCGGATACTTCATCATTTTCAGACTCAACTTCAGGAAGAAACATTACTTCTGCATACAGAGATGAAACAGAAATGAGAAATTGATTTAATTTATTTTTGTCGGTATTAAACTTATAATTTTCAACTAACTCACAATAGGATATTGCTGAACATAAGAATTTATCTACTTCTAATTTCATATCCCTTTCCTCCGAATCGCATTTAACAATAGAACCTTATTCATCAAGCCTATCCAATTCTGCAATCGCCCCCTACAATTGAACAAAGATTAATTATATTCAATGATATTTAGCCATCGACCATCGGGACCTATGGTTATATGGGGAATCCTATTTAATTCAAATAATTTATAAATATCTTTGTTTTTCTTGTTTATCGTTTGTAAATGCTCAGATACATCTGCTTCGGAAAAAACGATGTAATCCATTGTCGTTGACCGTAAATAACATTCATATAAAAATTGTTTTTGACTGCCCTTTATATAACCTAAATGTCCTGTATCCCAAATGAAAATACGGGATAACGGAATGGATTTAACTGCAATGAATTTTGTAGAAAGTTCTTTAAGCAGCTCTTTTTCATATTCTGGAATAATCGCATATATGTAACATCCTTTCTTATAAAAACGAGAAATTTGCTCAACAAATTCCTGTTCTTCAATCTCTTCATCAAGAGTTATCTCTGTCCTTTTCGAAAGGCTATCCATCATTTAACTCTCCAATATTTGTAGGTCACATAATTTTCTTCTTCCAGAAGCCTGCCTATTTCTTCAATAAGAAAACGCGATCCGCTTTGCTGCAATCGCCCCCGATTGCTGATAAGCATTCATTAACCTAACATTGCAAATGACACTAAGTCCCCTTTATCACAAGAGGAAAATCCGTGCTTTTCATAAAAAGCTCTTACATCTGCTGCATCATTCGTCAATAATACTTTTTGTCTAACGTCTTTATACTTTAATAACAGTAATTCAAGAAGTTTAGAGCCAATCCCTTTACTTTGATATTCCCTTAACACCAAAATATCTTGTATATAAATGATTGTCTTTCCATCTCCAACCACTCTAATTAACCCTACTAACTTTCCACTATCCCAATCTGTGATAACACTTAGAGAGTTTTTAATTGCTTCCATCAACCTGGCCATATCATTAGTATAGGCTATCCATTTTACATCATCATACAATGCTTTGACTGATTGAGCTTCTAGTTGGATAGTTTCTTCAAATACGATAGTCATACTACGCCTCCTTCAACGTCAATCCCTTCTTGGATAAATGCCCCCGATAGCTCAATAGAGATCTATTTCTTAACAAACAGTTTACCTAAATCGGCTTCTGAAAAGGATTTTGTGTAATTGTCTAACTCATCAGAAGGAAACAAATCAGCAGTGCTGTCTATTTTCCCGCATTTAATCGTATGACCAATCGAGTTGGATGACATAAAAACGTTGTGATGGACTAATGGTGAGACGGTTACACTTTCTCCCTCTTTTAAATAATTCAATTTACAATTCCTATTAAGGTCTATCTCCCCGTAAACAATCCAGCCAGACTGTACTATGTAAATTTCAGTAGCTGCTTTGTGATAATGACTGTTCTGCCAAGCACGAGTTTTGGAACAAATAATAAAATGTGTACTTTTTTAACTTTGTTCAGCAATAAAATCCGTTTAATCAAATATCTAATATTGTAAAATGGCCCCAATTTTTAAAGGGAATATTACACAATTGGAGTATATAAGATGAAATGGAATTTTTAAGTATCCAATTAATTCAATATTTTTAGCAAAGAAAATTTATAAAATTTTTTTTGCGGATGTGTCGATTTTGCTTATAGTGGTTCGTCGTCTAATTAGAAACGGATATAATCTGTGAATATTGGAAGCTAAATATCTGAAAAATCAGTTACAACGACAAAGGAGGAAAAATTAATGTATTTAGTTACTTCAAAAGACGGAACGAAAATCGCTTATGACAAAGATGGCCAAGGACCAGCTCTCATCCTGGTAGCAGGTGCCTTCAGCTACCGAAAATTTCCGCAGCAGGTGGAGCTGGCTAATTTGTTGTCCGAGTACTTCACGGTTTACAACTACGACCGACGTGGCCGAGGAGATAGCGGTGATACAAAGCCATATGATGTTGAGCGAGAAATTGAAGATCTTCAGGCTTTGATTGATGAAGCCGGTGGGTCGGCATATGTTTGGGGATTATCTTCGGGAGCTGTTCTTGCCCTGCTAGCCGCAAAGAAAGGGTTAAACATTACTAAATTGGCTCTGCACGAACCTCCTTTCGTGGTTAAAGCGGAGGACCGTAAGCCGCCGAAAGATTTTATGAGGTATACTACTGAACTTATTTCCAAAGATAACAGAGCTGAAGCCATCAAGTACTTTATGAGCAAGGGCATGGGGGCACCATCATTTGTTGTCAGCATGATGCGCATTATGCCGGGTGTGTGGTCTAAGCTTATGGCGGTTGCACATACGCTTCCATATGATGCTGCAGTGTTGGATGGCTATATAGAAGGAAAGGAATTGTCTGCTGAATGGTGGAGCAGTGTTACGATGCCAACGTTGGTATTAGAAGGGACAGAGAGCCCTGCATCTCTTCGCCATAGTGCTCAAGCATTGGCAAACGTACTCCCCAATGCGCAATTGTTGAGTAAAAAGGGGCTCGGCCATACTAAGAAACTTGATACAAAAAAGATATCACCGGAGCTTGCCGTATTTTTTTCGGCTAATCATTAATGTGGCAAAAATTCTTACAAAAAAATATGGAAAAAATAGTTTAGGTTGTCGATTTAACAAGCTGGTATCTGTTGTATAAATAGAAGCGGATTTTTGATGCGATTTTATACCGATTAGAATGAAGCTTCACCATAAAATAGGAGGTAATTACTTATGAGATTTATGATGATTGTAAAAGCGACTACAGACTCAGAGGAAGGAAAAATGCCTGGCCCGGAGCTTATTAAGGCGATGCAGAAGTATAACGAAGAATTGGTGAAAGCAGGTGTTTTATTAGCAGGAGATGGTCTACATTCTAGTTCAAACGGTATAAGGATTTCCTATCCGGAACCAGGTGATAAACCAAAGATTATTGACGGTCCGTTTACGGAGGCAAAAGAATTAATTGCGGGATATACCTTGATTGAAGTTAAATCAAGAGAAGAAGCTATTGAATGGGCATTAAGGATGCCGGATCCACATGGATTTGGACAGGGAGAAATTGAGCTTAGGCAGGTATTTGAGGCAGTTGACTTGACAGATAATCCAGAATTCCTGGAAAAAGAAGCAGCACTTCGAAAACATGTAGAAGAGCGAAAAAAGGCGTGAGTTCGCCCCAAACACAACGAACAATTGAAGCGATATGGCGAATAGAATCACCAAAACTCATTGCAAAGTTAACCAGAATGGTACGGGATGTTAGTCTTGCAGAGGATCTGGCTCAAGATGCCTTGGTGATTGCTCTTGAAAAATGGCCGCATGCTGGGATACCAGATAATCCTGGCGCATGGCTGATGACGACGGCGAAACGGCGTGCGATTGATCTTTTGCGAAGAACGAAGATTCGTGATCAAAAGTATGTAGAGATTGCTAAAAATACGGATTTATATACTGAGGAAGACATAGATCATGTTCTGGATGGGGAGATTGGTGACGATCTCCTTCGTCTGATTTTTATGACCTGTCATCCAGTATTATCACAGGATGCCAGAGTTGCCTTGACACTGCGCCTGTTATGCGGACTTAACACGGAAGAAATTGCGCGTTCATTCCTCGTCGCGGAATCAACCATTGCTCAGAGAATTGTCCGTGCTAAGAGAACCCTTAACGAAAAAAAGATTCCTTTTGAGGTACCTCTTGGAGAGGAACTTAATGATCGCCTGTCGACCGTACTTGAAGTGGTTTACCTTATGTTTAATGAAGGATATTCAGCAACTTCCGGGGACCACTGGATCCGTCCTTTACTATGCCAAGAGGCACTGAGACTCGGACGTGTCCTTGCCGAGATCGCGCCTAATGAACCGGAAGTTCATGGACTAGTTGCTTTAATGGAAATTCAATTTTCCCGGTTCAAAACTCGAGTTAATTCGAAAGGAGAACCTGTTCTTCTTATGGATCAAAACCGGGCACAGTGGGATCAATTATTGATTCGCCGTGGTTTGGCAGCACTGGAGCGCAGCCGGAAGTTAGGGCGTACACTTGGGCCATATTCATTGCAGGCAGCCATCTCTGCTTGCCATACTCAGGCACCGACTCCAGAGGAGACAGATTGGCCACGAATTGCTGCTCTTTACGAAGCGCTATCGATTGTAATGCCCTCGCCAATCGTAGAATTAAACCGGGCAGTTGCTATATCCATGGCATTTGGTCCGGACATTGGCATCCAGATTGTAGACGAGTTGAATGCTGACCCAACCTTAAAGAAATATCATCTATTGCCGAGTGTTCGCGCGGATCTCCTGATGAAGCTAGGGCGGTACAATGAAGCTCGGACAGAATTTGAACGTGCTGCATCACTAACCCAGAATGAACGTGAACGAACCCTTCTACTAAATCGCGCAATGGAATGTGGAAAAGGAACATTTACATAAAATTATTACTCATTCCTTGTCGATTATCTCATTCCTTATTCGTCGTGCTGGTAAAGGAATAGTTGAGCAGTCTATTCTGCTCTTCAATTCTTCCAACTTAAACGAGGAGGGAAAACAATGAGATTTTTATTGATTGTCAAAGCCACAGAGTACTCGGAGGCGGGGCTAGCCGACGGAAAGGATTACCGCGAGGCAATGATTTCGTATAAGAAGTCACTGGCTAAAAAAGGTGCACTTCTTGCCGATGAAGAGCTTCAGCCAAGTTCAACCGGGTTAAGAATAACGTATCCAAAGAAAGGTGGAAAACCACAGGTATTGGCAGGCCCGTTTCCGGTAAATCAAGACCTTACCATGGAATATATGTTGATTAATGTGAGTACGGAGGACGAGGCGCTAAACTTGGCGCTAAGAATGCCGGTTCCAAAGGTGAGAGGCAAGTACGAGATAGAATTACGAAGTCTAAAAGAGAAACTAGAGTCCATACAAGACCCTGGAATAAAGGCGATGGAAGCCTCTTTACAAGATCAGCTTAATATGTTGAAAAATTTATAATGTCAATTTCAAAAAGTTTATTTGTTTTATTCAAGAAAGATTTTTCAGGCAGTATATAAACCCTATGAAAAGGAGTGTGTGTAAAAATGAACCAAGAAATAACTGATTTTATTGATGCATTAAAAGAACCCTGGCAGGGAGAACTTGCCACTAATCTGAGGGAAGTTGTCCACAAGGCCATACCAAATGTACATGAACGCATTCAATACAAAAAGCCACATTTTTTAAAGAACGGAAAGTACGCTGCTGTTATCTCGATATCAAAAGCAGCAGTCAGCTTTACAATTTTTAATGCCGTCACACTGTATCTTGTAGAAGGCATGTTCGATGGACCTCCAGAAAGAAAGACAATGAAGCTCCGCAAAGGGGATACGATTGATTTCGACCAGCTTGTCTCATTGGTTAGTCAAGCCTCAGAAGCGCTTTAATTACAAATCAATTCTATAAATAATTGGATGTAAATATTAAGAAACCCAGCTAATTTCTCATGTGAAGATAGCTGGGTTTTTATAGTTGGATGTGCAAAATAACACTTAAAATATACGCAAATTATCAGTCAAAGTGACACTATAAAGGCTTTAGCTTCTTTATTTTTTCGTAACTTCTTTAAACATTCATAAATTCTCGCATAAGTACGTGAATGTTCATCTAATTTATTGGATTCAATAAAGCATTTTAGGGAATTTTCATAATCCGGATTCTCGAAATTTTCTAATCCTAAATAATATAAGTTACGTGCCTTTTCATTTGTCCATATTCTTCTTTTACCTACCTACACCTGTTTGAGATTTATGAATCCTATCATTACCTATTGAGCTACCCTGCCAAATCCACAATAAGAAAAGGCGATCCACTTTGCTGCAATCGCCCCCGATTGTTGAAAGTTCACTTAGTCCCACTGAATACAAAATCTGCTCTTTGGAATGGTTTTTGCTCTTCCAGATAAATATCTTCTGATATCATCCAATTATCTTCCCACAATTCACGAGCGTCTTCTCCATCTCTTTTAATACCTCTTGATAGCCTTATCTCTCTAGGGCAATCAATCCATATCTTTATATCATATTTATTTTCTAGTTCTTGACGAGTGGTATATATACCTTCAACTACGACATTACCCCCTACAGGCACAGTATGGCATTCTGCTAAAGAATCAGTTTCCCAATCGTATCGCTGATATTGTCCTTCTCTCCCTTGGCTTATTGGTTCCAGTACCTGATCTAAAAGACGTTTCCAATCGAAGTCTGCACCGACTGGCTTTTGTGTAGGATGTTTTTTTATAATTTGTGATGAAGGAAAGTAAAAATCATCATTATGTACAATTGTTATATTAGGGAGTACTTCTTTCATTTTATCAGCAAATGTACTTTTCCCTGAGCCGCCACATCCATCTATTCCAATCACCAAAGTTGATTGAATTTTAGTGATCTTACAGATAGTTTCCATAAACTCTTTAAAGGAGTTGACTTTTCCCCTTACCAATTTCATATCACTCATAATTTCATCACCCCTTTAGGTTCGTTCAGGAATTTGATAACGACATTCAAAGATTTCAACAAAAAAGGCCTTAACCCTCCTTGGATTAACACCTTCAACTAGTTAATTAGAAGGACCAAAGCAAATTACTTTGCAGCAATAGCCCCCTATAATCGAAGAGAGTGGTTCATTTTAGTTCAGTTAGATAAGAGCTTGTTTCAATACATAAATTATTAAGCCGCAAATTACCGATACTCCCACGAAAGACCCAAAGAAAAATACCGGTGAGACTGTTCTTCCAAACTCTACTTCGTTTGGAAGTTCATTAACACTCTCCCAAGCACTATCTATATCTGGGACATATCTTTTAGTCTTTATATATTCCATTACAAACGTGATTAGAAAATAAATCAAATGAACAAATACAGAACCTATAATTGCTTGAATTATTGTACTCAACCCTTTACACCACCATAATAGAATTATATTTAATCAAAGCTGACTTCCTATAAAATCATAAACGCTGCCCAATGCTTCAAAAAAAAGGCGTACCGCTTTGCTGCAATCGCCCCCGATTGCTGAATATCTTACATTTTCATTTTCCAATCATTATAAACCTCAATATCCTGATCAAATACACTTTCCTTTAACCACCTAAATGCTTTAAGAACTAGTGGAGATGCATTATTAATATTTGCTTCTTTTTCTGATAACCACAACGCACCCAGAGAGTCTTGACCTTCAAACTGATGAGGATTATTTATATTACCACGGACTTTTTCAACCAAATAATAAGCTGCAATGTGATGGACAAATTCACAATCATTCCAATCCCAAGGCAACATAAAATCTGCAATACCTAAGTTCTTTTCTATTTTCACTTCAATACCAGTCTCTTCAAGAAATTCTCGTTTTAAAGCTCCTGTCAGACTTTCACCATCTTCTAAACTTCCTCCTGGAAGATCATAACGATTTATGTAAGGTCCTCTGTTCTTATTGATTACTAGTATTTTATTGCCATCGGTGTAAATGCCATAAACTCCAAAAGCTCGGTGAATCTTTTTATCAGTAATCATTATTTTCTCCTCGCTATATTCTGAACGTCAAAGGGTGAAAACCGATATTACACAATAGCCACCGATTGTGGAAGATTAAACTCCTCTTCTTCTTCAATATTTTTTATTAAGTTATTGAATTCCTTCTGCAGAATTGTTCTTCTGTCTTCTCTAATTTTCTTCTTTTCCTCTCGATCATCATCGATTCTTCCTTTTATCATTTCTATGGCAACTGGTGCTGCTGCTTTAGCAATTTCTATTGCTGCTGTAGCTGCAAGTTCTTTTCCAATTGACCCATTACTGAAAGTAGGACTGTTTTTTGAGCTATTACGCTCAATTATTTCACCATCATTGGTACTGTCTTTAAATATATCTAATTCTGTAGGTTTAGATTTTTGGCTCATATTGTTCCCCCATCTTTATTTTATTCATAATCTAATTTTCCATATAACAGGATTTAATAAGACCTCGTATTAATAACTACACATTACCATATTACACCATATCGTCTCTTGACTAAACTGCATACGTTCTTATTATCTCATCGATTTTACCAACATCAGAAACAACAATCGTAATCACTTGTTTAGTATTTAGCCCTCCCTTATGGTTTCAAAATAGTCTAGGACACTAAGACACTGTCCTAGACATATTGACCTTAAAGTTTTCCTGAATTTATCGGAATGGCTCTACGCTTCTCCCGATAAATTTGCTATAGTAATAGGGGTCCTGCCAGCGAAACGCAGATTACAACGCTAAGGGGTGTAGAACCCAAAAATCTCTTGATATGACAACGTTAAGAGAATCTTCCTAATCTCCATATGTCATAAAGTCCCTTAATCAAATAAAATATTGCATAACTTAAATGCAGGCTTCTAGACATAATGAATTCAAAGGATATTAGGGTTGTCATATAGCATACTTTTTGACATAAACGCTTAGCGTTGTAAATCCGCGAAATGGTGGTGCTACCCCTAATTAAAAAAGATGCTTCAAAGAGTACGCAATTTCCATTAGCATTCTAAGTAAGGAGAAAACGATGAATATAAAAAGAAACCAAGTATTTATCCAGTTAGATGTATCTAATTGGGACAATACTGATCTAGGTTCAACATTACATGAGATTTGTCATTTTAATAAAGAATATGAGAATGATATAGTTGAGGTTCATCAGGTTACATCCTTAGGAAAAATTAATAACGAATGGAGATATTTAGTCATTTTAAATATTTCAAAAGATCTAGATAATTTAGGTGAATTAGTAGGAAATAGTTCCAGTGTAAGATAACTATAATAGCTAAATACTAGGAGTTTAGTTTCTCATGAATACAATATTCATTTCTAATTTACATAATAAAACCTAGAGGAAGTTGCAAAAAAGAAAACCCCTTGGTAATCAAGGGGTTTTTCACTGTCCGGATTTATCATTTATGCACGTTTTTATACAAGGCTGCTAGATCAACGTTTTCAGCTGCGGAAGAAGCCGGTTGGCTGCATAAAAAAAAGGGTGTTTATGCATGTTACTTTAGAATAAAGTTTGATCATTTCTATGATCCTTCTTCCATTAAAGCCCCCTATAATGGAATAATTGAAATTAAAACAAACTGATAAATTTCTCTTGAAAAGCTTTAAATTGTGAAGTGTATTTTTCAATTTTCTTGTGGTCAGCTACTGAATTTAGAAAAGGTTTTCGTTTTCCAATAACCATTATGTCTTTCCCATCTATCGGATCATCTAATACTACATATGGCTGAAAGTAATCGCATTTAGTATCAGCTAGAGCGATGGACAATTTTGCATATTCCTCTGTTGGAAACTGATTTGATATTGTTAAGTTCGATAATTCTTAAGTTGAGTTAATGGTTCTAGAGATTCATCTCTCACTCTAATGTTGAGCAGACTTAAAGAATCGAGGCGAATCATTCCTTTTAATGGCTCAAGAGTATCTAAATTTAGAGTGTTCCATACTCCACCTGATAAACGTAAGGATTCAATAGCTGTATGATTTTTCAATTCATATACGCTGTTTAATTTCTTGAAATCCTCAATCGACAGAGTTTTAAGTGCTGTGTTCTTAGACAAATCCCACAGTTTATCCGCTTTTGTATTCCAACACAAATAGATTTGCTCTGTAGTACTTAATAGTTCTAATGCAGTTAATCTCTCTACCTTCATCCCATATATACAAAGAACCTTTGGCTTAATAAGATTAAGTATCAGGTCAAACTCTGCCTGATTAACATTAAATAACCAAACCGTTTCAAGGTGTTGGTAGTTTATCAACTTCTCAAGGTTATTTGTTTTACCTTGAAGAGCTATTTCAACTATTGTAGTATCAACATCATTTAAATCTTTAATAAACTCCGGCTGTTCACCAATAGGGAACATCATAACTCCCCCAGTTATTTATTATTACTTTAATGTATATCTTCTTCCACCAATACCTAAATAAGAAATGGCGATCCACTTTGCGGCAAACGCACCCGATTCTTGAATAAGACTGATTGTAATACCATCTTCAAATAGGCTCTTTCAATACACAAACATGAATAAGATTAGTTAATCCAATGAGAAGGTCGATGTATATGGGAGGGTAATGTTGTCTTTACATCACCTTTAGCCGAATTAATTTGCATTTGAGTCAAAAACATACTGGTGGACAAATCAGCGCCGCTGATATTAACATCTCGCAAATCTGCACCAATAAAATTGACTGCCCTTAAATCTGTATTTCCCATATCCGCAGCAATCAAATAGGCTCCCCTAAAATCAGTCGCTCTTAAATCTTTTCCTTTTAACTTTTTGCCCATCCAATCAGCTCTTGCATGGTCAAACTCTTTAATTTTCCGAACACCAGGTATTTTATCAATTATATTTTTCCTAACAAAATCACTCGCTAAAGTAAGCAGCTCATTTAAAGAAAATCGGTACATCACTAGATCAAGTGACAATAAATTATCTGCGTCCAACTTCGTTAAAGCCTGCAATTCCTTTAACTGTTTTCCCAACTTGTCAGCTAAATCATCCGGTATATCGTAAGACAGAGCTTCTGCCACGTATCCAATCATTTCATGAATTTGCTCCATGATGGGAAAAACTTGAAACATTTTCTTCCCAATGTCTGGGTTTTCTCTCCAACTCTGACCGTTAAAAGTAACTTGAGAAACGACTTGTCCAGCACCCAAACAATCAAATACTGTACAGCCTTTGAATCCTTTATCCCTTAACTGGCTATGAACTTGGCAACTGTAATCAGACCGCAAATTCATACAAGGAGTACCTGCCGGTTTGTTAATCGGAAAATCACTTGATGCTACAATATTAAGCGCTGTACAACAAAGTCCAAAGCACTTCGTACAATCAGCCTTTAAATTTTCTCTAATATTTTTGGCTGTTTGTTTATCCATTTTTTTACCCTCTATCTGAAAAAACTTTTGAGTTTATTATACAAGATTCCTAAACAATCTGGCCCTTTACTTTAATAAGAAGAGGTGACGCTTTGTTAAGCAATCGCCCCCGATTGTCGAAGAATGAATGGCTTTAATCCTGATTAATGTTAACTTAATCATAAATAAAAGTAAGCTATTACTGGTGAAATACTTAGAATAATTCCGATAGAAATAAGAATTTTATTTTCACTTTTTCTAAAGAGGCCTATAACTGATACTATAAGTTGGACTATTATAACTCCCACTATAATCTCTAATTTAATGGCAACTAATATTAGATACCAAATAAAAACACCTAAGCTGACTGAAAGTACACTACATAAAATGGGGAATTTTTCAATGCTATCACTCCGATAATCAGTGTATGAACTTTCTATTTAGACAATCCCCCTTGCTCATTGAATTGCTCATTTCCCAAAAATAAAAGGCGATCCACTTTGCAGCAATTGCCCCCGATTGTAGAATACTTATGGGATGCAAAATGCACGGGCAATTTCACTTTAGGTCCTTTAATTTGTTAAGTAATCGAAAATAGAAATACTCAGCCAATAATGTACTAATGAACATTGTCCCAACAATAGATGAAATCACTTCAGGTGAGAAATTAAAAGTAATGTAATGCAGAATAATTAAAGTTAGAAACACGATTAACAAAGTGAATCTAAACTGCCTCTCAGTTTTCTTAATTAAATTTATGACGTTCATCTATTCACCTCATTTACTTGTAATTGTCGTTCCTTAATTCATTGGCACTAAGTATAGATCTCCAATAATAGGTATTTCTTTAAACTGCCTTTCCAATAAGGGAAGACGACACTTTATTAAGCAATCGCCCCCGATTGTTGAATAATGCAATTCAGCATACATATTCAATTTAAGCAAATAATATCCTGAATACTTCAACTAAAAATAGTAAAAGGAAGTGGTTATTATTAGGATCGTTGTGCTAGTCTGCCTTTTATTTATTGGACCTTTAATTAAGTCGGCGAATGCAAGCGATAGTATTGATAGGACCTCGAGTGATTATTTTCAGATTGGTTACGGATACATCTATGAGGAACTTCAAATCAGTAGTGAGCACTTCAAAAAGAAAATTGTACTACCCAACAGGCTACCGCCAATAACATTTACTCATAGTTTTGGCCGGTTTTCTGATTTAGATGGAAACCTCAATGACCAGTTTGAAGTTGTTTATGTAAATGAAGATAAACCTAAACATACTTACAGTTTATCAGTTAGGCCGGTTAGAAACGGTATTAAGTTTAAAGATAAACACATAACACAAATCGTTACATTGAGGGACGGCAGCAATGCTATTTTTTCAAAAAGGGTAAGAGGTTTTAATCAATTGGTGGTTGAAAAGTTTGGCTTCCAATACATTTTGAGCATTCCTGATGAAGTGAATATAGACGCAAAAGAAGTATTAGCTGAAATCGCCAACTCAATATCTGATCATTAACATCAAATCGGGGCGAGAATCTTCATCTATCGCCCCCGATTGTGTAATAAGGATTTGATTTATATTCCAAGGCAATAATCTAAATATCTTTAGAAGATAGTTCCTTTAAATAAGAAGAAATCTTAGATAGCTCAATAAGTATCATATACAGAGTCCCTATAATAACTCCTAAGAAAAGTCCAATTTCACCTACTATAAAAGTACCAATTGAACTAAATAATGCAAAAACAAAAATTATTTTAACCTTTTCCTCATTACTCAAAGTTTTTTCCTCCTGATGTCTTACTCATTTTTTATTTTATTGAATTTCAACAAAAAGAGCATTAATCCTTCTTCAATTAATGCCCCCTTTAATGGAATAGCTATTTTCACTATGGCTTATTATAATAATTCCAAAAAATTCTAAAATCGATCTTCATTCACTAGATTTTATTGTATAATTATGGTTATAAGCAACCCAAAGGGTATCGGAGATGTACAATAAATAATTACAACCGCATACTTTTATTCAAAGGATTTAAAACTTGTTTTTTAATTAACAAAAGGGAGGTCAATAAATATTAATAGTAAATTTAATGTAGTAATTTTTATTGTATTTATCATACTCTTATCAGGATGTTCATTTTCAGAGAATGACACAATAAAAGTGTCAGTAGTTAAAGACAATTTACAATTCCAACTAATTTATCACCAAAAAACTACTAAGAATGAAGAGTTTTTGATCGAGTTAAAATTAGATTATATTGGCACCGATGAAGTACTATTGACTCACGGAAGTAATACTATAGATTATATTATTATTAAAGATAAACAAAACGAGGTTGTTTACAAAAATATACCTGATTCTGAAAAATCCCTATTGACAGAAAAAATACAAAGAAATCATTCTGTAATTAAAGAAGTACGTCCATTAATTAAAGAAAAAGGAACTTATTATATTAGTGCAGCTACTTCTGATTTGAAAATTAATGATAAAGAAATTAGTGGAAAACGTTTTATTTTAAAAAATCAATTACTAGAAATAAAATAAACCTAAAGGCAGAACTCTCCTCTTAATAGGTAGAAAACCTTTTAGCGCTTATAAGACAAAAAAGATTTGAGAAATTGTAACCTTGGTTGCTGCCATAGTCACTTCTTAAAATTGAAATCTTATAAGATCTATATATCTTCAATGTTCGTCAGGATAATGCTTTGCCGGGTTTATTTTTGATTCTCCGTACTTTTTAGCTTATATACGATTTCTTAATTCCTCAATAAGAAAAGGCTATCCTCTTTACTGCTATCGCCCTCTATAATGGAATATGTATTACTATCAACTAACGTAGGAATTTTCTTGTAATACTCTCTCGGCTTGTTTGATATTGTTTTTTAAATATTCATGCAGCTCAGTATTGGCAAGAATCTCAGAAGTAGTTAACCAAATAATGTCATCCACTTCTTGGCTGCATTTAGGATAAGGCTCCCCCGACTTATGTTTACATAGAAAAACAATATCAATCACATTAATGCCTGATTCAGTAACAAAAGAAGAACTATTCACGTATTTGAGATCTGTAACTTCGCAGCCAACTTCTTCAAAAATTTCTCTTTTTAAAGTTCTTTCTAAAATATCTGTTGAAAACCCTTCAAGTTCGCATTTTCCGCCGACCAGTGAAAGAGTACCTCCTGCGTGTTCCTCATTTTCGCTCCTCAAGATAAGAAGCCATCTATCGTCGTTATGAATGGCACCTTCTACATTAACTACGAACATAAAAATTCCCCCTAATTAATTCAACATCCTTGTAGATTACAAGGTCGAATGCTGAAATCATTTTCATCAATCGCCCCCGATTGCGGAAGATAAATTATTTCACTGAAGGGAGTTATTCCTGACAAACCCCCATTGACTTAACGATATACTTTATTATTTTCACTTACATTGGATATGATTAAAGGCAGTTCCCCTAAATCATCAATCATTAAACTTGGCGTGAAATGCTTCCAGTGAATATCTTTTTTCCATATTGCTTTCATTCCTACGTTTTGAGCAGCTTGTACATCATTTTCGGGATGATCGCCAACATAAACACTTTGATTCGGCGGAACATCGAGTTGTTTTAAAGCTCTCAAAAAGATATTGGGGTCTGGTTTTTTTAGTCCTTCCCATTCCGATATTAAGATAGTTTGAAAATATTTTTCAATACCTAAAGCCTTTATATTATCCATTTGAAATTGCCCAATTCCATTTGTAATCATCCCCAAGATAAAGTCCTTATTCCTCAATTCCTCCAACATTTCAAATAGATTTTGAAAGGGGATGCAATTATTCTTAAACTGGCTTATATAATCTTGAAGTAAGTCCTCCCAGGTTACACCTGTAATTTCAAGCTCTTCCTTAAGTTGTTGATATACTTTATCTTTCCAAACATATCCTCGGTTATCGAGTTCTATAAATCGTTTAGTATATTTCTCTTTAGTTGTATGATTAACCCATTTATTCAATCTTTCATATTGTTTATGAATAAATACCTTTATTGATTCATCTCTATTTAACAAAGTTCCATCTAAATCAAATATAACAACCTTAATCATTTTGCACCTCACTCCCCGACCACTTTCTTACTTCTATTCTATACTTTCAATCAACTTACCTCCTTCACAAAACTCACCTGATAGCAAAACAGAAAAAAGGCCGCCGCAGCGATCCTCTCCTCAGCTATTGCCCCCGATTGCGAAATAGCAATTATTCATATTCAATGCAGCAATTGCGTCTGTTTTCTAATAATGGATAAAACTTGAGACAATATAGTAGATATAAACTATATAACTGATAGCGACCAAGAATATTGAACAAATATTTATAATCGTTGTGTGACCTACTTTTTTAAACCGGTGGTAAATGAGAGTAAGTATACACAGTAATATTAATTGAAGTACTAATGTTACATAAAAGTACATATGTAGAGACGATTTAGATCCAACGTATATACCTGTACCCACCAATAACAAACCAAATAATGAGATTCTAGCAGTAATCTTATTCATTCTACTGCTATTAAATTCCGCTATCTGAGCTAGAAGTAATGCTATTCCTAACACGATAAAACTGATTAAAATATGAAGTAAAAATACCAACAAAATTTGCTTCCCCTATCTTCTCTAAAGTTTAACCCACTCTTCCATTAAACTGCCCAATTCCTCAATAAGAAAAGGCGATCCGCTTTGCTGCAATCGCCCCCGATTGTTGAAAAACGATCCTTAACTGCTTCGGAGTTATCACAACAGGCTCCTTAGTTAGATATTAAAAATCTAAACCAGAATACAACCTAGCTGTCGAAGAAGGAGAAAAAGTCACTTTGTATTTAGTATTCAGTTCTTTCTTCACTTTTTCTGTAAGTTGTTCACCTAATTTATTATGAGTGTTTTCCAATTCAATTCCGTCGGGACGCAAAGTATCTTTATCCCAGTCAATCCACTCACCGTACATCATTACCCATCTCATAAGTTCATCTTTTAACTCATCTGAAATAGGAACTTCCTCAATATCAAAGTTACTGCCGCATTGATTACACCAAATAGGATCTGTATCAACGTCACCTTCAACTTTTAAATCATATGTTTCCTTGTGCTCAAAACATCGCATACAAGACCCTCCTCTATTTAAACTTCATCTTGTTCATAAGGACTTTTTATTCTGCTATCCTGCCCAATTCTTAACTAAAGGGACGATAACTATATTCAGCAATTGCCCCCGATTGCTTAATAAAGATTTCACTTTCGCTTCTCGTTTAACTGCTTCAACCAATCTTTAAACCACTCATCAGGTAGCTTTTCTTTTGAATGGTCTAATTTCTGCAATTCTTCTAATGAATATGTATTTACTAAAAACAAATCCCATTGACATTCAATATCTCTTGCTATTTCAATAGCCATTGAAACATTCTCATCTAATTCAATACCTTCGTCGTTAGCAAATACCATTGTTAAGTTATCGCACCAATTAACAAAATCATAGTGCGAAAAGCTGTTTTCTTTTTTACATAGGTTATCCAATAATTTCTTTAAGTTTCCAACTGTATATGGGATTTTTATGCTCTTCTCAATACAATTCTCCATTTAAGAACCTCTTTATATGTATTAAAGGGGACAATCACAATATGCTGCAATTGCCCCCGATTGTTGAATAAGATTAGTTGGGTTTTTTCTCTAAGATACGTTTATAAACATTTGCTAAATCAAGTAATTTAAAGTCTCCATTATTAATCAATTTGGTTACTTTATTAGCTTCATACCAAGCTAAATCATAAAGTTGTTTATCAATGGAGTCCCCAACCCTTTAATATTTCCCATCCGAATTTTGCATACATTACCACTAACCCTGAACAAATGTGGCAGCAAGTTTTACTAAAGCCCCCTATTACTGAATCATGGCAAAGAGTTAAAAAGTTATAATTGGTGATCGTCCAGGTTCACATAGAAAATAGAAATGTGCTGCTATCATTAGTTAAGCTATTTTACGATGTTGCTTAATCACTTCTTCTACATAAGTTAGGAAATTAGTGTATGTGGGGTTCCCTTTTAAGAATTGTGCTACCACAGACAGAGGTAATATAACTATATCTCTCTTTTTGGAGTAAAGAGCTGCCTCTTCTTCAATACACTTGTGTAAGACGTTAAGTTTAGAAGAATAATGATATACAGAATAGAACTCATACCATTTAAAGTCCTGATTAATATCCCTTTTTATTACTTCTCCAATATATGCACCTAGTCTTAACACGAATATATCAAAATGATCATTTAAAAGTGTCGTACCAACTTCCGAAGTCATTAATCGTTTTGTATATATATCAATATAGCGAATACTTTCAATAGTGAAATCTAAATTTCTCTTTGTAAGGTTCTCTTGATCCCAAGTATCGTTTGAGACATCCTTATACATCAATTCCGCTATACCTTTTAAATCATCTTTTATCAATTTTGTTCTGTTTATGAAACTAAACATACAAGGAATCTCCTTTATCAATTATCTTCAAAATTATTTTGCCCTTTACTTTAATAAGAAGAGACAACACTTTGTTAAGCAATCGCCCCCGATTGTTTAATAAAAGAATTCAAGATATCACCTAGTCTGTTTTTAAAATTCCTCAATAATTTCTACAACTTCTATTTTCCCATTTACCAAAAGCTCCGGTAAATCGTTTTCTTCACCGTTTTGCCAATATTCTTTAGCTTGTTTCATTTTTTGTGAAAAAGGAACCCCATCTTCTTTTGGTAAGAGGTTTCCGTTCCCTTCAAATGATTTACCCTCCACACGCAGTTTAACAATCTGCAAAACTCTTCGATTGTACGAGTCGAATATTTTTTTCCATTTCAAAACATCACTATAGGTTTTAGCTGCATACAAACAAGAAAGCCGTGAAGGATATTCAGGATAATCTTTTAGTCTAACGATTTCAACTATAACTTCTCTTACAGCTCTCATTGTTTGATCCATATACTTTACTGCTACTACAGCATCGTCTTTATTCAACTTCAAGCCATTATCGGAGATACCACTTTGTAAGATCTGATCAAATGTTTCGCCTTTAGCATTTAATTGATTTGTTTCAAAAAAGAACCGGAACAAGGTATTGTATTCGTTATTGTCAAAGTTAATAATCTGACCAAGACTCATTTTATTCTTGGTAACTAGATGGTATACATTTATGACCTTGTTCATTGATTTGATTTCCTCCAATGCTTTTCAATAATGTAGTTATATACCTGTTCAAATTTAATCATTATCCCTAATAATAACCTTGGCCATTAGTCCACCGACAATAGTTGTTAATCCAGCAAAAATCCCAGCATATATCCTTTTATCCCAGTCTATAAGAGAATTTGAAATAGGAACTACAGTGGCAGCAAAAACGCTCATAAGTATTAT
Organism: Metabacillus idriensis; assembly: GCF_050483325.1. Classification (GTDB taxonomy): domain Bacteria; phylum Bacillota; class Bacilli; order Bacillales; family Bacillaceae; genus Bacillus_P; species Bacillus_P idriensis_A. The sequence goes on from NZ_JBCMYF010000014.1 coordinate 59,013, forward strand.
TTGAGGGAGGTTTAATTTCATTTTTAACTTTTCCATCGAAAGCTCCTTTTCAGACCAGAGAAATCCCTATTAGATAATACCAATTATTTCAAATGAGAATCTTAATAACAATACTATTTATATAAAAAAGGAGACTTATCTTGTTCCGGATAAGCCCCCAATAGTTCAAAATTACATATAAGGAATTTACAGCTTTTATTTTGTCAATTTTTGATCATTTTCTTCATATGGAGCTTCGTGTTTTGTGTCACTCATTGGTATTTCATTTGAATAATTCCGCACAAGACCATTGTCTATGTCGTTTACCGGTGTATATTCATTGCTTGGCAGCTTGCGGTTTTTCCTTATAATTTTATAAAGAGAAAAAGCGACTACACCAATAATGACAGTAAGAAAGATGATTTCCATTTGAACACCTCGTTTTTTTGACCTTCATTAACCTAATTCGCTTATGTATAAGATTATCCTGCTAAGGATTTATCTATTAAATGGAAAAACCGCCCTTATGCAAATGAGAATCAAATTTAAAAAAATATACTTAATTCCAATAAAAGTTAATCATACTTATTCCATTAAACTGCCCTTTAATTGAATAACTGTTATTTCCATTTTAACATAATTGTCCAATATCCTGATTTAAAAATTCAATGAAAAAGCACACCATATTATTGGTGTGCTAATTAGTTTGCTTTCTAACTTTTTGTATCTCTGAACCCAAAACGTGATAGCTGTTTATTGCATTTTTATCCTTGGTAGATTTAACCAATTAGGTTGCTCCGCATTAAGGTTTTTTGGTTTGATATAGTTCCATTTCTTAACTGTCACTTTCTGTAGAACTTCCTTTCATCCATAACTTTTAGCACAGGTTTTAGCACACTAAATAACATATCAATTTTATGCTGGACAATAACCATTGTCCACTGGTTTTTTGGAGTGCTATTCCTACTGTTATTTCCATTACTAAAACACGTTATACCTTGATATATCAACAAAAGAAAGAGACCAAAACGCTTTGCGAATTGGTCTGCTAATTATAGTGCTATTTTGTATTTTCCCTCCCAAAACGGAACCCGTTATCCTGAGACTTCGGGTTTCTTTTTGGAGAGGAAGAACCTTAAACTGAAATCGAACAGGTTAAGATTTCGTTTGTTCGATGAATTTACTGAATATGATTGATATGATATTGAAGTTAATTTCTAAATGATAAACCACTTTCTTTCAAAGAAGCTCTAAGCTTCGGTAAAGATGCCGGACCTATACCATGTAAATTAAAAATCTCTTTTTCACTAAAACCAGATAGCTGCTGCAGGGTGGTTATTCCTTCGTGCTCCAAAGCTCTTCTTGCAGGTGAGGATAGCTGTGAAAGAAATCCGTTATCCGGTTTGCGTTCCTGCTCACATGTTGGACAACTTGGACAATCACTGCTCTTATAGTATTTATGCCCTTCGTCGCATATCCTTAAAGTTTTGGCTGACATATATATTCGCTCCTTTTTATCATTACAAATATAACTTTTTTATCATTCTTTTTATTTTTGGAAGCCTGCAATGAATTTAAAAGCCGATCCCAATTGGAATCGACCAAACGTTTTAAGTTGTTTTTTACTTATTTTTCTCCATGACTGCAAAATAGTTCTTTTCACTATCAGCAAAGTTAAAAACTCTCCGTGAAGGCATTTCTGCAATTTCTCCAACGGTGACTTCATTATTTAACAGGCGGCTATGGAATTGATCGAGATTGTCTGTGAAAAACATTAAGGAAGGTGTGCCCAGATTTAGTTCTGGCTGCATTTTGGCGATGAGTTCTTTATCATGAAGAATAATACTTGTTTCAGCATCATTTGAAGGGGCAATTTCAATCCATCTCATTCCTTGACCGTTTTCCTCTTCAGAAATAACGGTGAACCCTGCATTTTCCGTCCAAAATTTCACAGCCTCATCCTGGTTCTTTACATATACCATGACCTGTCCAAGTTTCTTAATCATCCTAATTCACTCCTTTTAATTTTTATACAGAATTACGGGCTGCTCATCATGTTCAATATTTTTTATTCAACAAATCTGGACTTTTTCCTTCCTAAACGTCTAATCCCAACTCAAAAACAAAGTGCATTCCTCCTTTTTGAAGAAATGCACTTATTAGCAGCCCTAACTTATACTTCTCGAATCCATCATTCTTTGTTCTTTAATAAATTTAGCAAATAGATAACGAACGAAAGGTCCCATAATGATGAGCTGGAGAGGGAAGGCAAATACAGTCCAAAATAAAAACTTTCTCTCTTCGATGTCGGCAAATTGCTTCATCCCTTCTTTTAAGTACTTCGCCATTATAGCGAAAAGGGATATCCTTTCATAAGTGACAACTTTGCGAACAATTTCTCATATTGAAAAAACGGCTCCAATAGCTGAATAACCAGCCTTTTTTTGTTGGGAGGCTGGTTATTCTATGTTTTATTAATTTTAATTTTTTTTATAAATGCATCATTCATGTAAAGAATGTCTTGTGCAGCAGCACCGTTCATTTCTTTTCATCAATATCTTCCAATCCGCCATTAATTTTAGCCACAGCCTTATCAGCAGATGCTTTAACATCTTTTCCCCCTATGCCGATGTCTTCAAATAATTCCTTAAGAGCATCGCTGATGACAGGGTATGCCGGTGAAACTGGCCGGTTTTTTGAATACTTTAATGCCTGCTGCACAAAGATGTTTTTCGGATAGGCTGTCAGCTCGGGAAATGCTTTTGAGACGGAAAATCTCGCTGGCATGTCGCCGGTTATTTCGACATATTTTTTTGAACCTTCAAAGCTCGTCATATACTTGATAAACGCCCATGACTCTTGCGGATGCTTTGATTTAGCTGAGATGCCGAGGGCCCAGCCTCCATTTGGAGTAACTTGATGGTCTCCTTTAGGTAAAGGAGCTACTCCATAGTCCTCCCCTAGTTTGAAATCCGGATAGTTCCGTTCGATTTCCTCAAGCATCCATGATCCCAGGACAGACATGCCCAGATGCCCTGTTACAAATGGATCTGGAGGCAGCTCAACAGCTGCCACTTTGTAGCGGTGATAGAGATCCTGATATAATTGCAGGGCTTCTACCGCATTTTCCGAATTAAGATACCCCATGGCAGTAGTTCCATCAGGACTGAGAACATCTGCACCGAATTGCCATAATAATGGCGTTTTGAAGTAGGCAGGAGATTCTCCGTCGCTGAATCCCTGGCCAGGATCAATTCCGTAGATTTGATTCCCTGGATCATTGATTTTTTGTGCAAGTTCCACCGCTTCGCCCCATGTCATCGGATCAGCCGGGTCCTTGGACGGAAGCGGCAATCCCGCTTTTTTAAACAGGTCAATGTTATAAAATAAGGCCACACCGGATTCTGCAATGGGAGACAAATAGATTTCATCTTTAAATTTCATGCCTTCAAGTGTTGAAAAAGGAATATCCTCGATTTGCCCTTCTTCTTTCATTTCCCTGTCAATCGACAATAGCGCACCTGAATTGGCATAGAGCGCCAGGTTAGGACTGTCGATCGACATAATATCAGGCGGACTTCCTGCCGCTATTTCCGTCCTCAATCTTAATTCATAGTCCCCATAAGGGATGGCATTCATATTAATGGTGATGCCGGGGTGGGAGGATTCAAAGGCCGAAATCAGTTCTTTATAAGCTTCATTTTCTAGCTTGGTGCCATAATTTCTCCAGAAAGTAAGTTCAATGTTCTCTGATTTCTCAGCTGGCAGCTGATTGTTCTTTTCCTCATCTGAAAACAAGCTAAATGATGAAAAAGCATAATATCCTGCTGCAATGAATAGCAAAATGAGTATTGTAAAAATAAGGACTCTATTTTTCATCATCTTTCCCTGCCTGCCATTTCATCCAGGTTCAAAGCAGTCTTCCGGTATTCTGCCGGTGTCTGTCCAACGTGTTTTTTAAAGACGGTGCTGAAGTAGCCTGAATTGGAATAGCCTGTTAAGTATGCAATATCAATCACTTTCAGCTGTCTGTCTTTTAACAGTCCGCATGCATGCTTCATTCGCACTTCCACTAAATAATCACTGAAGTTCTGACCGATATGAAGCTTAAAAAGTTCAGATAAGTAGGCACTATTAATATGAAATTGCTCAGCAAGCGAGGTCAGCGTTACTTCATTTGCATAATTCAGATCCAAGTAGCGGCGGACATTTTCAACGATGGCTAAACCATTGGGCGAAGAACGTGACTTGCTTACAAGAAGAATAATTCTGTGAGCAAAAGCCGTTACTTGTTCAATGACTTTTTCATGGGCAGTCAATTCTCCGATACTCTGCTGGCATGTCCACATTGTTTGATTTATGTCCGTTCTGTCCATATCATATTTCGCAGCAAGTGATTCAAGCATCAGGAGAAGCCTGTTGGCTGCAAACGAGAAAGACAGCATAGACTTGTTTTTTGCTTCATTCAAAAGATCAAATATCAGCTTGCTGCATTCCTGTAAACTGCCATTTTCAATGATGTTTGCTGCTTTTTTCTCCTGATCAGGCGAAAGTTCGAAAACCTTCTTATGGTGCGTACCATCGATTATTTGTGATTTTGCACAAGGATCACTCTGACTCCACGCAAGCAGGGAAGAAATATAGCCTGTCTTTAACTCTGTCACACTTACCGGTTTTCCCATTCCAATCACTGTCTCAGCTTGGAGATATTTTCTAACATAAGTTTGCACCTTTTTCACCATACTCGACGTTTCTAAAGGCGTTTTTTTATCTTTACAATGAAGAAAATGAAGCATGTTTGCATAGCCCGCATCATAAAAAATACAAGTTCCTTTATCCTGATCAGCCATTTCTTTGCAGAGCATCCTGAACGGGAGCCAGAGTTCTTTTACTGATTGCTGAGCTGACGCCCTAAGTTCAACAGTGAAGAATTGAACTTGCATTTCATCCTCCGCCAGAAAGCCCAGATTGAGGTGATGGAGTCTTTCTGCCGCAGCTGGTTCAGACCATTCTTCCTTTACCAGCTGCAGCACATATTGCTCTTTCATTTCTTCGAGCTGTGTGTGAACAAGCCTCGCCACTTTTTCTGTTTCAAGCAGCTTCTTTTTTTCAAGAACAATTTCATCCTTCACTCTTCTCAAAGCCTCTGCCAGCTCATTGGGAGCAACAGGCTTAAGCAAGTAATCTTTCACACCTTCAATAAGAGAAGATCGAACATAATCAAAATCTGAGTATCCCGATAACACAATGACTTTTACATGAGGATATTCCCTGCTGCACCTTCCCGCAAATTCAATCCCGTCCATGACAGGCATCCGTACGTCCGTTATCACCAGATCTGCTTTTTTTTCCTCTACTAATTGGAGGGCTTCCTTTCCGTTTGATGCTTCTCCTGCAATTTGAAATCCCTCTTCTTCCCAGTTTGCTTTCATTTTCAGCCCTCTGCGGACTTGAATTTCATCGTCCGCTATAATGACCTTCATCATGTATATCCCCCTCGTTTCCCTTTATACATAATGCAATTCTTGTCCCAATGCCCTTTTCTGAAAAGATTTCGATTGAAAAGCGGCTGCCATAATAAAGTTTCAGCCTGCCAATCACATTTCTCAGGCCTATGCTGCTCCCCCCGCTGTCCAATACACCCATCGTTTCATATTCTTTTTCTTCATCCAAAAGCTGTGAAATCAATTCCTCAGACATGCCTATGCCATCGTCTTCGATTAATATGGTTAACTTATTTTCTCTCCATTCCGTCCGAATCAGGATTTCTGCAGATGTTTTTTCCGCCAAACTATACTTCACCGCATTTTCAACAAGCGGCTGGATAATAAATTTACAGATTGGGAAGGAAGCAGCTGCCGGATCGTCCTCAATTCTAAACATAATAGCACCATCGTACCTAAGCTTCACAATTTCAATAAAATCCCGGATATAGGCAAGCTCTTCCCCTAACCTGACAATGTCTGTTTTCGTGTTTAATGAGTATCTCATCATTCTGCCAAGGTAGATGCTTACATCCAAAACCTCTTTCTGTTTATTCTGCAGCGCAAGACTGCCGATCACCTCAAGTGTATTGTTCAAAAAGTGGGGATTGATCTGGAGAAGCAGTGCTTTATATTCAGCATCTTTCCTTCGGAGGTTCGCCTTATATTCTGTTTTAATCAATTCATTCAGTTTCCTGATCGTATGATCAAACACCTTTATCGCATACCCGACCTCATGATTATAGGATTTAATCGTCGGCATAAATGTCTTTGCTCCTTCAAGATCTCCTTTTTCAACGAATTTCATCGCATTTATGAGCTTTCCAAGCGGACGGACAATATTTGAAGAGAGCACATAAGAGGCAAGGATCGTCAGCAGAAAGATCAATCCGCTGAAAATCAATAATTTCTGCTGCAGCCTGTCAATTTCTGCAAACAGCTCAGACTTCGTGATTTCGCTCACCAGCGTCCAATTGCCTATCTTCAGCTTTTGAAAAAAGACAAGATAGTCTTCATCGCTGTACGCTGATTCTATTAATCCATTAAACTGCTCCATTCGATGAATTTTTCCGAGGCTGTCATTTAATACGGAAGCCGGGGTCTCCATCTTTCCGGTCAGCACGTTCTCTCCGTTATCATCCAGCAAATAAACTCTTCCATTTTCGCCGAGCTTGATTTTTCCAAGTGCCGTTTCAAGCAGCGAAGATGGAAAACTGACTTTGATAATTCCGGATAAATCAAGCATCTGCATATCAAAAAGCGGAATTAAATAACTGTTAATCTCTGTTTCTCTCATCGTCTGGTGCAGCTGATACGGGTCACGGTGATGGTTGACCCAGCGCTTTTCGCCCTTTGAAAACTCTTTATACCATTCTGTTTCAGCAAGCTTGGGGTTATCCCCCCAGGTCCCTGTCCCATCGTTTAAATAAACAGAAATGTCCATCCCGTTTGAATTATTAATCATCATGGAAGAAAGCTGCATTTTCAGCTGATTTTTGATCAGCAGCCGTTCAGAAGATTGAACAGCAGGATCACTTTCAGATTGCAGCCACTCCTGAGTTGCCTGATTGACCAGTACCTGCTTTCCCAAATCCTCTGCCTGCGAGGTGACCGAGTTAATATAGATGGAGTACTGCTCCATCATTTCGACTGTTGAATCCTTCGTCTGATCTTCAATCACGGATGTAAACCAAGCCGGAATGAGAAGGGATAAAACAAGGAATGGAACGGTCAGGAGAATTGTAAAAATGATGAACAACCGATTTCTAAGAGAATAAAACATGCTGCCTCCCGGTAACTTTTCAAAAGTTTCTGTCAGTTCTTTTTTCTTACAGTATAATACAAACTTGAGTTTGCTGGTTTGGATTTTTATTAATAGTCCATTTAGTAAACGTCAGAATAAAAAAAGAAAGTGGCGGGGAGAAACCTTGTTGTTCAATTTCTAACGTTTCTCAGAACACGATTTAATCCTGAAAATACAGGAAAGGATAAGAAGAATTGACAGCACTGTTTGAGGTAGCTCCACATTGAAAAAGTGGCAGCACTCCGGGGAATTCCGCCACAACTGAGAAGACACCACCTGAAAAGTGGCAGCACTCCGGGGAGTGGCGCCACAACTGAGTATGGGACATCAAATATCCAACAAAAAAATTATGGCTATAGAACCTTTTATACAGAAAAAATCCGAACTATTAACTCCCAGTTCGGATTTTTCTTTGCCTATCTGAATTTTGTCCCAGCTTCTTCACTCATAATTCTTATTTGCGGATCCAGACGGCTCCAGCAGAGTTATCCTTCGCTTCGCCTACAACCTGGAATTTCAGGCCGTAGTTTGGAACATTTCGTCCAGCGTCTGGAATAACTTCATTCATGTATGATCTTGAGTCATCGAAGAATGTGACTCCTTTTAATCCGTTGTAGCTGTATTCGCCGCGTGTCGGGCTGTCTACGTACCATGAAGCAGATTTGTCATATGAGAATGCTGCATCTGCAATTTGATAGCGTGTTGATTGTGCTGTAGTCAGTTTCCCGTCAAGCAACCCGTATAATGGCTGAGGATGAGAGTCAACGACTCCAAGGAACCCTTCACCAGGATGCACGCCAACCCAGTTGTCTGAGTAGCTGTCATCTGCATACCAGACGACCATGCCTGTATTGTATTTAGGTCCGCGGGAGAAAGCTAATGCTTTGTCAGATCCGGCGTAGTTTCTCCACTCCAGGTAGTAATGGTGTTTTGCAAAGAATGTTCCGTTAAATGCTTTGAAGCCGTCTAATGTAAATTTAGGTGTGCCTTCTGCATCGTCGGTGAATAGCTCCTCGCCATCAGCAGTAAGAATGGCATTGTCTAAAGCAAATCCTTCAGGTGCAAGGCCACCGTCTGTTAAGTAATCAAATACCAGTTTTACTTTTTTACCGGCAAATTCACTGAGATCATAGGATTTGTCGATCCATGCTCCATTGGTTGTTCCTTTAGTAGTGTCGCCGTCAGAAACATCGCCGCCTAAGACTTCAAGAACTTTGGTGCCGTCAGCTGTTTCTGCACTTACAGTCAAGTAGTCACATGCACAGCCATACTCAATGTCATAGTTTGCTTTGTAAGTAAATGCTGCGGTTGTTTTTCCTGTTAAATCAAATTCAGGTGTTTCCATCACAGTGTGAAGGTCATCGCCTTTTGTACTGTGATAGTATTTTTCGCCGAATTCAGGCTGAATTGTACTTTTCACTTGTTTTTCAGGAAGGTTGACTTTCACGATTCCTGGATTGTTTGATTTAGTGACACTCTGATCGAGGAATGCTGCTGTTCCTTCAGCTGTCACCTCTGTGTAGTCAATCTCTTGAATGTTTGCCCAGTTTCCGCCCATAACAGTTTGGAAAAACTCTTTGTTTTGCGGGGAGAAGCTTGTCGGTTCTGTTCCCGCTGTCTGGCCATTCCAGCTGCCACCGCTCATGATGGACCATGAAGCAACCGGCTCGCCATTTCCGCTGTACTGCGTGTCATATTCATCAGGAAGACCTAAATCATGTCCGAATTCATGTGCGAATACGCCGACTGCACCATCTTCTGGCTGGATTGTGTAGTCAAATGCAGCCATTTGTCCACCCCAGTATGGTACTTCTGCTTTTGTTCCTTCAACTTTGTATACTCCGTCCAACGTCCAGCGGTGAGACCAGATGGCATCGCTGCCAAGCTTGCCGCCGCCAGCTTCTTGCCCGGTTCCAGCATGTACAATCATCAGATGGTCAACAAGTCCGTCAGGCTCGTTTTGATTGCCGTCTCCATCTAAATCATATAAATCAAACTCGTCATATTCAGCTAAGTCCATTCCTGAGGCAGCTGCAGCATTGAGCGTTTCTTTTACAAGATCACGAGGTCCAAGCGGTGCCAGGTTGTCATGGCCGCCTGCTGGATTGTCATCTCCATAATCAGCTGCTTTGCCCGGAACAGTCAGCCATTCTGAAACAGTGCCGTCAACGGTATAGCTTCCGCCTGACTGCTCTTCATAATATTGCTTGAAAGTCTGTACTTTTTTACCGCCTAACAGCTGAAAGGGCTTGTCCCCAAACAGCATTTTTTCATAATGCTCTTTGCTGAAGTCATTTGAATACATGTAGCCGTCTTCTTTGATAATATTGTTATGCTTGAAATCTTCAAATTCAACAAGCAAAATCAGGACTTTATCTTCTCTTACAGCACCATTGTATTTAGCCTGTTTTGCCGGTTTTACATTTACAAATCCGTCTTTTTTGCTTTTGCCCAGCTTTTCATGGCCTTTATTTAATTGCTTTGTCAGCTTTTCCTTTTGCTTTGTTAAAAAATCCTTTGATTTCTTGTCGATTTCCAGTTTTGAATCCTGATCGTCTTCATGGAGATCAACTGTTGGCTTTTCCCCTTGCTTTTTCTCGATATATTTCTGCACAGCGATAGCGACTTCTTTATCACTTGCTTTTTGCGGAATGAGCCCTTGTTTTTTCAAAGCATTTGCCAGACGGTCCTCATTGATAATGTTCAGATCAATTGGTGCGGACAACGCCGTTTGAACGTCTGTTGGTACAGGTTCTTTCGCAAATGCAGCTGGCGCGAAAAGGCTTGCGACCAAACTTGTTGCTAGAAGTGATGTTCCGAATTTCTTGCTCCACTTTGCCAATACTACCCCTCCTATTTGTAAGAACATGTAGAATTTTCTGTTTTTTCTACATATTTAAAGATAGCACAATCTGGATTAGATAGAATTGACCTTTTCTCCTATAATCGGAAAAATTTTACTAGAATAATAGACCAATAGCAATATGATGAAACCGTTCTATTCAGCCTATAAACATGGAGCAAAAGCAGGGAAGAAGGACGATAATCACCCAATTACCCCCACAAAATTGTCATAGATGATAAATAGTGTATTGAGATACATAGGCAATCAAGCTGCTGAGGAGGGTAAATATGGAATCATATGTGAAAGATTCTCTGCATGAATGGAAAGAGGACATGCTGAAGCAAAAGAATGAAATAGACGCAGAATATGATAAGGTCAAAAGCGAGCTACAGCTATATTCCTATAAATTCGGCATTACAAAGCAAGTGATTCAATCTACTATAAATGATGAAATCATAAACAATATCAAAACAACCTATCAAAAGCCATTCGAAGAAAAATTCAATGAGCTGAAGCTTTATATAAAAGAGCTGGAAGAAAAGCGCAGGGTTTATCAGATGTTTGTGGAGAAGATCGAGAAGGTCAGCGAGTCTGAGGAAAATTAACGATTTTACAAAGAGGCTGGGACATAATAATCATCTCCTGAATGAAAGCCGAACATTGAAGTGTGCGAAAACCATTAAAAGAAATGGCTATTTTCGCATAGATTGTTGTCTTTCATGATAAATAATGTCCGTTCCCTTCCGCTGCAGGAACTTGCTTTCTGCGGGGAGCGTGGAAGCCTCCTCGGCGAGCCTGCGGGGTCTTCCATTTCGCTCTATTTTCCCGCAGGAGTCAAGTTTATCCGCTGCAATCCACTTAAGGTTTCTACCATTTAGTCAAAGAAAAAAATCCGAACTAAAACGAAATTCAAGTTGGAATTTCACATAATAGTTCGGATTTTTCTTTGGTTGGAAACCTTTTGTCCCAGCCTCTTGATCTATATTCACTTAAGCCTGAACTAACTTACTTACTCGTGATATCAGATATATACTTTTTAACAACTTCATAAACATACTCTTGATTTGCTGCAGCAGTATCAGGGTTATATTTACCGCCGTTTACTTTATTATTAGATAATACACGGATACCAAGGAATGCTACATCATAAGCTTTGGCAATTTGTGCGGCAGATGCGCCTTCCATTTCTTCTACAGACGAACCATACTTAGCATGAAACCATTTAATGCGGTCAACTTCATTATTCCATACGTCTGCAGAACCTATCGTACCTTCGACAATTTTACCTTTTGTATATGTATCTTTGACAGCATTAGCAGCTTTAAGTAAATCTTTATCGCCCTCATAGAAACGCGGCTTTTCAGCATTAGGATCTTCTCCTGCACTTCCTTCAGAAGCCATTAAGTCCATTGGTTTCCAAATTGTTGGATCAATTCCTTGATTTTCATCCTTATCTGCTGTTTTTAAGGAACCTAAGTTTACCGTTCTTTTCCCCAAAACAATATCAAATACGTTTAAATTCGGATCATGTCCGCCTGAAGTTCCTTGATTAATGATTGCAATTGGATTATATCTTTCGATAGCTAGCGCCGTAGCAGCTGCAGTATTTTCCATACCCTTGCCTGTTTTTGCAACGATAACCGGATAGTTGTCCAATTTTCCTATGTAAAATATAAATGTCCCTGATTTTTCTTCTTTAACATCTTCTAACTTTTTTGCGAAATTTTCAGCTTCGATTGGCATTGGCCCTTGAACAAGAATAGGTCTTTGATCATCTTTTTTAGCAGCTTTATACTGGGAAGCAGTACTGCAGCCTGCTAATACTGTTAATACATATATGGTGATAATTGCTAATGAGGCATATTTTTTCAGCTGTTTGTTTTTCATTAATTCTCTCTCCTTAGTGTGACTCATCTGATTGTATTTCTGCAGTATTAAATATGAAATCCTCCTTATTTAGTCCAATTTGCTTTTTCTGCTTCCGTCTGAATATGATCTGAATGCTTCTGGTTCTGACACAAAAAAGAGGTCTAGAAAAAGCAGAATGATTTCTACCTTCTAGACCTCTAAGTTAAAGTATGAAAAATTCAGCAAAATAGAAACTTCTTGCCAAAGCTAAAAAAGCTGAACAGCCTAATACTTTAACTCGTAGTCCAGTTCTTTCAATGGGAACCAGGTAGAGACGCTCAGACCATATTACTGAGGATATACGAGAAATGATATATAAATTAATTACTTTGATAATATAACAAAATAATGATGGATAATCAATAAAAATACGAATATTAATTAATAAATATTTTATATTGTTCGCTTTATCGGCACGTAATAGACACTATTTAAAATTTAAGATGATTATATATAACTAACACCGAATTTTATTATTCAAAAACGTTTCCTGCTATCTGAATTCAACAAAAATATGGATTTGAAAAGGCGCTTCCTCTTTTAAAAGAAACGCCTTCCATTCATGAATCACTGCTCCTTCATTCCAATAATTACATAATATACCGCCCCTAGAAAAAGCAAAGCGCTCAATATTAATGGGAGTGTGCCTATCTCTATTAGTGCTGTACTAAACAAACCGAATCGAGAGTCAAATCCTCCTCCGATTTCAGGAGACGATAAATAGAGTGAATAAACTGCTGCTGCGACAAGTGTTAATCCAAACAGCACAGCACTTGATATGACACCCATGCCACCAATGACTATTTTCTTCATTTCCTTCTCTCCCTAATTCAAAGTAAGACTATGTATCTATTCCATATTCAGGTAAAATAACCCTTCTTTGAAAAAATAAAAAAGCAGCCGGTGCATAGTGTGCCGGCTGCATCCTATTGAAGATATTTCCCATGATCAGGCATGGCAAGCTTTTCAAAATCCCTGCTTAATTCGGCTAGGCCGCCTCTCAGCTCTTCTCCTGACATAGGCAGTCCGTGACCAGTGATGGCAGTGGATGGCTTCAAAGCTTCCAATGTTTTCACTGAGTTCCAGGCAGCTTGCCAGTCTGTTGTGTAATACCTTGGGGGACCTGAAAGTTCCTGCTTCTGAGTGAATACTTTGTAGAGTGAATCCTGTCTGACTGTGACGAATGCATCTCCCGCGATCAATGTCCGGTCTTCTTCACGATAAAAAGAAACATGGCCAGGCGTGTGCCCAGGCGTATGGATCCATTTCCATTCTGGCAGTCCCGGAATCTGTCCATTTTCTCCTAATGCTTGAACATGATCCGTTAAATTGATGGCATCATTAGGAAAAAACCGTGAAATCTTGGCGATCAACCCGCCTTCAACACTTCCATCAGGTTCCGGATAATCTTTTTGACCCGTCAGATATGGCAGTTCAAGTGCATGAGCGTAGACAGGCACCTGCCACTGTTCAACAAGTTCAATGATGCCGCCGACGTGATCGAAATGCCCATGTGTCAGCAAGATTGCTTTAGGCGCCATTTCTACCCCTGCATGTACTTCGAAAGCTGATTTAATCGTGTCTGCAGAGTGCGGCATTCCTGCGTCAATTAAATACCAGTCGTCTCCGCTTCTCAGGAAAACAACATTTACAATTTGATTCGTGTAGCAATATACCCCAGGCAGGACATCGAACTCCAGTCCGCTTGCAACAGATGTCATCGGCACCCATTTGTTCTCAAAGGAGCTCTCCATTTGGTCACTCATTGCTGATACCTCCTATGTATGATTCAAAGAGTTAGTATCCACAATTTGTATGTCTTTATTCACAAACCAAAATCTGTCTGCTGAACATCTGTTTTCTCACTGTACAGCGGTCTGCAATGCGAAACCCGGCCTCTTCAACCATATGATCCATTGTTTCACTTGTCACAACCACCGTTTTATCTGCAATGCGGCGTGCATGTTTTAAGATCGACAGCTGCTCATCAGGTGTAGCGTGAGTATATAGATTATAGGGCATATCAATAATGGCGACATCATACGTGTCTGTGATTTCTGATATCGGTGCTGTTTTGACGTCGCATTCATAGCCAAAATGAGCGATGTTTTCTCTGGAGCCGTCTGTCACCAGAGGATTAATATCGCGGCCGACAATATCAATGCCCATGGATAATGCTTCTACTAAAACGGTTCCTATTCCGCAGCACGGATCGACTGCTTTTATGCCGGCAGGGTTTGGCACAGCAATATTGGCAACGGCTCTTGCAACCCTAGTGCTAAGTGCGGTGGAATATTCGCGCGGTTTTTTTAAATGATGCAGCCAGACCGGTTCGCTTTTGCGGTACTTTCCGAAATACCAGCGGCCGCCAAGAGTTGTCAGGCCAAATGTCTGGTCAGGATTCCGAACATCTGCTTCAGCTTTGAATTGCCAGCCAACCTGCCGCTCCATGTTTCTGCGCTCCTGGTAGCTGATTTGCTCGTGATCTTCAAGATCATTGATTTTCAGAAAAATAATCTTAAACGTATCCGTTCCGATATCAATCTGCTCAACCTGCTTTACAATCTCAGAAAGCTCGTCTCCTTCGTAGATGACTTCGAGTCTTTCTTTCATAAAAGGACTTCTGCTAGGATCTATGCCCACTTCACTTTTCAGACTGAATCCGTCGGGCTGAACGCCAAAAAAAGAACGCATTTCCAAGTGACATAGGGACATCTCCTCTTCTGTACATGCAAATGTATATATAAATGCCGGTTTTCGGCTAAATTTATCCAATTTATTCCCATCCTTCAACACTTTAAAATATTCATCTATCAAACCATATCTGTATTCAGAGAGAAATGCAATTGTCCAGATGGGTAATTTCTTCTTTTTCGGCAAATGATACAGATAAAAGGAGGCTGATTTTCCTGAAAGAGCGAGAACGAAGGGAAAACCAAGAAGACGAGCAAACTTCACAGGGTCTTAACCAGATTTTTGAGATCATTAATGCAAAAGGTGATGAAGGAGAATTAAAAGAAATCGCAGAAACTCCTGATGAACATTTGTTATGCAGTGATGATTTGTTTGACCGCCAGCTGTTTGCGATTGTGGATGATACGGTTCGTGAAGATGAATAAAATATATGAACGGGTTTAAATGATCACGTCATTTAAACCCGTTTTTATTGAAGCGTTTTTTCCCCAGGCAGCATAGGATAATTTATACTCCAATCCATTCTAACAACCCCTGTACAAACAGACTTTATCCATTATTAATATTCAAAACGAATAAATCTGCGAAGGAGGGAACTCTATTGTCAGCTCCAGAACCCAATCAGAAAGTGAATAAATTTGTGCTTTGGATAACCATTCCGATTTTTGCCGCCATGTTATTTTTTCTTTCTTTCTCTTTAGGCAAGAATTCAGCAACCACTGATATATCCGGTGAAAAACTTAGTTATGACAATCTCCAATCAGTCATAGCAGAAAAACAGACGGAACTAACTTTTCTAAAAAAAGAAATTGAAGATATAAATGATGAAAGAATTGATGAGGAAAAAGAATATGATGAAGTTATTGCTATCATAAGCGATAAAGAAAAGTTTGAAAGCCAGTTTAAAGAAGCAAAAGAAAACTTAGCAAACGTGAACACTCAGCTTGCTGAATTAAATAAAAAGGTAGAAGCAAAGAAAAAAGAACTAGCCGCTCTTGAAGGGAAAATAGAAGATAAAAAAAAATAATGGATTTGAACATATGTTAAAAAGCGAAAGACCTTCTAAAAAACAGGACTTTCGCTATTATTATGCTATTATTTAATCGCTTCGTGAACTTTCAGAAGCTTGCCTTTAATCGTTGTATTTTTCATTGCTTTCAAAACGACCGGACCTTTTCCATTTAGAATCTCTACATATGAAACATTATCCTGTATGGTAATGATTCCAATATCACCAGCTGTCATTCCGGGAATCTTGGCGATTGTTCCGACAAAATCGACTGCTCGGATTTTCTTTTTCTTGCCTCCATTGAAGTAGAGCTTCATAATGCCTTTGTTCAGGTTAGCACTTTTATCTTTTTTAATCACAGGACGAGAAGTTATTTTTTCTTCAAATACATCTTTTGCTTTAGATATATCCTCTCGCAATGGCGCCAGTCTTCTAGGAATTTCAAAACCGATATATTCTTCTATTTCAGCCAGGAATTTTTCTTCGTAAGGCGTAACAAAAGTTATCGCTTTTCCCGTCTTCCCTGCGCGCCCTGTTCTGCCGGTCCTGTGAACATAGCTTTCTTTCTCAAGCGGGAGGTCATAGTTAATGACATGTGTAATATTATCAATGTCGATTCCTCTTGCGGCTACATCCGTCGCAACTAGATAACGGAATTTCCCTTTTTTGAAATCATTCATGACAGCAAAACGATCTTCCTGATAAAGACCGCCATGAATTTTGTCACAAGGATAATTCGCGCGGTCTAATTGCTTAAATACAGTATCAACCTGCTCTTGTGTTCTGCAGAAGATGATGCAGCTGTCAGGGTTTTCGACGACTGTAACAGCTTTAAGAAGCGAAAATTTCTCCTCTTCTCTCACTGCAATTAATGAATGCTCAATGGATGCAGTCGTCAGCCCAGCTGCTTTTATTTCAATTTCCACTGGTTTTTTCATATATTTATGACAGAGATTTTCTACATCCTTTGGCAGAGTAGCTGAAAAGAGCATCGTGATTCTGTCCGCAGGCAGCTCTTCAATAATCGCTTCGACCTGGTCGATGAAGCCCATATTCAGCATTTCGTCCGCTTCATCAATAATCAGATATTCCAGCTTCTCTAAAGCAAGTGTTCCTTTTTCGATATGATCAAGTACTCTTCCAGGTGTTCCCACTACCACATGTGTTTTCTGCTTCAGCTCCAGTTTTTGCCTGTCAAATGGCTGTTTGCCATACACGGCGGCCGCTTTTATCCGTTTGAACCTGCCAATGTTCGTGATATCCTCTTTTACCTGTGCAGCGAGTTCCCTTGTTGGTGTCAGAATTAACGCTTGAGGCTTGTTTTCCTCCCACTCGACCATCTCACATAGCGGAATGCCGAACGATGCCGTTTTCCCGCTTCCTGTTTGTGATTTCACGACAAGATCCTTCTTTTCTAAAGCCACAGGAATCACTTTATCCTGAACTTCTGTAGGCTTCGTATAATTCAAGCTACCAAGCGCTCTCACAATTTCCGCACTTAATTTATAATCATTAAAGCTTTTATGACTCATTTAGCAACCTCATTTTTTTCTTGTGTTTTTTCAAGTATTTAACGCATGAATCATCATTATACTTGAAAAGAAGAGATGAGCGGGATAAATATTGGTTTTTGATCTTGAGACACTAAAAAACAAGAAAGGCTTCCCTCTCTTGTTTCGGTTGTGCTGCTATAATTAATAATGATAAAACCTGCTGTAAGAAGTAATATTCTCGATTTTTTCCATGTCAGGTTCAAACCCGATTCCCGGAGTTTCAGGAATATAAATGTACCCATTTTTCATTTCCACTTCCGGTGTGATAATATCCTGTTTCCAATAATGTGAGGAAGGAGCTGTATCTCCAGGCAAAGTAAAATTGCTCAGGGACGTTATCGCAATATTATGAGCCCTTCCGATTCCCGCTTCAAGCATTCCCCCGCACCACATCGGAATGTTGTGACGCTCACATAAGTCATGAATTTTCAGGGATTCTGCAAGTCCCCCGACCCTTCCGATTTTAAGATTGATAATCCTGCAGCTTCCAAGCTCAATCGCTTTTCTGGCATCTTCTGCAGTATGGATGCTTTCATCCAGACAAATAGGCGTTTTCAGCTCTGCCTGAAGTCTCGCATGGTCAACGATATCATTATGATCAAGCGGCTGTTCAATCATCGTTAATCCAAATTCATCGAGTGCTTTTAGATGTTCTATATCGTTCAGCGTATAAGCGCAGTTTGCATCGGCCATCAGCTGAATTTGGGGAAATTCCTGACGGATTAATTTGATGATTTCTACATCCCAGCCCGGCATAATTTTCACTTTTATCCGCTTATAGCCGTCTTTTAAGTACCTTTCAATTTGTTTGAGCATCTTCCCTTGAGATTGCTGGATGCCAACGCTCACCCCAACCTCAATTTTATCTTTTACCCCGCCGAGCACTTTTGCTAAAGGCATATTTTGCTCTTTTGCAAAGAGATCCCATACAGCCATTTCAATCGCTGCTTTGGCGTTATAGTTTCCTCTAATTTTCTTATATCGCTCTGACACCTCATCCGGATGACTGACAGGCTCCTGATAAAGAAGGGGAATCAAATGATCGCTCATCATATGCCAGTTTGTTTTGACTGTTTCTTCATTATAAATTGGCTGTGTAATCGAAACAGATTCTCCAAAGCCTGATAACCCGGATTTCGATTTCACTTCCACTATGATAATATCCTTATCTTCCTCAGTTCCGACACTTGTTGTAAAAGGATGCAGCAGATCCATTTTAAGTTGTCTGAGGATGATGCTCTTAATCTCCAATTCATCCTTCCCCTTTCACTAAGAGGTATAGATACTGCCCGTTGTGCTGATTGTCTCTGACTAAATCGGAGACTGCAAAGCCCTGACTCAAATAATGGGTAAACACTTCGCTTGTTTTCTCTCTCCATTGTTCAGCTAGCTTGAGATCCGCCGTTTTGATTTCCTGAAATTGTCCGGGCACTGGGACAAAAATTTGCGGACTATTCAGTGTAAGGTCTGTTCTCACCGGAAAAGGAAAATCATTTTTCTCACATGTATAAAGAGCATATGGAATAGTTGCTTCTTTCGCATATGCTCTGGCTGGCTCATTCAAATGCCATTCGACGAGAAAACGATCTGTCGATATCCCGGCATTCAAATGATCTGCCATTTCTCCGTAAACATCAGGAATATACTCTGTGGCAACAGCCCCCAGTTTATGTAAGTTCAGATTTCCGTTGACAGTTTCCAGCGGATCGTAAGTCCAGGTGATCAGGTCATACCCCATCTCCAGCGCTGTTTCTTTTTGAGCCATTTTCAGTTTTTCTCCGATACCAAATGTGCGGTAATCTGGATGGATGCCTAAGCTGTGGGAAACGAGATACACTTTTTTTCCGTCATACCCCGGAAAGCTGTATTGAAAGCCAATGAGCTCCTTTTTAATAAATGCCCCCAGAATAAAGCCGCCGTTTTTCACTGCAGCTACACTTTGATTAACAGGCACAGCATCCTCCATGCTCCAGATCATTGCTTCAAGGCGTTTGACTTCTTCCAATTCATTAACTGATTGAAGATTGCGGATAATCATTGATTCCTGTATTTCTTTTTTCAAAATATGAACCTCCATATTTACCATTGCTGCTGATCTGCCTCCAGCAGCATTTGTGTTAAAATCTTTGTGCCATAAATTAATGCTTCTTGATTAAATTGCATCTTTGGGTGATGCAAACCTGGCTTTAATCCGCAGCCGAGTCCGATCATTGTTGCTGCAATTCCCGGATTCTCTGCCGTGTAAAAATGAAAATCCTCTGCCCCGGGAGATACACAGACATTTTCAGCATTCTCTTCGCCGAGAATGGAGATGATCGCTTTTCTTGCAATCGCAATCGCAGGAGAATTCTTTACCGCTGCCGGTGAATATTCCTCTGTCTTTGAAATGATTTCTGTTTCGGTTAACTCTCCCGTCTTTGTAATCGTATGCTCCGCTTTCTTAAGAAGCATGTCCATCGTGTTATTCGATTCTGCTCTCAAATCAAGGGTAAAGCGAGCGTTCTCAGGGATGGAATTGGAGGCTTCTCCCCCATGCAGTTCCGTTATTTTAATCGAATAATGATCAGCTGCATTCAAGCGGATTTGACGTATCGCCACGATTAACTGGGCTGCTGCTTCAAGCGGATTATTTCCCAGTTCCGGTCTTGCAGCGTGGGCAGGCAACCCTTTTATAACACCTTTTATACTTGCAGTTGAACTATGCAGAATAACGGGTGCGGCTTTTCCAAACGGAATTTCCATCTCTGGGCGCACATGGATGCCGCCAAGAAATTTCACATTCTGAAGTACGTTTTCCTCTATCATTTTAAGTGCGCCAGCCGCCTTTTCTTCTGCCGGCTGAAAGATAAATCGGACCGTATGCTTCAGCTTCTGTTTTGAAAGGGCCAGTGCGGTAAACAGAACCATTGTGCTGTGTGCATCGTGGCCGCATGAGTGGTTAGGCTTTATCTCGCCGTCCACTTCCTGAACCAGGGCATCCATATCTGCCCTGAGAGCAATCATATCCGGCAGCTCACCTTCAAGATCTGCGGTAAAACCGAAATGCCCTTCATAGGTTTGGACATTGAAGCCTGCATTCAACAGTTTTTCTTTTAAATACCGGGAAGTCTTTTCTTCCTCCCAGCTGGGCTCGGCAAGCTGATGCAGCTCCTTGTAAGTTTTTAGAATTTCTTCCTTGTGTTCGTCTGCAAAGTTCATCATCTCTTGCCTCCTATCAAAAAATCAGATGAGCGAATACTACTATAATAGGCAGTGTAATTAACGTTCGGATTAAGAAAATCAGAATCAAATCAAAAAAGGTGACCGGAAGCTTTGAACCAAGCAATAAACCGCCTACTTCTGACATGTAAATAAGCTGTGTAACAGATACACATGCAATAATAAACCGTGTCATTTCGCTCTCAATTCCACTCCCGATTACTGCAGGCAAAAACATATCCGCAAATCCAACCACCATCGTTTGAGCTGCTTTATCCGCTTCCGGCACTTGCATGAATGTAAGAATCGGCTCAAAAGGTTTTCCCAAATATGTAAAAAACGGAGTGAATTCAGCAATAACCAGCGCCACCGTACCAATGGCCATGACAATCGGCAAAACCCCAAACCACATATCTGCTACATTTTGGATTCCTTCTTTTAATACAGCACGAGGTCCTTCATTCTTTTTCGCTTTAGATACAGCTTGCTGAAATCCCCATTTGAAGATGGAAATGTCAGGAAGCGTTTCAGTTTCTTCTTTGAGGTCTGTTTTTTCATAGCCAGTATCTGCTTTTCTTGAAAGCGGCGGTATGCGCGGCATGATGAGAGCGGCCGCAAGTCCTGCAACCACAATCGTTCCATAATAATGCAAAAAATACTGTTCTAATTTCAAATAGTTAATCACAACAATTGTAAACGTGATAGAAACCACAGAAAAAGTTGTTGCAATAACTACAGCTTCGCGTTTTGTATAATACCCTTCCTCATATTGCTTTGTTGTTAAAAGAACCCCAATTGTCGCATCCCCTACCCATGAGGCCAGGCAGTCAAGAGAAGCCCGGCCAGGGAGCCTAAACACAGGTCTCATGATTTTCAAGAACAGAGCTCCGAAAAACTCCAGCAATCCAAAGTTTAATAGAAGCGGCAGCAGCAGCCCTGCTAATAAAAAGGTAGAAAAGAGAATTGGAATCAAGTCATAGATTAATAGACCTCCTGTATTCTCTGAAAAAATCATTTCCGGTCCTATCTTATAGAAAGTGATTACCGCAAACACAGTACCGAGAATTCTTGCCATCAGCCAAAACGGGCTGACGTTCAGCAGCGTATTTAAATAAGAACTTTCTTTAATAAATTTCGGCTTCAATCCTGCAGCGGCAAGTGATCCTGCTGTGGAAAGAACCATAATTAAAACAGTAATAGCAGGAATAAACCCACCTATGTATGAGTTAATCTGTCCGGCTAAAAAAGCAACCGGAATGGTCATTCCGTCATCCGTCATAATCGGCAATATAAATAAGAAGATTCCAATCAGTGAAGGAATCAAGAATGTTAAAACATCTCCGGCAGGAAACGTTTTGAATTCTGCTTTTTCATTTAATTTCGGCACTCCATTCATCCAGATCCACCCCAATGTATGTTTTTACTCTAAAAATAACCCCTGATCTGTATAAAGCTGTTCTAGTTTTTGCTGTCGAATGCTGATTCTGTCGCTGTCCCGATGCCTGACACCTTCCATAATCACTTCCAATAAACTGACGACAGGTGCAATTGAATGATGACCCGAGTCTGCCTTTTCCTCGGTTGTCAGTGTAATCTCGGCAAGCTGTCCAACAGGAGACAGCTGTCTATTTGTAATGGCTATCACCTTTGCCCCTTGTGCTTGAGAGCATTTAGCAAGCTCAAGAGCCTCTTTTCGGTACCTTGGAAAAGAGAAAATGATGACCGCAGAATGCTCATTCAGATCGTAAATATCTTCAAGAGAGAATCCTCCCGGACTTGAAATTGCTGCATTTTCCCTATATTGCTTGAGTGTGTAATGCAGCCAGTAGGCAGCTCCGTAGGAACTCCCAAACCCGCCAATGTAAATACGGTCTGCCTTGATTAAATAATCCACCGCCTTCCAAATTTCATCCTCATCAATTTGCATTAATAATTGCCTTAATACAGATGCTTCTTTATCTACAATCCCGCTGAATAAGTTCTTTTCCTGCTGTTCTTGTGATAGTGAAGGAATTTCTTCTGCCGGCTGTTTTCTTTTCAGCCAGTCCCTGCGAACTGCCTCCTGCATATCTGAATAGCCTTTAAAACCTAATGCATAGGCCAGGCGAATGACAGTCGTTTCACTCACACCTGCTTTTTTTCCTAATTGAAAAGCAGTAAGCAATGCACCTTCATCCTTATGAAGAGTAAGAAATTCAGCTGCTCTTTTCTGTCCTTGCGACAAAGAAGAATAGTTTTCTTTAATCATTTGTGTGATTGATTTTGATTTCATGTCGGCTCCTTTTTTATTTAAGTGAAGCAAAAACTTCATTTATTTCATTATAGTAAATCCTATCCTTCATGTTCAACAATTATTTTATAATTCTGAAATTAACCACTAAAAAAACGGCAGACTTCCCTTTAGGAAATCTGCCGCACTTTATCACTCTGCTAATCTATTAGTTTAAAACCTTCACATTTAATTCTCTCTTGCCGAATGCTATTGCTGCATCTTGTGTTGGAATGAAGACATCGATGCGGTTTCCTTTAATAGCACCGCCAGTATCTTCTGCTGTTGCATAACCATAGCCTTCAACGTATACCTTAGATCCAAGCGGAATCACGTTAGGATCTACCGCAATAACTTTTTTATCAGGGTTTGCTTTTAGATCAACACCTGTAGCAGTTGTTCCTGAGCAGCCATCACAAAAAGCAGTATAAGCTGTAGCAGTAACGGTTACTTCCTTCGCAACACCTTCTACATCGTTCTCTGAGACTGCACTTGCAGAAGCTTCATCCACTGAAGGGTTTTGATCCTTCGGTTCTGGTTTAGGCTCTGGCTTTGGCTCTGGCGCTGGCACTGGTTCTCCTGCGTTGTCAGCGTCACTGTAGATCACAAGCTCTTGACCAGGATGAATAAGTTCATCTGATAATCCATTTTTCTCTGAAATATGCTCTACACTTGCGTCAAATTTCTCTGCAATGCTCCAAAGCGTATCGCCTGAAACAACTGTATATACTTCTTCATCTGATATTTTTAATGTATTGTCTGCCATAATTATGTCTGATGTTAGGTTGTTCCAGTTTTTAATATCATCTACTGAAACCTTGTGTTCTTGAGATAGGCTCCAAAGAGTGTCTCCTTTATCCACTACGACCTCTTCTGCCTGTGCGCTAAATCCTGCTGTCGTTGTTAGTGCGGCTGCAGCCGCTAATGAAAAGATAGTTTTTTTCATATTTTTTCCTCCTTCAGCAATTTCGATGGTTCCCATGTTATCACAAAAAGAAGGCTTGTAAAAAACAGCGAGATAATAAATCTATTACAATTGTAACAGTGCTATAACAATAACCTTACTAAAAAACTGAAAATTCCCACTTTATTCCTTGTTTTCCTTTAAAAATTTCTTATATCCTAGTCATTTTTTCACCTTCCTACTATAACGTTTCGTTATATTAGCCCAGTTTCGTTTTCTGTTTTTGGGGGAATTTAAGAAAAGGAATGTTTCCGTTTTTCTATCGTTTATATATAAAGAAAGAAAAGCACTTCATTTATTTTATTTACAATGAAACCATTCAAAAATAAAAATCGTCTTATTTATACGCTGTTTTCGCATAGATTGTTGTTTTTGATTTTAAATGTTGTCCGTTCCTTTCCGCTGCAGGAAATTGTTTTCCGCGTGGAGCGTGGTAGCCTCCTCGGCGAGCCTGCAGGGTCTTCCATTTCGCTCTATTTTCCCGCAGGAGTCAAGTTCCTTCCGCTGCAATCCACTAATAGTTTTATAAACATCTAGTCTAAAACCACAATGTTTACGAAAAGAGCCTATTAAAAGGCACAAAGGGGTAAATCAATCATGGGGAAATTATTAAAGAAGATGGATATGACGAAACAAGACCTTATTTTTGGAATTGCCGGCTCTTTACTGGTCGCTTCATTTGTACAATTCCTTTCTTAGACGTCTTCCTTTAAGAGGAAGGCGTTTTTTTATTGTCTTTTTTCTATTTAGATCACCCCCATGATTTTTTCAGGATTATTCCATAGTACATTTATCGATTATTTAGTAAAAAAATTGTTGCCGTTCTTTTTCCTCAATTATACAAACCCTATACAATCAGCGATTCTAAACATCCCAAACGATAATTTTCAGAAAAATCCAAAATAAACATTGAAAGCCTTTTCATAATTTGGTATTATACTCATAGTAAATAATTTAGTAAATATTTTTAACTTTATTACTAAAAATATAGCCGATGTGAGGTATGCAAATGACCACAATAAAAGATATTGCCTTATTGTCCAATGTATCGGCTTCTACTGTTTCAAGAGTTCTGAATAATGACAAGTCGATTTCGGTCCAAGAGGAAACTAGACTGCGAATTTTTGAAGCTGCCAAAGAACTGGGATATAGGACAATCCACGAACGACGAATTACTAAAAGACCAAAAAAAACCAATCTCAGTATAGGCATCGTGGTTTGCCAATCATTAGAGGAAGAACTGGATGATCCTTATTTTTTGTCTATCAGGCAAGGAATTGAAGAAGAGTTAAAAAACCAGGGAATCAACAACAGCGCTATGTTCAGATTGTATGACATGGAGTCAAATCAAATGGTTCGCGACTTAGACGGTATTTTAGTGATTGGAATAATTAATGAGCAGGCATTAAAAATGATCAGTGATCATAGTGATAACGTCGTTTATGTCAATCATTCACCAGATGAAGACCTATACGATTCTGTCATCATCGATTTTGAAAAAGGCACTGAAAGAGCACTGACACATTTGCTTAATGCCGGACACAGAGAGATAGGATTTATTGGAGGCGTTGAGCGAGAACATTTAAATCATGCAAAAGTAGTGATCCAAAATCAGCGTCTTGCCACATTCGAAAGAATTATGGAAAAAGAAGGAATACATAATCAAGAGGCTATTTTTATAGGTGAATATAAAATGTCATCCGGATATGAGCTGATGAAAAAAGCACTGAAGCAGCCAGAATATCCTAAAGCATTTTTCATTTCGAGTGATCCCATGGCAATTGGTGCACTAAGAGCTATTCAGGAAGCAGATCTCTCTGTGCCTGAAGATGTTGCCGTCATTGGCTTTGATGATATAGAAATGGCAAAATTCTGCAGTACCCCTCTAACTACTGTAAAAGTTCATACAAAAGAAATGGGTAAAACAGGAGTTAAACTATTAATAGATAGGATTAATGGCAGAAAGATGCCGTTAAAAGTGATTGTATCTACGGAATTGGTCATAAGGCAAAGCTGCGGAGCATCAAAAGGGGCTATCTGAAAGTGATTTATCATTTTTAGATTTAAAATTATAAGGAGGTGATGCATTAGTGGGGAATCAGCGGTCAGAGGTGACGATATGAAGCCTAATAGTCCTGCCTTCTAATTTTTATTAAATCAGAAAGTAACAGTGACGGCCAATCACAAATCTTCAGGACTATTAAACTTTAACTCCTTATCAATGGAGCCACTATCATTATATAGTAGCCCCATTCTACTATCAAGAATTGCAAACTTTTTCCTTTCATTGCCTGAAATACTGTATTTAATTTTTACTAATATTAAAGGAATTTGGGGGCCCTATTTATGAAGAAACTATTCAAGGCATTTATGCTCACAGCAGCTGTGACTGCAATTACGGCAGGCTGCAGCAGCCAAGAATCAAGCGGCAGCGGAAAAACGACATTGACATTGTTTTCAACAGCAACAAATGAATCTGATCAAAAAACCCTTACAGAAGTCATTCAAAAATTTGAAGATAAACATCCGGATATTGATATAAAAGAAAATTATCCTGCCGATGGGTATGAAGGCATGCTTCGTGTAAAGATGGCTGCAAATGATATGCCAGACTTATTCGATACACATGGGTGGGCTAAAAATCGATATGGAGAATATGTAGAAGACTTAAGCAGCATGGAGTGGACTGCATCACTTGATCCTGCTTTAGATCCGATCCTTAAAGACGATTCAGGAAAAGTATATGCCTATCCTCTAAACCAGGCAAAAGACGGTATTACATATAATGCAACTTTATTAGAGGAATACGGGATAGAACCGCCCTCCACCTTCGATGAATTTATGAAAGCGCTTGAAACAATTAAAAAGAAAAGCAATGGAGAAGTAACTCCACTATGGTTTGCAGGATCCGACAAGTCTGCATTTGGACAATTTTTCGATCAATTTTCTACGCCATTATTGGTTACAGACACAAAAAATAACTTTGAAAAAGAATTACTGGATGGTTCGTTTGATTGGTCGAATTATACGTATTTGCCAGAGAAACTAAAAGAAATGTTTGATAAAGGACTTCTCAATGAAGATGTTCTTACTGCACAAAATCATCAAATGACTGAGCTGATGGCCCAGAATAAAATTGGATTTATCATTGGCGGAGGGATGCTCGGACCTTCAGTTGAAGAACTTAATCCTGATGTTCAGCTTGGAGTCATTCCTATGCCCGCTATTCACCAAGGTGATGAGCAAAGCTGGATTGGCGGCGAACGGCATACATTAGCTGTCTGGAAAGATTCCAAGCAAAAAGAAGAAGCAAAAAAGTTCATTGAATTTATATCACAGCCAGAAATTGTGAAAGAGATTGCTGAAGGAACATCACTTCCTCCCGGTTTAACAAACACTGAATCTGAAAACTATTATTCTGAGTACTTCGAAAAATACAAAAGCATAAAAGTACAGCCCTACTTTGACAGAGTCTATTTGCCAAGCGGCATGTGGGACCCAATGGGAGCAACAGGGCAAGAATTATTAACAGGAAAAATGACGCCTGAACAGGTTTCCAAAAAAATGAGTGAAGAGTACGATCGGTTATTAAATCAAAAATAATCACTTTAATGTTGCTGATCCGGGAAGGGGCAGACAGCATGCTGCCTCTTTCAATTAAATCCCAAATGCCTTAATTAGGAGTTGGAAGGATAATGATCGGAGTCGAAACGCAGAAGAAAGCTATAACAAAATCGAAATCAAAAAGCAGGTTAAAAAAAGACAAAGAATCTTCTTTATGGTGGATGTATCTCCCTGCTCTTTTTGCAGTCAGTTTTTTCATTCTATATCCTTTTATTAACGGTTTGAAAATATCGTTTACAAACTGGAATGGCTTTTCACAAACTTATGATTATGTTGGATTCAGTCAGTATATCCGTATGCTTCAGGATCCTGATACCTGGCTTATAGTTAAAAATACTCTGTTATATGGACTCGGAAGTACATTTTTTCAAAATATCATTGGGCTATTGTATGCCCTGCTCTTAAATCAAAGTATTAAAATGCGCTCCATTACAAGAACGATTATCTACTTGCCGGTTATCATCAGTCCTTTAATCATGGGATACATCTGGTATTTCTTCTTTTCCTATCAGGGAGGAGCACTAAATGACGTTCTGGTCTTTTTGGGATTAGATAAAATTAATGCACTGGCCGATCCTGCTATCAATACTTGGATCATTGTATTTGTGAATACGTATCAGTTTGTCGGGGTTGCTATGATAATTTATCTCGCAGGACTGCAAAGTATTTCTAAAGATTTCTATGAAGCCGCGCAAATTGATGGTGCATCTTCTCTTCAGCAGTTTATAACGATTACCCTGCCGCTTTTAATGCCTTCTATAACAATTAATATGGTGCTGAATATTATCGGAGGTCTTAAATTATTTGATGTTATCGTTGCACTTACAAATGGCGGACCAGGCAATGCCTCACAATCCATGTCTACTTTTATGTACGATCTTTATTTTAATAGACAGGATGCAGGATATGCAGCAACACAAGGTATATTAATGGCTGTCATAATTTTAGTGATCAGTCTTTCTGCACTGATGTATTTTAAACGCAAGGAGGTCGAAGCTTAATGGACTATATGAATAAGAGAAAAAAGCTTATTTTGTCAATTGTCGCATCTTTGATTGCCTTATTTCATTTAGTTCCCTTTTACATTTTAATCACGACCTCTTTAAAAGCAAAGGGAGACTTTACTTCAAAATGGATTTTCCCTGATTATTTTACGCTTGAAAATTTTACTGAAGCCTGGAGTATGGCAAATCTGGGAAATGCTTTTATCAATACAAGTGTAATAACGTTATTTTCAGCATTGCTGCTCATTTTCTTTGGATCTATGGCAGCTTACGCTCTTGCCAGAAGACAAACGAAATTAAACAAATTTGTATACATGCTGTTTATCGCGATTATGGTCATTCCACCTTTAACTGCATTAGTGCCCCTGTATCAGCTTGTTGTTGATATCGGAATGATGAATACACATGAAATCGCGATTTTCAATAATGTCGCAGCTTATTTGCCTCTTGCCATATTTCTTTATGCCGGTTTTATTCGTTCAACGGTGCCAAAAGAGCTTGAAGAAGCAGCAAAGATCGATGGTGCAACTACACTGATTATCTTTTTTAAAATCGTATTTCCATTATTAAAACCTGTCACTGCATCAATTCTAATTATTTCAAGTGTGTATATTTGGAATGATTATCAATTCGCTATCTTTTTCCTTCAGGCTGAAGAAGTGAAGACATTGACTGTAGCTCTTGCTGGTTTCTTTGGACAAAATGGAAATAATCTTAATCTTGTTGCAGCAGCTGCCATCATGGCAGTCGCCCCTATGGCCATTCTTTTCCTCCTTTTGCAAAAACATTTTGTAAAAGGATTAGCATCAGGATCTGTAAAAGGGTAATCATCAGAGTCAATAAAATAACATAAATATTGGAGGAACATTCAATGAAAGTTACTATTATTGGTGCAGGAAGTGTTGTTTTTGCCAAACGTTTAATCTCAGATATTTTGAGTTATCCGGAATTACAGGAAACTACTTTTTCTTTAACAGATATTCATGCAGACAGACTTCAGACTGCAGAAAAAATGACTAAATCAATCATTGAGAAGAATGGGAATCTGGCACATGTCGAGGCAAATTTAGACAGAAAACAGGCGCTTGCAGATGCAGATTATGTTCTGAATTTAATACAAGTCGGAATGCATGAATCTACTTTGATTGATTTTGAGATTCCCAGAAAGTACGGTTTAAAACAAACAATCGCAGACACACTCGGAGCAGGCGGGATTTTTAGAGGATTGCGCACAATTCCAGTCCTTCTTGATATATGCAAAGACATGGAAGAAGTATGTCCTGACGCCCTTCTCTTAAATTACACGAATCCTATGGCCATGCTTATGCTGGCAATACAAAAGGCGACACCGATTAAATCTGTTGGCCTATGCCACAGTGTTCAAAATACAGCTGAAGAATTAGCCTCCTATTTAAGCCTTCCAGTAAGCGAATTAGAATATAAGGTAGCAGGCATTAATCATATGGCTTGGTTTTTAGAGCTTAAACGGAATGGAAAAGATTTATATCCAGACCTTTTTGCCAGTATAGAAAAAGAAGAAATCTATGCTAAAGATAAAGTACGTTTTGAAATGATGAAGCGATTAAACTACTTTATTACCGAATCAAGCGAACATTTGTCAGAATATACCCCATACTTTATTAAACGTGACAGTTTAATTAAGGATTTTGATATTCCAATTGATGAATATATTAGAAGAAGCGAAGAAAATCTCGAACATTTTGAGCAAATGAAACAGATTATCAACCGAAATGAATCTTTTGAGGTTGAGAAAAGCCACGAATATGGCGCACCTATTATTCATTCAATCGAAACGGGAGTAAACCGGGAGATATGGGGGAATGTTCTAAACACAAACCTCATTTCTAATTTACCGGAAAATGCATGTGTTGAAGTACCTTGCTTAGTCAATAAGCGTGGAATCCAGCCCATTCATATTGGAGAATTGCCGCCTCATTTAGCAGCAATGAATATGACAAATATCAATGTGCAGCAATTAGTTGTTGAAGCTGTTCTTACAGGAAATGTAGACTGCGTCTATCAGGCGGTTATGCTCGATCCTCACACCTCGTCTGTTTTGTCACTGGATGAAATCTGGGATATGACTGCTGAGTTAATAAAAGCGCACGGTGATCGACTGCCAAAGTTCATAAAAGGAAGAAATCTTGTTAAAAAAGGAAAGGCAGTTTCACAATCTTTATAAACAAGGATGAAAAAGGAGGAGCCTAACCCCTCCTTTTTTTATTCTAATCAATCAAACTCATTAAACACTGATCGCTTCCTCCGCCTTTACCCGGTTTCTCTTGACTGCATATCCAACCGCAAGCGCCCATCCAATTAAAATAAATCCGTATACAAATGGCACTGCAGAAGTGTCAACAGCCCATGTCGTAAGCAGAGTTCTGGAATTTGTCAGAACAATAAAGCCTCCAACAAGGACACCAAGCAGATAGGCGGGAAGTTTTTTGACTAGCCATGCTGCAATTGGGGCTGCCACAATTCCTCCAATCATGAGTGCAGCTACCCAATACCAGTTTACCTGTTCCCATCCAAGGGAAATGAAAAATCCAAGTGTCGCAGAAACAGCAATGGCAAACTCACTTGTATCGACAGTACCCACAACCTTTCGTGCAGATGTTCCTTTCTGAGACAGAAGAACCGGTGTTGCAATCGGGCCCCAGCCTCCTCCGCCAGTTGCATCTGCAAATCCTGCAATTAATCCAAGCGGAATGGATTTTTTACGGGTTAGCGGGATGGTTTCACTTTGCTGCTTTGCTTCATGATGGAATAAAAAACGAAGCAGAACATACAGGCCTAATGCTAAAAGAAAGATAGCTATAAAAGGCTTAGCAAGATCTCCGGGCAAGCTGCTGAGAAAGCACGCCCCTGCAAAAGCGCCAATCGATCCAGGAATAATTAATTTGTACACTGCCTGCTTATCGACATTCCCAAATTTAATATGAGATGCTCCTGACGCTGCAGTCGTAACGACTTCTGCCAAATGAACAGAAGCAGAAGCGACCGCCGGTGCAATGCCGAACGTCAGCAGCAGAGTTGTTGATGTCACGCCATATGCCATACCCAAAGATCCATCAATAAGCTGTGCCAAAAAACCGATGAAAGCAAAAAGCATTAACTTTCTCAAAACAATTCCTCCCCCTTTGGAAACGAAAAAGGTCCCTAACATTATGTTAAGGACCTTTGGTTATCCAATCAGTCTGATTATTAGAAATATTCAAATGTAACTTTATTATACATAATTCCTATGTGTTTACAAGGATTTATTTTTATGTTTTTAAATTGGTCGTTCCAGATTAAAAAGCACCCGTTTTTTCTTCCTATTAAAAATCTGATAAACTAAACAATAGACAAGCGCACGCGCCCTTTTAGTGCAGGCAGACAGGAATGGCCGGGTGTTTCGATCTCCATCGAAGCGCAAAATTTTATACTTTCTTATCACTTAAGAAACGGAGTGCTCCCCAATTGATACTAGGACCCAGAGTTTTAAAAACCGGATTATCCGTTACACTTGCCTTATTTATCTGCTCTGTCTTTCAGCTTGAGCCTTCGGTTTTTGCAGGTGTCGCGGCTATATTTACTATTCAGCCTTCCATTTACCGGACATGGAAACAAGTGCTTGATCAGCTTCAGGCGAATACACTTGGGGCATTGCTTGCTCTATTTGCTATTTTCTTTTTCGGCAGTAATCCGATCGTGATTGGGGTTGTTGTGATTTCAGTCATCTTAATCAGCTTGAAGCTCAAAATGGAACCGACCATATCGCTGACTTTAGTAACGGTCCTTGCGATTATGAGCGCTCCGGGCAATGAAGACTTTTTATTTGTCTGGAATCGATTCTTAATCATATTAATAGGCATAGCCTCTGCATTTTTTGTTAATCTGCTGATTTTGCCGCCAAAGTATAAAGAAAATTACTTTACAAAAGTTCAATCAGTTTTTGAAACCATGTCATTATTGATGAGGACAGCCATCTCAGATGAATTAACTGAAAAGTATTTTCAGGAAAAGCAAAAAGAATTTAGAAGTGAGCTTCAGAAGCTTGAGGATTTATACGAAATCTTTGACGAAGAACGTGAAAAAATGGCGAAGGTAAATCCTGTGAACGTCAGAGAGCTTGTCGTTTTTAAACAAATGCTGAAAACGATTCAGCAGGCTGCTGATGTTTTAAAAGTCATTGAAGAACATTACTTTCAAAGCCGCAGTACAACAGTTGACGATCAATTATTTGATTCTCAGATTGAACAATTAATTAAATGGCATGAATACCTTCTCTTTAAATATGAGGGAAAAATCAAATCCAATGATCATTTTGAAGATGACTCGTTAATCAGGGAAAGCAGGATTTTTCTGATTCAAATGATGGAATCTGATTCTGAGAAGCTTGAAAATCAGCGCTTAACTGTCGTTGCTTCAGCTATTTATGAATATGCTTTCCAACTGCAGCGTCTTGATCAGCTTGTAGACAGATTTGTGAAAAAGCCTGTCAGTCATTAAGCCGTCTAAACTGGACCATAATACTCCATCAAAAAAAGCCCTGAACCAGGGCTTTTCTTTATGATACAGCAAGCGTGGAAATCTCAGAAATAATTTCGCGCTCAATTTCCTCGTTTATTTTGTCCACTTTTTTGACTAAACAATAGATGCCGTCAACAAGCGGCCAGATGAATAAAGTAGCCCAGCCAAGCAGCAGCATAGCAATTGCCAGACCTGTATTTCCTAGGTAGAATCTATGAGCCCCGAACGTGCTTAAAAAGAACCATAATAAAAAGGTAATGCCTTTAGACTTCTTTCTTTTGTCAAATTCAGATGCTAAAATCGCGTGCTGATGCGGTGACAGGTTTTGCTTAAGCTTTAAATTAATGCTCATTTTTTTCTCCATTCTAGTAAAATATAATCAGGATATAAGACTTATAAATACTTTCATATCATACATGATAACTTCTAGCTGTTCAATATGAATCATATAAAAGTCGGCCAATACCAAAAAAGTCCGGCTTTTCGCCGGACCTTTCTTAACAAGCTTATGCAGACTGCACTCTTTTTTCAGATTCTGTCTGAGAAGTGCGCTTTGTTTTTTTGATTTTCGGAACGGGGATAATATAACCGCTATGCGGGATAAACTGCAGAATCCGGATAAATGCGACCGCAATCAGCATGACGGCCAGAAACATCAAAGGAACATTAGATACTGTCCAATAATGATCCGGCATATGATTTGCGAAAAGATACAGAATCATTGGGTGGATCAAATATATGCCCATTGAATATTGCCCGATCAGCTTCAGTGGCTTATTGATTATATTCCACTTTGACAGCAGCGGATAAATACCGATTGTCGCAATGCACAGAAGCGGAAGGTTGATTAAGTTTGTCAGCCTCCTGTTGGATACTTGTCCAGTCACATTGTACTCAACGACAGCACCTGCAGAAACGATCAGGGCAACAGCAAGCATTTGCCGCGGCCGCTTCGTTGCAAAACGGACAATTTCATCCCAGAAGTACGCAAGAACGCCTCCAAATGCAAAATAGAAGATCCAGATCGGCATGAACGTTTTACTTGCTAAAAACTCACCCATAGCCCCTTCAATTCCCGGATTAAATCCAAATAATTGATAACTGATGATAAGAGCAATAAATGTAAAGACAATGATAAGCGCCTTTGTTCGGAACAGCTTTTGGACAAATGGAAAAATAAAATAAAACTGAACCACAATGGCAACAAAATAGAGATGATAAAAAGATTCTCCCCTCAGAATCTTTGTTAATTCTGAACCAAGATCTAAAAAGGCCTGCTGATCATAATAATATACCAGAAAACGATACACCATACTCCAGACAAGAAAAGGAATCAGGATTTTAGAAAAGCGCGACTTTAGAAAGCTTCCCATTTCAAACCCTTTTCTCTTCACTTGATAAAAAAGGAGAAACCCGCTGATGACAGCGAATGCCGTAGTGCCAAACCTGCCTATCTGATTAATAAAATACGTAAACCAATGCCATGTTTGCTCATTGGCATAATAATGTGTCGCAGTTACATGCACCCCGACCACTGCGATACAGGCAAAGGCCCTTAAAAAATGGATCTCAAAAATGTAATTTCTGCTTTTTGAACTTGTAGCACCTGCAGACTGAGCAGACATTCATTTTCCCCTCTCTTTCTTCTAGGTCCCATCTTAGTTTAGATTGAATCACGAAACAAGTGGTGCTTTTTGTAAAAAAGCGTTCTTTCGTATTGAGTTACCCCAAGGGATATTTGATTCAGTTGCCTGCAATGTATGCGCTCTAATTACTGGTGTTGCTTATGTTAGTATTTATACCTATAAAAGAAGCTTCTGATAAAATCAGCTGAATAGTCATTTATTTCTTCCAGCCATTTCTTTTTTGTGGAAAATGAAAGAAATATTCTCAGCTGATGAATCTTAAGAATCACATTTCGAAATTTACATAACCTAAAACTATCTTTTCTGCAAAGGCGTGTTACTCATATGAAAGATCCATACGAATGCATCATCATTGGCGCAGGCATCGCAGGACTGCAGGCTGCTATCCAGCTTGGACGCTATAATCGCAGGGTTCTTGTGATTGATTCTGGTACTGGCCGTTCTACCCTGTGCAGAAGCTATCATAATCTTTTGGGGTGGCCTGATGGTGTCAGCGGTCAAACGCTTAGGGAGCTTGGCAAAGTGCAGGCTGAAAGATCAGGCATTCAATTTTTGAATGACCGTGTAACAGGAGTCACGAAAGCAGATTCTATCTTTCATGTCGAGACAGCAAATGGTGACAGGCATGAGGCCATGAGAATTTTACTCTCAACCGGACTTACGGATCGCCTGCCTGATTTGCCAAATCTACTGCCTTGTCTTGGAATTAGCATCTATGTCTGTCCTGACTGTGACGGCTATGAGGTGCAGAAAAAAAAGACATTGGTGCTTGGATCAGGAACAGCTGGAGCAAATCTCGCTCTTACTCTTACTTATTGGACAAGCGATCTTACTTATATCAATCATGAAAAAGAGAATGTGCCTGAGGAGATAAAAACGAAATTGGATGAGAAAGGAATTGTCTGCATAGAGGAAGCTATTGCTTCTATATTAGTGAAAGACCAATCTGAGTTTGCGGGAGTTCAGCTTTCAGACGGAAGAAAGCTTTACGGCGAACGGGCATTTACTGCATTCGGAGGCAATGCCGTTCACTCTGAATTAGCAGGAATGCTTGGAGCAGAAAGAATCCAGAACAAGCATGTAGTGGTGAATCCCAGAACTAAAGAGACGAGCGTACAGCATGTCTGGGCTGCGGGGGATATCGGGGTTCATTCTGAACAAGTCACGATCGCAATGGGAGATGGCTGTCAGGCAGCTATCTGGATTCACAAGAGTTTGCTTTAAAGTGAAAAGCCGGCGGACCGCCGGCTTTTTTCTACTTCTTATATTTTTTAAAAATCAGTGTGGCATTATGACCGCCAAATCCAAGTGAATTGCTTAAGACAACGTTCAGCTCTTGATTTCTTGCTTCGTTCGGAACATAATCCAAATCAAGCTCAGGATCAGCTGTCTCATAATTAATTGTAGGCGGGATCACTTTATCTCTGATAGCCATTACAGAAAAAATAGCTTCGATCGCACCGGCTGCCCCGAGCAGGTGACCCGTCATGGATTTTGTTGAGGAAATCGGAAGCTTATAAGCATGGCTGCCGAATACCGCTTTGATGGCCTGAGTCTCGTAAAGATCGTTATAATGAGTGCTAGTGCCATGGGCATTAATATAATCAACGTCTTCAGGCTTCAGTTTTGCATCCTCAATCGCCATCAGCATGGAACGCTGACCGCCTTCGCCTTCTGGTG
Organism: Metabacillus idriensis; assembly: GCF_050483325.1. Lineage (GTDB taxonomy): Bacteria > Bacillota > Bacilli > Bacillales > Bacillaceae > Bacillus_P > Bacillus_P idriensis_A. Next base: position 95,209 of record NZ_JBCMYF010000014.1, read on the forward strand.
CAGGTGTAGTAATATGAAAAGCATCACCCGTTGCGCCGTATCCTGCAATCTCACCGTAAATTTTGGCGCCCCTGGCCAGTGCGTGATCGAGTTCTTCAAGAATTAATATACCTGCCCCCTCCCCAATGACAAAACCGTTTCTGTTTTTATCAAAAGGCCTCGAGGCTGTTTGCGGATCTGGATTTGCAGACAAAGCTGTCATATTAGAAAATCCGGCAACCGTCATTGGAGTAATGGCTGCTTCAGTGCCCCCTGTAATCATAACATCAGCATCTCCGCGCTGGATCACTTTAAAAGCATCGCCAATTGAATTCGCGCCGCTTGCACAGGCCGTAACAGTACAAGAATTAATTCCTTTCGCACCGAGTTCAATGGAAACTCGTCCTGCAGCAAGATCAGGAATCAGCATTGGAATAATAAAGGGACTGACCCGTCTTACTCCTTTGTCTAAAAATTTAATGTGCTGCTCTTCAAACTCGCCTAAACCGCCGATGCCTGAACCAATCCAGACTCCGACTCTGGCTGCATTCTTTTCATCAATAATCAGATCTGCATCCTGTGCGGCCATTTTGCTTGCAGCTACAGCAAGCTGTGTAAACCTGCCCATTCTGCGAGCTTCTTTCATATCCATGTACTCTTCGGGTTTAAAATCGTTTACTTCTGCAGCAACTTTCACGTTATAAATACTGGAATCGATATGAGATAAGGGTCCAATTCCGCTTATTCCTTTTTTAATACGATCAAAGCTTTCCTCAGCTGTGCCTCCAACCGGCGTGACAGCTCCAAGGCCTGTTACGACAACTCTTTTTTTCAACCTTAATCGCCTCCCTGATATTGTTTCTGTAAAGTTATTCTATCATCAAGCAACAGCCTCTTTCCACCAATCTTCTCTCTTAAAAGAAATGCCAGCTAATGATTGAAAAAATAGTTTAAAAGACTTAGTATTTAATTAGTAAGAAAATTTACTGATTTTACATATTATAGAAATCTTTTTTTCTGCGGAAAAATTACCTAAGGAGTGAACAATTGAATGGGTGTTACGCTCAGCAAAGGTCAAAAAGTTGATTTAACTAAATCCAACCCCGGTCTTCAGAATGTCATTGTAGGATTAGGCTGGGATGTTAGCCAGCATGGGGCTAATTACGATCTCGATGCTTCGTCTTTCTTGCTTGGACAATCCGGCAAAGTAAACAGTGATCTTGACTTCGTTTTTTACAATAATCCTTCCGGCGGAAATGGCTCGATTTTATACACTGGTGATAATCGCACAGGTGCAGGACACCAGGATGATGAACAAATTCAGATTAATTTAACGGCTGTCCCTCAGTCCATCCACCGTATTGCCTTTACCATTACAATTCATGATGCACAAATGAAGCAGCAAAACTTTGGACAAGTTCAAAATGCGTATGTCCGAATTTTTAATCCTCTTAATAATGAAGAGCTTCTTCGCTTTAACCTTGGCAGAGACTTCACTGTTGAAACAGCGATTGTGGCAGCAGAGCTTTACCGCCATAACGGCGAATGGAAATTCAATGCAATTGCAAGCGGCTTTCAGGGCGGACTTGCGGCACTGTGCCGAAATTTCGGAGTAACTGTTGATGATGAGCCGGCCCCTGCGGCAGGCATTCATTCTCAAGGATTTCAGCAAAGCCCGGCACAGCCTGCATATTCTCAGCCTGCTCCATCATACGGTCAGCAGAATCAGGCATTTGGGCAGCAAAGTCCGTCCTATAGTCAGCAAAATCCAACGTATGGACAGCAGGCATTTGGGCAAACAGGCAATTCGTATTCAGCGCCTCCTTCCCAGGGATCCCAGACATACAGCGGCGAAAACATCAGCTGTACCCGCTGTCACTCAACGAATGTCAGAACTGGAGAAAAAGGATTTGGCCTTGGAAAAGCGGCTGTCGGAGGATTAATACTCGGTCCTGTCGGTTTGCTTGGCGGATTCATCGGAAAAAACAAGCTGAAGTTCACATGCAGCAGCTGCGGAAATTCATGGTCCCCCAATCAGACAGACTATGCAGACTGGGCAAATCAGCAGAAAAGAAAAGCTATGGAATTGTTCCAGAAGTATAAAAGCCAGGATGTGCTCGAAGCCGTTGTTTCTGCATGCGCACTTGTAGGAATGGCAGATGGAAGATTAGATCCGGCAGAGCGTCAAAAAATGATGGAGTTTGTGAATCAGAGCGAGGAATTACGAGTTTTTGATACAAATAAAGTCATACAGCAATTCAATTTATATGTACAAAGAATCGAAAGAGACCCTATGATTGGGCGTGCTGAAGCATTTAAAGCACTTGGCAGAGTCAGGTCAAAACCCGAAATTGCGAGACTTGTAGCACGCTACTGCATCGCAATCGGCTATGCTGACGGCCATTTCGATCACAATGAACAAAGAGTGGTAGCTGATATCTGCAATGAACTTGGATTAAATCCGAATGAATTTCTTTCATAAGAAAAGCGGAAGCGCCAGAAATTGAATTTTATAACTGCTTACTTCATAAAAGTGGAACCCCTGAATCGATCAGGGGTTCTTTTTCACGGAAAAAAGGCTGTAATATTTTCTCACACACTTGAAGTACTTACGATTTTTCTATAGTAGAATAAGAGAAAATCAAAAAAAAATTTATCCTTCCCTGATCATATAAACCCCTCTTCTTGGTTTTACGACAGTAGGATAGCGTTCAATAACCTTTACCATAAATGCGGAGGGAGACGATACCCGTTTGCCTGTCTGAGCTTCCAGATCATCTGCAATTTGTTTTGGAGTAGCTACTTTTCGGTTTCTTAAAAGGTGAAAAGCAGCTGCAATCAATTCATTGGACTCTTTTTTTGTATATCTCACAGTTCTCCATCCCTTTCTGATAAAATTCCTATTTTGTCTATTTTACTTGGAAATCCCCCTTAAATCTACACCGTTTTAAAACGTTAAAGCGTTGATTCGTATATTTACTATATTCCTATATTAACTTTTTATGACTTCAATTTTTTTAAAAATTTCTGATCAGAAATTTACATATAATGATCTATGTCACTTTTTTCGGCGGAGGTTTTCTATGGACTCTCTTCTTATTAAAAATGCACAAATCATTACAATGAATGAACAGAATGACATTTTCACAGGAGATCTTTTTATTAAAGATGGCCTGATTGCGGCGATTGGACTAAATCTGCAGAATCCTGCTGAAAAAATCATTGATGCTTCCGGCAGAACCATTATTCCCGGGTTTGTTCAAACACATATTCACTTATGCCAGACACTCTTCCGCGGCAGAGGAGACGATTTAGAATTATTGGATTGGCTGAAAAAAAGAATTTGGCCGCTTGAAGCATCCCATGACGAAGAATCCGTCTTTTATTCGGCCATGCTTGGGATTGGAGAGTTGATTCAAAGCGGCACGACAACTATAGTTGACATGGAAACCGTTCATCATACCGATTTTGCGTTTCAGGCTATTGCCGCAAGCGGAATACGGGCGTTATCAGGAAAAGTCATGATGGATAGAGGATTTGATGTGCCTTCAGGTCTTAGAGAGAAAACAGAGGCCTCTATTCAGGAGAGTGTAGATTTACTGGAAAAATGGAATTTGCACGATAATGGCAGAATCCGTTATGCGTTTTCTCCAAGATTTGTCATCTCCTGTACAGAACAGCTTTTAAAGGAAATAAGAGAGCTCTCGTATAAACACGAGGTGAAAGTTCAAACACACGCTTCTGAAAACCAGGAAGAGATCAAGGTCGTTCTTGAAGAAACAGGCATGAGGAACATTGTCTATTTAGATCATCTCGGCCTTGCGAATGACCGTCTGATTCTTGCCCATTGTGTCTGGCTCGATGATCAAGAGAGGAAAATTATTAAAGAACGCGGCGTCCATGTCAGCCATTGCCCGGGGTCAAATCTTAAGCTTGCTTCGGGTGTGGCCGACACGAAAGGACTGCTCGATATGAATGTGAGCTTAAGCCTCGGAGCGGATGGTGCTCCCTGCAACAATAATCTTGATATGTTTAATGAAATGAGGCTTGCTGCCCTTCTTCAAAAGCCGATTCATGGTCCTGCAGCCATGGATGCAAAAACCGTTTTTCAGATGGCGACGATCGGAGGAGCTAAGACCGTTGGATTAGAAAAAGAAATCGGCAGCCTTGAGGTTGGAAAAAAGGCAGATATCGCTATATTGAATCTCAATCAGTTCCATACATATCCTTCTCAAGAATCAGACCCTATTTCACGTATTGTCTACTCTTCCGGACGCAGTGATGTTGAGACAACAATCATCAATGGAAAAATCGTGATGGAAAACCGCATCATGAAAACTATGGATAAGGAAATCATATTACAAGAAGCCAATAACTCCATTCATCGCCTGCTGAAAAGAGCAGCATTGACTTAGGATGTATAATAGAGTCATCACCTTATAGAAATGAGTGAAGGATTCTGAAAGATTTTATTAAGCTTATAGCTGAAATCGTTAATAATATACACGATATGATCAATGCGGCTGCCTATCAGACGCTTGGACTGAACGTGACAGATAAAGACTTGCATTTTTGGATTATGGGCATCATCGGAATGGGCGTATTTGTGTTCATCTATCTTTTATCCAAATGGCTGTCAAAGCTTCCATTTGGCATTACTGCCCTTTCATTCTTATATACTCTGACCTTTATGTTTGTTCTCGTATTTGGAATTGAGATTCAGCAGGCCCTGACTAATAGAGGGAATATGGAATTTATTGATGCTATTGTAGGTCTGTGGGGATTCATTGCCATGTTCTTGATTTATATAGGACTCATTCTTGCATTCTTGATAGTCAGAAGGCTTTTCAAGAAGAGTAAAAATGATGAGATTGATCTGTAAAAGAGCCCTCGTATGAGGAGCTCTTTTCTTTTGGCTCTTTTCGTAAACTTTGTGTTATGCGAAAACAGCCTTTCTTTTTGTGCCGTTCTATTAGGAGTAATCAGCGTCTGTTAAATGGGCTTTCTATCAATGTAACGTGATCCTATCAGTTGCTATCACCGCTTCATCAAAATTACAAAATCAGGTTTGGTCCATATACAGCCTGTCCGCCTTTATTTTTCTGTTTTCCCGCCGGAAGCTTATACATATTTCAAAAAATTCTCCATACCTATTATTAAGCTCGTTTATTTTTTAAAACAACTTATGAAATCGCTTACAAAAGGAGGGGCTGGCAAGGTGAATATTTTATTATGCTGTGCTGCCGGGATGTCAACAAGTCTGCTTGTTTCCAAAATGGAGGCAAGCGCAAAGGAACAGGGACTTGATTGCAGGATATGGGCTGTTGGCGCCAGTGAAGTAAACAAGCATTTGGATCAGGCAGATGTTCTGCTTGTTGGACCGCAAGTCCGCTATTTGCTGCCGCAATTAAAGACAAAGGGCCAGGAACGCGGCATCCCGGTAGATTTGATCAATATGCTCCATTATGGAACATGCAATGGAAAGGAAGTATTGAATTTCGCTTATGGGCTTATTAATTCAGCTAAGGGGTGACTAGAATGGGAAAGGTCAATCGCTTCTTTGAGGAAAAATTTATGGTGGCAGCGGCCAAGGTTGCAGGACAGAGGCATCTTCAGGCTTTAAGGGATGGAATTATTCTTACTATGCCGCTCATTATTATCGGTTCTGTGTTTTTAATTCTCGGATTTCTTCCGATTAAAGGATATCCAGAATTCATGGCGGGTGTGTTTGGGGACGAGTGGCTGAGCAAGCTTCTTTATCCTGTAGGTGCTACGTTCGACATTATGGCGCTTATTGCCTCTTTCGGCATTGCTTACCGTCTGGCTGAAAAGTATGGAGTTGATGCGCTCACTGCCGGGGCAGTCTCAGTAGCAGCATTCCTCTTAGCAACTCCTTATCAAGTTCCATTTCTTGCAGAAGGTGCATCAGAAGCTGTTATGGTCGGCGGGGCCATTCCTTCTGCTTTAATGGGAAGCAAAGGCCTGTTTGTGGCGATGCTTCTTGCCATCCTGTCAACTGAAATCTTCCGGTTCGTCATTCAGAAAAACCTGGTCATAAAAATGCCGGACGGTGTTCCCCCTGCTGTAAGCCGGTCGTTTATTGCGCTTATCCCGGGATTCTTTATTCTTACAACTGTGTGGCTATTGCGTTTATTGGTTGAAAATACATCCTTTGAAAGTCTCCATAATGTGGTCAGCATCCTTCTTGGAAAACCGCTTGGTGTCCTTGGCGGAAGCTTGATCGGCAGTCTTGTCGCCGTCATCCTGATTCAGCTTCTCTGGTCCACAGGACTTCACGGGGCAAGCATCGTCGGCGGGGTCATGGGGCCGATTTGGCTCACTTCTATGGATGAAAACAGGGTTGCTTTTCAAGCTGGAGAAGCCCTGCCCAATATCTTCACTCAGCAGTTCTTTGACCTTTTCGTCTATATTGGCGGATCGGGTGCCACGCTTTCACTTGTCTTCTGTATGCTTTTCCTTGCTAAAAGCCAGCAGATGAAGCAGCTTGGAAGGCTGTCCATAGGTCCCGGCGTGTTCAACATTAATGAACCGGTCACGTTTGGTATGCCGATTGTCATGAACCCGCTGCTGATTATTCCATTTATCTTAACACCAATTGCAATTACAATCACAACCTATATTTGCATGTCAACTGGACTTGTTGCTAAACCGGCGGGAATCGGTGTTCCATGGACAATGCCTCCACTCTTTGGCGGATACTTGGCTACTGGAGGAAAGATATCGGGGCTCATTATGCAGCTGATTAACATGCTGATCGCCTTCTTTATCTATTATCCGTTCTTCCGCATGTGGGATAAACAGAAATTCAGTGAAGAAAATCAACCTGCTTCATAATGGAGGAAGTTTATGAATAAAGAACAGCTTTACGAGCTTTCCTTCCATCTGATCGCCCATAGCGGCAATGCAAGAAGTCTTGCGATGGAAGCAATACAGGCAAGCAAACAAGGAAACTTTGACCTTGCTTTTGAAAAACTTGAGGAAGCGGATAAGGAGTTCGTCAAAGCTCACCGGTTTCAAACAGAGCTGATACAAAAAGAAGCTTGCGGTGAAAAGTACGACCTCCCTATCATCCTTATACATGCGCAGGATCACTTAATGACTGGAATGACCGTTAAAGATCTTGCTGCCGAAATCGTTGAAATTTATCAGCTGACAAAGAAGGTGTAAGCTTGATCAATAAAAAAGGATTAAAGGTCGCAACGATTGGCGGGGGTTCTTCTTATACGCCTGAACTGATTGAGGGTTTCATTAAACGCTATGATGAACTTCCCGTTTCAGAGATTTGGCTTGCGGATATTCCTGAGGGAAAAAAGAAATTAGAGATTGTCGGCAGCCTCGCTAAACGCATGGTGGAAAAAGCAAATGTGCCAATCTCTATTCACCTGACTCTTAATAGGCAGGAAGCATTGGAAAACGCAGATTTTATTACAACCCAATTTCGGGTCGGTCTTTTAGAGGCACGGGCAAAAGACGAACGAATTCCGCTGAAATACGGCGTACTTGGCCAGGAAACAAATGGTCCTGGGGGATTGTTTAAAGGACTTCGCACCATTCCTGTTATCCTTGACATATGCAGGGAAATGGAGGCCCATTGTCCCGATGCCTGGCTGATTAATTTTACAAACCCAGCTGGAATGGTCACAGAGGCTGTGCTGAGATACAGCAATATCCGCAAGGTTGTCGGTCTTTGCAATGTGCCGATTGGTATGGAAATGGGTGTGGCAAAGCTATTGAATGTTGAGCACAGCCGGATCCGGATTGATTTTGCTGGTTTAAATCACATGGTATATGGACTTGATGTGTATTTAGACGGGGTAAGCGTTAAACAGAAAATAATTGATCTGATTACAAATCCCGGGCAATCGGTCACCATGCAGAATATTGTGGCGCTTGGATGGGAGCCTGAATTTCTAAAAGCTCTGAACGTATTCCCGTGTCCTTACCATCAGTATTATTACAAAACGAGAGAAATGGTTGATAAAGAGATAAAAAATGCCGAAACCACAGGCACCCGTGCAGAAGTGGTAAAAAAGCTTGAGGATGAGCTGTTTGAACTCTATCAAGACGAGGAGCTTTCAATAAAGCCCCCACAGCTGGAAAAACGCGGCGGTGCCTATTACAGCGATGCTGCTGTCAGGCTGATTCACTCCATCTATACAGACAAACGGGACATTCAGCCAGTAAATACAATGAATAATGGAGCGATTGCAAGTCTTCCACATGATTCTGCGATTGAAATCAGCTCTGTTATCACAAAGGATGGTCCTAAACCGGTTGCGATTGGTGATTTACCTGTTTCTGTGCGAGGTCTTGTTCAGCAAATCAAATCGTTTGAACGTGTTGCAGCTGAGGCCGCTGTTACTGGAGATTACAGCACAGCTTTGCTCGCAATAACGATTAATCCTCTAGTAGCATCCGATGTTACCGGAAAAAAAATACTCGATGAGATGCTTGAAGCTCATAAGAAACATCTTCCCCAATTTTTCAAATAAAAGAGAACCGGCCAATTACTTGTTGGCCGGTTCTCTTATTAACCTCTGTCATATGTAAATCCCTTCTGAAACCAAACGTAAAAAATCCGGATAATCGCCAAAATCAATATATTCATTAGAAAACTCATCAGCCAGCTGTACCTGGTATACTCCATTAAATCTGTATATTCAGCAAGCAGCCACGCAGATAACTGAATCCCGAATGCGGATAATGAAAAGTAAAAGACTTTGAGCCAAAAACCCTTCTTTGGATAACCAAGAATAAACAAGACTCCGATGGCCGGATAAAAAAGATAATACAGAGTGAAGCTCATTTTTGTCGCATCTGGAAATTCCCTGAAAGGAAATTTCATTCTTCCCGTCAATGTCTGAATATAAACATACAGCCAGCCAACCGATTGTGAAAATAAAAGAACGATTTGAGCATCTCTTCGTTTATTTTTTGGGGTTTTCCACACAAGCAGGATAATGGCCAATCCCCAAAGTGAAAGCAGCACAAGGATCTCACGCATGATTTTCTCCAGCGGGCTTGAGTCCTTTTTTAAACCAGATGACATATTGATGATTCATCATCAGGGCAAGCATCACTGAGAAGAATGTCCAGTACCATTTCCATTCATCATATTCCACAGCATTTGTGTACTTTTCAAGAATGACTTCAGCAATCGTAAAAACTCCGGAAAAGACGATTGCATAGAGCCACTTACTTTGAATTTTTTTAGATGAAGGATAATGAAGGCTAAACAAAATGGCCAGTACCGGGAACAAAAAAAACTCAAAGGTAAAGCTCGATTCATTTACCTGATTCTCCTTGCTTAAAAGTTGAACAGGATAATAAATCCATCCTTTTTGGACGACAAATAAACCGGCTGCCCATGTCAGTGAGCTCATTGAAAGAAAGGGCACCCAAGCTTCCCGGGCCTTCTCTTTCGGGACAAATTTCCAGATTAATAAAATACATAATACAATCGCACCTGCTATAATCCATCTCTCTATGTTCATAATCTCTTTTCCCATTTCCATTTTTTTATTACTATCTGTTCAAAAACAGAAAATTATGTGAGAAGGAATAGGATGTTGAATTTTTTTATGATAAAGTGATTGTACATAGGTCATATCTTTTATATGGGAGAGACGTTTATGAAAACAAAGGCGCTCCACGATTTCTTAAGGGAACAATCAGAGAACATGACAGCACGCTTGCTGGAATCCAGAACATATGAACCCGTGTCCGTCTATTCGATAGATGCTCCAGAAGATGTAAAAAAAGAAATTCAGGAGCAAAATCAGCATTTCATTGATACAATCGTCAATCTACTCGAAGACCCATCTGCAGATCGCATCAGCAGCTGGGCTCAGGAAGTTGCAGCAAAGCGTGCAATGTCAGAAACGCCTCTTTACCGTTCGATTCAGCAATTCAGACGATTCAGGGAAATCTTTTGGGATACCGCTGAAACCTATATCTCCATTCATAAAGATGAAATTACTTCTCAGGATATTCTTCATTGGAGCAAAAACATCCACTCTGCTTTTGATCATGCAATTGAACTCTTTACGCTCTACTATCATCAAGTGTCAGAAGCAAGAATGGAAGCTCATAAAACCATGATCTATAAATTAACTACCCCCATCATCCCCATTTCAGATGAAATAGGCATACTGCCGATCGTTGGCGATATTGATACACACAGGGCCATGCTTATATCTGAGAGCGCCGTTAAAAAAGCCGAGCAGCTGAATTTAAGCCATATTGTGATTGATATGTCCGGCGTATTATTGATAGATACAATGGTTGCGGGCAAGTTTTTTAAGATGATACAAATGCTGAAGTTACTTGGCATCGAGGTCACGATAACAGGCCTTCGCCCAGAAATCGCCCAAACGTCAATCCAGCTCGGAATCGACTTTGGAAACCTCGGCACCTTCGGACAGCTTAAACACGCATTAAAGTTTTTATATAAAGAGAATTAAGAAAAGCGCAGGCATGACAGACAAGGATCCGGCAGAAATGGCGCTTTTTGCCGATACTTTCGGATCCGTTCTGGCCGAGGAGCCTGAGCGATTCCGTTCGCCATCGAAGCACAAAATTTTATATTTTCTGAACTAATAAAAAGACGTGCAGCACGTCTTTTTTTAGTCTTTATTTTTAAAAATGAGCTGCTCTGCCGTAAGAAATCTACTGCCGCTCAAAACAAGAAAGGCTGACATAGCGAGCAGGGCCGCATCCAATTCATATCCACCGATAAATTCACTGCCAAGTTTAGCTGTAAAGATGGCTCCGAGCATAATCAGCCCGAAAAGAGCAGCGACAATTCTAGTACCAATGCCAAACATTAAGAGGATTCCTCCCCCAGCTTCTATTGCGGCTACAGGATAAGCAAGAAAACCTGGAATTCCTATACTGTCAAAAAATCCCGCTGTATGTTCAATTCCTCCCTGAAATTTCGCTAAGCCGTGCACGAAAAAAATAAATCCTAAAACGATGCGGATAAACAGTCCGCCAAGTTCTGTATTCTTTTTCATATGTAAATACACTCCTTTTTCATTTCATACTACATCACATAGTGTAAATCCTTAAAATTTTTTCAGGACAGCTCAATCAAAAACATCGCGAGCAGCAAAAAGAAAATCAGCATGGAAACTGCAGCCTTTTTTAGCGGAAAATCTAATGGCGTCTCTGCAAATGGATCAAGAATTTTTTGGATTCTTATATTTATTGCCGTGTCTGCAAATGGGGCATACGAGATTGATAATAGCTTCTTTTTTTGATTTGTTTTCACGATTTTGAGCAGCGCACTTCCCAAATCTGCTGAAGACTGGAGGCTGCTGATCGCATAATGATCTGCCAGCAATTCGCGGATGGTTCTGTATTTTTGGTAAAACCAGCTGAGAATCGGAATATACCACATCACCGATGAGCAAACGGATAAAATAAACAGCTTTAGAGGGTCCCTATTTTGTTGATGATACATTTCATGTAAGACAACGGCCTGTCTTTCTCCTTCATCAAGCAAATTCAAAAGTCCGGTAGAAAGAATGATTTTCGGACGAAAAAATCCCATCGTTAAAGAAAGAACAGCATTCTCGTCAATCACCTGGATGGTTTCTTTTGGCAGTGAAAATTGCCGATTGTATTGAGACGTTAAAGCTGTGTTCATCCTTATAGCCATTTTTTTATGAATGGTATGAGAGAGATAAAGCTGTTTTATTATCTTGTAAATTGTCATGGAGACGGTCGCATAAATGATTACTTCCAGTACATATTCAAGCGACGTAAAGCCCAGGGATTGAAGAGCTGTGCTGCACAATTGAATTAGGTTAAACTCAATCGGAAGGCCCAGCAATTTTCGAACAAGGTAGATTGTCATTTGTATAAGCAGAATCATTGCGACGGACAGACATGTCAAAAATACTTGTTTTGATCTTTTTTCCCACATTCTATTTTTCCTTTTTCATTTCTTTGATCTTTTGCTCAAGCTTTGCAATCAAGGTTTCATCTGCTTCCTCAATGCTGTCAATCATATGGCTCACGACAATTTGTCCAAACTCGTCAATCAGTCCGTTTGTCAGCTCTTTGGATTGTGCTTCGAGAAACTCTTCCTTTGTCAGAACAGGGCGGAACAACGATCCTCTTCCCTCAGATCGTTTTGTCAGAACATCCTTTTCGACAAGCCTGTTCATGACAGTCATCACTGTGTTAAAGCTCATTTTTTTCTCTTTTTCAAGCTTCTGCTGAACATCTTTGATTGACAGTTCAGGTGAATTCCAAAGAATAGTCATAATTTTAGCTTCTAAGGGTCCAAAAAAACGATTTAACCCTTTTTCATTGAATTTAAAATGCTGGATTTTCACACTCATAACACCTCACACTACACATTGTAATGTGCAAATACTCCAGAGTCAAATACTTCTTAAAGTTGTTTCAATCTGATAATAGATGGTAGATTAGTAGAAAGGGGGAAAATCTGCATGATTCTTACCGGTATGATTCTCGATGTGGAAACGACAGGCCTATCGCCCATTCAGGATGAAATGATTGAAATTGGTTTCCTGCTGTTCCGTTATGATACAGATACAGATGTTTTTTTAGAGACACTTGAAGAGCATTCTTTCTTAAGAGAGCCTTTGTCTTTTTCAGCCAGAAAAAATTATGAATTTGCCTTTCGAATCCATTCCATTCCTTTTGAAGATGTTAAGGGCAGATCATTTGAGGATACTAAAGTAAAGTCAGCAATTCAGAGGTCCGATTTTATTATTGCCCATAATGCTTCATTTGACAGGAGCTTCACCGCAAAAATGTACCCAGAGCTGCATTCAAAAAAATGGTTCTGCTCTGCCAGAAATATACCGTGGAAAAAATACGGCTATCAAAGTGCCAAGTTAATCAGCTTATTACATAATCACAATCTTGCTGCCGTCCAGACTCACCGTGCTCTCGATGATGTGAAGCAGCTGTACATGCTGCTGAAAAGCTCAAATTACGAAGGCAAATCTTATTTGCAGGTCGCTCTGACAGAGCCTGCTTCTGCACCAAAGACAAAGTCCATTAAATGTTCGCTTTCGGGTGTAAAACAGAAAAGTGCAGACGGAACGAGTCCGCAAACCTATCTGCCGCATATTACTCTAAACGAAACCCTGCTCCTCAAAAAAGTAGAGGAGTCAGACCGTTTTCATGTGTATACAGAAGACCGCAGTTATCTTGGCTTCATCGGCGCTGCCCAAAGCAAAAAACTGACTGGCTATTTAAAAGAATCTTTTCAGCTCACAGCTAAAGTAATCGAAAAGCTTGTTAATGAAAAAGGAGAGCACGGCTGCAGGGTAGAGATTGTGATAGAAAAGCAGGCAAAGAAAAAAGAGCATTTGTATAACAGGTAAAAGAACAGCGTGCAGCTGTTCTTTTTTTTTTTGCAAATTGAGGGCACCGTTTCTGAATAGAATGATTGTATAGTGAGAATGGAAAGGAGAAGTTTGCCGATGACACATAAAACTCCTGAGCTTACTAAGTTTACAGATCCCTTGCCTATTATTCCTTTATTGAAGCCTCATCATAAAGAGAAAAACTTTACGTATTTTAAAGTGAGAATGACCGAATGCAGGCTCACCCTGCACAGCGAATTAAATCCTTCTACTCTCTGGTGCTATGAAAATTCCTTTCCAGGTCCAACAATTGAGGTCGAAACAGGAGAAAAAACCTATATTAAATGGATGAACAAACTTCCGACTAACCATTTTTTGCCTGTCGATTATACTGTTCACGGCGCTCATAGAGATGTTCCTGAAGTGAGAACAGTCGTTCATGTGCATGGCGCCAATGTTGAATGGGAAAGCGATGGGTATCCTGAGGCGTGGTTTACTAAAGGGTTTAAGCAAACAGGTCCCAGCTTCAGAAAAAAAGTTTACGATTATGAAAATAACATGCGTCCCTGTACACTTTGGTATCATGATCATGCTCTCGGTATTACAAGATTAAATATTTATGCTGGACTTGCAGGATTTTATCTTATACGCGATCAGCATGAACGCTCATTGAATCTGCCTTCAGGAAAATATGAAATACCACTGATGATACAAGATAAATCATTTAATAAAGATGGCTCACTCTATTATCCCAAGCAGCCGGAAGAACCAGTTCCGGACCTTGAGGTATCTATCGTTCCTGAATTTTTTGGAGATGTCAATTTAGTGAATGGTAAAGTATGGCCTTATTTAAATGTTGAGCCCCGAAAATACAGGTTCAGATTGCTTAATGCGGCAAACTCCCGATTTTATTTATTAAAGCTTGATTCTGGCCAGCTTTTCTATCAAATCGGAACGGAAAGAGGATTGATGAAATATCCAATCGGTGTACAGGAAATCATGCTGGCTCCGGCTGAACGGGCAGACATCATCGTTGATTTTACGAATTTAGAGGGAAGGAAAGTTATTTTGCAAAATCACGCGAAAGCGCCTTTTCCAAGTGGGGATATGCCTGATCCGAATGCAGCCGCGATCATGGAATTCAGAGTGTCACTTCCACTCTCCGCAATCGATACAAGTGCCATTCCAGCTTACCTTGGACCATATACAGCCTTTAAGGAGAACTGTGTTTCGTCGATGCGGTTTTTAACTTTAGATGACAAACTTGATCGATATGGCCGCGAGCTGATGTTATTGGACAATAAAACATGGGATGATCCAATAAGCGAAAAACCTAAACTTGGCACAATTGAAATCTGGCACCTGATCAATTTAACTGCTGACACCCACCCCATTCATATTCACCTCGTCGATTTCCAGATTCTTGATCGAAGGCCATTTGATACAGAGAAGTTTAAAAAGGAGAAAGTCATTTCTTATACAGGTTTTAGTATTCCCCCAGAACCTCAAGAAAGAGGCTGGAAAGATACCGTCAGAGCAAATCCAGATCAGGTAACCAGAATCATAATGAAGTTTGAATCCTACACTGGACTTTATGTTTGGCATTGTCATATGCTTGAGCATGAAGATTATGAAATGATGAGGCCATTTATCGTTATACGCTAAATATTTGATTAAAAGATCAACTTATAGAGGAGTTGATCTTTTTTTAGTATTGCCATTATTCCTTTAACCAGATTGGTTCGAATACAGCCCATGTTAAAGCCGGGACATTAACCTGTGTCAGTTTATTTTTTCACTTGTTAGATATTTAATATATTATCATCAAGTACAGCCGACTTATCTCCGTACACTTTTTCAATATGCTGAAGTCCCCAGGCAGATAAGGACTCAAGAATTGATGTGACGCTCCACCCATACTCACTTAGTTCATATTCCACTTTTGGCGGAACTTGATTATAGGTTATGCGGTTGATGATTCCATCTTCTTCGAGCTCCCTCAGCTGCTGGGTCAGCATTTTTTGGGTGATGCCCGGCATCAGCCTTTTCAGCTCGCCTGTTCGTTTTTTTCCCCGCATTAAGTGGCAAAGAATGACACATTTCCACTTTCCGCCTATCACTTCGAGAGCTGCTTCTACCGGAATGTTATACCGCTTTGTTTCTGCCATTATCATGCTCCTCCTTTGTTCACGGGGTTTTTATTTTTATTATAGCCACTTATGATGAATTCCTAAAAGCATAGAAAGAGGCTGTCCATCAAGTCATTTTACTGACTTCTTGGACAGCCCTTCTTTTGGGACCTTGCTCCTCGTAAAACTCGGCAGCTCTAAGGAGAGATATATCGGACAGTCCCTATTTTTGATCAGCCGGATAAACAACGCCGATTTGATTTCTCGCTTCATCCATAACTTCCATTACCTTAATAGAATTTTCATAGGTATTAATTGTTGATTCATAAAGATCATTTTGGATTAAATCGATGAATTCTTTCATTTCATAATACATCGTATCTTCTTTTTGAGGTTTTGTAATATCTTCTGTTCTGCCGTCACGGTAGCGAATTTCTACTTTTTCAATCGTACTGATCCGGTCAATAACGATCGTTCCTTCTTCACCCTGAATTTCAGATGGAAGCGCTGAGTCTGTGATCTTGGAATACATCATTACAGCGTCTTTGTCTTTATATTGAAGAAGAATGCTCCCTTCTCCGTCAACACCCGAGCTTAAAAGCAAGCCGCTCGCTTTGATGGTTTCAGGTTTTCCGAACAGTACGATTGAAGGATACAGGGCATAGATTCCAATGTCCATAAGGGATCCGTTTGAGAATGCCGGATCGAATGCATTCAGCACAGTCCCTGAGCGATAGGCATCATAACGGGATGAGTATTGGCAGTAGCTTGCAATATATCTTCTTACGGTGCCAATTTTGTGCAGGTTTTCCTGAATGCTTCTGAAGTTTGGCAAGAACGTGGATTTCATCGCTTCCATGAGCAGAACGCGGTTTTCTTTTGCAGCCTGTATCATTTCAGAAATCTCTTTAACGTTTGAGGCAAGCGGTTTTTCACACAGCACATGTTTCTTGTGATTCATGAATAAAACGGCCTGCTCTGCGTGCAGGGAGTTGGGGCTTGCTATGTATACAGCATCAATTTCATCACTTTTTGCCATGCTTTCTAAATCTGTAAATATAGTCTCTACACCATATTTTGCAGCGAATTCTTCAGCTTTTTCGCTCGTTCTTGAATAAACGGCCTTAAGCGAAAAATCCTCGATTTGCAGGGCTGCATTTAATAAGCGGTCGGTAATCCAGTTTGTTCCGATAATTCCAAAGCGTATCAATATTGTTCCTCCTATATACCTTGTTTGCTATTACAATACCATATGTATAAAGCAAACGTCTTCACTGACGCTTGCTTATATGAGTTCAACCTCAACTGACTCTATGCCTTGTACTTCTTTTATGTCCTCATATACGTCTGATGTATAGCGGTCATTTTTTATCAGCAGAAGCAAGTCTACGGTTCTTAATTCACGGTCGGTAATATCTTTAATCTTGACCCATTTTATTTTCATATCTTTTTTGCGGAGCACATGAAGGATATCCGAAATATTCACATTAACAGGAACAGTAAGCTTTACCTTCAATTCTTTCAGTCTGAGCGTCTTAGGCCCAAGCTTCTTTACTAACGGAGCAATGATTTCGATTGACCCGATCATGAAAATAAGGGCTATGAGCGCTTCCTGATAAAATCCGGCACCAATAGCAATTCCAAGTCCAGCAGCTCCCCAAATCATCGCAGCGGTTGTAAGCCCGCTTATGACATCATTGCTTCGGCGTAGAATCGCTCCCGCTCCCAAAAATCCGACCCCGGAAACGATTTGCGCTGCAAGCCTGAGCGGATCCATCGGCCGATTATAATCATTAGAAAATGTATACGCTGCTTCAATTGAAATCACGGTTAACAGGCAGGAGCTGACCGCAATGATAATCGTGGTTTTCAGACCAAGCGGCTTTTTCTTAATTTCCCGCTCAAGTCCGATAATAATTCCAACCAGCAGGGATAAAAATAATTTGATAATTGTATGCTGATAAACAATAATATCCTCCAAGTCCCATCACCCTTTTCTTTGTCTATAGTCTGCTCTAATTTCATTTTCATCATTATACCATTCGGCAAGCGCTGTTTATATGTGTATTTTGCCGGGCTCTTATGCTAACTGAGTTTATTCTGGCAGCCTGCATATTATTCAATTTGCGGGAATTGGTTAGAAATTGGACCAGCCGTGATTAGACCCGGACATCAGATGCATATTGACTTATCAGACCCGCCATTTATCTTATTGAACAGCTTTACATTCCTTTTTTTAGTCGAGGTCAATCATCAATAGCCAAAAAAAAGCACCCCGACAGGGTGCTTTTCATTGAACCTTATTCTTCCTCAACTGCTCTCGTTTTTTTTCGTCTGAATTTGCTCATCATTTCATAAACAATCGGTACAATGAGAAGTGTCAGCAGCGTAGAACTCGTTAAACCGCCGATTACTGTAACACCAAGACCTTTTGAAATGATGCCGCTGCCGCCTTCGATTCCGATTGCAAGCGGGATGAGTGCTCCGATGGTAGCGATTGCTGTCATCAGGATTGGACGAAGACGTGTCGTTCCTGCTTCAAGAAGTGCGTCTCTAGTAGACAGGCCTTCACGCTCTTTGTGAATAACGCGGTCAATAAGGACAATCGCATTTGTTACAACGATGCCAATCAGCATTAATGCGCCTATCATTGCATTAATACTAATCGTTTCACCTGCAATCAATAATCCGACCAATGCACCGATCACGGTAAATGGAAGAGAGAACAGGATCGCAAAAGGTGCAAGTCCGCCGCCGAATGTTATGACAAGGACAAGATATACAATGGCAATCGCAGCAAGCATAGCAAGTCCAAGCTGTGTAAAGGATTCCTGTATGTCTTCTGTTACTCCGCCTGTATCAATGTCAACACCTGACTTCAAATCCAGGCCATCCACTTTCTTTTGAACTTCAGCAGATGCTTTGGCAACATCATCCGTTGTCAGTTCTCCTGAAACCTGGACGTAAATGCGGCCGTCACGACGTGTTACAGTATCTGAAGTTTTTCCTTCTTCAACTGTTACGACATCACCGATTTTCACTTCTTTGCCAAGCGGTGATGTGATTGTTTTTTCGGTTAAATCTTCAACATTTTCATACGTTTCTTTCTCTGTTTGAAGGTAAACGTTTAGTTCTTCTCCGTCTTTTTCAACTTGAGTGAGAACCGGACGCTCTCTTTGCGGGCTAAGCTCCATGCCGATTTGACCCGCGGTTAAGCCAAGCTTGCTCAGTTCTTCCTGATTCGCAACAAGGGTATATTCATCATACGATTCAGCTAGGCTTGAGCTTACGTTTTTAAAGCTTCCATTGTCGTTCATGATTTTTTCAATTTCTCCGACAGTCGGCTCAATATCTTCTATTTGATTCCCATAAACAAAGAATTGAACTTCGTTGCTGCCTGCGCTCTGAGTGAAGTCCTGTGCAGCCCATTCACCCTCTGCCGTCTCAGCTTGAAGATCTTCAATTACTTTCTCTTTTTCCTTATCAAAATTCTCTGTATCATCTTCATACTCGATAAAGAAAACGGCACTGTTTGTGTCACCCGGGCTCATTGGGTTTTCGCTTCCTAAAGAGAACTGCACTAACGATACACCCGTTCGGTCCATTAACAGTTTTTCTGCTTTAGTAACCACTTCTTCAACTTGTTCCTTTGTTTCACCTGGAGCAGGCTTGTAAGTTGCATAGACAAGCTTCTGTTCTTCTGACGGCAAGAAGCTGACGCCGATTACCGGAACAAGGAATAAGCTGCCGACAAGCATCAGGACAGCAAGGCCTGATGTAATCCATTTATGGTTAAGTGACCAATTTAAGATGCTTCTGTATGCACCGGTCATTTTCCCTGGTTTGTGTTCATCATGCTTTTTAGCCGTTTCGCCGTATAGTCCTTTTTTGAACAGGCTGTGGGCGAGCATTGGCACTATTGTTACGGCAACAACAAGGGAAGCAAGCAAGGCAAAAACGATTGTTAATGCGAATGGAAGGAATAATTCTCCGATAACGCCATTCACAAGAGCAAGCGGCAGGAAGACAGCTATTGTTACAATTGTTGAAGACATAATCGGAACAAACATTTCCTTTGTAGCTTCCCGTACTAGACTCATGCCTTTTAACTTCTCGCCATGCAGCGACATTCTCCGGTAAATATTTTCAATGACAACGATTGAATCATCAACCACACGGCCAATGGCAACCGTCATGGCACCGAGTGTCATAATATTAAGCGTAATGTCCATTTGCTTTAATAAAAGAACAGCAATTAATAAAGATAATGGAATGGAAACCACTGAAATCAAAGTGGATTTGATATCTCTTAAGAATAAGAGAATAATGATAATCGCAAAAACTGCTCCAAATAATGCTTTGCTCAGCATCGTGCTGACGGATTCTTCAATTGGTTCAGCCTGATCGAGAGTAGAGAGGATCTTAAGGTTCTCATACTCTTTTTCAAAACCAGCAAGTTCTTCTTTTACAGCATTTGCTACATCAACTGTATTTGCATCTGCTGATTTAACGATTTGAAGACCGATTGCTTCTTCACCGTTTGTTCTGGAAATCGATTCTGCTTCACCGACTGTTTTAATATCAGCAAGCTCTGACAGCTTTACAGTCGGAAGCTCTATGTCCTGTGCAGCAGGCGGTGTCTGTCCGGCTGCTTGCGCTTCGGCTGATCCTGGTGCCTGTGCTTCAGTTTCGGCTGATCCTGCTTGATTCTGTTCTGATCCAGGAGCATTCTGGCCCGGCATACCGCTTTGGTCTTGTAGAGAAGCACCTCCGCCCGGCGTGATCGGGATTTCCATATTCTTTAAATCTTCCATTGTCAGGATGTTTCCATCTACAATTACAGATTGTTCTTTATCCCCAAATGTATATAATCCAAGAGGAAAATGAACATCGGAGCCTTTAATCATATTTTGAACGGTTTCTTCATCTAAACCGTATTCCTCAAGCTTCTCTTCTTTAAAAGAAAACTGGACTTCTTCCACTTGCTGTCCTGAAACCTGAACAGAAGAAACACCTTCCAGTCCTTTTATTGCCGGTACAATTTCATCTTCGGCAAGAGCAGTCAGATCACTTAGTGATTGTTCATTATCTGATATACTTAAAGCCAGAATTGGAAAAGCATTGATGCTGAGTCTTGAAATATCTGAATCATTTACTCCATCTGGCAATGAGAGATCTGAAACAGTACTCTTTACTTCTTCTGCCGCTTTATCCATATCTTTTTCAAATTCATATTCAATTTGAATAGATGAGGCATTTTGGAAGGAGGTTGAACTGACTACGTTCACTCCATTTAAATTTTGGACTGCCTGTTCAATCGGCTCTGTTACTTTTTCTGCTACTTCTTCCGGTGTTGCACCAGGATAGACAGTTGTAACTGTTACGATTGGTGTTGTGATGTTCGGAATAGTCTCAAGCTTCATATTCAAGCCTGAGTAAAGACCTGCAACGGTCACAATAATAGTAAGAAGCCAGACTGCAAATTTGTTTTTCAAAACAAAATTAATGATTTGATTCATGTTGTCCTCCGGGAATTTTTATTTATTGACTGACTGGTCATAATAATTAATAATATAAATGACCAGTCGTTTACAGTCAATTAAAAATAACCATTTTAAACATGAATTGTTTGTAAATGTGAACATTCAGTCAGAAATATTCAAATTAAGAACATTATGCCCAAGTTATAACTATGTATGCTTATACACAATCTTTACTGTTAAATAAGGAGATTACACGATGAAGGAAAAAGAAAAGCGGATTATTGAAGCGGCTATGAGCCTTTTCGCTAAAAAAGGAGTTTCTTCCACTTCCATACAGGATATTGCGAATGAATGCGAAATTTCTAAAGGGTCATTTTACCTTTATTTTAAATCGAAGGAAGCTCTTCTGCTTGAAACATTCAAATATCATTTTGAGCTGATCCATTCAAAAATGGAGGCTGTGAAAGAGAAGGATCTGGAACCTCGTGCCCTTTTAATCGCTCAGCTTTCCTGCCAGCTGAGTGAAATTAATAAACATAAGGATTTTATTATTATGCAAATGAGAGAAAACGCCATACCCAATAATCCTTCAATGGCAGCTTTCATTCAAAAGATGAATATTGATTCCAATCTTTTTGTTAAAAATGCGCTTCTATCTATATACGGCGAGTCCATTAAAGAATATATCTGGGATGTAAGCACGATCCTTCAGGGGATGATTCATTCCTATTTAAAATTCATTATCTTTGAAAAAGCGGAATTGGATTTTGATGAACTTGCTGCTTTTCTTTTAAACAGAGTGGATGATCTTGCTGCAGGACTGAAAAACTCGCAAGAAAAACCAATCCTTTCCGGCGAAGGCGAGAAAAACATCTTCTCTTTATGTTCAGCAATAAGCCATGATGAAATTTTAGCGAAAATTGAACACATCAAACAGCAGCTATCAGGAGATCTTCAAGTTACACTTGAAGTGATTGAGGCTGAAATGAAGGAAGATTCACCGCGTATCCCTGTCATACAGGGAATGCTTGCGAACTTAAATCAGGATTCTTCTTTAGCAGAGCTGCAGCAGAGCATTGCTGCTTATTATCAAATAAAATTATTATAGGAAAGAAAAGCGCAAAGTTTTATACTTTCTTATTTCTAAAAAAAAACGAGAGATCTCATTCACCAGAAATCTCTCGTTTTTTATGATGGAAAGGGAATCAGCTTTTTCTTGTACAGGGCTGCAATAAAATTCATCATGGCAGCAGGTATTTTTTTAGGGAAGTAGGTTTTTCGGTAATATTTATGAAAAGCCGTTTTCAGATCGTCCCACTGTGTGCAATTTTTAGTTTGGCGGAACCGGGCAACATCAATCATTTTGATTTCGCCCCGTTCATTTATGAATATATTGCGAAGGTGAATGTCAGACGGATTCAGTCCTCTTTCTTTAGCGTGCATAAGGGCTTTGTCAATTTCCGCAATATGCTGATCTGTAATGGAAATTCCCGTGCTGACACAATCAAAAAGAGTGCTTCCTTCAATATAATCAATAACTAAGAAGTTTTCCCCCGCTTCATATAAATTGGGGTAATACTCAATTCCCTGAAGAGTTCTGTATATTTCCGCTTCTTCCATTGCAATATGAGTAAAAGAAGGAAAGAACACTTTTAACGCTTTGTTCTCATTCGGCAGTTTAAAAACAAATGCGCTCCGGCCTGCTCCGATGAAGGTCAAAGAAGAGTCATAGCCTTGCAGTTTGGCGCGAGTCCCTTTTCCTCCTATTTTAACGCTATCTGCAAATTGCTTATATCCTTTCATTCTGAGAACCTCCTCTCCCTCTTTACCTTTATCATTAAGATCCAAGCTGTTCAATTTGATCTAAGATCCCTTTCATATCTGATATGGTTTTGACAATTTCAGAGTCTTCAAGAAGCTGAATGTTCCAATCACCGTTTTCAATTTGCTCCAAAGCAGAATCAATTCCGCTTTCAAGGGATTCGCTGTAGCCGACAAGCTGATTATGGGCATCCAGAGCAATCTCAGGCGCTTCAGTTTCTTTAAATATCTTTATTTCTTCTTTCATATCATTTAAGCTCTTCTCAAGCTCTGCTCTGGCTTCTCCATTATTTACAGCCTCTTCAGCCAGTGCCGGCAGCTCTTCTGCAAATGCACTCGCCTCATTAATATAGTCCTTAGTATCATTTGCATACTGAAGGGAAGAATTTACGCCGTCAAGTATAGAACACCCGCTTAGAAACACTAATGACAAAACAGCCAATACTTTAAACATTTTCATCATCACACAGCTCCTTTTGGTTTATTTTTATAAAAAAATAAAAGACGTCAGATCCAATTACTTGGTCATAACGTCTTTTTTCGAAAGAGACTTCACCAAATAATCGGCAAAGGTCTCGCTAACAGCATCGCTGCCAGCAAAGCCGGGGAACATTCCCGTAATGACGACTTTGCTGTTAAAGCTACTCCCCTTTAAGGAAGAAATATTTAAGTTAGTTTTATTATACACTCAGGCAAGCAGCGAGGTCAATTTTAGAGCTGTCTATTTTCCTTGACTGACAATCATTTTTTCGTTCATCACAAAATAAAAACCTGTTGTTTTGATATCACGGACGACACTGTGCAGCCCCTCTTCTTCAAGCTTTAAAAATAAGCGATCAGCGTTTAACACGTCAAAACTAAGCAGCTCTTCTTTATTCAATCCTGAGATCCGGACATCATCCAATAGCTGATCAAATTCTTCACCTGCAAACACATGAATGCCGACTTCATAAGCTACTGCTCCTGTATCAGAGCCGTCAAGCTTAATTTCTTCTGATTTTAAATACCAAAAATCATAATAAATGTTGTCTGTCATGTTTGTTCCTCCAATCAATTAAAGCAGATACTCTGCCTATTGTATCAAAAATAGTTGGCTTCATGTAAGAAAGGCCTATTCATCATGTGAATAGGCCTTTCGTTTATTCTTTCACTTCTTTTTTCATAAACCCGACTATGACTGCTGTGATCAGGGATCCAATCAAAATCGCTGCAACATACAGCAATGGATTTCCGTCAACAATCGGGATAACAAACGCTCCCCCGTGGGGTGCGCGAAGACCGATGCCAAACATCATCGTAAGCGCTCCTGCCGCCGCAGATCCGATAACCGCAGCCGGAATAACACGGGCCGGATCAGCTGCTGCAAACGGAATCGCTCCTTCAGTAATAAAAGATGCTCCCATAACGTAATTCGTTTTCCCTGCTTCACGCTCTGCTTTTGTAAACTTCTTTTTAAAGAAAGTTGTGGAAAGAGCCAGACCAAGAGGAGGCACCATTCCGCCAGCCATAATAGCTGCATGCGGTGCAAAGTTTCCTGCGTCAATCATGGCAATCCCGAATGTGAATGCCGCTTTGTTGATTGGCCCGCCCATATCTACAGCCATCATCCCGCCTAAAATCAATCCGAGCAGTACAAGGTTTCCTGTTCCCATGCCTTTAAGCCAAACCGTCAACCCATCATTTAATGCTTTCACTGGTTCGATAATAATAAACATCATAATCAAACCTGTCAGTAAAATACCGAACAGAGGATAAAGCAGTACAGGCTTGATGCCTTCAAGAGAATTCGGCAGACCGCTGAATGCTTTCTTCAGTCCGACCACTAAGTAGCCTGCCAGGAAGCCTGCGATTAATCCGCCAAGGAAACCAGCTCCCCCTGTAGCTGCCATAAGACCGCCGACCATACCCGGAGCAAATCCCGGCCGGTCCGCAATACTCATTGCAATAAATCCAGCTAAGACAGGAATCATGAGATAAAAGGCATTGCCGCCTCCGATTGTGCTTAATGCTTCAGCTATCGGATGATAAGACGGGTCGTTTGGATCTGCTGCTTTAATACCAAAAACAAAGGAAAGCGCAATGAGAATCCCCCCACCTACGACAAACGGCAGCATATTTGATACACCATTCATGAGATGCTTATAAAAACCGCTTCTTCCTGTTTTAGGTGAGTCAGCTGTTTTCTTCTCACCGCTGCTTTTATAAACAGGCGCATCTTGATCCAGCGCTTTTTGAATCAATTCCCCTGGCTTTCTGATTCCTTGCGCAACAGGCACCTGAATGACATGCTTGCCTGCGAAACGATCCATTTCCACTTGCTTGTCAGCAGCTACGATAATCGCTTCTGCTTCTGCAATGTCTTCAGCCGTCAAACCATTTTTAATTCCGCCTGATCCATTTGTTTCAACCTTAATGCTCACACCCATTTCTTTCGCTTTTGCCTTCAGGGCATCTGCAGCCATATATGTGTGTGCAATTCCAGTTGGACATGCTGTGACAGCAAGGATTTTCTTGCCTGCACCGGATGATGCAGGTTCTTCTTCTGCTTCCATCTCTTTTTCTTTTTGATCAATAGCAGCGAGAACTTCTTCTTTAGTAGCCGCCTCTTCAAGCTGCTTTTTGAAAGCTGGATCCATCAAAAAACTGGAAAGTCTGGAAAGCGTTTGCAAATGTTCATTGTTTGCTCCTTCAGAAGCGGCAATCATGAAAAAGAGATGAGCATTTTGTCCATCGAGAGATTCATAGTCTATGCCTTTTGCAGAGCGGCCAAATGCAATCGCAGGTACAGATACTGCACTTGTTTTTGCATGAGGGATGGCAATCCCTTCGCCGATTCCAGTCGTGCTCTGATCTTCCCTTGCCAAAATAGCTGTTTTATACTCTTCTTTATTTTTAAGCTTGCCTGCACGATCTAGTATCTCAATGATTTCGTCGATAACAGCCGCTTTTGATTGGGCATTCAGGTCAAGGATCATCGTTTCGCTTGTTAATAAATCTGTAATCTTCATTTTTCTTCCCCCTTCAATGAATATCTAAATCTCATTGACTTTCACTTCAGTTATGAGCTTTGCCGCAAATTCCTGTGTTGTCAGATCTTCTGAAAAAGCAGTTGCGCTCCCTGTGGCAACACCCTGTTTAAAGGCTTGCTTATAATCCCCATGCTCTTTGTATCCAGCAATGAAGCCTGCAACAACTGAATCTCCCGCTCCAACGGAATTCTTTACTTTTCCAGACGGTACATTTGCAAAAAATGCTCCGTGCTGATTGATGAAAATGGCGCCTTTTTCCGCCATTGAAACAATCACATTCTGCACGCCTTCTTCAAGCAGTTTCTTCCCATAATGAACAGCTTCTTCCTTGCTGCTGACCTGAGTATCGAACAGTTCGCCTAATTCATGGTGATTTGGCTTGATGAGGAACGGCTTGCTTTGGAACGTCCTTCTTAAAGCATTGCCTGCTGCATCAATGACAACTTTCACTCCGTTTTTCAAGCATATATCAGCAATTTCTTTGTAAAAGCCTTCGTCAAGAGCGGATGGAATGCTCCCTGCTAAAACAAGTACATCCCCGGCTTGAAATTTATCCATTTTCCCAAGCAATTCAAGCTTTTGCTGTTTGGAAATCTGAGGGCCCTGGCCATTGATTTCTGTTTCTTTAGCAGATTTAAGCTTGACGTTAATTCTTGTATGATCTGAGACACGGATAAAATCATGTGTAATTTCCTCTGATGAAAGAAATTCTTTGATGAACTCGCCTGTAAATCCGCCTGCAAATCCAAGGGCTGTGCTTTCTGTTCCCAGACGTTTCAGAACTCTTGAAACATTAATGCCTTTACCGCCCGGAAAAACGTTAGCGCTCTCCGTGCGATTGAGGTGCCCCTCTTTAAAATCGTTTACCTTCACGACATAATCGATGGAAGGATTCAGCGTACAAGTATAAATCATGCTGTCACAACCTTTATCTCTGTCTTTTCCTTAAAATCATATGCGGTGTCTTCATCCAGTTCATTCGTAATCACCGCTGCTTCATGCAGACCCGCTATTTTAGAGAACGAAATTTCGTTGAACTTTGTATCATCTGCAAGAATAAAAGCTTCTTGAGACAGTGTAATCGCAAGTCTCTTGATTGCGGCTTCCTCTGGATCAGGTGTTGTAAATCCTGCTTCCGGATGAATGCCGTTTACACCCATAAAACATTTATCAAATCTGTATGCATTTATCCCTGACTGTGCTGCACTGCCTACTAGCGCTCTTGTTTTCGGCTTTACAATCCCTCCGATCAGGTAAGTGGGTATTTGATATTCAAGCAGCATGTCGAGATGTGTTACGCCATTTGTGACGACCGTTATTTCTTTTTCTTTTAAATATGGAATCATCTGCATGGTTGTAGTACCAGCGTCGATGTATATGCTGTCTCCGTTTTTTACAAGCCCTGCTGCAAATTTAGCTATTCTTTCTTTTTCAGCAGCATTTTGCGTGGATTTTTCAATAACACTGAGCTCTTCTCCCTTTTGATGAAAAAGAGAAGCACCGCCGTGTACCCGCTTTAATTTCTTTTCTTTTTGGAGCTGGCTTAAATCTCTTCTAATTGTAGATTCTGAAGAAGATGTAGCATCAACTAATTCCTGTATCGTTGCGACCTGTTTTTCACCAAGTACCTTGATGATGATCCGGTGCCGTTCTGGTGTAATCATTCAGTCACCTCCAGCTAATCGTTCTTTTTGCCTAAAATCTTTACCTTGAGTTCATTCTAACGTAAGCCTTTTCATAAATCAACCAAAAACTTTCAAAAGCAATCATTATTAATCATAAATTCTATTATTCAATCAAAAACAGTCAATAATTCTCTACCTTTCCCTTTTATCTTCTAAATGAATGTCATACGCACGCGTGTGTTTTCCTTTAAAATTTCACAGCAAAAAAGACGATCTGAGCTAACTCAGACAGTCTTATTTAACCTGCTATCATTCAGTTTTAATTGCTGAACAGCAAACTCTCTGTACATCGGATGAGTTTCCAGCAGTTCCGAATGTGTGCCTGTTCCAGTGACTTTCCCTTTATCCAAAAAGATAATTTGATCGGCATCAATGACCGTAGATAGCCTGTGGGCAATAACGATCGTTGTCCGCCCGGCCATTAAGTTGCCGAGTGCTTTTTGAACAACGATTTCAGAATGGCTGTCAAGGCTTGAGGTGGCTTCATCAAGAAGGAGAATTTTAGGATCCCTGATCAGCGCTCTGGCAATGCCGATGCGCTGCCGCTGACCACCTGAGAGTTTAACGCCGCGTTCACCTACTTGCGTATCATAGCCATCAGGAAATTCTTCAATAAATTGATCCGCATAGGCCATCTTCGCTGCTTTTGCTATTTCTGCATCTGTCACTTCTCTAGTTAATCCATAACAAATATTTTCTTTGATTGTGCCTGAGGTAATCGGACTTTCCTGAGAGACATAGCCAATATGCGCTCTCCACGAATCAAGGGTAAAGCCGTCTATTTTTTCATCCCCAAGATAAATGGCTCCGCCTGTCGGCAAGTAGTAACGTTCAACAAGTGAAAACAGCGTCGTTTTTCCGCTTCCGCTCGGTCCGACAATGGCCGTTGTCATACCCGGTTTAATCTCAAGAGTTACCTTGTTTAATACAGGTTCCTCTTTTTTGTAGGCAAAATCAATCTCATTAAAGTGGATCGATTGATGAATGTCCTCTATTTTCTTGCCTGAATGAAGATGTTCCTCCTCTTCCTCAAGAATTTCAATGATCCGCTCAGAAGCTCCCATTGCTTTTTGCAGCTGGGTGAAAAAAGCCGTGAATTGAGTCATTGGAATGACAATTTGAAAAAGATAGAGAATAAAAGCAACCAGATCCCCGGAAGAAAGAATTCCTGCTTGAACTCTCAAACCGCCGTAGCCCAGAATTACTACGAGCAGCGACATAATCACAAGTGAGATTAACGGGCCAATCCATGCATGAATTTTAGCCTCAGCCAGTCCAAATTGAAAGAGGCGGCCCACTCCGTTTTTTCCTGAAGCGTACTCTTTTTGTTCCGCATTGGAGGATTTTACTAATCGGACATGAGATAACACTTCACTCAATAACGCTGTAAAACTGGCCGTTTCATCCTGAAGACCTTTTGAGACTTTGTACATTTTTCTTCCGAGCGGAAGCAGAATGAATATGGAGAGAGGAATCAAGGCAAGCATGATCAGCGTCATTTGCCAGTCCAGATAAAGGAGAATGCCAAACGATCCTATTATGGCAATGATTCCTGTAAAGAAGTTCGTAATATGATCTGTAATCAATCCTTTTAAAATGGCTGTATCATTTGTCATCCGGCTGATCATTTCGCCGGTTTTGTGCTCGTCATAAAATCGAACGGGGAGATGGACATGCTTATTCCAGAGTCTTTCCCTTAATCGGGCAACGACATGCTGACCGACATGATTGAGAAGATAGATGGATACCCCGCTTGTAATTGCCTGTGCGATAAAAGCTGATATCAGCAGAAAGATATGCACACTTCCAAAATTGTCAAAACTGAAATCATCGATTAAATTTTTTGTGAATAAAGGGATGACAAGACCGACACCTGTAGATAAAACGCTGAGCGTGCCTGCAATTGCCATTTTTGTCTTTGAAGGCTTTGTCTCCCGTATCAGCTGATAGAATACCCGCCATTTTTGTCCTGTCTTTTGTGAACTCATCTCATTTTGTCTCCTAACTTGCGTTCTATCCTTTATTATACATTTTCCTATCAAATAGTTTAAATTTGAAACTTCCAGGACTCTCCGCATGTATTTCCATAAAAAAGGAAATAATAAGGGGGGATATCAATATAGAGAAAGCAGCAGGAAATAAGATGGATAATTACACTGGCAATAATCAGCACAGACGGTATAAAGCTCATTTAAGCATGTTTGGAACGACCCAATTTCATTTAAGAAATCCATATATCATTGCATGGTGGTCTGCAGCCTTTCCGGGGTTTGGACATCTTCTGCTTTCTAAATATTTCAGAGGCCTGCTTTTATTTATCTGGGAAGTGTTTATTAACATGCAATCTCATTTGAACATCGCCATGGTTTATTCATTTTGCGGTGAAATTGACAAGGCGCGGGATGCCCTTGATTACCGCTGGACTCTTCTATATATTCCTGTTTACATCTTTGCTATTTGGGACAGCTACAGGACTACCATTGATTCTAATCGTGTTTTTCTGCTTGCTGAAAGGGAAAATGCCCCTTTCAACACGTTTTCAATAGGGGGGATGGAAATCAATTATCTAGATAAACGAAATCCCAGAATTGCAGTCGCCTGGTCTTTTTTAATGCCGGGAACTGGGCAGCTTTATATTCACCGCCTCATTACGGGATTCTTTGCTCTGATCTGGACAGTGGTTTTTGTGTACTATTCTAAATGCCTGCTTGCGGTACATTACTTGTTTTTAGGACAAGTTCAGCATGCTACAGATATTCTGAATCCTTCATGGCTGATGTTTGTCCCCTCTGTGTACGGTTTTGCTGCCTATGATGCCTACATAAATACAGTTGAAAACAATAAGCTTTTTATAGGTGAGCAGAGGAATTTTTTAGTGAAAAATTATCAGCATTATCGCGTGAAATTTAGAGACAGAGTTTGAGAGGCGATTCCATTGCAAGTATTTGCTACCTTTGAACACAGCACATATCTAGAACTGGCCATTTCTCAGCTGGAACAAGAAGGAATACCAAAAGAGAAAATACTGGCGGTTTCATTAAGCACAACAGACGATTCAATGAACCTGATGGATTCAATTCATCACTCTGATGGAGTCAGTTTGTTTGATACGGGTGCCGCACTTGCGACCGCTTTTGCAGTAATAGGCGTGAGCATTGGGTTTAAGTTAGAGTGGGGGCCAGTTTATTGGGGGCTGATCGGAGCCGGGAGCGGGCTGCTGCTTGGATTTCTTCTCAATTTTATCTATTATCGTGTGATTAAAAAGAAAAAACTAAAGCTTCGTTCTAAAACGAAAGAAACGGAAGTAGTTTTGGTGATTGAATGCAATGAAGATTTTTATAGAAGAATCAGCCAGGTTCTTACGGATCATTATGCCATTTCGATCGGGTTTGTAAAATAAGGCTCATTTCGTAAACTTTGTTGCTCTAGGACTAGATATTTAAGACCATGAGTGGATTGCAGCGGAAGGAACTTGACTCCTGCGGGAAAATAGAGGGAAATGGGAGACCCCACAGGCTAAAAGCCAAGGAGGCTCCCACCCTCCCCGCGGAAAGCAAGTTCCTGGAGCGGAAAGGAACGGTCAACATTTATCATCAAAACAACAATCTTTGCGAAAACAGCCTAAAATAAAAAGCAGTTAGACTGAACCTTTTCAGTTTCTAACTGCTTTTTTTATTAAGCTTCCAGCTCCAATTGTGATGAGCCGCTGCGATTATACGTTTCTGTATCTAGTTCTTTTGTTATTTTTCCAGTTAAAACTCCCGCTGTCATACTGCCGCTTACATTTAATGCTGTACGGCCCATATCAATCAGCGGCTCAACAGATATAAGCAATCCTGCTAAAGCAATCGGCATATTCATTGTTGAGAGGACAAGAATTGCAGCAAAAGTAGCCCCTCCGCCAACACCTGCAACTCCGAATGAACTGATGGCAACAACCGCAATTAATGTAAAGATGAAAGAAGGACTTAACGGGTCGATTCCGACAGTCGGTGCAATCATGACGGCAAGCATTGCCGGATAGATGCCCGCACAGCCATTTTGTCCGATGCTGAGGCCAAAAGATCCTGCAAAATTTGCAATTCCTTCTGGAACACCGAGCTGTTTCGTTTGTGTGCTGATATTTAATGGCAGGGTTCCTGCACTCGTACGTGATGTAAAAGCAAACGTCAAAACAGGGAAAACCTTTTTAATATATGTGATCGGGTTAAGTCCCGCAAACGTCAGGAGCAGCAAATGAATGATAAACATGACAAGCAGAGCCACGTAGGAAGCGAGGACAAATTTTCCAAGCTTTAAGATGGAATCAAGATCACTAGAAGCAACCGTTTTTGTCATGATGGCAAGCACGCCGTACGGTGTAAGACGCAGGATGAGTGTGACAACTCTCATGATGATGGCGTAAAAGGCGTCTACAATTTTTGAAAACAGCTCTGCATGCTGAGGTTCTTTTCGTTTAACCCCCAAGAAAGCCAAACCTAAGATTGCAGCAAAAATAACAACAGCTATCGTTGAAGTCGGGCGGGCTCCAGTAAAATCAAGAAAAGGATTTCCCGGAAGCAATTCAAGGATCTTTTGAGGAAACGTCTGATCCTGAATCTCAGTGTAGGATGCATTAAGCGCTTCCCCTCTTGCTGTTTCTGCCTCGCCTTGCTCAATTTGGACTGCCTCTAAATTAAAGCCAAGAGAAGTGCCAATTCCAATTGCGGCAGAGATTGCTGTAGTCCCTACAAGAATACCTAAGATTAGGACACTGATTTTTCCAATGTTATTCGATAATTTCATTTTGGTAAATGCTGCAAGAATGGAAATGAACACAAGCGGCATCACAATCATTTGAAGAAGCTTTACATAACCGCTTCCTACGATATTAAACCAGCCGATTGATTCAAGAAGAACTTCATTTTCCGGTCCATAAATAAATTGAAAAGCAAACCCCAGGATAATTCCGAGGCCAAGTGCAGCAAATACACGTTTTGAAAACGAAATATGTTTTTTCTGCATAAAAAATAATAAAAAGATAAGACCCAAAAGAACGGCAATATTAATAATTACTAAAAAAGAAGACATTTTTTCTCCCCCTAACATTTTCCTTTAATACTAAAAAAATATAATGCAATTATTCCAATCAGTCAAGTAGGAATTACTGATGAAGTACAATTGATTCATCATACGTCCTTTCTTCAGGAAATATTCATCAGAGGTTCCAACCAAGAGGTCGCTCTCATAAATTATTAAATCAGCTTCATAACAGGAGGCGACTGATTGCTGTGATCAAAATCCAAAATGCGAATCAAAGTCAAAATATTATGAATACATCCGTATTGACCGGTGAGCAAAAAGAGATTCTGGATTTAATGGTGAAATATGAAGAAGTCTATTCCTTTGAACATTTTGATCAGTTTAAATTTGAGATGGATTTAAGAATTGAGATTGTCAAAGCTGCCTCAGCCCTCTATCAAAGCGGCGTTAAGTTTACAACCTTTGAATATTCCAAATGCAACCCGGCTTTATGGGATCTGACAAGTCAGGGAGCCATTGTCATAAAACCCGGAGTTCCACCATCTGAAGGGATCAGGGATCTTTATGCAAACGGGGAACTGTATGCTTTTGAATGTGCCACTGCCATTGTGGCTGTTTTTTACAAAGCGGTGCTTGAGATGATTGAAGAGCGTCATTTCAATCGGCTATTTGCCGGCATGATTCTGTATGACTGGCATTACGATGATGATTTGGGTGTGTTTACTAGAAGAGGCAACGATTATCTGCCAGGCGACTGTGTCTATTTTAAAAATCCGGATTTCGATCCAGAGAAGCCTCAGTGGCGCGGAGAAAATACAATCGATATGGGATATGATCTCTATTACGGCCATGGGATTGGAATTAAAGATGCAGAAGGAATTATTGCATCCCTGAATAAATACCGGAAAGAGGGAGCAGTCCAAACTGCTTATCTGCTTTCACAAGTTACGAGGCTTGATTACAGATATTTATACGATTACAGAAAGCTTGGAAGAGCCATCCAGGGAAATTTCCCGCTGGCTGACGATCAAAAAATCGTTTCAAAAATTGGGACGGCCATTTATTTAAAGTAACATAAGTAAAGCGCAAGCGGCTTGGTCAAATCCGGTAAGCTGATATGAATCCGGCGGAAAGTCTTTAGCCCGCCTTCTTCTATGAAAACAGGTTTAAGAATCTGGGTGGTGAAAGATGATCGCTGTACTGGAGCGGGAAACGGAAGGTATTTTCATTTTGAGGAGAGATTATCTGTGACATTCTTACCCTGCAATACCGTTATTCGATTTTGCGGGGTACGATTCAGACGTTTTCCTACCCTCCCATACCGTTATTCAATTTTGCGAAGCGTTTCAACTTGCCATTGAAGCAAAACAGATATAAATTCTGATCCTACAAGAACGCACAGGCATGATAGATAAGGACTCGACAGAAAAGGCGCTTTTTGCAAATACTTGCGGAGCTGTTCTGGCCGAGGAGCCTGAGCGCTTCCGCACGCCATCGAAGCGCACTATTTTATCCTATCTGATCTCATAAAAATAGCCGCCTATTATTTAGGCAGCCCAAATCGTTCCTTATCAAAATATTTGCGCTGCAAGTAGTATTCCTCACGTCCGAGGTACTGATTGACAATCAGCTCCATCTTGCCAAGGTCATCTCTGGCTACGGGCGGATCAAGGTCGCTCCACTTAACAACTCTAATAAAATAGTATTCTTTAATTGGAGTAAAAACGACGGGCGAATTTGGCCACTGATCAAACCAGAATTCAATTTTGCCGCGCTTTCTATAAGAATAATGAATGATTTTCATTTTCCATCACCTGCTAACAGAATACACGTTCTATCCTAAAAAGAAAAGAAACAATCGGTTTTAAAGGTCTATTATTCAAACGTTCTTAAAATAGCTCTGACAGGACTTCCATCTCCATCTACAATCCGGAGCGGCAAAGCGATCAATTCATAATCCCCTTGTTCTGCGGCGCTTAAATCCAGTCCTTCTAATATAAAAATAGAATTCTCAAGGAATGAATGATGGGCAGGAAGCTCTTTGCTTTTCATAAAATCAACGGAAGGAACATCTACGCCTATAAGCCTGACACCGATTTCTTTCAGGTATGCGGCTGCATCAGGGTGAAAATAAGAGAATTCTTCCGGAAATCTTAACGGGTCATCCCAGGAATCTGTACGGATTAACAGCCTTTCTGTTTGAAGAAGGCCGAATTTTTTCAACTCGTGTGCCGTTATCACTTCTACATCTTGAAGATGGATGACTTTTGCTTTTCCGCAGTAGATGGAAAGATCAAGCTCATGTACTTTTTTCGCCTCTGAATCAAAATGAAACGGGGCATCTATATGCGTCCCTGTATGGGTGCTCATTTCAAGCTTGCCCACGTTAACAGATCCGCTTGCTTCTTTTGTCCACATTAGTTCAAAGTCAAATGGCGTATCGCCGGGCCAGGTTGGCGTGCTATTTTGGACAGGTCTTGAAACATCAATAATTTTCATGCAA
Source organism: Metabacillus idriensis (assembly GCF_050483325.1). GTDB lineage: Bacteria > Bacillota > Bacilli > Bacillales > Bacillaceae > Bacillus_P > Bacillus_P idriensis_A. The sequence continues at coordinate 130,230 of NZ_JBCMYF010000014.1, forward strand.
TCACCTCACGTTTATTTTCATATTTTTCATACTTTTTTTCCCTCATAATGTCTTTTAAAACCTGAATGGTTCTCCAAATTTCTTCGTATGAGGTATACAATGCAACAGGGGCCAGTCTGATAATGTTTGGTGAGCGATAATCCGGAATAACACCATCCTGCTTCAGTGCTTTGCAGATTCTTGCTGCTTCAGGGTGCATGAGTGCAACGTGCCCCCCGCGTCTTTCGTCTTCTGCAGGATTGATGATGCGAAAAGCAAACCCTGAAAGCTCTGAATCCATTAAATCCATCATAATTCTAGTCATATTCAGTGACTTTTTGCGGATGGCTGACAGGGTAGCCTCTTTAAAAAGCTGAAGAGAAGCAGATAGAGGGGCAGAACTGAAAATATGTGGTGTGCCAATCTGATAGGCTCCGGCTGTGGATGCAGGGGTAAACGTGTGTTCCATATCAAATTGAGTATTTTTATTTGACCCGAACCATCCGCTTAAACCAGGCATTTTTCCTAAGTGCTTCTCATGAACAAACAGCCCTGCAGCAGCCCCTGGCCCCCCGTTTAAATACTTGTAATTGCACCAGTAGGCAAAATCAACTCCCCATTTATGAAACTCATGCGGAACGGCTCCCACTGAATGACACCCGTCAAAACCAATCAAAATCCCGCGCTCGCTTGCGGCCTTCGTCAGCTTTTCAATATTCAAAAGCTGTCCGCTCCGGTATAAAACAGTTGGCAAAACAATTAAAGCAATCTCATTTGTCATAGATGCGATAATATCGTCTTCATTGAGCGTATGCCCATCCCTGCTTTTCACTTTAACCAGATGCACGGCAGGATCCAGTCCTCTTAGTGACAGCTGACTTTGCAGGGCATAAATGTCAGATGGAAAGTTCAGGTCATCTGCCAGAATTTTCGTCCGTTTTTTTTCCGGATGAAAAAAGCTTGCTGCAAGCTGATGCAGATTGACTGTTGTTGATCCCGTTACAACTACCTCTTCTGGCTTTGCCCCTACCAGAAAAGCAGACTGCTCCCCAAGGGTTTCAGCTAAGTAATACCAGGGCTTTTCTCCTTGCGTCCAGCCGTCAATCCCAAACTTCTTCCAGGCATCAAGCATAGACAGCAGGGCTGACTCTGCCCTTTTTGAAGGCAGGCCAAGGGAATTGCCATCTAAATAAATCGTATCCTTTTTCAGATAGAACTCACCTCGAAAATGGGCAAGCTCATCTTTCTCATCAAAAGCTGCCGCCGTTTTTAGATCCATTTGCATTCACGTCCTTCCAGCTTGATTCTGTTACATCGTTCACTCCCGCAATTAATTGGTCTAAAACCTCTTTTGCAGACATTGATTGATTAATCAGCCTTAAACTCTGCCCTGCCCACAGCGACATGTTTTCTGCATTCAGCTCATGTGCCGCATGACTGCGCAGCCGCTTTGTCAGTTCATTTTGCACAGGATAAGGCAAAATGCTGCTGTCAAATGGTTTCATCTTCTGAATAAAGGCATTCGATATTCCGCGGGCATATTTCCCTGAAAAAGCTCTCGTCAAAACAGTTTCATCCTCTTTGCTGCTAAGTATTTTTTCTTTATAAGCTGCAGGTGCGCCGCTTTCTGTGCAAGGGATAAAAACACTGCCAAGCTGAACGCCATCTGCTCCAAGGATAAACGCTGCTGCGATTCCTCTTGCATCTGCTATTCCCCCAGCAGCAATTACCGGAACGCAGAGAGCATCTGCCGCCTGGGGAATAAGAGACATCGTGCCAATACAGGCATCAGCGGAATCATTGAATGTACCGCGGTGTCCTCCTGCTTCGCTTCCCTGCATGACGATCACGTCTGCACCCCGTTCTTCAAATAAAATAGCTTCCGCAACCGTTGTTGCCGTCCCTATTACAATCCTGCCTGCCCGTTTCAGCTCCTTTACAGCTTCTATTGAAGGAAGGCCGAATGTAAATGAACATATCGGCACATCATTTTGAAGAACAGTCTCAAGCTGCTTTTCATAATTTAAATAACTCGTTTCATTTGTAAATGAAACATCATCCACAGGCATGTTCATCTTTTTAAGGATACCTGCCATTGATTGAATATCTTCTTTGCGGATGCTTACTTCTTTTTCAGGAACGAAAAGATTCACGTTAAACGGTTTTTCCGTTAAAGCTTTTATCTCTTTTATGTGCTGATCAAGCTGATCGGACGTTAAATACCCTGCACCTGCTGACCCCAATGCGCCGGCTTCACTGACCGCGCTGATAAGCTCAGGAACAGTGATCCCCCCTGCCATCGGTGCTTGTACAATCGGGTATTTTATCTTCAGCAGCCTGCTAATAGAAGTATGATGCCATGTCATTTTCTTTCCCCTCCACTTTCAGAAGAATGCTGTATACCTTCTTCTACATGTCATGCGCTGTTCCCTGCCATACTAAAAGGAATACCGTCATAGAGGCAAATGGTGACGTCCTTATAGCTGATTATGCTAAAATGGTAAAAAATAGATCCAGAAAGATTGGAGTTGTCTGAGGTGGAAGAATTATGCCCGCTTTGCAATCCCGAAATGATAGAAGATCAACAAGCCGTTCTGTCTAATGAACATTGCAGCTTTTTGCAAATGCCGCAAAAAGTGCTCAAAGGTTCAGGCTTAATCGTTCCAAAAGAGCACCGGCCGACCGTTTTCGACTTAACAGAAGAAGAGTGGCATGCAACTTTCAGGCTCCTGCTGGAAGTGAAGAAATTGCTTGATGAAGAGTATCAGCCAGATGGCTATACGATTGGATGGAATTCAGGAGAAACGGGAGGACAGCATATTTCCCATGCCCATCTCCATGTTATTCCGCGTTTTGAAGACGAGCCATATGCAGGCCGCGGCATTCGCTCCTGGCTGAAGGATTCAGAAAATATGAGGCCTTCTGTACAAGATTAAGAATGTTCTTTTTAGGGTAAAAAATAAAAAAGAGATGAATTTGAAAGGAGTTTATTCAGATGGCCATAGTTTATATAAGCATCGCTCTTGTAGTTTGTGCTCTTATTTATTTAGGAGTTTCTGCTTTTAGAACGTTTAAAAAAACGCAGCCTGCCTTGCAGGATCTTCAGGAAACGGCTAACCGCATCCAAAAACAAACAGAGGGCATTCAAACCGAAACCACAAAGCTTTCTGCCAACCAGGAAAAAATCATGTCAGATGTTGAATACAAAAAACAGACCGTGCAGACAACCATTGAAATCGCTAAAGAAACTCCGGAAACAATCAAAGGCTTTAAAGAGTTTTTGCCGGCTAAAAAGGAAGAAAGGTTTACACATAAGGTACGGGGATAAAAAGAAGCCGGTTCGTTTAGACGAGCCGTCTTCTTTTTAAATTTCAGGAACAGTTCTCACTGCTCTCTCCACCATGTTTCTCCAAGCTTCATGACCTTAAGCTGCTCTTTATCAAGAGCAAGGTTATCCCATTCTGTATAAAGTCGTCCCAGTGCTTCGGGCCCAGTATCATCTGCCAGCCTATATGCACCATAATGCATGGGGATAAAAGGACCTTTCGCGTTTAAATCAAGATAAGCCTGAATGGCATCTTCCGGATTAATGTGGGAAACCTTCATAAACCACTCCGGTTCATACGCTCCAATCGGCATTAATACTGCATCAAGATCGTATCTGCTTCCAATCTCTTTAAATCCTCTGAAATAGCCTGTATCGCCAGCGAAATATACATTGTATGGCGCAATTGTATCTCCTATTACCCAGCCCCCCCAATGAGAAGTGTTGGTATCCCAAAGCGTTCTCCTTGTCCAATGCTGAGCAGGAACGAAGGATACCTTTCCGCGATTTACTTCGAAGGAATCCCACCACTTCGCTTCTATTACTTGCTTATACCCTCTTCTTCTAAAAGCAGGCTTCAGGCCTTCCGGCACATAATAAACTGGATTTCCTTTTAATCGTTTAATGCTTCCAAAATCAAGATGATCATAGTGCCCGTGCGAGATTAATACCAGATCGATTTCAGGAAGATCCTCTATCTGCAATCCCGGCTCTGTAAGCCTTTTTTGAACACCCATCCGTTCTGCCCACACCGGATCGGTCAAGATGTTCATTCCGTTTAGCTGAATCAGAAAAGTAGAATGGCCGATCCAGGTGATGGTCATGTTTGATCGATTGGTTTTTAATTCTGATTCAACTGTTTTTTCAGCCCGCTTAATCGATAGAGAGAGATCCTTTTGCTTGCTTCTGCGTTCTTTCATCCACTTTCTCAATTCTGAAAAAGTTTTTGTATTTTGAACCTGATCAAGGTTTTGATATTTTTTCACAAGGATGACTGCACCTTTACGTAAAATGTCCGTTCTCTGGGACCGTCAAACTCACAGAAGTAAATTCCCTGCCACGTACCCAGCAGCAGCTTGCCGTCTGTCACGATTAGATGCTGCGACGCCCCCACAGTGCTCGCTTTCATATGAGCAGCGGTATTTCCTTCTTCATGGCGGTCTTCCTCATGATGCCAAGGATAAATTTCGTCAAAACGTCTGATCATGTCTCGTTTAACATCCGGATCTGCATTTTCATTGATTGTAATGCCTGCTGTAGTATGAGGGCAGTAGACAATAACTGATCCTGTTTCTATCGAAGCGCTTTTCACCTCATTTTCAACGATTGACGTAATATCCACCAATTCATTCCTTGTAGATGTTGTCAGTTGAATTTTCTTAAGCATGTTTCCATCTCCTATCATCATTTCATACTAGAATTGTAGCACCTCTTGTTAAATATCTAAAACAAAGAAAGAACGCTTCATAGCGTTCTTTCATTTTCCTTCATCCCGTAACAGTAAATGTGCTTCCCGGTCTTTGCTTAATAGGGCCTGCAAAACCAAATTGGAAAGCTTGCTCGGCTGATAAGGCTTTATGAGAAATTCATATGCTCCAAGAGCCATTCCTTTTTCTTTTTCGTCTAAAGCAGATGAGATAAAAATTGGAATCTTATTTAATTCAGGCAGTCTATTCATTTCGTGGAGGATATCCCATCCTGTCAGCACACTTTCATCAAGCATGATATCAAGAACGACAGCATCGGGCTTTTTGCTTTTAATGGCAATGAGTGCCTCCTCTCCACTATTGAATACTTTGGCATTGAATCCGCTCTCTTCAAATTCTGTTTTCAGCAAGCTTGCAAGACTTTGATCATCTTCGATTATCATAACATTGGCTCTTTTGGAATCTTGCGTCAGATCTGAATCTGCTGAACTATATTCAGAAGCTAAAGGAAGAGCGACAGTGAATACACTTCCCTTACCAATGCGTGAACTTACCGAAATTTCTCCATCATGTTCTTTTATGATTTCTTTTACAATCGCAAGTCCAAGGCCTGTACCACCAATTTTTCTGCGGTCTGAATTGTCAACTCGGTAGAACTTTGAAAAAAGCTTATCCACAGCTTCCTCGGGAATGCCCAGTCCTTTATCCTCTACATCAATTTTCAGCATGTTTTCTTCTTCATACATGAGAATCTTAATATCTCCTCCGTCTGGGGAGTACTTCACAGCATTGCTTAAAATGTTCTGAAAGACCTGGGCCAATTTATCACGGTCTCCAAATACCGTTGTAAAGTCAGCTTTTACATTTAGAATGAGCCTGTGCGCTGAGGTTTGGATCTGCTGATTTTCTATCACTGTTTGAAGAATAGTTGAAAGTTCTTCAAAGCGTTTTTCATACGTCTGCTTGCCGGCTTCCATTCTTTGCACATCCAGGAATTCATTAATAAGGGAAGTCAGCCTTTTGCCTTCTTGAAGAATTGTCATTAAATACTTCTTCTGACGTTCTGGTTTAAGGTCCTTGTAAAGCATGAGTTCTGTAAACCCAAGAACACTTGCAAGCGGGGTTCTCAGTTCATGGCTGACTGTGCTGACAAATTCAGATTTCATCTGATCAACTTCGTATTCCTTTGTAATATCGCGGTGAACCATAACGGTTCCAAATTTCCGTCCATTTCTGTACAGAGGCTCAATATATACCTGGATAACCATACCCTTATCCATCTTGTAAATATAGCTTTTATCCTCTTGATGTTCTGAAAAAATAGATCTCTTTAAAAAACAAATAAGCGGTTCTGGATCTACTATAGCTGCAGAGAAGTGCTGTGACCACTCATCGAATGAAGAATGGTTTACATTTATCTCATGACTTTTCATGAGCAGATTCTGCATTCTGATGTTCATTTGTAAATTCACACCGTTTATATCAACGAGCTGAATTCCTTCATGTATTGTATTTAGGATATGTTTTGTCATTTCTCTGTCTGCTTCTGATTGTTCGAATAATTTAATTTTGTCTAAAGATACAGCAATATTTTTGGAGAGGGATGAATATTCCTTAATTTCTTTATCATTAAAAGCTGATGCAAACCTTGTGAATATCATCACTGCATCTGCTTCATCTGAAGAAGAAATGACCGGCAAGTACAAATCATAGGAGAATTGATCCTTTTGATGATACCCTTTTTCTTCAGGCGGTGCTTCTCTTTTATAGACTGCTGCTTCTTTAGTCTTTTTCAATTGTAAGATCAAGCCCGAATCAAGATTATTTCTTAATTGGGAGACAGCACTTTCAGACAAGGAGACTGACGCAAAGTCCTTATGCTGATCTAAAGTCATGATGACTCCTTTATCTGCTTTAACGATCCTGCACATTGTAGCAATAATACTGTTTAAGATTTCTTTTTTATTTAACGTATTGGATATTCCATTGCTGAGCTCATTGCGGAGCATTAATTGCGATTCTCTCTCCCACATCATTTCAAGGGCTGATTTCAATTCCTCCTGCTGTGCTTGAAGCTCATCCTGCTGTGCTTGGAGTTCTTCATTTTGAACGGTTAAATCCTGTTCTTTTTCTTGAATGCTTTTACTCATTTTGGAAAAGGCTTTGTGAAGCAGTCCAAGCTCGTCGCTTCGATTCGATACTTTATCAAATATTACATCCCTTCCTGCTGCAATCTCACTTGCTGCAACAGTAAGTGTATTTAGCGGTTTTTGGATTTTCCTCAAGAATCTTCTAATAAATCCAATTAGAGTGGCAACCATAATAATCAGCAGCACAAGAAAGCAGATTTGACTGAACAGGATGTTCTGTGTGAAGTGTTTGCGGTTTTCTTCGATTTCCTGGTCAATTTGAAGACTGTAATTCTGAAGACTTTTTTGGAAAGTTCTTACTGTTTCAGATGCACCTTCGACAGCCTTTTTGGATACTGCCAGTGTATTACCATTTTCGTATTCTTTAACTGTATTAGGCAATTGATCTACAAAGTAAAATTGATAGAATGCATTCAAGTCTTGCAGAAACCTGTAATCATTATCATTTTCTGCAAGCTTTTCTAATTCTGCCGCCGCTTTTAAGACTCTTTTTTTATTATCAATGCCCCGGTTATAATAATGTTTATTTTTTCCATTTTCACCATAAGCAAAATAAGCTCTAAATTCTGAAATTGCCAGATTGTATGAGTTATCAAGAATAAGTGTTGTGCTTTCTTTTTCATCCAACTGACGATTTCGCTCTTCAAAATTGGATGTGATTGTGTTTTGATACCAAACATATAAAGTAATGACAGCGGTAAAAACAAAAATAATGACACCCGTCATGATTCCAAATTGACGGGCCAGACTCTTATTGAAAAACTTAGAGTTGTTCACTTAAAATCTCCTCTACCCTTACTATAAGATTCATAGGACTAAAAGGCTTTGAGATGAAGTGGTCAGCTCCTGCTTCAAGGACGGCCATCTGATCAGCTGCCTGATTTTTCGCACTAAGCATGACCACTTTAGCATACTTCCGATTTGGAAGGCTCCGAATCATCTGTATGACCTCAAGACCAGTATGAACAGGCATCATGCAATCAAGCAAAATCAAATCATATTCATTCTCCTGAATCAGTTCATACGCTTCTGCTCCGTCTGAAGCCTCATCAATATCATGCCCTTCATCCTCCAGAGTATCAACAACAAGCATTCTAAGTACTTCCTCGTCTTCTGCGAGCAGGATTTTTGCCATTCATTTTTCCTCCTTTTATTTAAGAATTTCTGCTTTTACAAACGACTCATTTATCCCACTGTAAACAAGATCGATTGGTTCCTCCTATTATCCCAGATGGATGAAAGGTACCCTTGTCGGTTTTTCAACGGCTTCCGATAATTTTCTCCATCATCGGTGCATAAACTTTCCAAAAGAATCCGTCAGTTCTGCCCTTTTTATCAGACGACGTCATCTGTTTCCATCGAGTGATTCCCTTTGCCTGATAAATGAGGGGAACATTGGGAGTATCCGCGAAATCTCCAGCAAGGTAATGTGTATCATAGTTTGGACCAGAGTGATGAACGACTGCAGGAAAAGTTGCGTTTATGCCTTTTTCTGCAAGCTTTGTCTAAGCAGATTGATTCAGCGAAAGGTTATAATCTGCCAGTACTTCCTCTTCATTCCTTGGCTCTATCACATCAAACCAGTAGTTATATCGGACACTCTCATTTAACTGAAACAACTTCTTTCCTTTCTCTGTAAAAGAAAAAGTGACAGGATGATCTTCAAAATCTTTTTTTGTAAAAATCATCACTTCTTCAGATTCATGAACAAAGACAAGTCCTGGTCCTGAAAATGAATAATCTTGTTTAGTTGAAGTCTCATAGTTTTTCTTAAGCCAGTCCGGAACTTCCTCACTATTTAAATCGAGATAATATCTCCCTGTCCATCCGGTCCAGTGTAGGTGAAATAACTCCTCTAATTTTTCTCTGGCCTCATTTTTTGTGGGTGATGCAAATGTGTTGAACTCAGCAACAATACTTTGACTGTTTTTTTTTACGGAGTCTAGAAGCTTTTCTGTCTCTTCAAGCTTCATTCCGCCATAAATCAATCGATTCTCACCTTTTTCTGATTGATCTGAATCTCCTGTAAATACTCCGTACGTATCTGCCAGATAGATTAGCTGATAGGAACTGAGACTATCCGGAATCTCCCTCCCCTTCTTTTCCTTTGGAAGGTAACCGGAATAATCTTTTGCTGCATCATACACTTTCCCATTGTCTTGTGTTTTCTTCATAGTGTTGAGCAGCCAGACAATTCCTTTATGCTCTCTATAGCTGTCATCCACAACGGTTTTATCAATAATGAGCACATTCAATTCTTCTGATTGCTCCATCCTCCAAAGCCAAAAAGGAGCCGACAGCAGGATGATTAAGAGCAGACAGGCTGCTGTATAAAAGAGTCCTTTTTTATTCACTTGAAACACCTTTCCTAACCATTTCTCCCCAGCCGTTTTTACCTAACATGACATCAATTATTCCTTCTATTCTCCATAGGACTGTGAGGGGTCTGTACCAAAATGATTCCGTCAAAGCGAATAAAAACAGAATCATGAGCTGGTTCACATGAGGATATTTTTCCATACTCCATTCCTCAAGCAAAACAGCTGCAACAGAAAAAATAGAACCGTAAATCAAGGATAAAAAGAAAAAGAGGATGGCAATCTCTGCGAATACATCTCCTCTGAAGAATGAAATGATAATAATGAAATAGCCTAAAACTTCAATTATAGGCCCTAAAAATTCAATGAAAAAGTAATATGGCATAGAAATAAGTCCAATTGATTTATATTTTGGATTCAAAATTAAAGTTCGATGTCTCCAAATACTGTCAAATAAACCTTTATGCCAGCGTTTGCGCTGCCTCCTTAAATACTTGATCGATTCAGGAGCTTCAGTCCAGCAAACAGGATCAGGCACATAAACAATTTTTTTCTTTAGTTTTCTTTCCTTAATCAGCCTGTGCAGCCTGACAACAAGTTCCATATCTTCTCCTACTGTATGCGAATAGCCTCCTGCCTCAATTACCCACTGCTTTGAAAAAACACCAAAGGCACCAGATACGATTAATAAAAGATTTGTGTGACTCAATCCTATCCTTCCCGAAAGAAACGCCCTAAGATATTCAATAACCTGCATAATCACCAAGGGCTTATCCGAAAGCCCGACACGAGTCAATACACCGTTTTGAATCGTGCAGCCATTTGCGATTCGAATGCTCCCTCCAGAGGCAATAATTTCATCACGGGACTCAATAATAGGCTTTAACACCTTGAGAAATGCATTTCGCTCTATGACAGAGTCGCCGTCTAATGAACAGAAGTAGGGATAGCGGGAAAAATTGATTCCCGCATTAAGCGCATCCGCTTTTCCGCCATTTTCTTTATCAATGACATAAAGATTTGAGTATATGTTTGATTGATAAATTGCTTTAATTGCCTTTGTCCCGAGCTGCTTTCTAACGACACGCTTTATTTCCTTCAGATCAAACCGTTCTCTTAATTTTGCAAGTGTGTCATCTGTCGAACCATCGTTTATGATCAGCATTTCATATTCTGGATATTCAATACTGATCAGTGAACGGATTGTACCGTATATTCCTGCTGATTCATTATAGGCAGGGACAAGAATTGAAATTGGCTTTGTGTAGACAGATTGAAGAATTTCTTCATATGGCTCCCGTTCATCTAGCCTATATTGTTTTCTTACTTGTAAAAGAGAAATAAGCAGCATTCCTCCATATACTGCAACTACAAAAGCCATGTACAGTAAAAGGACCCAGCCTATTCCTTCAAGTAACGCATCCCATTCATTAATAATAAATCCTCTCCTTTTCAATCCACTCTATCGCCATATCTTTTGCAAACCCATCTTCAGACCGATTGATCACATCTATCAGTTCATCTCTCCCGTCTTTAAATTTCACAAGGGACCTGGCAGACTCCATTCGAACCAAATATTCTCTATCTTCAAGCAGCAGTTTGACATCCATCTTGTAAGCGTCTATTCTCAGAGCTCCGATTACCTTTACCGCCATCATGCGTTCCTGCCAGCTTGATGATTTAAGGAATGGGGCTATTTTTTCCGGGTGAACAAGCCGTCCCATATCTGAAATTGCTCTAAGGGAGCGGAGTTTTTCCTCCTTGTCGCCTGTATACAGCAAGTCTTCAAGAAAAACATTGTGCTCAAATAATTGTTTTTCACCGATTAAATTAATCAAATTATATTTCACTGGCTTTTTCAATTGTGGATAATGGAGGATACATTGCTTCAGCTGCTCAGCAGGCAGACTCTGAAAAATGGTGAAAAATGTAAAATCAGATAAATCATTTCTTACCATATTCAGCTTGCTGATAAAACCAGGTTCTCCGGATACCGCAAATATTTTTAACATTTGAGCTTCTTCAGATGCAGAAATCTTTTTCACCTGATATTGTTTTTCTATGTCATCAAGAAAATGAAAGAGCCTCAAATCTTCTATTATATATAAAGCGTTCATACGAAAGCTCCACTTTCCTGAGTACAGATGTTTTCTCAGCCATTTTGTCAGCGACTTTTCAGCTGCATTACGCAGCCTCTCTTTTACGGTTTCGCTATCAAGGACAACAGCAAACTCCTGCAATAATTCACTAAAAGCTTCTGCATCCATTTTATTGTCAGCAAATTCAGCTTGATCATTCAAATAATGATAGAGTGGAAGTCTATACCTTTCTTTGCTCTCATCCATTTTTTTTCTTTTTTGTTTTCTGAAAAGCTTTGCTGCTGTCAAATACAGGAGCAGAAAAATCAATACACCCATAGAACTTATTAATAAAAAAAACAGCTGATTGACAGAAAGTATATTCACTTATTTCATCCTTTTTATTAAATGATGCAGTCTCGACTCAAGTTCTAATAAACGGAAAGGCTTTGTCAAATAATCATCTGCGCCTAATTGGAGGGCTTTAGATATGTCATGGTCGCTTTTCCTTGAAGTCAGCATCATTATTGTAAAGAAATGCTGATTGGGGAGGCTTCTAATCTTTTGCAATACCTCGATTCCATCCATCTTCGGCATCATTCCGTCAAGAACGATAAAATAATGTTCTTTCTTATTGTAAAAGTGCGATTCAATAAACTCCATTCCGTCCCTGAAAACAGCTATATTAAGCTCAAACTGCTCTGATAATAATTTGCTTTTCTGAAACAAGTCACTTAAAATTGTGCGGATAATCGGATCATCGTCCACAATTGCCACATTTAAAGTTTTCTTACCAGCAGCTGCCTCTTCAGAAAAAACAAGCTGAATGTTATTTCTTCCTTTTAGTTTTGCCTCATACAAAGCCGCATCTGCCAGCTCAACGGTTTTTTCTGCATGCTGTTCTTTATTCACTTCAATGACACCTGCTGAAAACGTACATGTAAATTCTTGATCTTGATATGTAAACACCTGAGTCTCAAAAACTCTTCTTACCCGGTCAAGCACTTCTTTTGCCTGTTTATTTGTTGTTCCAGGAAGCAAAACAATAAATTCCTCACCGCCATACCGGATTAAGACATCACTGCTCCTCAAGGTTTGTTTAATACACTCAGCGAATCCTACTAATACAGCATCTCCTGCCGCATGACCGTATGTGTCATTTATCCGTTTAAAACGGTCTAAGTCGATGATGCCCAAACTGAATATATGTCCTTCCCGCATTAGTCTGCCATGAAGCCGATCATAAACAGGCTGAAGAAATTTTCTGTTGTACACTCTCGTAAGTTCATCAAGTATCACAAGTTCATCAATATTTTTTTTCTTTTCAATTTGGCGCTGAACTCTGATTAAAAATTCGTCTATATCAAAAGGTTTTGTAATAAAATCATCGGCACCGTATCGATAGCTGTTTAACCTGGTCTCTTTCGTCTCGTCGGCACTAATCATAATAGTTGGCACATATCTTTTTTTCATTAAGTTTTTCAATTCCATAAGGGTATCTAATCCGCTTTTATCCTTCATGTGCATATCAATGACAATACAATCCGGTTCAAAATCATAATAAGAATTCATACCCCGGCTGGAATCTGTAAATGCAACTACTGCGTATCCTTCATTTTCTAACTGCTCTTTAATAAACATCAGCAAGGACGTGTCATCATCAATCAGCATAATTAAATCTTTTTCTATTTCATAATCACTGCCTACATGACCATCTTTTGGCACTTCCACTTCATAACAAGCTGAAATTAAAGGGAACATCAGCCTCTGGACCTCTTTAGGTAGCCATACTTCTCTATTAAGTTTCATAATTTGTTTTAATAGCGATGATGATATTTCTCCAATTTCATAAAGACCTATTGTTGGGGCGGTTCCTGAAAGTGAATGTAAGAATCGGTATAGATCATCTTGCTCAATTGTCTGATCTAAATTCAGCCAAGAGTCTAACTGGTGTTTCATTTTATGCAGCAAATTTTGTTTGTATTTATCCATCCATAACTCTCCTGACCACTTTATTAACCCCCATTATTTTACTAGTAGTTGTTGAATTTGCAACCGTCCAGAAGTCCTTCAAACGTAAAAACCCCAAAAGATGTCAAAATGGTGACATTCTTTCGGGGTTTTATTCATTTATAGCATGTATACTCTTGCTTCAAACGGCTTCATTGTGAATGACGTTGTGTGTTTATGCTCAGAGACTTCATAGTTTTGAAGAATCAGATGCTCTTTGGATAAAGGCAGCCTGCTGTACTGATAAAAAGCAGTTTTATTACTGATATTTGCAATAATCAGAGCTGTTTTGCCATTGAATGTTCTTGTGTATGCATAGATCTGTTTGTCCTCCGGAAGAATCAAATCGTATGACCCATAAACGAACATGTCATTTGCTTTGCGGATCTCAATCATTCTTTTATAGAAATGATAGACTGAGTTCTCGTCTTTCAGCTGCTGTTCAACGTTAATGTGTTTATAGTTTTCGTTAGCTCCAAACCAAGGTGTGCCTGTTGTGAAGCCTCCGTTTCCCTCTTCATTCCACTGCATTGGTGTACGTGAATTATCACGGCCCTTATGCCAGATAATTTCCATGATTTCTTCATGTGAACGTCCTTTAGCCGTTTCAATGCGGTAAAGGTTTTTCATCGCTACATCATCGTAATCATCAATTGACGGGAAATGAACGTTTGTCATTCCAAGCTCCTGCCCCTGATAAATAAATGGTGTCCCCTGCATTAAGAAGTACATGGCTGCTAAAGCTTTTGCACTTTCAATCAGGTATTCTTTATCGTTGCCCCATGTTGAAACAGAGCGCGGCTGGTCGTGATTTTCAAGGAATAATGCGTTCCAGCCGGAACCATCCAATCCTTTTTGCCATTTTGTTAAAGTTTCTTTTAACTTTATAAGGTCGACTGTTCCTTCTGTTCCATTATCCCATAATCCAAGGTGCTCGAATTGGAAGATCATGTTGAAGATGCCATTTGTGTCGCCAACCCAGTCTTCCGCCTGCTCGAGCTTAACGCCGTTCGCTTCGCCGACTGTCATGATATCATAACGCGCAAACGTTTGCGCTTTCAGCTCGCTTAAATGCTCCATAATCCCTTCTACGTTCATGTGATAATCAAATGAGGAAACAAAGTCAAGTCCGTTCGGATTAGGCAGATCAGGAAAGCCATCTTTTTTATTAATATGTGAAATTGCGTCTACTCGGAAGCCGTCGATGCCTTTATCAAGCCACCAGTTAATCATATCGTATACAGCTTGTCTCATTTCTTCGTTTTTCCAGTTTAAATCAGGCTGCTTTGTTGCGAATACGTGCATGTAATATTGGTCTGTTTCTTCATCAAGCTCCCATGCCGAACCGCTGAAGATGCTTTCCCAGTTGTTTGGCTCTTTGCCGTTTTTGCCGTCACGCCAGATGTACCAGTCCCGTTTGCCGTTCTCTCTTGAAGAGCGTGATTCGATAAACCAAGGATGCTCATCACTAGTATGATTTACGACTAAATCAAGGATCAGCTTCATGTCTCTCTTATGCACTTCAGCCAGAAGGTCATCAAAATCTTCCATTGTTCCGAAGTCTGCCATAATATCCTGATAATCACTGATGTCATAGCCATTGTCAGCATTAGGCGATGTGAAAATCGGGCAAATCCAGATTACATCGATGCCGAAATCTTTTAAGTAATCTAATTTAGAAATAATGCCGCGGATATCGCCAATTCCGTCACCGTTTGAATCCATGAAACTTCTAGGATATATTTGGTATGCAACTGCTTCTTTCCACCAAAACTTTTTCAACTGAAACACTCCTTTATATCAACCTTAACGTCAAGTAAGACGAATTTAAAAATGGGTTAAAATGTTAAAAATAAAAGTATTCGCTTACATTTAATTAAAAGCTGTCATTACTAAAAAATATTATACTCTAATTATGTTAAAGATTGAACAATTTCCTTTGAATTCCTTCTAATAGTTTTATAATCAGAAAAGCGTAAGCGTCCGTAAGCTCCAACCGTTGCCGAAGTTGGAGGTGCCTATGCCAGGCATCAAAGCATTAAAAATAGAAGAAGCTATCTGCAAAAGATACCTTCTTCTTAGTCAATTATGCAATTTTGGAACTAAGTTCAGCTGATTTTTTCTTCAGCCAGTCTTTTCCTTCTACTAATCTCGAAACCATCATGCTGCTGACATTATCCCCGGTAGCATTGAGCATTGTTGCCGGCGGATCAATAATCGTGGAAATTGCCGCTATGATAGGCAGAGCTTCAGGTGGAAATCCGTAAAGGGTCAAAATCAGCATTTCACCAATCATGCCTCCGCTTGGGATAGCCCCCATTACCGTTCCAACCAGGATCGCTACAAGGACCACACTTGTTAATGTGCCAAAACCTGAGAAGTTCATTTCAAAGATTCCAAAAAGAAAGGCAATCTTTAATACGCCTCCAAGTACGGATCCATCCTTGTGAAGAGCAGCACCCAGAGGAACAGTAGTCTCGCGGATATCTGCGCTCACACCCATTTTGCGTGCAGCTTCAAGGTTCACAGGAATTGAAGCTGCACTGCTGCATGTAGCAAGTGAAGTCACGGTTGGAGAAAGCATGTTTTTCCAGAATACGCTGACTGCCTGCTTTTTGCCTGACATGAATGCGTAAATCGTAAAGGCAATCACAAAATAGATAAGGGCTGAGACGTAATACATGACACCCGCTTTAAAATAAGTGCCTAAAAGCATCGGACCGTATTCACCGACTAATGTAGCGAAATAGGCGCCAAGCCCGATCGGCGCATAATGCATAATTAATGAAACAAGCTTCATCAAAACTTCTGATCCGGATGATAGAAAGCTTGCGAACGGCTTCCCTTTTTCGCCGATCATCGAAACCGACAGGCCTACTAAAACAGAAAAAACAATCATAGCAAGCATGTTATTTCTTGAAAATAACTCAACAAAATCCGGAACCGTAAATGTGCTGACAATTTGGTCTGCAAGTGTTACATCTTCCAGCGCTTCCGGTTTTTCAAGCTGAAGCGACACTCCCTGTGCAGGCGGAATGATTTTAACAACGGCCAGCATATAAAGAGCAGAAATTAAACCTGTAAACAGGAACACGCCAAGCATGCTTCCCATAATTTTGCCGAGCCGCTTTGTTCCTCCCATATTTGCTATGGAAGAAGCGATTGTAAAGAATACTAATGGTACAACAACCGTAAACATGGCATTTAAAAACAGATCACCAAACGGTTTTAATAATGTTGCTTTTTCTCCAAACACAAGTCCGAATATTCCGCCAATAAGGACAGAAGACAGCAAAATAAGCGGAAAGCGATAAGCTTTCATTCAAAAAATCCCTCCAACTAATTACAATAAGAACTCACTAATGCTATCAGAGGGAAAAAAATTATTCAACTATATAATAGTGGAAACGGACAAACAGGCAATCATTCTCGATCACCTGTTAAAACTTCCATCTTCTTCTTTGCTTCAAGCGTCTTAATATGATGCCCTTCCATGTCCGTTACGGTAAACTCGTATCCGTCAGACATGATTTTGTCTCCTTTTACAACATCGATTTTCTCGGTCAGAACCCAGCCTCCGATTGTATCTACGTCTTCTGAATCAATCTCGAGCTGAAGGAGATCATTCACTTCTTCAATTAGTGCTTTGCCGTCGAAAATGTAATGATATTCACTTTTCTTTTGAACATTAGGCAGTTCGTCCACGTCAAACTCATCACGGATTTCTCCGACAATTTCCTCAAGGATGTCTTCTACGGTTACAAGGCCTGCTGTTCCGCCATATTCATCAACAAGAATCGCCATGTGAATCCGGTCTTTTTGCATTCTCAGCAACAAATCCTGTATGGGAATTGTTTCAATAACCTTGATAACGGGACGTATATAATTTTTAAGAAGCACGCCTTCTTTGGACATGTACAGCGCATCTAATACTTCTTTGATATTTACGAGCCCCACAATGTTGTCTTTGTCTTCATGTTCAAGCGGATATCTTGTATACCGTTCGCTCCTCATGATCTCTAAGTTTTCCTCAAAAGAATCCTCGAGTGCCACTGTAATCATCTCTGTTCTTGGAACCATGATTTCTTTGGCTATTCGATTATCAAATTCAAAAATCTTATTGACGTATTTATATTCTGACTGATTGATCTCGCCGCTTTTTAAGCTTTCAGACAATATGATCCGGAGTTCCTCTTCTGTATGAGCCATTTCATGCTCTGATGCCGCATGGAGACCGAACAGCCTGACAATAAATAAGGCAGAACCATTCAGCGTTTTTATGAAGGGATACATCATTTTGTAAAAAAAAATGAGCGGCCGGGACAGTGTCATTGTCACCCACTCGGCTTTTTGAATAGCAAGCGTTTTTGGCGCCAGCTCTCCTATAACTACATGCAAGTAGGTAATAGCTATAAAAGCGAGGACAAACGATAAAATGCCGGAGAGCGATGGGTTTAGTCCCCATGAGTCAAATAAAGGATGAAGCAAATGTTCAATTGTCGGCTCCCCAAGCCATCCAAGCCCTAAGGCCGTAATTGTAATGCCCAGCTGGCAGGCAGATAAATATTCATCAAGGCTGCCTGTCACTTTTTTTGCGGCTATTGCATTCTTATTCCCTTCACCAACCAGTTGATCTATTCTGGAACTTCTCACTTTAACGATGGCAAATTCCGCAGCAACGAAGAATCCGGTAGCCGCAATTAACAGGGCGACCAATAATAAATTTGTGACAATCAAGAGTTCCCTTACCCTTCAGCGGATAAGGTCACCTCCCTTCTTTGGTGAAATCCATCTAGGTGAATACTCATATATAGTTTCTATTCTTTACTAATTAGAAGATGCTTAGCATCTCATTTATTTCCATATTCTCCTTAATTTTAAAAATTCTTGGATATACCCCCACACGGACACTGGTGACATGATGATTTGATAAGTTAAAACAAATAAGAAAAAACCAGCTGTGTTTTTTCTTACTTTTAAATCAAGTTCCCTGAACACTTTTTTCTGATAAGAGTAAATGCTGAAATAGCTGATTAAGGTAATCGGAAGAACAAATAATGTCATCGGGCCTACAATCCAAAAGTAACCGAAGAATGCGAGAATAAGTCCTGGAATCCAGCACACTGTGTATGTAAAATCCAGGTATGGCATGATAAAGTTTATGCCGGTCAAAAATTTCACGAAGAGAACCGGCTGGTGCCATGGCTTCATTTCCTTCAAGGCTTCGATCATTCCCCTCGCCCATCTTGATCTCTGTTTGGCAAAATGACGAAACGTCGCTGGAACTTCAGTAAAAGCAACAGAAAGCGGCTCGAAGTAAACCCTGTAATTGCGGCGCAGGAACCGCCATGTCAGCACAATATCCTCACCAATGGCTTCAGGCCAGCCTCCGATTTCCTTTACTGCATCTGTCTTATAAAGACTAAACGCCCCTTGTGCGACAAGTGTTCCCTGATAAAGTCCCTGAAGTCTCTTTATGGCTGCAATACCAAGGAAATAATCCCACTCCTGCATTTTAGTGAGTAAATTCTCACGGCTGTTTCTGGCAAGAATCGTACCCGCAACGGCACATACATCTTCAGGTGAACTGACCATCCTTGCGACAATATAGCGAATGGCACTTTTATGCAAAAGAGTGTCAGCATCAAGCGTCAAAACAAACTCCGTATTTGTTTGGCTGATTCCACGGTTTAGAGCATGAAATTTCCCCGGCTTTTCCTCATTGAAAACACGAAGATTCAGACCTAGCTCTTTCCCGGTTTTTTCAGCTTCAGCTGCAGTATCATCAGTTGAACCATTATCAGCCACTATCACATGAATCTCACCTTCATAATCCTGTTTAGCAATGTAATGAATCGCAGTCACAATATTTTTTTCCTCATTTTTTGCAGCAATAATAACGGTAACCGGCAAAACAGGGCTGATGTTCTTATGTCCAGGCTGCCTGTCGATCCACAGACTGCACACTAAAAAAGCATTTAAAAATCCCGGAATATAAGCAATTCCGGCAATAATCATTATAGCAAGAGGAAGCCCTATGATTTCTGCAAGCTCCCTTACCCACGGCAATGAAATGTAGATCGAGGCGCCCATCCAAAGAAGGGCAGCTGTCTGGCTGATCCAAAACTTCTTTTTAACTGATACATATCTTTTTTTCATAAGTTATCAACCTCAGGTTATGCCTTTTTTTTATCTTTTACAAAAGAAAAAAGAACATGCCCTTAGAACAAAGATGATAACTTTCACCATTTGCCGAAAAAATAGATCAAGATTGCACATACTACGGAAGAATACGTTTTGAACGGGAAGTGAAACGATGAAACTGACAGAAGATGAAAAAAACACACTCAGCGATGCGATTGATAAAATGAATGAAGGACTTGATGTCTTTATCCAATTTTACAATGATGCAGAAGAGGATAAGCCTATCATCGAATTTAATGAGAAAACGATGTCAGCAATCGAAAAAGCTATAGGTGTCTATGGAAAAGATACAGTCACTGAGAAAATTAATTCTATTATCAGAGAGGTCCTTTCTTTTCTTCCAAAAGAAAAATAAGAGGTGAAAATTGTGAGGTCTAATAAATTATTGATTGATTGGCTGAAGTGGCCGCTGTATTTTAGAATTGTTTTAATTGTGATGCTGATTGTGCTTCTTTTCGGACAGGTGATTTCACTTATTGAACCTGAAGTTTTCCCAACCGTGTTTGACGGAATCTGGTGGGCGCTTGTCACTGTATCCACAGTCGGTTTCGGAGACTATGTGCCTGAAACCGTAGCGGGTCGCTTTGTAGGAATGGTGCTCATCTTGATCGGTGCAGGGTTTGTCACAACCTATTTTGCCACGTTGTCAGCTGCAGCTTTTCAAAAACAGCATTCATACCTTAAAGGGGATACCACGTTTAAACATGGCAATCATATCGTCATTATCGGATGGAATGAAAAAACGAGCGAACTCATTGAGACCTTTCAAAAAATAAAACCATACAAAAACCTCGTTTTAATAGATGATACGCTTGAGGAATCACCCCTCATTGAAAACCTTCATTTTATTAGAGGCAATCCGACAATAGACCGTACACTTGTGAAAGCGAATATAGAACATGCGGATGCAGCCATCATCACAGCGAACCAGCATAAAAATGAATCGGACGCTGATATGCACTCCATCCTCATTTTACTTGCTTTAAAAGGGATAAACCCTGATTTATATACTGTCATTGAGCTCGTTACCGGATTGCAGCTGAATAATGCAAAGCGTGCAGGTGCTGATGAAATTATTAAATCCTATCAGCTGTCAAGTCACTTAATGATGAACAGCTACTTAGCAAAATATGGATTATCAAGCGTATACTCAGAACTCAATCCCGCAAATGGAAACTACTTCAAAATTGAACCGATTCCAAAGGAACTAATTGGAGAAACCTTTCATGCGGCAAGCCACGCCCTTCTAGAAAAAGAGCTGCTGTTAATCGGCATCAAAAAAGGAGATAAGACGAAGTTAAACCCGCCCATCTCCCAAGTCCTGCAACAGGATGATTTACTCATTCTGATTACTCATTAGTCAAGCAAGACTGCTTCAAGTTCTTTCACTAGATCCTTTCCAAGATCAATATACTTTTCAGGAAACTCAGCATCCTTATCCTGGGGTTCCTGAAATTGATCAAACGAAGCTTTCACATTTCCAATATGAACATTGTCATCAAGTCCGATTTGGTATTTATGCGAAAGCAGATATGGATTTGTCAGCTTGACTGTCGTATTTTGCGAATCAAGCTGGCCATCCACCGCTGTAAATGGAACGCGCAGGAACTGATAGCCAACTTCATCATCAATCTTATAATCAAATGATCCATGATCATACTCCCAGCCTCCGCCAATCGCATATCCAAGCGGTTTCAGCTGCTGTTCAAGATGATAAAGCTTAAATGACTTCCCTTCAAGCTTTGATGGAATTTCAATCACGTCCATCAACCTCCTTTTAAAGAATAGGTTCTCCTAAAGGATGTTTTTTTATCATGAAAAAGGGACTGGGACGTAACGATATTCTCCCGAATTAAAACTGAACATTGAATTGGGCGAAAACCATTAAAAGAAAGGGCTATTTTCGCATAAATTGTTGTTTTTCATAATGTCCGTTCCTTTCCGATGGAATCATAGCGTACGGCTGATTCCACTTTTACGTGCAAAAACCTGAATGGCGGAATCATAGCATGCGGTTGATTCCACTCTTCCGTGCAAAAAACAAAATGGTGGAATCATAGCATGCGGTTGATTCCACTCTTCAGTGCAAAAAACAAAATGGTGGAATCATAGCATGCGGTTGATTCCACTCTTCCGTTCAAAAACCAAAATTGTAGAATCATAACATACGGTTGATTCCTCTTTTACATGCAAAAACCTAAATGGTGGTATCATAGAGTGCATTTGATTCTATTTTTCTGCACAATAACCAAATTATAGGCTAATTAAAACAACCATCTATGCGAAAACTGCCTAAAAGATAAAGAAAAAAATCCGAACTAAAAGGAAATTCAAGTTGGAATTTCACATAATAGTACGGATTTTTCTTTGGCTGAAAACCTTTGTCCCAGCCTCTTTTTGTATTTTATTTCAAACGTTTTTCAAGCTCTGCTTTTACTTCTTCAAAACCAGGTTTGCCAAGTAAAGCGAACATGTTTACTTTATATGCTTCAACACCAGGCTGGTCAAATGGATTGACTCCTAAAAGGTATCCGCTCATTGCACATGCTTTTTCGAAGAAATAAACAAGGTATCCGAATGTGTACTCGTTCATTTCCGGAAGGTTCACGATCAAATTCGGAACGCCTCCGTCTGTATGAGCAAGCATTGTGCCCTGGAATGCTTTTTTATTAACGAAGTCAACTGTTTCTCCAGCTAAGTAATTTAAGCCGTCCAAATCATTTTCTTCCGCTTCAATTGTTAATTCATGACGCGGCTTCTCAACGTTCAGCACGGTTTCAAATAGATCGCGGCGTCCTTCTTGAACGTATTGTCCCATTGAATGAAGATCTGTTGAGAAGTTGGCTGAAGCAGGGAAAATACCTTTTTGATCTTTTCCTTCACTTTCGCCAAACAGCTGCTTCCACCACTCTGCAAAATATTGAAGACCCGGCTCATAGTTAATGAGCATTTCAATTGTTTTGCCGCGGTTATATAATGCATTTCTGACAGCAGCATATTGATAAGCAGCATTCTCTTCAAGTTCAGAAACTGCAAAGTCCTCCATAGCAGCTGCTGCACCTTTCATCATTTCTTCAATGTCAGCTCCTGCAGCAGCAATCGGCAATAAACCAACAGCTGTTAAGACAGAATAACGTCCGCCAACATCATCAGGAATAATGAATGATTCATAGCCTTCTTCAGCCGCCAGTGTTTTTAGAGCACCGCGAGCTTTATCTGTTGTTGCATAAATACGGGATTTCGCTTCTGCTTTTCCGTATTTTTCTTCAAGCAGCTTGCGGAAAATACGGAATGCAAGCGCAGGTTCTGTCGTTGTGCCTGATTTAGAAATAACATTGATGGAGAAGTCTTTCCCCTCAAGAAGATCCATTAAGTCCTTCATGTATGTTGAGCTGATATTATTTCCTACAAAAATGATCTGAGGCGTTTTGCGCTGTTCTTTAGAAAGTGCGTTGTAGAAAGAATGGTTCAGCATTTCAAGAGCAGCACGTGCTCCAAGGTATGAACCGCCAATTCCGACAACTAAAAGAACATCTGAATCAGATTTGATTTTTTCAGCGCTTTTTTGAATGCGTGCAAATTCTTCTTTATCGTACTCAGAAGGAAGATCAACCCATCCAAGATAGTCGCTTCCAGCACCTGTTTTTTCATGAATTGAATGATGCGCCACTTTAACGAAATCGCGCAAATATGTAAGTTCGTGTTCACCAAAAAATGACAACGCTTTAGAATAATCAAAACGAACATGTGTCATCGCAGTTCCTCCATCGCATATAAAAATTTTTATCCTCTTTCACTTTAACGAAACTGAGAAGGTAAATCAAGCAAGCCTCCTGATGTAAACGCGTTCAATTCAAAAATAAATAAAACACCCTGCCGAAACAGGGTGTTCTGCTATTAAAGAGATGCTCTCAAGATTGCAAGAACGTCTTCTTTATTCAGCTTTTTAAAATTGCCGAATTCGCCATTAGCCATTGCTTTATCAGCAATCAGATCAAGCTTCTCATCTGTGATGTCATAATCAGCCAGGCGGTTTGGCGCGCCTAAGCTGCTCCAGAATTCGCTTAGCTTATCAATTCCTTCTAATGCGATATCACGATCTGATTTTCCTTCTGGGTCTACATTGAATACACGTTCAGCGACTTGTTTAAAGCGTTCAACATTTTCATCCAGCGTATGTCTCATCCAGTTTGGGAAAAGGATTGCAAGACCGCCCGCATGCGGAATGTCATAAACTGCTGATACAGCATGCTCAATGTTATGAGTTGCCCAATCGCCGCGGTATCCCATTTGCAGAGATCCGTTTAATGCAATTGTGCCTGAATACAGAATGGTTTCGCGAAGCTCATAATTTTCTAAGTCACTCATCAGCTTAGGAGCTGTTTCAATAACTGTCTTTAAAGCAGCTTCACAAAAACGATCCTGCAGAGGTGTGTTTTTCGTATGGTGGAAATATTGTTCAAACACATGGGACATCATGTCCACCATGCCATACACTGTTTGGTCCTGCGGAACAGTATACGTGTTGACAGGATCTAATATAGAGAATTTCGGGAATGTCAGAGGACTTCCCCATCCGTATTTCTCCTGAGTTTCCCAGTTCGTAATAACAGAGCCTGAATTCATTTCAGATCCAGTTGCAGCTAATGTGAGCACTGTTCCAAAAGGAAGAGCTTCAGCCGGCATATGTTTTTTCGTCACAATATCCCAAGCATCTCCGTCATACTTTGCTCCTGCAGCGATCGCTTTTGTACAGTCAATGACGCTGCCTCCGCCTACGGCTAAAAGAAAGTCGATGTTTTCGCTTTTAGATAAATTTACGCCCCGTTTTACAGTCGATAACCTTGGATTTGGTTCAACCCCTGCCAGTTCAAACACGTTCGCTCCGATTTCCTCAAGCTGCGCAAGAACTTTGTCATATAAACCATTGCGTTTAATGCTTCCGCCTCCATATACAAGGAGAACATTTTTGCCGTATTTAGGCACTTCTGTTTTTAGCTGTTCAAGCTGATCTTTACCAAAAATTAATTTAGTAGGATTATGGTATGTAAAACTTTCCACAATCATCGCCTCCTTACTTTATATGAATTAAGTATGACCATTTTTTGATTGTTTTTGCAAGAAATGCGCTCGGCAAACTCTTTTTTCACACCATGAATAATTTGGCCGATATCTTCACACTCTATGAGTGCATTCACACATTTAAAGGAGGTAACAGCATGAGCGCATTACAGCGAATTGCACTTGTACTTACTATTATCGGAGCGATAAACTGGGGTTTAATCGGCTTCTTCCAATTTGATTTAGTAGCTGCTATTTTCGGCGGCCAAAACGCTGCATTATCTAGAATTATCTATGGACTGGTAGGAATTGCAGGTCTTATCAACCTTGCCATCCTCTTTAAGCCGGCAGCTGAACTCGGCCGTACAGAACCAAAACCGGAAGCACGCTAAAGAGTAAGCACCGGATTTTAATCCGGTGCTTTTTTTATGCAAAAAAAAGAATCCATCCAGCTGGATGCATCCTTTTCATGTTCTTATTTGTTTGTTTGTTTAGACTGCTCGATCCACTCTTCTAATTTTTCTTTAAGAGTGTTGAAACCTTGTGGAGTTTCATTAGAATAAGCAGGAGTTGCCTTCATTGTAGCTTGACGCTTTTTAGGCTTTTTAGGAGCTTCAGTTTGTGCTGGAGCTTCTTGAGTTGCACGAATTGAAAGGCTGATTTTTCCAGCTTGCTCGTCAACTGAAAGAACTTTTACTTGAACTTCATCGCCAACTTTTAATTGCTCGTTAATATCTTTAACAAAACCGTGTGCGATTTCAGAAATGTGAACTAGACCTTGTGTTGATTCATCTAATGCTACAAACGCTCCGTAGCGTTGGATTCCTGTTACTTTGCCTGTGTGAACAGAACCTGTTTCGTATTTTGTGCTCATGGTAACACTCCTATATAAGTTGTATTTTTCTCGTTTAATATACGCAATTTAAAACTATATCATATATCCCCATTTTTTTCAATGAAGTTTTTTATTTATGTCAAGCATTTGAACTCTTTGACATCAGCCAGCAATCCCGGTAAGCGTTTTCGTGAAAAAGGTGTTTCGAAAGCAGTTTTACTTTTTGGAAGCCGCACTTTTCATAGCAGCGAATAGCACGTTCATTTTTCGCCATAGGGTCCATAACCAATCGATCTGCACGAGAAAGCAAATAGGATGACACCGCTCCAATAACCTTCTCTCCAAGTCCCAGGTTCCATAAGCCCGGTTCTCCTATGAACTGATCCATTCCAAAAACGGTTCCATCTGCATACCCGTACAGTTCACGTTCTTTCACACTTATTTCATAAAATTGCAGGTATCCAATCGGGTTATCATCATAGGCTATGATACATCTTGTTGTTTCGCTATTCCGATCATAAAATTTCTTTTCAGTCATTGAGAGTGAAAACGGTTTGTCCCTTCCCTCGTAAAACTCCAGCAGCCTTTCATCAGAAAGCCACTTTGCCAATAAAACGCTGTCCTTTCTTTCTAATTTACGAACTGAAAGCCTTTCAGTTTGAACAAGCATTTGAACGCCTTCCTTTCCTATTTAAAAAACCGGGCTGCAGCCGCCCGGTTTGAAAACGTTTATTTACTTTTCTGATAAACAATCTTCGATGAATAATTCTTTGGATCAATTCTTACTTCAAAGCTGTCAACAGAACCATCTTCATAGAAAAATTCTAATTTCACGTTATTTTCATCATAGTTCTCACCTAGCTTATACAGCTTATCGGAAAGTGTTTGATACTCCGGTGCTTTATTCTGTATTTTACGTTCAAATTCCTCTTTTGACGAAGTTCCTTCTTCCTTAAAAAGAAGTTCATAAGCAGTATCTGTATCTCCCATAACAATTGTATAAAAATATAGTCGAATCATATCTGCAGGCTGGAGTTCATTTAGTGCTGTTTCGTTTCCATGGTCCTTAAATGAACGGTAGGCATTGTATATTCGATTTGATAAAGGTAGCAATTTGAATTCTCTTCCTCCGTAATACGATACTGCCGGCCTTAAGCTCTCTGGTACTGTTACCTTATATTGCTGATATTCTTCTATTGTATTAAACGTGAAATTCTTTTCTTTCAAGTAATTGTAGTATTCTGATACGGCAGCCGCGGTTTGACTATTTGGATTCTTTTCCATGACATATTCCATTGCCGACTTCCATTCCTCTTTCAAACGATTCTCTTCATCGATTGCAGGAGTGTTGTTAAGCCCCTTTAAGAGGAGGAACAGCCAAAATTCATACCGCTCTTTTAGCTTTTCACTATATTTAAAATTCGGGTTTTTATTAATAAAGTCTTCTAATGCAACTGTCCGATCTGCGAGCTCCTGCGGCGGAACACTGACAGCAGCGTCTTCTGTCACCTGAGCCTGATTTTCCATTTCAAAATACGTCTGCATTTGAGGGCTTGGCTTTAGTTCCGCTTCAAATAAAGCCAGGTCAGACTGAAAATTAATCATCCCTTCCCCTTCATGGTAAAAACGATATCCGCTGTCCCTGATCTCTTTTACGACTGGACCAGCTTCAGGGTCATCAGTACCGGAACGATTCAATTCGTCTGCAAAAGCAAACACATCTGTATATTGTAAGTTTTGTGAGACGGAAAGCCATTTTTCAAAGTAATATTCATTCATGATTCGCTGTTTTTCAAGCAAACTGATGATTTCTTCATCTTTAATTTGCTGTCCTTCTTTTGCCTTTGTACGCAAATTATCAAGCTGTTCACTTGGAACTGCGACATTTTGCCAAACCGTCTGCTTCACTTTATTGTAGTAATTTTCAAGTTCCGGCACTGATTTAAAACTATCTCTTTTTTCAAAATCAGCTGCTGCTTTTTTTGCATCTTGTATAAAAGAATATTGTTCAGGGTCAGCTATACTGACTTTTTCATCAAATGCCGCCAGTTGATCATCATACAGCTGTCTGATTTCTTCATGCCTTGCTTCAATTTCTTCAGCTGAAGGAGGAACTGCAGCTGCTGGAGGCTGGTCTCCTGTTCCGCCATTACGGTGTTCTTTTTGCATTAAAAGCTGTGTTCCCAGGAGTCCAGCTATAATTAGAACGCCAATGAAGCTTGCTGCATATAAGGTGTGTGCCGAGAAAAAGCTTCGCTTCTTTTTCTGTTCTTTATGAATTCGTTCCATGATTTTATCTGCAGAAGTCTGCACAGGCAGCTGCTGGTAAGATTGTTTTAAGTTCGATAATCTTTGCTCAAAGATTTGATCATCCATGAGTTTCACCTTCTTTCTTCTCTTGCTCCTCCAATATCTTCTTAAGCATCGCTTTACCTCTTAAAATTCTTGTTTTAACAGTAGATAACGTAATCGACATAATTTCAGCAATCTCTTCATATTTAAGCTCATGAAAAAAATAAAGCACAATTGGAACTCTGTATTTTTCATCAAGCTTTTGAAGGCACAGATGAAGAGTCCTGTCTTCTTCATTTTGAAGAACATGAGCTTCGACTTCAGGATAATCATCAGCAGGCTCGTTTTGAATTTTAAAGACCTTTTGACGATTAGACATTCGTTTTCTTGCAGCATCGCGCGTTACATTCAGGGTTATTTTATAAAGCCACGTAGAAAATTTCGCTTTTGAAAATTGATCAAGAAAACGGTACACACGTATAAATACTTCCTGTGTAATATCATCTATATCATCGCGCCGGTTTCCCAGCTGATAAGCAAACTTTTCAACAACTGGAGTGTATTTCAAAACAAGCTCCTGAAACGCATTCATATTGCCTTTTTTTGCTTTTAAAACCAACTCATCATCGTTCATGTTCTGCCCTCCTTCTGACATCTATGAAACGTGAGCTAATGACTATTTGTTTCAAAAAATACCTTAAGAAATTAGTGCCTGAAAAATGTAAAAAAGAGGTTTATCCCTCAAAAAAAGGGGAATACTATTAGCGTATAAGCTTTCTAGTATTCCCCCCTTTTGTTTTTGGACAAAGCCTTAACGGTTTTGTCCATTTTTTTATGAATTCCTACTGAAAATTCTTCATGAAAATAGAAATTCTTCTTAATGCCTCCTGCAGCTGCTCTAAGGAAGATGCGTATGAACATCTGATAAAACCCTCTCCGCTTTCTCCAAAAACATGGCCAGGCACAACAGCTACCTTTTGTTCAAGAAGCAGCCGTTCAGCAAATTCTTCTGAGCTTAGTCCTGTATTTACAATGGACGGAAACGCGTAGAAAGCTCCTCCCGGCAGATGGCAAGGCAGCCCGATTTCATTAAGAGTCTCAACAAAATAATTTCTTCTCTGCCTGTAGCTTTTTTTCATCTGTTCGACATCCTGAAGTCCGTTTTTCAGGGCTTCGATTGCACCAAACTGAGCCATTGTTGGAGCACACATCATGGAGTACTGATGAATTTTAAGCATAGCCTGGGACAGTTCTGCCGGAGCCGCAACAAAACCAAGGCGCCATCCCGTCATCGCAAAGCCTTTTGAAAAGCCTGATATTAATATCGTCCGTTCATGCATTCCCTTTAAACTCGGAAAGCTGGTATAGGCCTCATCATATGTAAGTTCAGCATAAATCTCATCAGCTAATATGATTAAATCGTGTTTTTCAGCCATTTCAGCGATTTGTTCGAGCTCCTGTTTATTTAACACAGCACCTGTAGGATTGCTTGGAGAACACAGCAGCAATGCCTTAGTCCGGTCTGTAATCGCTGCTTCTATTTGTTTTGGCAGAAGTTTAAACTGATCTTCAGCTTTTGTATGAAGCGGTACAGGCACACCTCCTGCAAGCGATACTAAAGGTCCATAAGAAACAAAGGATGGTTCTGGAATCAGCACTTCATCTAAAGGGTCAGTGATTGCTCTTAACGCAATATCCAAAGCCTGGCTGGCCCCTACAGTAACAATAACTTCGTCCTCATAGCGATATGAAACATTGAATTTCTGATGCATATACCGGACAATCTCCACTCTCAGCTCTGCAAGACCTGCATTCGCTGTATAGGAAGTATAGCCCTGCTCAAGCGATAAGATACAAGCTTCTCTGACATTCCAAGAAGTGACAAAATCCGGTTCTCCGACTCCAAGCGAAATAACACCTTCCATGCCAGCCGCAAGATCAAAGAACTTGCGGATGCCGGAAGGCTTTAATTGTGAAACGGTTTTAGATAGATACCTCTTTTGTGTCATGGAGACACCACAATTCGTCTGTCTTCATCATCCTGATCGTAAATTTTGCCGTCATGCTTATATTTTTTCAAAATAAAATGAGTCGTTGTTGACAGCACGGAATCAAGAGTGGATAGCTTATCTGAAACAAAATGAGCGACCTCTGACATCGATCTGCCTTCAATCACAACAGATAAGTCGTAAGCCCCTGACATGAGATAAACAGATTTCACTTCTTTAAATCTGTATATCCGTTCTGCAATCGCATCAAAGCCTGTTCCCCTTTTCGGCGCGACCTTTACATCAATCATCGCTGTTACACCTTCATGGCCATCAACTTTGCGCCAGTTGACAGTTGTCGAATAATCAATAATAACTTTTAGTTCCTCAAGGCGTTTAATGGTTTCAATCGTTTCTTCCTCTGACAGCTGCACCATTTTAGCAATTGCAAGAGGAGTCAGTCTGCTGTTTTCCTCTAAAATCTCAAGTATTTCCGTTTCTTTTTGAGAAAGCTTCATTTCGTCGTCCTCCTTCTATCCATTAAGAATGTTCTGATAATTATAGCATGAACAAGAGAAAACAGACATGGGGCTCTTCGTTTTTTTTCTTCAAAATACGGGTAGATTTTACATGAGTTATTTTTAGATTCAAGGTTAAAATAACAGAAACTTTCACGGCAGATATGCTGATAACCGTCAGCTTTTGTCAGCTTATTCGAACTCATGTTATAGAGGTAATTCAGAAAAAATGCTGGAGTGAATGACTATGGTGACTTTTGAAAATAAACAGGAATTCAAGATGATAATACAAGGCATTCATGTTCATTACGAGCTCTATGAAAACCCTGGAAAACCTACAATGGTTTTGATTCACGGCTTTCTTTCTTCTACCTTCAGCTACCGGAGGCTGATTCCGTATTTAAGAAATGAGTATCGGATCATTGCGGTTGACCTGCCTCCTTTTGGACAGTCGGAAAAGTCAATTGCATTTGTTTACTCATATCGAAATATGGCTAAAGTCGTCATAGAGCTTTTAAAAAATCTTCAGGTGGATGACGCCATACTTGTAGGACATTCCATGGGCGGGCAAATTTCCTTGTACGCTTCAAAAGAAATGCCTGAAATGTTCAGAAAGGTTGTCCTTCTCTGCAGTTCAGGCTATATGAAAAGATCTCATCCTTCTCTTATTTTCGGATCATATGTGCCTTATTTCTATCTTTGCATTAAACACATTATGAGCCGTCAGGGAGTATGGAAAAACCTTTGCAATGTCGTTTATGACCAAACCCTGATTGATCAGGAAATGATGGATGGCTATATTCAGCCGTTTTATGATGACCGGATTTTTATGGCATTATCCCGAATGATCCGTGACCGTGAAGGTGATTTATCTGCAGAAGATTTAAGAAAAATTGAAACACCGAGCCTTCTCATATGGGGGCAGGAAGATAAAGTCGTCCCCGTTCAGATAGGGGAACGCATGAACAAAGACCTTCCAAATTCTCATTTCTTTTCATTGAAAAACACAGGACACCTAGTTCCTGAAGAGCGCCCCGATTTCGTATCGGAACGGATCTTCGAGTTTTGTGTCTGATATAAGAAAAGCGGAACCGACTAGTCAGACTAAGGCAGACAAATAAGGCTCCGGCTGAAAAGGCGCTTTTTGCCTTTACAGA
>NZ_JBCMYF010000015.1:0-413 GCF_050483325.1 Metabacillus idriensis
CTGGGAGGTGGAGCTGGACATGCAAGCAAAAAATTTACACTCTCTTCCTTCAAACAAAAAATGCAGCTGAGAACGGCGGATTACCGTTCACAAGCTGCATTATTTTTTATAAGAAGCAATTCAATCGCTATTTTTTCACATTCTTTTAACGGAATGATTTCTTCAAACGAGAATTCATATATAGCCTGAATTTTTCTGGACAAAGATGGATACGCTTCTGAAACGTGAACAGCCTGCAAAACATCGAATACTTCAGTTTCATAAGCTTCCTCACCGTAATGAAGCGGATCCCACTTATATAAAATTTCGAGCATCTGCTCATTAGCCTCTTTCATTTCCACTTAAGATCACCCATCCATTTCATTTGCATAGCTATTTTAACATAGATATGATATTAGAAAAGCGGAATCGCC
>NZ_JBCMYF010000016.1:0-40758 GCF_050483325.1 Metabacillus idriensis
TTAGGAGGCGGAGCTAGACAACACCGAAAAGCGGAGCCGACTGTTCAGCTCCGACAGACAGATAATATTTACTAAAAAAAGGGCTTCCCTATACGGAAAGCCCTCAAATGACCCCTCTATTTCATCATCTCTTTTACTAACTCCCTGTTCCGTTCTTTAAACACTTCATTATGAGAGGAAACCATCGCAGACTTATGTGCATCCGGCTGTATGTACTGTTTTGCTTTGTTTACCGCATTTGCCGCATCCTGAAAAGCTCCCGCGATTAAGTGCAGCTTCCCGCTGTGCATAAGGATGTCGCCTGCAGCAAATAGTCCTTCAACAGAGGATTCACTCGATTCATTGCCTGCAATATAGAATTCTTCTGCGAGCGCGATGTTAAGCCGGCTATTTTGCAGCAGTGCAGCATCCCGTTCATATCCGTGATTGATGACCACCTCATCAATCGAGAGGTAAGATTTTTCTCCTGTTTCATGATTCGTCAATTCGACACGTTCTATTTTTTCATGGTCATCAGAGGCTATCAGTTTTGTAATAGATGTCTGAAATACGCACGTTGCTTTACTGTTCATCAGCTGGGACACTTGTGCCTCATGACCTTTTAGTGCATCCTTCCGGTAAACAACATACACTTTTTTGGCAACAGGCTCTAATTCAAGCGCCCAGTCAATGGCCGAATTCCCTCCGCCAGAAATGACGACCGTTTTATCTTTAAATCGCTTTAATGATTTGATTGTATAGTTCAAGTTCGAGACTTCAAATCTCTCTGCCCCTTCAATCTCAAGCTTCTGAGGATTTAAGATGCCTCCGCCTACTGCAGCAATGACCGTTTTTGAATAATGGGTGCGGCCGGATGCAGCTTTCATCACGAAAATGCCTTTTTCATTTTTTGTGATGGACTCAACTTTTTCATTCAGAACCACTTCCGGATGAAACGTTAATCCCTGTTTTACAAGCTGATTAATCAATTGTGCTCCTGGTATGGGAGTGAGTCCCCCAATATCCCAAATCATCTTCTCGGGATATACATGAACTTTTCCGCCAAGCTTGGGCTGGTACTCAATAATCTTCGTTTTCATTTCTCTCAGTCCGCTGTAAAAAGCCGAATAAAGCCCGGCAGGACCTCCCCCAATAACCGTCACATCAAAAATCTCATGCCCCTCCACACTCAACACTCCCTCTTTGCAAACATCATTCTTTATATACTATTAATTATTATTGATTATCATTCTCAATTAAATATATCCTGTATTCTTAAAAATGACAAGAAAAACTGCTATTGACAACAGTCGGAAAGAATTATAGACTTTCCTTATTCGATACTGATAATCATTATCAGTAAATTTTACCAATTTTTCAGCAAATGGAGGGGGAAACATGGTTCGCCTACTTACCGAGTCAGTAAACATTGGCTATGATGACCGTCTAATCGTAAAAGATCTTACCGTGAGTATTCCGGATAAAAAGATTACAACCATCATCGGTCCAAATGGCTGCGGAAAATCCACTTTGCTGAAAGCGATTACCCGTATTATCTCTCTTCAGTCAGGGGACGTCGTCCTCGACGGAAAATCAATTTCCAAAGAACAAACAAAAAAACTGGCAAAAAAAATGGCGATCCTTCCTCAAACACCTGAAAGCGCCGCAGGCCTTACAGTGGGAGAACTTGTCTCATACGGCCGTTTTCCTCACCAAAAGGGCTTCGGAAGATTAACGAAGAAGGATTATGAGGTTATACAATGGGCTCTTGAAGTCACTGGAACTGCCGACTTTAAATTCCGTCCTGTCGATTCACTGTCTGGCGGTCAGCGCCAGCGTGTATGGATTGCGATGGCCCTCGCGCAGGAAACAGACATTATCTTCCTTGACGAGCCTACTACATATCTTGATATGGCTCACCAGCTTGAAGTGCTTGAACTGCTGCAAACATTAAATGCTGAGCAGGAACGCACCATTGTCATGGTTCTTCACGATTTGAATCAGGCAGCCCGCTTTGCAGACTACATCATTGCTCTCAAAGACGGCGAAATCGTAAAAGCAGGATCATGTGAAGAGGTCATTTCCCGTGATGTACTGAAAGAAGTTTTTCATATTGATGCTGTGATCGGAAATGACCCTCGCACCAATAAACCAATGTGTATGACTTATAACTTAATAAAGGGAGATAAAGAAAATGAAGAAAGTAATGATTCCATTCCTGCTGCTGCTCTTAGTCTTGCTTAGCGCTTGCGGCAATGAAGCAGCTGAAGATAAAGGTTCAGATAAGAAAGAAGAAAAAAGCACCATCACTTACGAGTCAGAAGCAGGACCAGTTGAAGTTCCTGCAGATCCAAAACGCGTTATCGTCCTCTCCTCTTTCGCAGGTAATGTGATGGCCTTAGATACAAACCTTGTCGGAGTTGATTCATGGTCAAAAATGAATCCGCGCTATGAGGCTTTAGAAGGTGTAGAAGAAGTAACGGATGATAATCTTGAAAAAATCATTGAACTTAATCCAGACTTGATTATCGGCCTTTCAAACATCAAAAACATTGATAAGTTAAAAGAAATCGCTCCTACTGTTACGTATACTTACGGAAAAGTCGATTATTTAACACAGCACCTTGAAATCGGAAAACTTTTAAACAAAGAAAAAGAAGCACAGGCTTGGATTGACGACTTCAAAAAACGCAGTCAAACGGCCGGTGAAGAAATCAAAGCAAAAATCGGCGAAGATGCAACAGTTTCTGTTATTGAAAACTTTGATAAACAGCTATATGTTTTCGGTGACAACTGGGCACGCGGCACAGAAATTCTTTATCAGGAAATGAAATTGAAAATGCCTGAAAAAGTAACGGAAATGGCATTGAAAGACGGATTTTATGCTATCTCTGCTGAGGT
Source organism: Metabacillus idriensis (assembly GCF_050483325.1). Taxonomy (GTDB): domain Bacteria; phylum Bacillota; class Bacilli; order Bacillales; family Bacillaceae; genus Bacillus_P; species Bacillus_P idriensis_A. Next base: position 2,881 of record NZ_JBCMYF010000016.1, read on the forward strand.
TCTTCCTGAATATGCGGGCGACTATATGATCTTCAGCAAAAACACAGATGGAGATACTTCCTTCCAAGAGACTGAAACATATAAAAATATTCCTGCCGTTAAAAACAATCAAGTATTTGAAGCGAACGCAAAAGAATTCTATTTCAACGATCCAATCTCACTTGACTACCAGCTTGAATTCTTTAAGAAAAGCTTTTTAGAAAACTAATGCAAAGAAAAGGGATTCTTACTAGTAAGAATTCCTTTTCCTTTATTCCAAAAAGAAGAGAATGATTGACTGATGACAAAAAACATGTTGTTCCCATTAAAAATGATCGCTTGCATTCTAGTATTCATAGCTGCTTTTACTGCGGCTATGATTTTTGGTGCGGCAGACACGGCTATGAAAGATGTCCTGCTTGCCATGACGAGTTCAGATCTCAATGATAAGGCAACCATGATACAGGAAATTCGCCTGCCACGTGAGCTCGCAGCCATTTCAGTCGGCGCTGCCCTTGCAGTATCAGGTGCCATCATGCAGGGATTGACGAGAAACCCGCTCGCTGACCCTGGATTAATCGGGCTGACAGCAGGCGGTACGGCAGCGCTTGCCGTCACACTCGCGTTTTTCCCTTCAGTAAATTATTTTGGCATTATGATTGCCTGCTTCATTGGCTGTGCAGTTGGAGCCGGCATGGTTTTTGGTATAGGTTCAATGCAGCGGGGAGGATTTTCACCAATGCGCATCGTATTGGCTGGTGCAGCCGTCTCTGCTTTCCTGTTTGCGGTCGCAGAAGGAGTAGGCATTTATCATAAGCTTTCAAAAGATGTTTCGATGTGGACATCAGGAGGCATGGCAGGCACATCCTGGAATCAGCTTCAGTTCATTGTCCCGTTTATTGCAGCTGGCATTCTGATTTCCCTGTTGCTTTCAAGACAGCTTACCATTCTTAGTTTAAGTGAAGAGGTTGCTGTAGGATTAGGCCAAAAAACAGTCTATAATAAGGCTATTCTTTTTGTTGTCATCGTTTTGCTTGCAGGCGCAGGGGTTGCTCTTGCAGGAAATCTGGCATTTGTCGGGCTAATGATTCCGCACATCGTCCGGGCGATAGTGGGAACGGACTACCGTTATATCATTCCAATGTCCGTTGTCATGGGAGCAACGTTTATGCTGCTTGCTGACACGCTTGGCAGAACCATCAATGCTCCTTATGAAACACCTGTGGCGGCAATCGTCTCGATTCTCGGTCTGCCTTTCTTTCTCTTTATTGTCCGCAAAGGGGGCCGTGATTTCACATGATTCATACTGCCTTAGTCAAAAAACAGCGAATCACCATTTTAATCTTGTTTATCCTGCTTTTAACGACTATTATTGCCGGGATGGGACTTGGATACGCCTCTCTTTCTTATGACAGGCTGATTCCTGTTCTGATTGGGCATGGTACGTTTAAAGAAGACTTTATTCTCTATTCCATTCGCCTTCCGCGGATCATTATCACGATCCTGGCTGGAATGGCGCTTGCTCTATCAGGTGCCATTTTGCAGGGCATCACAAGAAATGATCTGGCTGATCCCGGCATTATCGGCATTAACTCCGGCGCGGGAGCAGCTATCGCTGTATTCTTTTTGTTCTTTCCTATTGATGCAGGTTCATTCGTTTATATGCTTCCTTTAGTTGCATTTGCGGGAGCCCTGCTCACTGCTATCCTAATCTATGTTTTTTCATACAGCCGCACAGGCGGCATGCAGCCGGTCAAACTCGTATTGACCGGTGTGGGATTTTCTATGGCCCTCTCAGGTCTGATGATTGTCCTGGTTTCATCTGCTGATCGCCAAAAAGTGGATTTTATCGCAAAATGGCTGTCAGGGAATATATGGGGTGCGGATTGGCCTTTCATTTTGGCCATCCTTCCATGGGCTGCCATTCTTATCCCTTATACCCTGTACAAAGCGAATCGGCTTAATCTGCTTGGGATGAGTGAACCTGTGCCTATTGGCTTAGGTGTCTCAGTTGAAAAAGAAAGAATGATCCTGATGCTGACTGCGGTTGCGCTTGCAGCTGCTGCTGTCTCTGTCACAGGAGGCATCGCCTTCGTCGGACTGATGGCTCCCCACATTGCAAGAGCATTAGTCGGGCCCCGAAATCAGCTTTTCCTGCCTGTAGCAATTCTGATCGGAGCCTTCCTTCTGCTTTTAGCAGATACGATAGGGCGGAACATCGTTGAACCTGAAGGTATACCTGCAGGAATCATGATTTCGCTGATTGGAGCTCCGTATTTTATGTATTTGCTGCTTAAAAAATAGAATAAATCGATTCAAAAGCTGAAGATCCCTTCAGCTTTTTTGTTTGCCCATCATTTTGGCAAGGGAACATAATATAGGTCCTCCATGCGAAAAATATAAGGATAATCGGTCTTTTACAAATCCTACTTGTGCACGATTGACTTGAATTTTGGGTTTGATATAGTTTTAGGATGCTAAAGAGAGAAAGCCGTATTTCAGTCTTCCGCGAAAGGAGTGACTCCTGTGAAAAGCATACAAAGCCGCCTGTTGATCATGCTCCTGATTTTCATCGTTCTGCCCTATTTCCTGTCAGTTTTTTTCATCTATACCTATACAAAAAGCAGTGTGGAGCGGCATGAACTTGAAAACAGCCGGGAACAGCTTCAAAAAAATGCGGATGAGCTGGAGCAGTATTTTGACAGTATGATTGATTTTCCTTACATCCTGTACCGCAACCCTGATCTTTTCCGGATTTTTAACAACGGCTTTGAAGACTCCATTTATTTCAGCCCAAAGACGATGGAAAAAAGTCTCGAAACCTTTTACCTGATGAGAAACGAAATCCGGCAGATAAGGTTCTATATTGATAAAAACAAAGAATCATTCACGGTGTACAATGCAATGATCAGTACACGCAGATATCAGCCTGATTTTCTTGAGCAGGGTCCGATTAAAAAGCTGTATGATTCTGATTTGAATTATCTAATAGAGCCGCCCCACCCGCTCATCAATTACAACAACGCAGCGATTGTTCCAGAATCAGACAAAACGATGGTGATGACGTTTCATCACAAGATTACAGATGTTCTCTCCAGGAAATTTCTCGGGATCATCACGATTGACATTGACATGGGCGGCTATGCCCGCATCTGCAATAACCTTGTGCAGGGTGATGAATCTTCTGTTCTGCTTCTTGATTCTGGAGATCGTGTTCTGTATTCAAATGACCGGGAACATATAGGAAAATCTCTTTCTAAGGAGCGTCTGAACGGACATGAGGGCAGCAAGGATGACAACATTCTGCTTTCCAAAGAGCTAACAGGCTCATTAAATGGCTGGAAGCTGATTAAAATCACCTCCAGTCAGGCCTTATATGAAGATGTCAGGAAAACTGCGTATATAAATATTCTTGTCGGACTTGGCGTAGGTTTGCTCGGTCTCCTGATGATCGGCATTATCTCAAATCGGATTACCCGTCCGATCGCTAAGCTCAGCAGCAAAGTACGTTCCATTGAAGGCGGAAATGATAATGTGCCGTTTGATCATGGTAGAGATGATGAAATCGGCCATCTTGAATCTCATATGAAAGATATGATGAACAGGATCAATTCCCACATTGACCGGGAATATAAGCTTGAAATTGAAAACAGGAAAAACCAGTTCAGAGCATTAAAATCACAGATTAACCCGCATTTCCTGTTCAATGCCTTGCAGTCAATTGGAGCGGTTGCTTTAAGGTCAAATGCTCCAAAGGTGTATCAATTGATCACCTCGCTGTCGAGAATGATGCGCTACTCCCTGCAGGCGGATCAATGGGTGCGGGTCCGGGATGAAGCCGACTACACAAAAGCATACCTGTCTCTTCAATCCGAACGATTCGGTGAATCGGTCAGCTTTTCAGTTGATATCGATGAGTCCATTATGGACATGACCATTCCAAGCATGATTCTGCAGCCCCTCGCTGAAAATTTCTTTAAACACACATATGAGGATGGGTACAGCAGCGCTCATCTATCCATTATTGGGGAAAAAGTGAGGGACCATCTGCACTTTCTTGTGGAGAATGACGGTCCCGGCCTTGCACCAGATGAGCTTCAGGACCTGAGGAATAATATTTGCACACCGCCATACGAAGGGACTTATTCACATGAACATATCGGCCTGAAGAATATTCGTGACAGATTGCTGCTCAGGTATGGGCCTGTTGCCGATTTTAACATTGATTCAAAAAACGGCAGAGGGTTTTCCGTGAGCATAAAAATCCCGATAGATACCTCTCAATGAAGGAAAGGAGCTGAACACGGTGAAAGCACTGATTGTCGACGATGAATTCAATGTACGGGACGTTATCCGCCATATAGGCCAGTGGGAACAGCACGGAATTACCAAGCTGCTTGAGGCAAGCAACGGCAAAGAAGCAAAGAAATGGATTGAGAAAGAAAAACCCGAGCTGATTTTTACAGATATCAAAATGCCCGGAATTACCGGCATGGAACTGATTGAATGGCTTGATTCGATTTCATATCCGGGCAAAGTCATTTTCATCACTGGATACAACGATTACTCCTATATGCGCAAGGCTATCCAGCACAGCAGCTTTGACTATTTGCTGAAGCCGATTGAATATGAAGCATTCAATCATACACTGGAAAAGTCCGTTCAGGCCTGGAAGAATGATTACCAGCATGCAGCAGTGCTTGAAGATGCGAAAAAACTGAGAAGAAATCAGCTGGCCACTGCAATCTGTCTAGGAGAGCGTTCCGATGCAGACAGCTTGACCGAGTTTCTTCCTGAATCTGAAGGCTATGAGCTGACACTCCTCTCCTTTTATCAGATGCACAATCCAGAGTCTTATGTCGAAAAATTAGCAGATGAACTGACCGAACGCAAATTAGGAAATGCATTTTCCCTTCAGACAGATTTGAATCTCTGCCTTGCCATCACAACCCGCGACCAGTGGCTGTCTGCAGAAAAATGGATCAGCCAGGAAATCGATGTTCCTATAAGACTTGTTACCGGAGAACCGATTGAGTCGCTGGCTGAAATCGGGCCATCTTTTCAAGCATTGGAGAAAAAGCTTGAGGAGCAGGATTTCAGATCGATTCACCGGCTGGATGACATCGATGCCGCCCGCCGCATGGAGGATATCGTTTCCTATGTTGAGACGTACTACATGGAGGATTTGAGTCTGGAGAAGCTGTCGAACGTCTTTTTTTTAAGCAGAGAGCATATCTCCCGTAAATTCAAGCAGGAAACCGGAATGACCCTTTCCAAGTACATTACCGATCTCAGGATCAAACAAGCAAAAACATGGCTGCGGGGAACGGAAAAAAGCATCTATTCCATCGCGACCATGCTCGGATATCAGGATGAAATCTATTTTTCTAAGCTGTTTAAAAAAGTAGTCGGCATGACGCCGTTTGAGTTCAGAAAGGGAGCAGCAGAATGAAAAAAATCATTTTTTTTATACTGGCCAGCCTGCTGCTTTCTGCCTGTCAGAACGAAGCAAAGCCTGAAAAAACGGAAAAGAAAGAGCCGCAGATTACACTTGATCTAAGAAATCCAAAAGTAGAGGTTTCCACTCAATTTGAAGAAATGACACGCGCATATGAACAGGAAAATCCCCATGTGAAAATCCGCGTGCATACCGTAGGCGGCGCCATGGATGATCTGTCCGATCTCAAGGCGGAAATGGCAACTGGCACCGGACCGGATATTTTCACAAACACCGGCTATGAAAATACCAGGCTGTGGCAGAACTATCTTGAGGATTTGTCAAAAGAGCCATGGATTGATCAGGCATATCAGGAAGCCCTGACACCGGTCACGTTGAACGGCAAGGTTTATGGAATGCCGATTAACCTTGAAGGCTATGGATTTATTTATAATAAGGAATTGTTTATAAAAGCAGGCATTACCGAACCGCCGGACACACTTACTGAGCTGACGGCAGCTGCTGAAAAACTTAAGAAGGCGGGCTTCACCCCATTTGCAACAGGCTACTATGAAGACTGGAAACTTGGCGATCACCTTATGAATATCGCATTTGCCCAGCAGGAGAATACTGAAGCATTTATCCAAAACCTGAATGACGGAACAGAAAAAATCAGCACGAACCAAAACTTTGAAGACTTGCTTAACCTGCTTGATCTCACATTAAAATACGGAAACGATAATCCTCTTACTACTGACTACACGATGGAAGTCAATCTTTTTACTTCTGGAAAAGCCGCCATCATTCAGCAGGGCAACTGGATCCAGCCGATGATTGATCAAGCTGCGCCGAACATGAACATCGGCTTTATGCCAATTCCGATTAATGATCGTCCCGTTAAGGAATCACTCGTGGTCAGTGTTCCAAACTACTGGGCTGTCAATAAACAGTCCAGTCCAGATAAGAAAGAAGAAGCAAAAAAGTTTTTAAATTGGATGGTGTCTTCCGAGCAGGGCAAGCGGTACATGACGGAAGAATTCAAATTCATCCCCGCCTTTCATCATATCAAGTCTAATAATCTGGGCCCGCTTGCAGAAGAAACGCTTCGAAACTACAAAGAAGGCAGCACCGTCCCTTCTAACTGGTTCCACTTCCCCGTCGGAATCCGGGAAGAATTCGGCGCCGCCACTCAGCTCTATGTCGGGAAACAGCTGAACCGCACGCAGCTGCTTAATGAATATCAGAATTCATGGGAGAGGTTTTCGGAGGAATAGACATACCGCTTTTGTGAGGCGGTATGTTTTTTCTTATAGGTGAGGCTGAATCGGTGAAGATTGTGCTGCTAAACTCGGTTTGGCGCACTTCCTTCAGCTTTTCCGGTAATGATTGTGCTGCTAAACTCGGTTTGGTGCACTTCCTTCCGCACTTTCGGTGATGATTGTGCTGCAAAACCCGGTTTGGCGCACTTCCTTCAGCTTTTCCGGTAATGATTGTGTTGCAAAACAGGGTTTAGTGCACTTCCTTCGGCATTTCCGGTAATGATTGTGCTGCAAAACAGGGTTTAGTGCACTTCCTTCGGCATTTCCGGTGATGATTTTGCTGCAAAACCCGGTTTGGCGCACTTCCTTCAGCTTTTCCGGTAATGATTGTGCTGCAAAACCCGGTTTGGTGCACTTCCTTCCGCATTTTCGGTGATGATTGTGCTGCAAAACCCGGATTGGCGCACTTCCTTCAGCTTTTCCGATAATGATTGTGCTGTAAAACTCGGTTTGGTGCACTTCCTTCCGCATTTTCGGTAATGATTGTGCTGTAAAACTCGGTTTGGTGCACTTCCTTCCGCATTTTCGGTGATGATTGTGCTGCAAAACAGGGTTTGGCGCACTTCCTTCAGCTTTTCCGGTGATGATTGTGTTGCAAAACAGGGTTTAGTGCACTTCCTTCGGCATTTCCGGTAATGATTGTGCTGCTAAACACGGTTTGGCGCACTTCCTTCAGCTTTTCCGGTAATGATTGTGCTGCAAAACCCGGTTTGGCGCACTTCCTTCAGCTTTTCCGGTAATGATTGTGTTACTAAACAGGGTTTAGTGCACATTTTTTAACCCAGCCGCTGTTGACATTGTTCCAACACAACGATAAGAGCACTTTCTCAGTTCCTCCGCAGATAAGACCGCTCCAATATTACATCTCAAAAAAACTTTGTCTCTCAACTTTGCATACCCTGAGAGAAAACGTTTTGTACCATTCCGCTTTTCCTCTATCCTGGGCTGCCAAATGAGCAGAATGCTCTTTCCATTTGCGGATGGATTCCAGCGAATTCCAATATGAAACGGTAATCCCCAGTTCTTCATCCCGAGCGCTTTCCACTCCTAAAAACCCGGTCTGTAAAGAGGCGAGCTCCACCATCTTATCCGCCATACTTCCGTATCCATTGTCCGATTCCGTTCTTTCTGATGCAAAAATCACTGCATAATAAGGCGGTTCAGGTGTTTTGGCAATTCCGCTCATATGTACTCACTTTCCCCTCTTCATCCAATCTTCCCTTGTCAATTTCATATTAATTGAATCAATCCATTCCCCTTCAAACTCTAATTCATTTTTATCTACACTATATGCAGCAAAACCAAGCTTTTCATACACTTTCATTGCCCGCGGATTAAAAGCAAAAACACTAAGAGTCAGACATTTCAGTGCTGTATTTTTAAAAACATAGTCGATAATCAGCCGGGATGCTTCCGTACCCAATCCGCTATCTCTGCCTCTCGGACCAATGAGAATTCTGAAATTCATGCTTTGCTGCTTCTCATCATAAAGATTGAGGACGGCTTCTCCCACAAGAAGATCCTGAGCCAGATCAATAATCGCAAGATCCAGGCGCTCGATTTGTTCATTTCTGGACTTATACCACCTGTAAACCTCTTCCCTGTCGTACTCGTCAGAGCTGCCAGTATATTTCAAAACGACAGGATCCTTTAAACATTCTTCTATATAGGGAAAGTCTTCCTCTGCGTTAAACGGTCTAAGAATCACTTTTTTTCCTGCAATGACAGGCTTCATGCTCAAATTCACCATTCATTTTTTCTCCTCTTTTCCCAATCCAGAAGACAAATTTATGCACCGGCATTTTCTTCAGCAGATTTTCGTTTATGTTTTTCCACAATGATTTTTTTGTTAAAAATCCTTACATCGCCAACCATCAGCAGTCTCATATCTTCTACGATATATTTAGCCAGATCCTCATTAGAAATGTCTTCCCCTTTAATATCAAGCCTAAATTCCTGCCCCTGAAGTCCGCCCCCGTTAGTGAACTCGATTTCAAAGTCGAATTGAACTCTTTTATCCATCAGATGCCTCCTTATACGCTTTGCTAAATCTCAATGTCATTGTAATTTCCACAAAAAGAGCATTAACCCTTCTTTTTTTGCCAATATCAATATACGACTAAATTCCAATCAATATGTGCCATACCTCTTCTTCTGGGGCTGGCCTATAATTCTAATTGTATTAATAAAACAACATATAACGAGGAGGAAGACTTATGAACTTTAGCAGGCTTGCCAAACAGGCAACAGCAGTAACACTCAGTACGGGCATTCTATTAAGCGGTACTGTTACCCAGTCTTTTGCGGCTCCAAAGGATCCGGCAGATTACAAAGAAACGTACGGTACTTCACAAATCACTCGTTCCGCAATGAAAGACATGATTAACCAGCACGGTGATGCAAGATATACCGTCCCTAAGTTTGACGAATCTACGATTAAAAACATCCCTTCTGCCAAAAAAGTAACCGAATCAGGCGAAACAATTGATATGGATGTATGGGATACATGGCCTCTCCAAAATGCGGATGGCACTGTAGCAGAATATAAAGGCTATCATATTGTTTTCGGCTTAGCCGGCGATCCTAAAAACGCAAACGATACATTCATCTATCTGTTCTACAAAAAAGCAGGCGACAACTCTCTTGACGCTTGGAAAAATGCAGGACGCGTATTTGACAACAATGACAAAAACGTTCCAAATGACCCTTACTTAAAGCACCAGGCAGAAGAATGGTCCGGTTCTGCAACCTTCACTGAAGACGGCGAAGTCCGCTTGTTCTACACAAACCGCGAACCTTATACAGCCGATACAGGGCATTACGGGAAACAAACCCTGACGACTGCTCAAGTTAATCTTTCTCAGCCTGATTCTAAATCATTAAAAGTAGATGGTGTTGAGGATTACAAATCCATCTATGAAGGCAAAGACAGCAAGTACTACCAAACGGTTGACAAGTTTGTAGAGGACGGAGCACCTTCTGATAACCATACGTTCAGAGACCCTCACTACATTGAAGAAGACGGCCGCAAGTACCTTGTATTTGAAGCGAATACAGGCACAGAGTATGGCTACCAAGGAGAAGAATCTCTTTACAATCAAGCCTACTACGGCAAAAGCAACAAATTTTTCCAGGAAGAAAAAACAAAACTTCTGAACAGTGACAAGAAACAGCTGGCTGAAGTAGCAAACGGCGCAATCGGAATCATTGAAATCAACGACGATTATTCTCTTAAAAAAGAAATGAAGCCGCTGATCGTATCTAACACAGTAACGGATGAAATTGAGCGTCCAAACATCTTCAAAAAGGACGGCAAATGGTACCTGTTCACAAGCTCACGCGGATCCAAGATGACAATTGACGGCATGGACAATCAGGATATCTACTTGTTGGGCTATGTGTCTAATTCCCTTACTGGCGATTACAAGCCGCTGAATAAAACGGGAATTGTGCTGCATCAAGACCTTGATCCAAATGATATCACTTGGAACTATGCTCACTATGCCATTCCTCAGGAAGGCAGCGACAATACCGTTGTCACAAGCTATATGACAAACAGAGGCTTCTTTGAAGACCATAAATCAACGTTTGCTCCAAGTTTCAAGCTGAACATTAAAGGAAACAAAACGTCAGTTGTAAAAGACAGTATTCTTGAACAAGGCCAGATTACAGATTAAGTAAGAATCAAAGAAAAAAAGAGAAAGAAAATGTCACTTGGCATTTTCTTTTTCTATTTTAAAAAGTGGTGAATGTAATGAGCAAAAAACGAGTTTTCAAGAAAAGCTACAAAATTGCCGGCATCCTGATCATTGGATTGTGGATGGTAATCAGCACCGGGTTTTTAATTCAAACATTCTTTGAAACAAAAGAAGTGCCGCCAGAGGAAAAAGAAGAATATTCCTACCGGGCAGCCTATCATTTTACGGCACCTGATCATTGGAAAAACGATCCCCAGAAGCCGGTTTATTATGAAGGAACGTATCATTATTACTATCTGTATAACGGGGACTATCCGGATGGCAACGGAACAGAGTGGCGCCATGCGACCTCAAAAGACCTTATACACTGGAGAGACGAAGGCATTGCCATCCCAAAATACACGAATGAAAATGGAGATCCATGGTCCGGATCTGTTGTCATAGATAAAGAAAACACGGCCGGATTCGGAAAAGATGCATTTATCGCCATCGTAACCCAGCCATCAAAGAACGGCCAGAAGCAGGAACAGTTCCTCTGGTACAGCACAGATAAAGGCAAAACGTTTAAGCCATACAACGATGAACCGGTCATGAAGAACCCGGGAACAAAGGATTTCAGAGATCCTAAAATCATTTGGGATGACACGCATGATAAATGGGTCATGACCATGGCAGAAGGCAGCAAAATCGGCTTTTATGAGTCTGACAACTTGAAAGATTGGCGCTACACAAGCAGCATTTCCACCGAAAACCTCGGCGTGCTTGAATGCCCTGATCTATTCCGTATGCGCGCCGATGACGGCACTGAAAAGTGGGTGCTGGGCTTCAGCGCAAACGGAAAAATCACTGGCAAACCAAATACCTACGCTTATTGGACAGGATCGTTCGATGGTTCCGAATTCAAACCGGACAGCCAAGAACCCCAATGGCTTGACTACGGCTTTGACTGGTACGGCGGCGTTTCATTCGAAGACGCAGAAGGCGATCCTTTGAAAAAACGCTACGCCTTCGCCTGGATGAACAACTGGGCTTACGCCGACAATACGCCAACAATGGATGAAGACTTCAACGGTTTGGACTCCATTATGCGTGAAATCGAACTGAAGCATGAAGGAGAAAATAAGTATTATCTTTCTTCACAGCCCATAGAAGCATTAGATGAATTGTCAAAAGTATCGAATGCTTATGACGAAATCAAAGTGAATGGCACTAAAACACTTGATGTGAAGGCTGAGTCCTATCAATTGGAGGCAGACATTTCATGGTCCGAACTTCAGCATACAGGCTTTAGACTAAGAGAATCCGCAGACAAGAAACGGCATGTTGACGTCGGAATATCATCTGAAGGGAATTACTCATTTGTTAATCGGTCGTTTTCAGAGCATCCTGACAAAACAAATCAATTCGTTGAAAGCACTGCACCGTTTGATGCTAGTAAGAAGAAAGTTCATTTAAAGATTCTTGTAGATAAAACCAGCATTGAAGTTTTTGTGGATGATGGAAAGGCTGCTCATTCAAGTTTGGTATTTCCCCAGCCTGATGATAAAGGGATTACTCTCTTTTCTGAAGGTGGAAAAGCAGTTTTTGAGAATGTAAAGGTTAAGCATTTTGATTCGATCAATTGAATCTCATTTTTTATAAAACAGAAATAAAAAAGCGTCAAACCCGGGAAATCAAGGTTTGACGCTTTTTTAGCAGAGCCTCTTATTTTGTCGATATCTGATCAGAATATGTAGATATTTCCCGGGAATTAGTCGGAATATGAAAAATGGAGATGTATAATATTGGAATTTAGCAGGATTGATTTTGATAAGTACCATGATCCAGTAGTATAAATCATATTGCGTAACGCTACAAGCGCTGTGAATTAGAAATGATACGGTTTACTAATAAACTTATAAAAATTATGGGGATATATTAAGCTGTATCGCCCAGCGATACGAAATCCATTCATTCCTCTTTATTACACAACTAAGGTATGATGACTCTGCAAGAATTAAGCAGGATTTCTTTTAATCATCATACCTATGTATGATGTATCGCAATCTCTGTTTAAAGTTTAGATCATAATCGTTTAGGAGTCTTATTTTATATCGCCTAACGCTACAAACGCTTCACTGCCACATCGAAGGGAGGATACGCCAATCACTATTAAAACTCAGATGTGACGTACGATGAGATTCACTTGCCTGTTATATCACCCGGCGATACGATACAAAAAAAGAGCCGATTCGCCCCTTCCTTGAACAACTCCAATAAGAGGTAAATCGCCTCAAGCTCCTAGCGAAAATGCATGAATTTATTCATTCTTATTCCGGAATAAAGAAAAAAGCCAGCTCCAATTTTCTCTTGGTTTTTGTATCGCTTCTTCTAACCGTTTATTAAAATCATTTTGGGAGCTCCATTCTTGTTTCTGTTCGTCCCGCATGGTTTGGATTTGTTTTTGAAGGAGCTCACTTTTTTGTTTTTCCTCCTCCAGCAATGTTTCATAGTGATCTGTTTGCTGCTGAAGCAGTTTTTCAATTTTGGCATTTGTTTTATGTGCTGAATTCCCAATCGTGGAACTTATCACATGATGATCTTGCTGAAGCCGGGAAACAGATGTTTTTAGCTGTGACAGATCGTTTTTCAGCGCCACATTCATTTCTCGTGCAGCTGCAAGTTCATTGACCACATACATAAATGCCTCTTTTAACTGGCTGGGATCATTTGGTAGATGGTTATATGTATCGGGTATCGCAATCTCTGACGTATCGGATCCTACTAATCTCTCTTTTTGTTCGTAAACAAGGTCTTTAGCTGTATCGTCTAGGGGCTTGTCCGTATCGCGCAGCGCTATAAGCGCTCTGATGTCAGATTGAACAAAGATTCGCCGTTCGCCATCTTTCAGAAACTCATAACCGTTCCGCTCTAATATTTGGCCATACTTACGAACAGTGGGAGTGGCAATCCCAACTTCTTCAGCCGCTTCCTTTGAAGAGAAAGCTCTTTCATTCGGTTGTATATCACGTCGCATATCGGACCTCCTTTACTATTAAATATGAAGGCTTTTAAACCTTTTTGCAAGTTGTATCGCCAGGCGATACAACCCGTTCTATAAAAATAAGTTCGAGAACCAGCTGTTATTTATGGCTTGCCTGCAATTATTTAAAATTAATCCGATTCAAAATTTTTGCTTTCTGATAATGAAAGAGCGATTTAGATAATTCAAAGACCTTGCCATTAGATAAGCAAACTGTATTTTCGATGATAAGTGCTGGGTCAAGCGCATTGATTTGGAGGATTTTCGCACTTTCTTCATCGATCTTTTCACAATTAATGACTTTGTCAGCAAAACCAATATTTAGTTTCAAATCGTCTATCAGGTAGGTATAAATCGAACTCTTTGCGATATCTGCATTCAAATATGGCACAATATCTTTTATGAAGTAACTTATTTCAATGGAGAAGGGCTCTTGATCTACCATTCGCAGCCGCTTAACATAATAGAGCTTTGTTCCTGGTTCGCAGCGCATCTCGTTTGCTATTTCTTCATCAGCTTCAAGAACATGTAATGCCAAAATTTGCGTTTCAATGGACTTTGAGGTCAAATCCCTTGTTAATCCTCTTAGACTTCCCAGGTTTATATAATCTGCGGCAGATTTGTCCCGCAAAAACATGCCGCTGCCCTGCACCTGGTAAACATATCCGCGATTGACCAGCTGGGTAACGGCTTTTCGAACCGTATTTCTGCTCACTTCAAACGCCTTGATCAGTTCTTCTTCTGTCGGCAGCTTTTTGGTTTCATCAAATTTCCCTTCCTGAATGTCCCGCTCTAATTGATCAGCTATTTCTTTATATTTTACGGCCATATGATCTCCCTGTTATTCGTTGATTGCCTCTATTATACACAAAACCTCTTGATGAAAATCAAGAGGCTGCCAATTCTTACAATTCTTCTCCCCGCGTCTCAATAATTTGTTTGTACCAGTGAAACGACAGTTTTTTCTTTCGGTTTAAGTGATCGTTATGATTCACATAGATAAATCCATACTGCTTTTTAAACCCGTTCAGCCAGCTCAGCAAATCGATCGCAGACCACGCGTAATATCCTTTTAAATGAATGCCTTCCTGGATTGAGCGCTTAATCACTTTTAAATGCTCCTCGATATATTGAATGCGGGGAACGTCCATTATTTCACCGTCAACAATCGGATCTTCGTCGCCAAGCCCATTTTCAGTCACATACATTTTAATATCGCCATATCGGTCTTTTAACATATGCAGACCGTCTAAAAATCCTTGAGGCGAGATTTCCCATCCCCATTTAGTATAAGTTTTATCTTCCATTTTGACGGTCCGGTAAAAGCCATCAAAAGACGGATTACCCGGAGCCAGAGTGGATGTTTCTCTCGAATACTCAATGGATTCCGTTTTGTGATATTTTTCCACGCGTATAGGCTGATAATAATTCAGTCCAATAAAGTCATTATTTAAAGCATTTCTTTTTAACGTCCCCAGTTCTTCTTCTGTCCAGCTTGGCATCCAGCCCTCTTTCTTTAATTGGTCAACTACATAGGAAGGATACTCCCCTTTTAAAATCGGGTCATAGTACCAAAAGGTTTGATGCTCATTTGCGTGACGGGCAGCTGCAAGGTTTTCTTCTTGATCATCCACACTGTAAGCCGGCAGGAAAACATGGGTAATCCCTATCTCTCCGTATTGATATAAGTTCTTATAGACCTCTACAGCCTTTGCATGGGCATAAAACACATAATGTGTCGCTTGAAAGTATTTCTTCATATCGTTTTGGATGCCAGGCGGGTGAGCTCCTTTTATATAGCCTAATTCACAAAACATGACCGTCTCATTAAACGTAATCCAATGCTTCACACGGTCTCCGAATGCCCTAAAACAGATTTTTGCATACTTGACGAAAGCTTCAGCCGTCCGCTTATTGGTCCATCCTCCATCTTCTTCAAGTGTAATGGGCAAATCCCAATGATACAGCGTAACAAATGGAACAATCCCATACTTTAAACATTCATTAATGACATTGTTGTAAAATTGCAGTCCTTTTTCATTGACTTCCCCGTCTCCTGTCGGCAAAATGCGAGCCCAGGAAATCGAAAAACGGTACGATTCCAGTCCCATCTCTGCCATTAGCTTAATATCTTCTTTGTATCGATGGTAATGATCAATTGCTGCGTCTCCATTCGTACCTTCATACGTTTTCCCAGGAATTTTTGAAAAGACATCCCAATTCGTTTCACCTTTCCCATCCTCATTCCAAGCCCCTTCGATTTGATAAGACGCAGTAGCTGCACCAAAAAGAAAATCATGTGGAAACTTCATTGTACGGCCTCCTTTTTATACTCATTTATTTAATTTATAATTATATATTATATTTATAGGTACAAATATAGTATAACTTGTTTCTTTATTTTTGACCACCTCAAGGTCCATGCTCCTAAATGAAAGTATCTGCTGAAATGAAATAATTATAGCGGTTTTGATTTAGAGAGATATGTACAGTTAAATAAAAAAGCCCAATTCCGAACCATGAGAATTGGGCTTTTTTATTCAAGAAGTAATTATTTTGAAGGGAGAGAACCAGCATTCAAAGAAATAAGAAAGTGAACAGCAGCAAGGAAAGCACGACAGAAACGGCACTGATCAATCAAGATTTGACGCTTTTTTAATTTCTTCCCTTAATGGGTATCCGCACAGTCGTTTAGGTATTTACCTACATAAAGTACATAGGGTGTATTAAATGTTCATTTGTTCAATGGAGGTAGAGGTATGACAAATTTTTATTCATTTCAAGGAATCGTCACAGCAATCAGCGATTTTAACACAGGACAAAATGGTGAAGGCTGCTTCAAACTATTCTCTGTAGAAAATCAATCGGGCTCAACTGTAAATTTCATTGTGTCACCTTCCACCTATTTTGTCGACTATGCAATGGTTTCTGCCGGAGACCTGGTGACTGGATACTATGACGGAAATGCACCCGTACCCCTCATCTATCCGCCCCAATTCCGGGCACTGGTCATGGTAAAAGAAAACCAGAATCAAAATGTGAAAGTATCCTATTTCAATAATCAGCTTGTGAGCAGCGACGGACAGCTGAAGCTTAATCTATCACCTTTTACGCAGGCACTGCTGACGAACGCCCAGGCTTTTACGGGCAATCCCGCTAACCGTGATTTGGTTGTTGTATACGGGGCTTCCACGAAAAGTATACCGGCTCAAACTGTTCCTTACAGGTTGATTGTATTGTGTTCATAAACAGGAAAAAGCGCATGCTCCTGCTTAATGAGAAGTAAGAGCATGTGCCTTTTTAAATCGTATCGCTAGATATTCTGCTGCCGGTACATAAATCAATAATGATGTGATTTGTTCCATTAAATGAAAATGACACTTTTTGAGGGAATAGGTTTGCAGATTAATTAAGAAGCGAATCGGGGAAAGATATTAAACAGTCTTTATCCAAAATAAACGGAAACACTTCCCTCTTTTTTGACTATAGACATACAGTTCAATAAAAAATCGGAAATTTGTTTTTTATCCCAATTGAAACCGTCTGACTGTGAAGCCTCATTTTTAAATAGGTGATGACAGTCGTTTAAAGCTTGTTCAATCTGCTGCAGAGAAAAAACGGAGTGGCCTCCTGACCCGCTGACTCCTGCATTGAATTCATCTGCTCCAAGTAAACCGTACAAGATTCTCGCATTATAATTTCCCATGCTGAAACGTGCGTAAGCAATTTCTTCTCCTGCTTTATTAAATCCTGAGATATCGTGACCCATATGCGTCCTCCTTTGAGATCATTTACTTTTGAATGCAATTTCTATTAAAAATTCACATTTAAACGTTTGTTTACAAATGAAATCACCTCCTTAAAAAAGAGTGTTTGCGATGCTTATTTTTGGTTTTTTGAAAAAATGGAAGATTGCTTCTAAAGTTCAGACTATTATAATCGTTTACAGTGAGAGGATTTTATGAAGTTTAATAGGAAGATTCACATAGGAGAAATGACTCGTTTACCTGCTTCAATCATTACACTTCCTGCAGTTACAGTCAATATAAGGAATGGAAATTTACTGAATTTTTACAATCAATCTTCTTGTGACCCTATTCAAAGTGCAAAGACTGCCCAAGCGTTTGAGCAGCCTTCTATATGACATAGAGCCAATGACTTTCGTTCGTTACCCCAGCTTCCGTTTAAATTCTTTACTCGCAAAAAAATATGCGATGACCATGATGCAGAAGCACCATGCAAGCGCGGTCCAGATGTCGTTTCCAGTGGAACCTTCGTACAAAAGAGCACGCAGTGTATTGACAATTGAAGTCACAGGCTGGTTTTCAGCAAATAAGCGGACAACTTTCGGCATAGTCTCAGTGGGTACAAAAGCCGAACTGATAAACGGCAGAAAGATCAGCGGGTACGAATAGGCAGTCGCCCCTTCCATAGACGATGCTTTTAATCCCGGAATGACAGAAAGCCACGTGAGTGCCAGCGTAAACAGCACGAGGATTCCGGCTGCCGCAAGCCAGCCCAGGATATCCGCGCCGGAACGGAAGCCAAGCAGGAGCGCAACAAAGATAACCGCCAAGACAGTAAGAGCATTGGAAACGAGCGAAGTCAGAACGTGAGCCCACAATACCGACGACCTCTTAATTGGCATGGTCATAAAACGTGCCATTAGACCGCTTTTCACATCCGTAAACAGCCGCAAAGAAGTGTAAGCGACCCCGGATGCGATCGTAATCAGCAGAATTCCCGGCAGCATATAATTGATGTAGCTGTCTGTGCCAGTCTCTATGGCACCGCCAAATACATAGACAAACAGCAGCATCATCATAATCGGCGTAATCGCCACAGTAATAATGGTATCCGGACTGCGCATCATATTGCGCAGCAGTCGACCCAATAATACACCTGTATTGCTCTTCATTTACATCTCCTCCTTTTTACTTGTGATTGCGAGGAAGATTTCCTCCAATGTCGGCTGCTTCTCAATGTACTCCACTTTCACCGGCGGAAACATTTCCTTGAGTTCAGCAAGAGTACCGGTGGTGATGATTTTCCCCCCATGAAGAATGGCAATACGATCAGCCAGTTGTTCCGCCTCCTCCAAGTACTGCGTTGTCAGTAAAATCGTCGTACCGCCTACCGCAAGCTCCTTGACGGTATCCCAGACTCCTTTCCTCGCTTCTGGATCAAGCCCTGTTGTCGGCTCGTCAAGAAAAATGACGGCAGGCGTCCCTATTAGGCTCATAGCAATGTCAAGCCTGCGCTTCATCCCTCCGGAATAGTGATCGGCACGGCGGCTGGCCGCATCGGTCAAACTGAATCTTTCAAGCAAATTGTCTGCGACTTGGGCAGGATTGGAAACTCCGCGGAGCCTGGCAATCAGAATCATGTTTTCACGTCCGCTGAGCATGCCGTCCAAAGCTGCGAACTGACCTGTCAGGCTGATGCTCTGCCGCACAAGATCCGGCTGCCGCATTGCGTCAAAGCCGCAAATACATGCTTCGCCGTCATCAGCTTTCATAAGCGTCGAGAGAATGTTAACCGCAGTTGTCTTCCCCGCTCCATTCGAACCCAGCAGTGCGAAAATTTCTCCGCGCCGCACTTCAAAATCCACACCCTTCAAAACCTCTTTGTCTTTGAAGGATTTTTTTAACCCTTTGACAGAAATGGCAGTTTGATTCATCCTTTTTCCTCCTTATTTTATGAACTGCACTCACTATTTAGTGAGACTTATATTCTGTATCACTTACTACTGATGTAAAAAATATCTGAACAGCAAAAGCGGCTATTAAACCAGCTATTCAGTCAAAATTATTTATTAAACTTCTCTTTTCCCAATCGCTTCATGATACTCTGATTTAAATCTTCACGATGTTTAGCTGTATACGTTCTCGCGGATGCCACCAGGTCATCGGCAAATGTCGCTACGTCTTCCCCAGTGATCTCGAGCACCTGTCTGCCTTCCGCCGCTCCGCTTTCGAACAATTCGATCAGCTCATACTGGATATACAGCATATCCATCCCGCTGCCTGCCGAGAAACTCCACATGTAATTTTGAATTTTCTTAAAGACAAACTGATAATCCTCAGGGAGAGCTTCAACCCGTGCCATCATCGTCCTGTATTCTTTTTTATCACCTATCATTTTTCTAAACCATTCCATCATGCAGTTTTCCTCCTTTTTATAAAGCATATTAAATGTTTATCCTGCTAATTGGACTTCAGGACATTGATTTTTGCAGATACAAAATCCCACTTTTTCCAAAACAGGTCTAGTTCCTCCCGGCCAGCTTCATTAAGTGAATAAAATTTCCGCGGGGGTCCCATATCCGACGGTTTTTTTTCAATGTTCACCAGTTTCTTCTTTTCTAATCGCACTAGGATGGTGTAGACTGTCCCTTCCACTACTTCAGTAAACCCGAGTTCATTCAGACGGCGGGTAATCTCATAGCCATATGTCTCATGACGGCTGATGATTTCCAGCACGCACCCTTCAAGCGAACCCTTCAGCATTTCCGTTAAATTTTCTATGTTGAGAACCTCCTTTGTTTTGTTTGACTTATAAGCCCTGTATAAAAAGCATTTATCTATTCAGTATTGCTTACTACTTATATATAGTATTACTAAGTAGTGATGGTGTCAACTATTTGTAAAAATTTATTTCCGGTATTCACCATCACGGAGTAAATATAAAAGGCTGTTTTCGCATTGATTGTTGTTTTTGATTAATAATGCTGCCCGTTCCTTTCCGCTGCAATCCACTTATAGTTTATCATCTCGTCTAAAAACAACAATTTTTACGAAAAGAGCCATATAAAAACAGCACCCTGCAAATTTGATTAACTTATGAGAAGCATCCTTATCTGCCTCTGGAGCTGCTCTTTTTAATTGCCGGCTGTCGTTTTATTTCTGTCGGAAATCAGGATGTAAACTCCTGATTTAGTGAGAAAATACGTGAAGGATGTTTATTTCGGACTTGTTGGATGATGATCTGAAACGAAAAAAGCCGGCTTCGCCGGCTTTTGTGACTTCTTTATCTGACTTCCTGAAGCTCTCCAACTATATCCTCACCGGAAGAAACCGCAGCTTCTCCTACAGCCGCAGCAACGCATGAGGCAACTCTTGGATCTAGAGCATCCGGAATAATATAATTCGGGTTTAGCTCGCTTTCAGAAATAAGCTCCGCAATAGCGCGGGCTGCAGCGAGGTTCATTTCCATTGTAATGTCGGAAGCCCGGACGTCAAGGGCACCACGGAAAATTCCAGGGAATGCGAGAACGTTGTTTACCTGGTTCGGGAAGTCGGAACGGCCGGTGCCGACGACCGCTGCACCTGCAGCCAGTGCTTCTTCAGGGAAGATTTCAGGGGTCGGATTGGCAAGTGCCAGTACGATGGCGTCCCGATTCATCGTTTGAACTAATTCTCCAGTTAGAGCACCCGGACCGGATACACCAATGAACACATCGGCCCCGGTAATCGCATCCTTCAATGTTCCCCGGATTCTTGTATGGTTTGTTGCCTCTGCGATTTTTGCCTGGCTAGAATCCATCCATTCCTCTCCCGGACAGAGAATTCCTTCAAGACTGACCAGGGTGATGTCTTGTATGCCTGCTTTAATGAGGAGTTTTGCAATGGCAATGCCAGCAGATCCTGCTCCGTTCAGCACAAGCTTGATTTCCTCCTGTCTTTTCTTCACAAGCCGCAGTGCATTTATCAATGCAGCGTAGACAACAATCGCGGTTCCGTGCTGGTCATCGTGGAAAACCGGTATGTTCAGCTCCTTCTTCAGCCTCTCTTCGATTTCAAAGCAGCGCGGGGCTGCAATATCCTCAAGGTTTATACCTCCGAAAGTTGGTTCAAGAGCTTTTACGATTTTCACGATTTCATCTGGATTTTTTTCCGCCAGACAGATCGGGAAAGCATCCACTCCTCCGAATTGCTTAAAAAGCATAGACTTCCCTTCCATTACCGGCATTGCGGCGGCAGGGCCAATATCCCCCATTCCAAGTACGGCTGTTCCGTCCGTCACGATGGCGACCATGTTGCTGCGCGCTGTCAGGCTATAACCTTCTGCGCTGTTCTCCGCAATAATGCGGCATGACTCTGCTACGCCAGGTGTGTATGCCAGGCTTAAATCGTTAGATGATTGAATCTCCATTTTTCCTGTAATCTCTATTTTCCCCGCCAGATCCTGATGGAGCTTAAGCGCTTTTTCTCGTATCATTGCTTCATTCAATGTTTACAATCTCCTTTTTTAACCGAGTAATTTCATAAGCAGGATAGCTATGATGACTGTTGATGCCCCTCCGAGTCTGGTTGCCACCTGCGCGAATGGCATGAGCGACATCCGGTTTGAAGCTGACAGAATAGCCACATCGCCAGTTCCGCCAAGACCGCTGTGGCAGCCTGTAACAATTGCAGAGTCGACCGGATACATTTTCATCAGCTTTCCTGTAAAATAACCAGTTGTCACCATAGCCACAACAACACTGAAGCAGACTAAAATGTATCCAGGCGTTACGATTTTCACGACATCCTCAAGTGGAATATACAGGATCCCAAGTCCCACCATCAGCGGCCATGTCAGGCTGGTTGAAATGAATTTGTACAAGTGGAACGACCCCTGCTCCATCTTAGCCGGGAGGAGTTGAAAGCATTTCACGAGGGTTGCCGCGACAATCATCAGCACCGGTCCCGGAATTCCGAGGAATTTGTGCGCCAGTCCTCCGAAAATGAAGAAAGTGCAAGCAATCAGAAGTCCGGCTCCCATTAGCGAAAAGTCGATCTTTTTGGATTTAGACTCATCTTCGCTAAAAATGTTCCCATCTTTCGATTTCACTAAGACGCCGTTCCCAGTCAGGTCCGGCCTGCGTTCTCCAAGATTCTTCATCAGGCCTGCACAGATGATAGCGGCAATGTTGCCGATCACTGCTGCGGGAATCATCTGAGATACATAGCTTTCAGGCGTTCCCCCGAGAATCTGAGAATAGCCAAGTGACAGCGGGAGAATACCCTCCCCGATTCCCCCGCCTATGATTGGCACGACAATAAAAAAGAATGTGTGCTTCATGCTGTAGCCGAACAGAGACCCGACTAGCATGGCCGCTGCCACAGATGCCAGCGTTCCAAGGACGAGCGGGACAAACATCCTCATAAACCCTTGAATCAGGAGGCTCCGCGTCATGCCAAGGATACTTCCTGCTACAAGAATTGAAATATAAAGATATAAAAAGTTGGATGTTTTCATCAAGGTGGTGACTGCTTCCATTGAAGCAGGATTCAACACATCATAGAATACGAGAATGGACGGAACCAGGAGCGCCAGAATGGCAGGTCCGCCAATGCTCTTTAGAATAGGTATTTTCATGCCCAGGTCGCCAAGCAGAATACCCATGACCATAATAAGGGCAAATCCTCCAATCATGTCGGCAGGAAGCTCGTTGTTCACAGCAGCTGCGTAGACAATGAGAGCTATTACAAGGTAAACCGGCAGCGGAATGACTCCGACTTTAATTTGGTTGAATTTGTACCACAAGCTTTTTCGTTTTTGCTGTTCCGCTTCAAAAGGAAGCGTTTTCATTGCGTTGGCTGATTTCAAAGGAATAACCTCCTGTCTCTTCTTTCCCTATCATAGGAGAGAAAACCGGAGAATCCTAGTTTATGAAACTTATGAAAGCGTTTATAAAACTAAAAAAAGCAAGCGGAGAAAATCCGCTTACATATACTGGTTCATGATGTGGATTTTGGATTGATTAACCGCATGCTGGTATACTGGTCTTCCAATCGTTCCGTAGCTGACCTTTACATTCAGTACTCCCGCATCAATTAGGAACTTAAGGTATTTCCGGACCGATACGCGGGAAATTCCCACCATGCTGACCATGTCATCTATCGAAAAATGATCAGCTTCAAGCTCCCGGATAGCTGCCCAAGTAATTTTAAGTGTATCCTTTGTTAACCCTTTCGGAAGGTCCTCCTGAAAATGACGCTCCTCTTTGCGAAGCAGCTGCTCATCCAGGTCTTTCTGGCTAAGAACTTGCTGCTTCCGGATAAAAGAAGCCTTTTCCCGGTATGCCGAAAGCGCTTCGTGAAACCGTTCATATTCAAAAGGCTTAATTAAATAATCCACCGCACCAAGCCTCAGAGCCTTCTGCACGCGGCCCATATCAGAGGCTGCAGATATGACAATGACATCAATTTCCTTCTTCTTTTCCCGAATGTATGCCAAAAGATCGAGCCCGCTTTTTCCCGGCATAAAAATGTCCAGCAGCATCAGGTCTACATCTGTTTTTTCCAATTCTTGTATAGCTTCTCCAACCGAGGTACAGACGGCTGTCAGCTGGAACCCTCCGGATTGGGCCAGATATCGTTTATTAAACTCCGCCACCATCGGATCATCTTCTACAATCATTACCCTGGTCATAAAGTCTCACCTTTATTTTCGTATGGTATGTAAACAGCCACTTTCGTTCCCCTTCCTTCTTTTGATAGAATCTCCATGTCCCCGTCAAGCCTTGCAAGACTCTCACGGACTAAGTACAAACCAATCCCGCGGTCACTGCCTTTCGTAGAAAAGCCTTTTTCAAATATACGGCTTTGAATGTCTTCACTCATTCCTTTCCCTGTATCCTTCACTTCTACTGTCAATATTTCATCACAATAGTCAAAATGAACGCTGACCTTTTTGTGCGCCGAATTTTCAACGGCTGCAAGCGAGTTGTCAATTAAATTTCCTATAATGGTAATCAGCTCGTGTGTGAGGTGTTCCCCTCCTTCAGGAACCGGATAACCGGTTGAGTAGACAAGCTCTGCCCCCTCTTCCCTCGCCTTGCTGACCTTGCCAATTAAAAAGCCGGCCAGTACCGGATCCTTTATCTTTCTTGAAATTGAACCGATTTCGCTCTGATGATGCCCCACGACTCGGCTGATATAGCCAGCCAGTTCATCATAATGCTTCATATGAACCATCCCCAAAATAACATGCAGTTTATTCATAAATTCGTGTGATTGAGCTCTGAGGGCGTCAGCATAAAGCCTCACACCTGTAAGCTGCTCGGCAAGCTGGCTGATTTCCGTTTTATCCCGGAACGTCGCAACCGCCCCGACTGTTTTCCCGTCCAAGATAACCGGCACCCTGTTTGTGAGAAGCGTGATGCCTTTTAATTCCTGCTCTTCATCAAGTTCCGCCTTCCCGGTTTGCAGCACCCGCTTTAAGGTGGAAGAAGGCATATAGTTATTGATGTCCTTGCCTACCGGATTTTGAGCAGTCAGCCCCGCCTTGTGCACGAGCTTTTCGGCCGCTTTATTAACAAGAGTAATTTTAGCGTCCTGATCTACTGCAATGACCCCTTCCCGGACAGATTGAAGAACGGCACTCCTCTCCTGAAGAAGCTTGGCAATAGCAAATGGCTCCAGTCCGAACAGAATTTTTTTGATGTACTTAGCAAGGAAGACCGCTCCTGCAATTCCAGCCAGAATTCCGAGAACCGTTCCGGTAAGTACATTATCCCGGCTCCTTTTCGCCGCATCATTTACCTCTTCAAGAGAGATCCCAACAGCAACAGCTCCGACTTCCTTTCCTTCTGCGTTAAAAATTGGAGTAAAAGACCGGAGCGATCGTCCAAGTGTCCCCTCTGATATGCTGGTATACTCTTTACCTCGTAACACTTCCTCTTCATCCCCGCCGACAAACCGTTTTCCTACCTCTGCAGAATCAGGGTGGGAAAGCCGAGTCCCCTTCATATCCATAATAACGACAAATTGAACACCCGAAGCCTTTCGGACTTTGTTGGCGAAGTTCTGTACTGCTGCCTTATCTCCCCTTCCGTCCAGCGCGTCAATAATCAGCGGAGTTTCTGCCATTATCCTTGCTACATTTCCCGCCTTTTCCTCCTGATTCATCTCAACATTCTCCGTTACCATATTCGTTACAAGCAAATTGGTAACTAAAAGAGACAGAGCAACAACAGCACAGACAAATACCGTAATCGTTGCCTGAAGACTCCATTTTCCTTTTTTCATCGTTTCACCCCGGATGTTTCGCCTCTATAGCTACTTGCATATTATCACTAGTTTCGCATAAAAATCACGAAGTCTTCCACTATCTCTTTCTTCCGGTTCTTGAAAACAAAAGGTTGATCCTTGCAATGATGTTTTGTAATAACATTTAATCCCCGGATACTTTTTAATCCATTATAGATATGACTTAATTCGTTAATAAAGTTTTTTGTAAGTTCAACAAACGTCCACTTTAAATTTCCCCTATAAAAAACGCGAAACCCAGGAGGTTTCGCGTTTTTTTATAGAATAATGTAAATTAATTACATCATGCCGCCCATTCCACCCATGCCGCCCATATCAGGCATTGCAGGAGCGTTTTCTTCTGGCTTGTCTGCAACTACTGCTTCAGTAGTTAAGAACATAGCCGCTACAGATGCAGCGTTTTGAAGAGCTGAACGAGTTACTTTCGTTGGGTCAACGATACCAGCTTCGATCATGTTTACCCATGCACCAGTTGCAGCGTTGAATCCAGTGCCTACTTCAGCATGCTTTAAGCGCTCAACGATAACTGAGCCTTCAAGACCAGCGTTGTGTGCGATTTGACGTACTGGCTCTTCAAGAGCGCGCAATACGATGTTTACGCCTGTTGCGAAATCGCCTTCGCCTTCTACTGATGCTACTTTGTTGTATACATTTACAAGGGCAGTACCACCGCCTGATACGATACCTTCTTCTACTGCAGCGCGAGTAGAGTTAAGGGCATCTTCAATGCGAAGTTTGCGCTCTTTTAATTCTGTTTCAGTTGCAGCACCAACTTTGATAACTGCTACACCGCCAGCTAATTTAGCAAGACGTTCTTGTAATTTTTCTTTATCGAACTCAGAAGTAGTTTCTTCTAATTGAGCACGGATTTGTTTCACGCGGCCAGCAATTTTGTCAGACTCTCCAGCACCTTCAACGATTGTTGTGTTTTCTTTTGTTACAACAACTTTAGAAGCGCGGCCAAGCTGAGTGATGTTCGCTGATTTAAGATCTAAGCCTAAATCTTCAGTGATCACTTCTCCGCCAGTAAGAACTGAGATATCTTCAAGCATTGCTTTGCGGCGGTCGCCGAATCCAGGAGCTTTAACAGCTACTGCATTGAATGTTCCGCGAAGTTTGTTCACTACTAATGTAGCTAATGCTTCACCTTCAACATCTTCAGCAATCAATAATAGAGGCTTGCCTTGTTGAACAACTTGCTCTAATACAGGCAGGATCTCTTGAATGTTCGTGATTTTTTTGTCAGTGATTAAGATGTATGGGTTGTCGAGGACAGCTTCCATTTTATCTGAATCAGTAACCATGTAAGGAGATGCATATCCGCGGTCGAATTGCATACCTTCAACTACTTCAAGCTCAGTTGTGAAGCCTTTAGATTCTTCAATTGTGATAACGCCGTCGTTTCCAACGCGCTCCATTGCTTCAGCAATCAATTGGCCTACTTCATCGTCAGCAGCAGAAATCGCAGCTACTTGAGCAATCGATTCTTTGCTTTCGATTGGTTTAGAGATCGCTTTTAATTCTTCTGTTGCAATGACAACAGCTTTTTCGATTCCTTTGCGGATACCCATTGGGTTAGCTCCAGCTGTTACGTTTTTAAGACCTTCGCGGATCATTGCCTGAGCAAGAACCGTTGCAGTTGTTGTTCCGTCACCGGCAACATCATTTGTTTTGCTTGCAACTTCAGCAACAAGCTTTGCACCCATGTTTTCGAATGCATCTTCAAGTTCGATTTCTTTAGCAATTGTTACACCGTCATTTGTAATAAGCGGTGAACCGAATTTCTTTTCAAGAACCACGTTGCGTCCTTTTGGTCCAAGCGTAACTTTAACTGCATTAGCAAGTGCATCAACCCCGCGCAGCATTGCGCGGCGAGCGTCTTCACTGAATTTAATGTCTTTAGCCATGTTCCATTACCTCCTAAGAATGATGTTCTATGATATTGGAAATTTATAAATTAGCTGATAACTGCTAAAATGTCGCTTTCGCGTAAGATTAAGTATTCAGAACCCTCATACTTCACTTCTGTACCAGAGTATTTTGAGAAGATGATACGATCGCCTTCTGCAACTTCAAGAGCAACACGCTCACCGTTGTCAAGCACACGACCAGTACCTGCTGCCACTACTTTACCTTCTTGCGGTTTTTCTTTCGCACTATCCGGCAGTACGATCCCACTAGCAGTTTTTTCTTCAGATTGTACAAGCTCAATTACGACACGATCACCTAATGGCTTTAACAAGTGAAACAACCTCCTCAAGATTTCATTAATTTAAATTTTCATTTTATTAGCACTCATATGTCTTGAGTGCTAACACAAGTACTATATTATATAATCTCTCATTCAAATTCAAGTAATAAGTTAAAAAAAATTGAAATCCTTTTCCTTATGCCGATTTCACATGTTTACAGCCATTCCGGCATACCCTAAAGGCGTTATCTTCCTACATCCGCTCATATTTATGGTACAATTATGCCTAGCTGAAATTATGCTTTTACGGACATAAACATCCGGCAAGTTAAAGGAGTCGTTCATTTGAAGAAAGAATACTGGCTTATTATTTTGACATATATCGTCATGCAGTTTTCAGGCATTCTTGGCATTCCGCTTCTGCTTAAGCTTGGCGTCGGTGACGACGAATCGATGCGCATGGCGCAGATAACAGCATCGGGCTATTGGACGGTATTCAGTTTTGCAGCAGCTTTTGTGATCGTCCTGCTTCTTCTTCGCAGCCATTATAAAAGCAATGATTTAAGGGGCGATGCCGCCCCCGCCGGTCCATCGATTTTATGGGCTGCAGGCGGAGTGTTCATGGCGCTGTCTGTTCAAGTGATTGCCGCTAATATAGAAATTCAGGTATTTGGCATTGAAGGTGAATCAGAAAATACAAAGGTCATCATGGAAGTCTTGAAGGTAACGCCTTTGCTTATAGTCGTCACTTCCATCATCGGCCCGATCCTGGAAGAAATCATTTTCAGAAAAATTTTATTCGGCGCATTGTATCAGCGCCTGAATTTCTTTTTGTCCGCACTGATCAGTTCAATCGTATTCGCACTTGTTCACGGTGAACCTCAGCATCTTCTTCTTTATGGATCCATGGGGTTTGTGTTTGCTTTTCTATATGTAAAAACGAAACGCCTCATGGTACCTATTTTTGCCCATGTTGCGATGAATACGTTTGTCGTCATTCTGCAATCAAACCGGGAGCAGCTTGAGGAAATGATGAAAAAGGCAGAACAAATGCAATTTATTTTTGGAGGCATGTAAGCATGAGAACTAGCCCAATTTCTATGGGAGTCTTTTACTTGGCAATGGGTATTCTGTTTACCTATCTTGCCATAAACAGTTCAGAAAGCGGGATCTGGACGTTTCCGACAATCCTGCTTATGTTAATCGCTACGTTTGATCTTGGAGTAGCATTTAGAATGTTTAATCTTTCTTATAAAGTGAAAACGAAGAAGAAATAAAAGGCTCTTTTCGTAAATATTGTTGTTATTAGACTAAATGTTAAAAACCCTTAGTGGATTGCAGCGGAAGGAACTTGACTTCTGCGGGATATAGAGCAAATTGGGAGACCCCACAGGCAACGCCGAGGAGGCTCCCATGCTCCCCGCGGAAAGCAAGTTCCTCTCGCTGCAAGGAACGGGCAACATTTGTAATGAAAAACAACAATCTATGCGAAAACAGTCAAATAAAAAGAAGGGTGATCCTATTAACAGGATCACCCTTCTTTATTTGCCTCTTCAAACTGTGTGCGCTGCGCCTTGCGGTAAGCAAATCTGGAGACAACAATGCTTATTTCATAAAGGATAAACAGCGGCACGGAAACCATAAGATGCGACACAAGCTCCGGCGGTGTAATCAGCGCAGCAATGACGAGAAGGGCAAAGTACGCATATTTCCTGATTTTAGAGAGGAACATCGGTGTTACAATGCCTAGCCTCGTTAAGAACATGATGACAACCGGAAGCTGAAACAGCAGTCCAAACGGCACTGTCAGCTGAATTAAAAACTGAAAGTATTCGTTGATGCCAATGACTTGATTAATCTCTAAGTCATTGGAGATTCCCTCCATGAAATCCACGACAAATGGAAAGAGCAAAAAGTACGAGAAACTTATGCCGGCAAGAAACAGTCCAATGGAGATTGGAATATAGCTCAGCGTGACCCGTCTTTCTTTTTCATAGAGACCCGGACTAATGAATGCCCACAGCTGATAAAGAATAATTGGAGATGTAATAATAAAGGCAATAATAAACGCAAATTGCATATAGACCATAAGCGGATCGGTCATTCGGAATGAATTCAGCGTTAAGTTCTGAGCTTCATTTGTATGCTGTAAATAGATGATAATCGGCTTTGCTAATAAAAAGCCGGCGATCACAGAGATGAAAAGGAAAAAAACCGTAATGATCAGCCTTTTCCGCAGCTCGGCAATGTGATCGAAAACCGACATTTCGTTTTGTTTCATGACAGCTTTCATCCTATCTTACTTCTCTTCTTTCTTTTTATCTTCATCATCATCCGCTAAACCCTTCGTTGCATGCTTAAATTCACGCAATGAATTTCCAACCGCTTTTCCAAGCTCAGGCAGTTTCTTTGGCCCGAAGATTAAAAGTGCAGCAAAAACAATCAGCAATAAACTTCCAAAACCGATAGTAGGCATATCATTCACCTCAATTCTTAAGCGTTAGGATAGTGTTTCAAAAAGTACACGAGTGATTGCAGTTCTACTGCAAGATCAATATGATGAATCCGTATTTCTTCAGGTACATTTAACCGTGCCGGAGTAAAATTCAGAATCCCTTTAATTCCTTTTGCAATCAGCCTGTCCGTAATGGGCTGGGCAGCCTGTGCCGGAACCGTTAAAATCGCTACGGTCACATCATCAGGAAGGTGCTCCTCAAGATCATCCAGATTATAAATAGGCACATCACCAATTTCAGTGCCGATCTTTTTCTCATCGACATCAAAGGCAAGTGAGATTAACGTATTATTATTCTTAGTAAAATTATAATGCAAAAAGGCTGTGCCTAAATTACCGACACCTATTAAGGTGACTTTTGTCACTTCGTCCTGATCGAGCGTTTTTCTGAAAAAAGACAGAAGATAATTAACATTATACCCATATCCTTTTTTGCCAAGAGCTCCAAAGTAAGAAAAATCCCTGCGGATCGTTGCAGAATCCACTTTTACCGCATCGCTCAGCTCTGCTGAAGAAACACGCTGCTTTCCTGATGCATGAAGATTTTTTAAAAAACGGTAGTATAAAGGCAAGCGCTTAGCAGTAGCTTGCGGAATTTTCGATTGTTCGATGTTGTTCACATTCTATCCCCCACATTCAAAGCTACAGGTTCGTCTCGTGTATAATCTCCGCTTTTCCCGCCAGTTTTTACAGATAAATAGGCAGGTCCGATGATTAACCCTTTATCAAGTGCTTTACACATGTCGTACACGGTCAGGGCACAGACTGAAACAGAAGTTAGCGCTTCCATTTCCACACCCGTACTTCCTGATGTTTTCACTGAAGCAGCAATCATCAGATGGAAAAGACCGTTCTCTTTTTTCCACTCAAATTCAATATCAATTCCTTTAAGCGGAATCGGGTGGCACATGGGAATGATGTTCCATGTGTTTTTGGCGGCCATGATGCCTGCTACCTGGGCAACAGCCAGCACGTCCCCTTTTTGGAGCTTATTATTTACAATTTGTTCATATACATGTTCTTTCATGACAACGCTTGAAACAGCTACAGCGGTGCGTACAGAATCATGCTTGTCCGATATATCAACCATCTTGGCTCTGCCCTGCTGGTTAAAATGAGTAAAATTTGACATCTTTTAACGCCCCTCATACTAGACTATACACTATTTTTACAAATCTGTCTTTTTACTTATTGTGACAAATGTCTGCTCCCTGAAAGCTACAATCATTGCGGCTCTCTCTTCTATAAGCTACACTTAAACTATCATAGCCTGAGGTGAAAATACATGATTTTGCTACAAATTAACCAGCTGACGAAATATTTTGCAGCTGATCTTATATTATCGAATATCAAACTTGAAGTTCAAACCAGGGATAGAATTGCTCTTGTCGGCCGCAACGGCGCCGGAAAATCAACCCTGCTCAAAATTATTGCAGGTCAGCTTTCTTACGAATCCGGGGAGATCATCAAACCAAAAGGTGTCTCCATCGGGTACCTTGCTCAGGATACGGGACTCGAATCCAGTCTATCGATTTGGGATGAGATGGTTTCTGTGTTTCAGTTTTTAAAGGATATGGAACAATCCATGCGTGATTTAGAGCAAAAAATGGCGAGTACAGATCCCGCACAGCGCGAATTTGACCAATACCTGAAAGAATACGACCGTCTGCAAATTGAGTTTAAAGAAAAAGGCGGCTATCAATATGAAGCGGATATCCGTTCTGTACTTCACGGTCTGGGTTTCGCTGATTTCGATGCCTCTTCGCCTATCCAGCGTCTGAGCGGCGGCCAGAAAACGCGCCTTGCACTTGGCAAGCTGCTGTTGACAAGTCCTGACTTATTAGTGCTGGATGAGCCGACGAATCACCTGGACATTGAAACACTCTCCTGGCTCGAGCAATATCTGCAAAGCTACAGCGGAGCGATTTTAATCGTTTCCCATGACCGCTATTTTCTAGATAAAGTCGTAAATCAGGTCTACGAAATTTCAAGAAACACCAGTTTGAAATATACAGGAAACTACAGCCGCTACTTAGAGCAAAGCGCTGAAAACTATGAGCGTGAATTAAAACTCTACGAAAAACAGCAGGATGAGGTTGCGAAGCTGAAAGATTTTATCCAAAAGAATATGGCCAGGGCGTCTACTACAAAACGCGCTCAAAGCCGCAGAAAAAAACTGGACCGCATGGAACTGATGGACAGGCCTCAAGGCGATGAAAAATCAGCTCACTTCCGTTTTGATATTGAAAAACAAAGCGGAAACGATGTGCTGAAAGCCAAGGATATAGCCGTTTCATATGATGGTGTGCAGCCAATCATCTCAAACGTTTCTTTTTCCATCTCAAGAGGTGACAGCATTGCTCTTGTCGGTCCAAATGGAGTAGGCAAATCTACGCTTCTAAAAACAATCATTGATAAGATGGTCCCATTTAAAGGGGCATTTGAAATAGGTTCAGGAGTGAAGATTGGTTATTACGATCAGGAGCAGGCAAATTTAACTTCAAACAAACGCGTTCTTGATGAATTATGGGATGAATATCCGATGCTTGCTGAAAAAGAAATCCGTACCGTACTCGGCAATTTTTTATTTTCAGGCGACGATGTTTTAAAGAATGTATCAACTTTAAGCGGCGGACAAAAAGCACGACTTGCTCTTGCCAAGCTTATGCTTCAAAAGGCGAATCTGCTCATTCTTGATGAGCCGACAAACCATCTCGATCTTGACAGTAAAGAAGTTCTGGAAAATGCCTTGATAGATTATCCGGGCACAATCCTATTTGTTTCCCACGACCGATATTTCATTAATCGCATTGCGACCAAAGTATATGAACTATCAGCAAACAGCGTCTATGAATATCTGGGCGACTATGATTATTATCAATCTAAAAAGGCAGAACAGCTGGAGCTTGCAGCACTTGACGCAGTCCCTGATCTGAAGCCTAAAGAAAATCAAAACAAGCTGTCCTATGAACAAGATAAAGAAGCAAAAAAACTGGCAAGACAAAAACAAAGAAGATTGCAGGAAGTAGAAGAGCGAATCTCGTTCGTTGAACAGCAGATTGAGAAGAATGAAGAGCTTTTATGTGATCCGGATATTTATCAAAATCATACGAAAGTGCAGGAAATCAACACCGAAAACGATGGTTATCAACAAGAAGTCGAACATTTAATGAATGAATGGGAACAGCTTCAAGAGGATTAACAGTTTATACACATATATTGAAAGAATCAAAAAAACTCAGTGCCGATGACGGCACTGAGTTTTTTAGTTATCCACATAAAAGAATCTTAATTCATAAGGTTTCCACTCTTTTATTCACATTATCCACAAAATAACGCTTTTTTATCCACAATGTCCACAAGTTATCCAATGCTTATTCCACAAGCTTTTCTATAAGCGAAAAGATGTTATTAGACGGTATGTGGATAACATGTTAATACAACATATTAACTAGGCAGTTCCAGTCCAGGATTCGCATTCATTCTCAAATTTCCTCTATGTCCTTTTTCAAAAAGGACGCTTCCTGCAGCTGCAATCATCGCAGCATTGTCTGTACATAGAGATAATGGCGGAATCAGCAGCTCTACATCCTGAAATTCTTTAAACTTCTCTTCTAAAGCTGCCCGTAAACCGCGATTGGCTGCTACACCTCCAGCAAGAAGAACTTGCTTTACCTTATATTTCTCAGCAGCTGATGCTGTCTTTGTGACAAGAACTTCAATCACGCTCGCTTGAAAGCTTGCCGCTAAATCATTGGGATCAATGACTTCACCACGCTGTTCTGCATTGTGAAGAGTATTGATGACAGCTGATTTCAAACCGCTGAAGCTGAAGTTGTAAGAATCCGGTTCAAGCCAGGCTCTCGGTAAATTGATGACAGGAGATCCTTCCGCTGCCATCCGGTCAATATGAGGTCCACCCGGATAAGGCAGATGAAGCGTTCTTGCCACTTTGTCATACGCCTCTCCT
Source organism: Metabacillus idriensis (assembly GCF_050483325.1). Lineage (GTDB taxonomy): Bacteria > Bacillota > Bacilli > Bacillales > Bacillaceae > Bacillus_P > Bacillus_P idriensis_A. Next base: position 37,050 of record NZ_JBCMYF010000016.1, read on the forward strand.
GCAGCATCATCAAGCGTTTCTCCGATTACTTCAAATGATCCATGTTCTTTCATATAAACAAGTTCAGTATGTCCCCCTGATACAACAAGCGAAAGCAAAGGAAACTGCAGTTCCGAGATCAGCTGGTTTGCATAGATATGACCTGCAATATGATGAACGCCTATTAATGGCAGCTGGTGGGCAAATGCCAGCGCTTTTGCCGCATTGACTCCAATCAATAGCGCTCCAACAAGGCCCGGGCCTTCCGTAACTGCGATGGCATCTAGGTCTTTAAATGTCATTTCAGCCTGCTGCATCGCTTCTTCAAGCACAAGTGTCAGCTGCTCAACATGATGTCTTGACGCAATCTCAGGTACAACGCCGCCAAAACGTTTATGGCTTTCAATTTGTGAAGCTACAACATTCGAAATGATTTCCCGCCCGTTTTTCACGATCGATACAGCTGTTTCATCACAGCTCGTTTCTATTCCTAATATATATTGATCTTTTCCAGTCATTTTAAATTCACCCACATTACTAACGCATCTTCCCCGTTATCAGTATAATACCGTTTTCTAATTCCGCCAGGCTGAAAACCGAGCTTGGTGTACAAAGATTGCGCAACATGATTTGAGACGCGCACTTCCAGAGAAATTTTCCCTGCTCCATATTCCTTCACCATTCCGATGGCCTGCTTCAGCAGTGTTTCCCCCACCTTGTTCCCTCTATAGCCAGGCAAAACAGCAATGTTCGTTACTTGAGCCTCATCCATTATGATCCACAGTCCGCAGTAGCCGATAATTTTCTGGTCAAATTCTACAACAAGGTATTTGGCAAAATGATTTTGAGTCAATTCATTATGAAAGGATTCCTTCAGCCAAGGTGTTGCAAAGGATTGTGTTTCAATTTCGTAAACATCATTAATGTCATCAACATTCATAAGCCTAATTCTGATTGTATCCTGTTCCTGTTTCAACCTTCTCACCCACTTATTTCTGTTGTTCGAGCCACTTAACTTCCGCCTCTGCTAAGCGGATATAGTTCGGCACGAAGGTATGTATATCCTCAGGCTCTTTCATCAAACCGATTTTTCCAAGCATGGCTGGTCTTGGATTATGTTCGGTCATACTTGCAATCACTGCCTGATCACCAAGCATTTCAATAATTAACTGCAGATGCAGGCTGACATCATTCCCGATAAAAAGAATTTGCTTCTCTTCCTTTTTTAATTCTAAGAGCCAGTCAGACAGCAGGAGATTCTGATCATTTCTTCTTTTCATAAGCTCCCCATCTGCATACTCATACAGTCCGGTATACACCTGACCGCGCCGGGCATCAAAAATCGGACAGATAAAACCATTAAAATAACTTCCGCCAGCTGCAAGCACCTCAAGACTTGAAACACTTGAAAGGGGAATGTTTAACGTCCATGCAAGTGTTTTAGCAATGCTGACACCAATTCTGAGGCCGGTATAGGATCCAGGCCCTCCCGCAACAATGACACGATCCAGTTCACCTGGTTTAACTCCGCATTCCTGCATAAGCCATTCAACAGCAGGCATTGCCCGGACCGAATGATTCTGCTTAATGTTTGTTACATATTCTCCAATCACTTTGCTGTCTTCCACTATGGCCACACCAAGTGTCAAATTGGACGTATCAATCGCGATTGCTTTCATCTATAAGCTCCTTACATAAACCAATATAGTGATCCCCGATAGGTTCAAAGATAATTTCACGTGACTCATCTTCTACACGAAGTATACGAATATCAAGGCGAACTGGAGGAAGCTGATCCTGAATAAGATGCGCCCATTCAACCACAGTGACACCCTCTCCTTCAAAAAACTCATCAAATCCTAAATCCTCATCGCTGTCTTCCATTCTGTATACATCCATGTGGTAAAGAGGGAGCCTCCCATCCCTGTACTCCTTCATAATCGTAAATGTCGGGCTGTTTACGTTTTTTTGGATTCCGATGCCTTTTGCTAAACCCTTCGTAAACGTAGTTTTCCCGGCTCCTAAATCGCCCTCTAATGTAATCACATCTCCAGGATTCACAAGTTCACCAAGCCTGATTGCAAGCTTCGTTGTTTCCTCAGAGCTATTTGTTTTCACTGTATGCTTTGTCATATACTCACCTTACTTAAAATGATTGTATCCAGATTTTTTGAGCTTTGTTTTTTTGCCATTATGCAGGAGCAGCACCTCAGATGAGCCAGCTTCTACATGTCCAATCCTTGTTAGAGAAATGCCTTCTTCGCTGCACTTCATTTGAAGTAGGTCAAATGCTGCGAGAGGTACAGTGCCAACCAGCTCAAAATCTTCCCCGCCATATAAAATCCACTCATCGAGCTGCTCAGAATGTAAAGAACGCAGTGAATCACTGAGTGGAACAAGGTCTTTTTCTATGACCATTTTAACACAGCTTGCTTCGCATATTTCATTTAGTTCACTTGCGAGACCATCACTGATATCATTCAATGAAATGCGCTCAGCGGAAGACATAAGCTGTCCTGCTTTAACCTGCGGCACTGGACGCTTATGGCGATTCACAAGAAATTCAGAATCGTTTTCTCCATGAACTGAGACGTTTCCAAGCAGAATATGAAGCCCTGCAGCTGAGTCGCCAATTGTGCCTGTTACAAATATCGCATCACCAGGACGGGCATCCTTTCTCAAACGCTGTTTCCCTTTCTGAACTTCTCCTATGACCGTAACCGTAATTACAAGCTTATCTGAGGTTGAAACCGTATCTCCGCCGATCAGATCCATGCGGTATATAGCAGCGATCTCATCCATCCCTGCGTAGAGCTCCACTAATTCCTCTTCAGACCAGGTTTTAGGCACAGCAATAGTGACAAGATAGTACTTTGGAATACCGCCCATAGCTGCAACGTCACTAATATTGACAGCCACAGCTTTATAGCCGATATCCTTTGGAGAAGAAGCTCCTTTGAGAAAATGAACGCCTTCAGTCATGGTGTCCGCGCATACAATTTCTAAATGATCAGCTTTAGCTTGATAGAGCGCAGCATCATCTCCTATGCCTTCTATTAATTCCGGCTGGCGATTTTTACTTTGCCTGATTTTATCTATAAAATGAAATTCATCTTCAATGGTCATGTGCTGCACCGCCTTTTCTGTCATAAAAGTCAGATGCAGCCTCAGACAGTCTGCTACCTGAAAAATCCATATGGAAAGATTTATAAAAAAACCTTAGAACCATGCAGTTCTAAGGATTGATCCCTTTTATCAAGTGTATCGCATCTATCTAGTTTGTCCAAGTTTCTTTAACAGTCTACCCTAAAAAATGCATAAAAAAAACGAAACACGTAGTTTCGTTGTCGTTTATGTAATAATGGCGGTCCCGACCGGGATCGAACCGGCGATCTCCTGCGTGACAGGCAGGCATGTTAACCGCTACACCACGGGACCATTTGGTTGCGGGGACAGGATTTGAACCTGCGACCTTCGGGTTATGAGCCCGACGAGCTACCAGACTGCTCCACCCCGCGATAGTAATAAATATCTTTGAGCTTTTATGCTCATTGATTGCGTAGACCGTCCTGATTTCAGAAAGCTTAGCCAAGGTGCGGCTCAATCAGTACGCTGAAGCTGATTCGAAGAAGTTGATTCGATAGTGCTCCACCCCGCGATAGTAATATACATCTTTGAGCTTTTATACTCATTGATAAAATATATAATTGATACTGCCTGGCAACGTCCT
>NZ_JBCMYF010000017.1:0-157251 GCF_050483325.1 Metabacillus idriensis
ACTGGCTGATCCTTATCTGTCTGTCAGAGCTAAACGGTCGGTTCCGCTTTTCTTGGTGTCCAGCTTCACCTCCCAGCTCTTCGGCCAGAACGGCTCATCCAGCAAAGGCAAAAAGCGCCTTTACTGGCTGATCCTTATCTGTCTGTCAGAGCTAAACGGTCGGTTCCGCTTTTCTTTTTTCCCAAAGGTTCTTTTCAATCTGTCCAAATAGTATATAATATTTTTATATAGTATAACCTATTTAACCATCGGAAATTAGAACGCTTCATACATACGTATTGGAACCTTAAGGCGGTGAGTAGAATCGAACTTAATAAAAGGCAGGAACATATTCTGCAAATTGTAAAAGATAACGGGCCAATTACAGGTGAACATATTGCCGATCAGCTGAATTTAACAAGGGCAACTCTTCGTCCTGATCTCGCAATACTGACAATGGCAGGATATCTGGAAGCGCGGCCAAGGGTCGGTTATTTTTATACAGGCAAAACAGGCGCAGGACTTCTCTCAGATAAACTGAAAAAATTGCAGGTGAAAGATTTCCAGTCCATTCCGGTTGTAGTGAATGAGAATGTATCTGTTTATGATGCAATTGTTACAATGTTTCTTGAAGATGTCGGGACGTTATTTGTTGTAGATCAAGGGTCTATCCTTGTTGGAGTATTGTCCCGGAAAGATCTGCTCCGTGCAAGCATCGGAAAGCAGGAGCTTGCATCTATCCCTGTGAATATCATCATGACAAGAATGCCGAATATTACGATGTGCAGGCGCGAGGATTACATCATGGATGTTGCGAAATTTTTAATAAACAAGCAAATAGACGCCATTCCTGTCATCAAAGAGACAGAAAAGGGCTTTGAAGTAACTGGAAGAATTACTAAAACAAATATGACGAAGATATTGGTCGGATTAGCTGAGAATGAAATCATCTAGCAAGGGGAGTGAGGAATGGTATGAAAAATCGCCATGTCTATGTTGTATCAGATTCTGTAGGCGAAACAGCTGAACTTGTTATAAAAGCAGCGATCAGCCAATTTAATGGAAATACTGCGGATACAAAAATCAAACGAATTCCTTATGTTGAAGATTTAGGCACAATAAAAGAAGTGGTGGCGCTCGCTAAACTTGAGCAGGCAATTGTGTGCTTTACTCTAGTCGTTCCTGAGCTTAGACAGGGACTGATTAATGAAGCGAATTCTCAAGGTGTGGTCTACTATGATATCATCGGCCCATTAATAGATAAAATGGAATCTGCTTATGGAATTAATGCAAAATATGAACCTGGCAGAGTCCGTAAACTTGATGAAGATTACTTCAAAAAAGTAGAGGCCATTGAATTTGCGGTTAAATACGATGACGGACGTGATCCCCGCGGAATCATGAAAGCAGACATTATTCTTGTTGGAGTATCACGGACATCAAAAACTCCGCTGTCCCAATATTTGGCCCATAAGCGCTTTAAAGTTGCGAATGTGCCGATTGTTCCTGAAGTCGAACCTCCTGAGGAGCTATTTAAAGTTTCTCCAAAAAAATGCATCGGCCTTAAAATCAGCCCTGATAAATTAAATGACATAAGAAAAGAACGATTAATCTCTCTCGGCCTGAATGATAAAGCTATTTATGCGAATATCGACAGAATCAAAGTGGAGCTTGAATACTTTGAAAAGGTTATTGATAAGATCGGCTGTCAGGTAATCGATGTTTCCAATAAAGCAGTTGAGGAAACGGCTAACATGATCCAAAATATCATGAACAGGTATAACTGAAGATCAGTGCAAAAATATTGAACTCAGAGAAGCAGAAGCTCTGAGTTTTATATATGTCCCAAGTTCTGTTTTGGCTGAAGCGCTAATAAAATACTATGTCCTGAAAATAACAATTTAAGTTCGTGAAAAAGAATGGAAAATTTAAAGACTTTGTATTATAATAAAAAATTGTGATAAAATTACTTATTTTAGGTTTAGACTTGACCAAGAACGAATAAACTATTTATTGTGATCTGTCAAGTGAATCGATGAAAAATAATTCGACAAATTCAGTCTCGTTTTCCATGCGATCTTTTCTAAAAGGTTAAGAAGGAATCTATCGGAGTGATGTAGAATAGTGAAAGATGACGAAAAAAAGATGCAGATAATTGTCGATGCAGATGCATGTCCTGTAAAGCAGGAAATTGCTGACCTTGCTGCCCGATACCAGATCAATGTCCTGTTTGTTGCTTCATACAATCACAAAACATCAAATACATACGGATATGATTGGGTTTATGTGGACACCGGCAAAGAATCTGCTGATTTATACATCACTAATCACTCTTGCCGCGGTGATCTGGTTGTGACGCAGGATATTGGTCTTGCGGGTCTTTTGCTGAAAAAAGGGGTTATAGTTATGACACCCCGGGGTAAACAGTATACAGAAGAAAATATTGAGCTTGCTCTAGAGTTCAGGTATCTTTCTGCGAAAGAACGCAGAGGCGGAAAGCATACAAAAGGCCCCAAAAAGTTTACCCAGTCAGACAGAGACAGTTTTATTTTTACTTTGGAAAAGATTTTGTCGAAAGATGCAGGAATTAGTGGTTAAATCGCGAATATTTGTATCACGGAGTTGTTGGTATGGGAAATCGAATTCCCGATGAAATAATCGATAAGATTCAGCAATCGGCAGACATCGTGGATGTTGTCAGTGAATATGTTCAATTGAAGAAGCAGGGAAGAAATCATTTTGGGCTTTGTCCATTTCATGGCGAAAAATCACCATCGTTCTCCGTTTCACATGATAAGCAGATCTATCATTGCTTTGGATGTGGCGCCGGCGGGAACGTCTTTTCATTCTTAATGCAAATTGAAGGCTATTCATTTGTTGAAGCAGCTTCGGCACTTGCTGACAAACTGCATATTGATCTTCCTGATCAGCTTAATGCCGTTTTGCCAAAAGATGCAAACAGCGATGATGAAAAAATGATTGAAGCACATGAACTGCTGAAGAAGTTTTATCATCATTTGCTTGTAAACACTAAAGAAGGGCAAGCTGCCTACGATTATTTAACAGCAAGAGGCTTTGCCAAAGAAACAATTGAGCAGTTTGAAATTGGCTATGCGCTTGATTCCTGGGATTTCGTCGCCAAGTTTTTAACTAAACGGGGCTATGATCAGCAAATGATGGAAGTAGCCGGTCTGCTTGTTAAGAAAAGCTCCTCTGATGGGTATCTGGACCGTTTTCGCAATCGGATCATGTTTCCTATCTTGGATCATACCGGCCGTACCATTGCCTTTTCAGGAAGGGTGCTTGGAAAAGAGCAGCCCAAATTTCTGAACAGCCCTGAAACGCCTATCTTTAACAAAAGCAAAGTTCTTTATAATTTTCATCAAGCAAGAGTACATATACGCAAAAATCAGCAAGTTGTTTTATTTGAAGGTTTTGCCGATGTTATTTCCGCTGTCCGTTCAGATGTGCAGCATTCGATTGCAGCGATGGGCACATCACTGACTGAAGCTCAGGCAAAAATCATCAAAAGAAATGCAGGAGATGTTATAATCTGTTTTGACTCTGATTCTGCAGGACTTGAAGCAACATTAAGAGCATCTAAGACACTTGCTGCTGCCGGCTGTAAACTGAGAGTTGCCGCGCTGCCTGATGGAACAGACCCTGATGACTACATCCGGAAATTCGGTGCAGAAAAGTTCAAAAAAGATGTAATAGGGGCAAGCATTACGTTAATGGCATTTAAAATGCAGGTTTTCCGCAAAGGAAAAAATCTTCAGGATGAAGGACAACGGCTGCAGTATATAGAAGACATACTGAAAGAACTAAGCCAGCTTGAGAATCCTGTAGAAATCGAACTGTATTTAAAACAGCTGTCCGGAGAATTTTCGTTATCAATGGATGTTTTAAAGAGTCAAATGCAGGACAAAAGATCTGGCCAAAAGCCTGAACACAATAAGGAGCAGCAGAAGAGTGCCCCTGTCCAGCATTTGATGAAGCCAAAGCAAAAACGTCTTTTGCCGGCATTTCATAATGCTGAAAGACTTCTTATAGCGCATATGCTGCGTAATAAGGACATTGCACAAAAAGTGCTTGACCGTATAGGACTTCAGTTCAATATAGAAGAGCACAGAGCGATTATAACTTACTTATATGCTTATTATGAAGAAGGAAATGAGGCAAGTGTAAGCTCGTTCCTGAGAAAACTGCCGGACAATCAGCTTCACCAGTTTGTTTCAGATATAGCCATGCTCTCGGTAAGTGAAGAAATATCCGAGCGGGAGCTGTCAGATTATATCAAACAGGTGTTGAATCACCAAAATTGGTTAATGATAAAAGAAAAAGAAGCTGAAAAGCATGAAGCAGAGCGCAAGAAGGATTTTGTCAAAGCTGCTAACATCGCTATGGAAGTCATAAGACTTAAGCGCGATCTTAAATGAAGGCAGATGTTTGACTTGCGCAAAACACAGAGATTCATTGCGGCTAATCGGTTTCAACTATCAATTAGCACATTCACATAAAGGATTAATTGCAAGAGTTTGGAAGGAGGGGATCCAATGGCTGATAAACAAACCCATGATTCTGAATTGACATTGGAACAAGCAAAAGACCAATTAACAGAAATCGGAAAAAAACGTGGAGTTTTAACATACGAAGAGATTGCTGAGCGCATGGCGGGCTTTGAAATCGAATCAGACCAAATGGATGAGTATTATGAGTACCTTGGCGAGCAGGGTGTTGAATTAGTAGGTGATAATGAATCGACCGATGATCCTAACATACAGCAGCTGGCAAAGGAAGAAGAATTTGATTTAAATGATCTAAGTGTGCCTCCAGGTGTTAAGATTAACGATCCTGTTCGTATGTATCTGAAAGAAATCGGCCGGGTTGATCTTTTAACTGCAGATGAAGAAATTAAGCTTGCAAACCGCATAGAAGAAGGCGATGAAGAAGCGAAGAGAAGACTTGCAGAGGCAAACCTTCGTCTTGTTGTAAGCATCGCGAAAAGATATGTAGGACGCGGAATGCTGTTTTTGGATCTTATCCAGGAAGGCAATATGGGCTTAATGAAAGCTGTAGAGAAGTTCGATTACCGCAAAGGCTTTAAATTCAGCACCTATGCTACATGGTGGATCCGTCAGGCTATTACAAGAGCAATTGCTGATCAGGCCAGAACCATTCGTATACCTGTGCACATGGTTGAGACAATCAATAAGTTGATTCGTGTTCAGCGTCAGCTTCTTCAAGATTTAGGCAGAGAACCTTCTCCTGAAGAAATTGCAGAAGATATGGACCTGACTCCTGATAAAGTAAGAGAGATTTTAAAAATCGCACAAGAACCAGTATCTCTTGAAACACCGATTGGTGAAGAAGATGATTCACATCTTGGAGATTTTATTGAGGATCAAGATGCAACTTCTCCTTCCGAACATGCGGCTTATGAGCTGTTAAAAGAACAGCTTGAAGATGTGCTTGATACACTGACAGACCGCGAGGAAAACGTGCTGCGTCTTCGTTTTGGACTGGATGATGGACGTACAAGAACACTTGAAGAAGTAGGTAAAGTCTTTGGTGTTACAAGAGAGCGCATCCGTCAAATTGAAGCAAAGGCACTTCGCAAGCTGCGCCACCCAAGCAGAAGCAAACGATTAAAAGATTTCTTAGAATAGAAAGCGGACTTTTGTTCGCTTTTTTTTTGTTTTTTTATAAAAAATAGTTTTGACAGCGGTAACAATAAATTTCATTATTACATCTTCTTTTCATTTATTTTACTTAATTGTTATTTAATTTGCAAATCACCCTCAGAAAATTTTGAGCTTTTATAAACTCTTTTCACCTCTGAAATTTACCATCTCACTTCTTTATCCTGCTTTGTAAATCCTTGAAATTACTGACAAATCCTTAAGATTGGCATTCTCATGGAGAAGCCTTTTTAAAATAAAACAGGAAAGAAAAATATTTTTTAATTAAATAAAAAATTTAAAAAGTTGTGAAAACAGAGCGTTACACTTTATAATTTAATATGTAAGCGTATTCAAAACGGAGGGATAACATGAATTTTGAACTATCACAAGAACAGCGCATGATTCAGAAAACCATCAAAGAGTTTGCAGAAGAAGTTGTTGAGCCAGGGGCATTTGAAAGAGACAAAACGAAGCAATTTCCAGCAGAAATTTTTCAGCAGCTAGGTGAAATGGGAATGCTTGGCCTGCCGTTTTCAGAAGAATACGGAGGAAGCGGCGCAGATACAATCAGTTTCGCAATTGTTACGGAAGAACTCAGCAAAGCATGCGGTTCAACCGGAATTACATACTCTGCCCATATTTCATTAGGCGGAGCTCCTATTAATATGTTTGGAACAGAAGAGCAAAAAAGAACGTATCTTTCAAAAATCTGCTCAGGCGAATCTTTTGGTGCCTTTGGACTGACTGAGCCTAATGCAGGTTCAGATGCGGGAGGCACTCAGACCGAAGCGGTTCTGCAGGATGGTCAATTTAAGATAAATGGAAATAAATGTTATATTACAAATGCCTCTTACGCAAAGTTTCTGGCTTTGACGGCCATTACAGACCGCAAAGAAGGAAAAAAAGAGATAAGCGCATTAATTGTTCCTACTGATGCACCGGGGTTCAAGGTGATTGATAATTATGAAAAAATGGGATTGAATGCTTCAAATACAACAGAATTGATCCTTGAAGATGTGTTCGTTCCAGAAGAAAATCTTCTTGGCAAAAGAGGGGATGGCTTCAGGCAGTTTCTTAAGACTTTAGACGGCGGAAGAATTGGAATTGGCGCTATGGCAGTTGGAATTGCACAGGCAGCTTTTGAAAAAGCATTAGCTTATTCCAAAGAAAGAAAGCAATTTGGAAAAACATTAAGTGAATTCCAGGCGATCCAATTTAAACTTGCTGACATGGCCATGAAAATTGATTTAGCACGAACAATGGTTTATAAAGCAGCCTGGTTAAAGGATCAGGGCAAACCATTTACGAAGGAAGCTTCTTTTTGCAAGCTGTTTGCATCTGAAATGTGTACAGAGGTGACAAATCAGGCCATTCAAATTCACGGCGGGTATGGCTACATGAAAGAATATCATGTTGAACGATATCTGCGAGATGCTAAATTGCTTGAAATCGGCGAAGGCACAAGCGAAGTTCAGCGGATGGTTATTGCAAGGCTTATTGGCTGCTGACGAATGAGAATAGCGCAAGCGCACGTTTAGCGCAGGCAGACTAAAAAGAATCTGAAAGTGTTGGCAAAAAGTGCCAATACTTTCAGATCCGTTCTGGCCTAGGAGCCTGAGCGATTCATGCAAATTTTTATCCTTACTAATCAAGTGAAAACAGGTACTTCATCTTAATTGATGAAGTTTTTTTGACTAATTTTTGAAAAATAGCCCAACTTATACAATAAGTCTTTTACTTCCACAAATTTTAAAGTAAAATAGAGATTGTTTAAATCTATCGTTTACCTGCATTTCAAGATTTTTACATAGGGGAGGTTACATAATGAATCGCAATCCACTAATTCCATTTGCTTTAGTTGCCGTAATCGGAATCGGCCTTATGTTTTTCTTATCTATTAAAGGGCTCGGCGATATGAAAGAAATGGCTGGAGAAGGTAAAGAGGAAGATAAATCGGGAGAAGTTGCAAACGCTTCACCAGAGGAAATCTACAAGCAAAGCTGTGTTTCTTGTCATGGCGAGAATTACGAAGGCGGTGCCGGTCCTGCTCTTAAAGGGGTTGGGGACAAGCTCGGCGTAGACGGAATTAAAGAAACGATTAAAAATGGCCGAGGAAACATGCCGGCCGGGTTAGTTCCTGATGAAAAACTGGACGAGATGGCAGAATGGGTTTCTAAAATCAAATAGTTTTTCACGAAAGTAATTTAAAAATAAATCGTTGCATTTAAGCGAAAAAGAAAAGTCCTTTGCATCTGCGGAGGACTTTTCTTATTATATAGAGAGATCGAATTAAAAGAACATAAGAATGTGGTGGTTTAAAATGAATGAAGTTAATTTATCAAATAGGCTAAAAACTGTAGCTGATTATATACCAAAGAATGCTGTGCTTGCTGACATTGGCTCTGATCATGCTTACTTGCCCTGCTACGCCATTTTAAACGGCTTGGCAGCTTCAGCTGTTGCCGGGGAAGTCGTTTTGGGGCCGTTCCAGTCTGCCAAGAAGCAAGTCCAAAAAAGCGGACTTGGGGATGTGATATCAGTTCGTTTAGGTAGCGGGCTCGATGTCATTGATCCTAATGAAGTAACGTGCATCACAATTGCAGGAATGGGCGGTGCATTAATTGAAAAGATCCTTGAAGCGGGAAAAGAAAAATTAGCCGGAGCAGAGAGGCTGATTCTTCAGCCCAATATTCATGCACATCATGTAAGAAAATGGCTTCTTAACAATGGCTGGAAACTGATTAATGAAGAAATATTGGAAGAAGACGGAAAGATCTATGAGATTCTTGTAGCTGAAAAAGGCGAAGCAAATGCTCCATATCAGCATACAGGCCTGCAAATAGGCTTGCTTGTCGGCCCTTTTTTGATGGGTGAGAAAACAGAACCGTTCCTAAAGAAATGGACGCAGGAAATTGAGCATAACAAACGGATTTTAACTAGTTTAGAAAGTGCGGCACCAAGCCCTGGGAATGAAGCTAAGAAGAAAGAACTGAATGAGTTGATTGAAATGCTTGAGGAGGTTACAAGGAAATGAGCAAAATACCAAACGGCTTTGAAATCATCCAATTGTTCGAATCGTTTTCGAAAAAAGAATATGCCATGGAAGGCGATAAGATTGGCCTGCAAATAGGAACTTTGAATAAACCTATTCATGGCGTGTTGATTGCTCTCGATGTTCTCGATGAAGTAGTTGATGAAGCAATCGAAAAAAATGCGAATTTAATTATCGCTCATCATCCGCCAATTTTCCGGCCTCTTAAAAATCTGACGACAGATCAGCCGGGAGGCGCCCTGCTTGAAAAATGCATTAAACACGACATTGCTGTTTACGCAGCACATACCAATTTAGATGTTGCTGCAGGCGGTGTGAATGATTTACTGGCAGAGGCTCTCCAGCTAACAGACACAGAGGTCCTTGCTGATACCTATAAGGAAGAAATGAAGAAGCTGGTCGTCTATGTACCTAAAGATCATGCAGACGATGTAAGGGCTGTTCTGGGGCAATCAGGTGCAGGCCATATTGGGATGTACAGTCACTGTACATTCTCATCAAACGGGACTGGAAGCTTTCTTCCTCTTGATGGAACTAATCCTTATATTGGACAATCAGGGAAAATGGAGTTTGTAGAAGAAGAGAGAATTGAAACGATCATTCCGGCAAGCAAGCAGCGAAAGATTGTTTCCGCTATGCTGAAAGCTCATCCATATGAGGAACCAGCCTTTGATCTTTTTCCAGTTGAAGGTCATGACAAAGCTTTAGGTTTAGGACGTGTAGGTTTGCTTGAAAATGAAATGTCTTTAACTGAATTTGCAGAGCATGTGAAAAAAATGCTGGATGTTCCTTGTGTAAGAATGGTAGGGGATAAGGATGCGAAGATACGGAGAGTCGCTGTGCTCGGGGGAGACGGAAATAAATACATCCATCAGGCAAAACGCAAGGGAGCAGATGCCTATGTTACAGGTGACCTTTATTATCATGTAGCACATGATGCCATGATGATGGGCTTAAATATCATTGATCCTGGTCATAATGTAGAGAAAGTCATGAAAAAAGGGGTAACAGACCTGATGCTTTCTATGTGTGAAGAAAAGAAATTTGAGGTCAGTATTTTCCCCTCAGAAATTCATACAGATCCATTTACATTTGTTTAACATGAAAAACCGCTGGGATTGATCCCAGCGTTTTTGTTTGAGTATTATTTGACTGCTTTAACTTTCGGCAGTATTTTTTGCAGAGGAACATTATGCTGGATGTTCCATGTGAGCGTATTTTCCGGATCATACTTTTCAAGGAATTGAATGACCTCTTTTGTAATAGGCGTAGGAGTTGAGGCGCCGGCAGTAATCGCAACTTTTTTTACGCCTTCAAACCATTCAAGCTTAAGTTCACTTATATCTGATACTCTGTAGGCTTTTGTCCCTGCTATTTCTTCCGAAACTTGTGCAAGCCGGTTTGAGTTGTTGCTCTTTGGATCCCCGACGACAATCGTAAGGTCAGCATCTTTTGCCTGCTCAGCAACAGCTTCCTGGCGAACTTGTGTAGCAAGGCAAATCTCCTGATGATATTCTACATGGGGATACTTTTCTTTCACGCGCTCCATTATGTCATAAACATCCCATTGACTCATTGTCGTCTGATTCGTGACGACAATTTTATCGTTCTGGAAAGTTAGAGCATCAACATCTTCTTCTGTTTCAACCAAATGGACAATATCAGGCGCTACACCAACAGCTCCTTCTGGCTCAGGATGCGACTTTTTCCCAATGTAGATCACATGATAGCCCAGTGCTTTTTTTTCACGAATTAAATCATGTGTTTTTGTCACATCAGGGCATGTGGCATCAAGCGTAACAAGGCCTTTCTCAGAAGCGATTTTTCTGACTTCCGGAGAAACACCATGGGCAGTAAAAATAACGGTGCCGCTTTCTACTTTTTCAAGTATTTCCATGCGGTTGCTGCCATCCAATGTAATAATGCCTTCTTCTTCAAAAGCGTCAGTAACGTGTTTATTGTGAACAATCATGCCCAATATATAAATAGGCCTTGGCAAAGTTTTATCTAAAGCGGCATTCTTTGCAATAACCATGGCATCAACGACACCATAGCAATATCCCCGCGGTGCAATCTTAATTACTTCCATTAAAGGATCCTCCTAGAGAGAAGTTCGAGAGTGAATAGAAAAAAGCCAAAGAATGGCTTTTGGCTCTCGTAATCTCTTATTATTATAGCGGAGACTGCACAAGAATACAAAGAGGAATGTCAGATATAAAGCTTTGGAGCAGATGCGCCTTTTACAGCTGGTGCTTGCACCGGTTCTTCTTGTACTGCTTTCTTAGGGGAGCTGATGACAGCTGTGTCAGGATCAGTTGATGTGGCACTTGAAACTTCAGTTGAGATCGTTTCTTCATTCGTTTCTGAGCTTTCCGCGTCCGCCGAACCTCCGCCTTTTAATTCACTGTAAATTTTAATCATGGCAGGAAGGTTCCTGACCAGGGGTCCATATTGCTGAACCATAGGTGTAACTTGCTGAGCCATGCCCAGAACTTTCTGTACATTTCCAAGCATGCTTGATAAATTGGCAGGATTGGTTATTCCCTGCAGACCCTGGGCTGCATTGGCAGCACTTGCGGCACCTTGACCGCCGCCAGGAAGAAATCTTGAAAGAATTCCTTTAATGCCGCTTCCTCTTCCCATAGCCTGCTGTCCAAATTGCTGACCGAATTGCTGCGCGCCAAACGGCTGTCCGCCAAATCCCTGCTGTCCAAACTGCGTTGAAAAGGGTCCCATTTGCTGTCCGAACGGCTGGAAGGAACGAGGCGGTCCAAATCCCCTTGCTTGCTGATTTCCAAAAGGCTGGTTTGAAAACGGCTGACCGCCCATTTGCATTCTTTGAGGCCCAAATCCTCTAGAAGACATTGGAGGCATAGGTCTTTGCTGAAACATGATGATCCTCCTTTTAAACTAACGCGTATACTACCTACACAATATGCAGAATCAGCTTAAAAGGTTTGCGCGTCTGAAAGAATAGGCGGATTCGATTGGAGTTTTTCTCTAAAATCGTATATAATGTTTTGATGGACAACCGTGTCTTATTTTTTGGCTGTTATTGCAAGAATTGTTGTACTTCGCAAAAAGAATATTTCCCTTCCTTTATTAGATCTGTGCTCTTTTCTAATAAAGTGTTATAAATGAAACCTTTTGCCGGGATAAACTTTCAGGGTTAACGCTCGAAAAACAGCAAGGTCTTAGAATAGAGCCTATTTTATTAATTTACTCATCAAGGAGATGATGAACATGGAACAAACTAAGTTCACTCAGTTTCCATTTAAGCCTTTTATTATAGATGCTGTCAAAGCGCTGGGTTTTTATGAACCGACTGAAATACAAGGACGCTTATTCCCTTCACTATTAAAAGGGGAAACAGCAATAGGGCAATCACAAACAGGCACAGGGAAAACACATGCTTATTTATTGCCTCTTATTCAAAGGATTGATCCCTCTAATAAAAACGTACAAGCTGTGATAACTGCCCCTACAAGAGAACTGGCCAATCAAATTTACCAGGACGCCTTGCATATTCTTAAATTTGCACCGGAAAATGAAACGATTTCAGCAAAATGTTTTATTGGCGGAACTGACAAGCAGCGAACAATTGATAAACTGAAAAGCCAGCCTCAGCTTGTCATCGGAACGCCTGGAAGAATTAAGGATTTAATTGCTGAAAAAGCTCTTTTTGTTCATCAGGCAAAAGCATTAGTTGTTGATGAAGCAGATCTTATGCTTGATATGGGATTCATTGAAGACGTTGATAAAATCGGCGGAAATATGCCGGAAAAACTTCAGATCCTTGTTTTTTCAGCTACAATTCCTGAAAAATTAAAGCCTTTCCTGAAAAAATATATGGAAAACCCTAAATTTACCCACGTTGCCCCAAAGCAGGCAACAGCGAAAAAAATCAAGCATGTATTAGTGCCTTTGCGACACCGCAATAAAACAACTCTTTTATTTGAAATGCTGAAAAACTACAATCCTTATTTAGCTATTGTGTTTACCAACACAAAGAAAAAAGCGGATGAGGTTGCAGACGGACTGATTGCTAAAGGCTTTAAAGTCGGGCGTATTCACGGCGATCTATCACCAAGAGACCGCAAAAAAATGATGAAGCAAATTAATGATCTTGATTATCAGTATGTGGTAGCAACTGATCTTGCTTCAAGAGGCATAGATATTGACGGAGTAAGCCACGTTATTAATTTTGAGCTTCCAAGTGATCTTGATTTTTACATTCATCGTGTGGGACGTACAGGACGTGCAGATTATTCCGGTATTGCAGCAACGATCTATGAGCCGGCAAATGAAGATGCGTTAATTACCCTCGAAAAATTAGGGATTGAATTTGAAAATCAGGATCTTGTAAACGGCGAGTGGAAAAAAGTTGAGGACCGCAAACGCAGACAAAAGCGCGTAAGGCCTTCAGATGGCGTCGATCAAATGGCAAAAAGCAAGGTTAGAAAACCTAAAGGTGTAAAACCGGGATACAAAAAGAAACTGACAAGAGAAATGGACGAAATTAAAAAACGTCAAAGAAGATTGAATCAAAAGCGCAAGTAGGAGGAGAATAGATGCTGAAAATAGGTTCACATGTATCAATGAGCGGGAAAAAGATGCTGCTTGCTGCAAGTGAGGAAGCAGTCTCTTACGGTGCGAATACGTTCATGATCTATACTGGGGCACCTCAGAATACTAGACGAAAAAAAATTGAAGAGCTGAATATTGAAGCTGGACAGGCCCATATGCGGGAAAATGGGATTGCGGATATAGTTGTTCATGCACCTTATATCATCAATATCGGCAATACAACAAACCCTGCAACATTCGAACTTGGCGTGCAATTTTTGCGTTCTGAAATGGACAGGTCCCATGCTATTGGAGCAAAACAAATTGTTCTGCATCCAGGTGCTCATGTTGGAGCGGGTTCTGAAATAGGCATAAAAAAAATCATTGAAGGACTCAATGAAGTACTGGATCGGGAAGAAAATGTTCAAATTGCTCTTGAGACAATGGCCGGAAAAGGTTCAGAGTGCGGCCGTTCATTTGAAGAACTCGCACAGATCATTGAGGGTGTCACTCATAATGAGCATCTTTCCGTTTGTTTTGATACGTGTCATACACATGATGCCGGTTATGATATCATTAATGATTTTGATGGTGTCCTCCAGCAATTTGATTCTATTATCGGACTTGACAGACTGAAGGTGCTGCACATTAATGACAGCAAAAATATCTCCGGAGCCCGCAAGGACCGCCATGAGAACATCGGATTTGGCCATATCGGATTTAAGGCATTAAATCACATCGTTCATCATCCCGAGCTTGTCAATGTGCCGAAAATTCTTGAGACTCCATATGTAGGTGAAGATAAAAAAGATAAAAAACCCCCATACCAATTTGAAATTGATATGCTGCGCGGGAAAGAATTTAATCCTGATCTTTTGGACCTGATCCGCAATCAGGCATAAGAGAAGCGCAATCTCCCGTTCTGACTGTGGAGTTTTGCGGCTCCGCATGCCATCTAAGCGGAAATTATATATTTTCGTACAACTAAAAAAAGAAAGCTGTCGGAGCAAATCGACAGCTTTTTATCCTATAAATTGCTGAAATAATTGGTTCACTTGCTGCGCTGTTGCAGGAGAAGTAATGGCAGCTACCTTTTTTAGCAGGCGGATTCGCTCCGCATCATCAAAAATATTAATGTTTTTGCCGCGGATGATTCTCACGATTTGCTGGGCCTGTATTCTGTCAATGGCAAGGTTGTTCTGTTTGGCAAGCTGAAGCAATCCATCAGCATCCAATGAGTTGAGTTTCTGGTTGACAATTTTTTGAAATAGTATCACGTACATACCTCCTTCACCATTCAATGTATGGTGAAGTTTTAGGAAAAGTGCCTAATTTTTAAAAAGATGGGGGGGATTATTCATATGACAAAAAAACAGCATAAAAAAGAAAGTATAGGACGGCTGATCACAAGACTGATATTGATCATTATTGGTGCAGCGCTTGCAGCTGTCTCTATTGAGCTGTTCCTAATCCCCAATCAGATTATTGACGGAGGGATTATCGGGATATCGCTTATCGTTGACCACATTACTCCAGACAGTTTGTCATTTATAAATTTCGGAACACTTGTCGTCATTTTGAATCTGCCTTTCATGTATTACGGCTATAAGCAAATTGGGAAAACGTTTATGATCTCCTCTATTTTCGGGATTGTCTTTCTGGCAATCATCGAGAGTATGCTGCATCATGTAGAAGCCTTTACAGCGGAGCCGATTTTAGCAACTGTATTTGGAGGTTTAATCCTTGGTGTAGGTGTAGGATTGGTTATTCGAAACGGCGGTTCAATGGACGGAACTGAAATTTTAGGCATATTGCTTACTAAAAAACTGCCGTTTTCAGTAGGAGAATTTGTGATGTTTATTAACATTTTCATTTTCGCCTGGGCAGCATTTGTTTTTGGAGCAGAACAGGCTATGTATTCGGTCATGGCTTACTATATTGCTTTTAAAACAATTGATACGGTTATACAGGGATTAGACGAAACAAAGGCAGTTATTATTGTTTCAGATTACTACGAAGATGTATCAGACGCCATTCTTCAAAGGCTTGGGCGCGGCACCACAAAATTAAAAGGCAAAGGCGGATATACCGATGACGAAAAAGAAGTCATCTATGTCGTTGTAACAAGGCTTGAAGTAACGAAGCTTAAATCGATTGTCCATGAAATCGACACAAATGCCTTTATCACAATAATGAATACACAAGAAACAAAAGGAACGAATTTCAAATCAGCTATACATTAATTTGGATGAAAACAAGTTTCTTGCTCTTTTTAGTACAATCTTGTATAATCTCTATGTTAAAGATCAGACATTGGTTTCTGATCTTTTTTTACGATGTTAAATCGGAACCATTCTTAAACTAGAAGGTGAAAGTAATGAATCAGCCTATTATTGATATCCGTCATTTATCATTCACATATGACCGCACTAAAGTGCTTGAAGATGTTCATTTTAAGGTAAGGGAGGGCGACTTCCTGGGACTCGTTGGACCAAACGGTTCAGGAAAGACAACTCTGCTGAAATGCCTTCTTGGTCTTTTAAAGCCCGATGCGGGAGAGATTTTTCTGTTCGGAGAAGATATCCGCAAATTTAAAGAGTGGCATAAAATCGGATTTGTTTCTCAAAAAGCAAACAGTTTTAATACAGGCTTTCCGGCATCTGTATACGAAGTAGTTGCAAGCGGGCTGACGTCTAAATTAGGATTGTTTAAAATGCTGAAACCGGCCCATCATGAAAAAGTAAAAGCTGCAATTAAGGCTGTCGGTTTAGAACAGCTGTCCAAGCGGAATATCGGTGAACTTTCAGGCGGCCAGCAGCAGCGGACATTTATTGCAAGAGCGCTTGTGAGTGATCCGAAATTGCTCATTCTTGATGAGCCTACAGTTGGAGTTGATGCTCAAACAGTTCAGAGTTTCTACGAAATGCTGAAAAATTTAAACACAGAAATGGGAATTACGTTGATTCTTGTCACGCATGATGTAGGGACCATCACAGATAAAGTCACTCACGTTGCCTGTTTAAATAAACATTTGCATTTCCACGGAAATACACAGGAATTCGAAAGCCTGCAGAACTCTGATATGTCTGACTTTTACGGTCATTCTGTTCATGTATTGACTCACGATCACCATGATCATGGGGGAAGATAAAATGATAAATAGTATTTTTAATTATGAATTTTTACAAAATGCATTTTTGGCAGGAATTCTCATCGGACTGATTGCACCGCTTCTAGGTGTTTTTGTTGTCGTAAGAAGATTGTCTTTAATAGCGGATGCCCTCAGTCATGTGACATTGGCCGGGATTGCAGCGAGCCTGCTTCTTGAGAAAAAAGTGCTTGGCATGTCAGGGCTGAATCCAATTTATTTAGGAATGGGCTTTTCTGTTGCAGGGTCGTTGTTTATTGAAAAGCTGAGAGCTGTCTATAAGCATTTTCAGGAGCTTGCCATTCCCATTATTCTTTCCGCCGGAGTTGGACTTAGTGTGATTTTTATATCACTTGCGGATGGATTTAATACGGATTTATTTAACTATCTTTTCGGAAGTGTCAGTGCGGTAACGAGAACGGACTTATGGGTGATCGCTGCCATTACATTATTTGTTCTCATTGTCATTTTTGCGTTATTTAAAGAACTGTTTTTGCTGTCATTCGATGAAGAACACGCTGCAGCATCAGGCATCCATTCGAAGTGGATTCACTTTATTTTTATTTTAACAGTTGCTCTTGTCATTGCTGCTTCCATGAGAATCGTCGGCATATTATTAGTATCATCGCTGATGACCCTGCCGGTTGCAGCAAGTATTCGAATTGCAAAAGGGTTTAAACAGGCAATATTCTTTTCTGTACTCTTTGGGGAAATCTCTGTTATCATTGGTTTAATGCTTGCTTATCAATTAGATTTAGCCCCAGGCGGAACGATTGTTATGCTTTCAGTCTTCATCCTGATACTGTCGATAGTATGGACCAAAATAAAAAGGGGTCAGTAAGATGAATGTTCAAGAAGCTCTTCTCCTTATGAAGGAAAAAGGATATAAGTACACAAGCAAGCGCGAAGAAATGCTTGAATTATTCGCGCAGTCAAATAAATATTTAACAGCAAGAGATGTTCTGGAAAAAATGAAATCGGACTATCCGGGACTCAGCTTTGATACCATTTACCGCAATTTATCCTTGTTTGGCGAAATGGGTATACTGGAAACAACAGAACTGTCAGGGGAAAAACATTTTCGATTTTCATGCACAACGAACCATCATCACCATCATTTTATTTGCTTAAATTGCGGGAAAACGAAAGAAATTGCTTCTTGCCCTATGGAAAAGCTGAAAGAGGATTTAAGCGGATATGATATCAGCGGACATAAATTTGAGATATACGGCACTTGTCCGGAGTGCCATGAACATACCGTTTAACTCAGTGCAAAAAAAGCTTGCGAAGTTTCGCAAGCTTTTTTGTGTGCAGTTGTGTTAGCGTAATACAGGATGTGTTTTTTTCTTGTAGGAATTTACCCATTCTCTCGCTTCAAGCCAATTATTTACACGGATGACTCCGCCTGGGATAGGATCCTGATTGTATGGAGTATTAAACAAAATAACTGGAATATTAAATTCCTCGCTGATTATACAGGCGTTATCATGCTTGTCCTCAAAAAAGACGTCAATTTTGTTTTCACGGACAGCACCTAGTTTATCATGAGTTCCAATCAGGTCAATTTGATGATAAAATAATTCGTTGCGCTTAAACCAGTCAAATGTCACATCGCGCAAATGACTTCTGCGCGCACTGATAAATAAGAGTTTATGGGTTTTCTTCCATTCATCAAGCACTAATTTTGCATCGATCGCCATAGGAGCATCTTTGTATATAAGCGGTTCTTGCTCATCCATCCATTTCCAGAAATCCTCTTCTGAAATGTTAAGTAATTTAGTCAGATCATATTCCTTCATATCATCTAACGTAATGTTTATGCCAAATGATTTGTTTAAATATGGAACAAATGTTTCAGGTGAAGTAACGGTTCCATCTATATCAATTCCTAATCGCAGCATCATGTACTCTCTCCCTTGCTGTCTGAACTATACTAGTTAGTGTATCATAATCCGTTCTTACAATCACAGTAATCTTTAACAGTTATACGGAAAGGCTGTGCGGTTCATACTATAAATGTTCCTTTACTACATGAATGGAGGGATCACGCATGGCAGATGAGAAACATTATGACTATCACGGAAACATTAAAGAATATGATCTCCGTGAAGATGAAGTTGGCTACAACAGACCAGATATGCGGGATGATTATAAAGAAGAAACAGCGGCTGAAATCGCAGCACCTGCAACCCTGAGAAGAGATGCAGACTACGACCGTCACGAAGATAAGGAAGGGACAGTTGATGACGGACGCAGAATGGGGTATTTGGCTATCGTCCTCTCCGTTATTTCTTTGCTGATATTCCCGGTTATTTTAGGAGCAGCAGGGATTATCGTAGGCTTTATTGCGCGCCGCAGAGGAGCAGAAGGGTTAGGCGGATGGGCGATTGGTATTGGTATCGTTTCATTAATCCTCGGGATTTTCATTTTGCCTTTCTTTTAAGGTAATAAAAAAACAAGCTTGGCAATTTATGCCAAGCTTGTTTTTTATTATTGAAGTTCAGCTGCCGCTTTTTCTGCAGCCTGTTTTGCATAATATTCTTCAGCAATTTTATCAATTTCTTTTTTCAGTTCTTCTACCATGGTTTCTTCAGGCACTTTTCGGACGATTTGCCCTTTCATGAAAAGAAGCCCTTCTTTTCTGGCGCCGGCAATTCCAATATCAGCTTCCCGTGCTTCACCAGGTCCATTTACTGCACAGCCTAAAACCGCAACTTTAATTGGAGCTTTAATCGTTGAAATATACTCTTCAACCTCGTTTGCGATGCTGATCAAATCAATTTCAATCCGCCCGCAGGTAGGACATGAAATAAGTGTTGCTGCGTTTGAAGACAGTCCAAAAGATTTTAACAGCTCTCTTGCAACTTTTACTTCTTCAACTGGATCGGCGCTTAGTGAGATGCGCAGCGTGTTTCCAATGCCTTTGGTCAGGATGGCGCCAAGACCGGCAGCACTCTTTACAGTACCCGAAAATAAAGTGCCCGACTCAGTAATGCCTAAATGAAGCGGATAATCAAAAGCTTTAGCCGCTTTTTCGTATGCTTCAATCGCCAGGTTCACATCTGAAGCTTTCATGGAGACGATAATATCGTGAAAATCCAGATCTTCAAGTATTTTTATATGATGAAGGGCACTTTCAACCATGCCGTCCGCTGTTGGATAACCATATTTTTCAATAATGCGTTTTTCTAAAGAACCGGCATTAACCCCAATGCGAATTGGAATCCCTTTTTCTTTAGCAGCTTTAACAACGGCTTCTACTTTTTCACGTCTGCCGATATTCCCCGGGTTGATTCTGATTTTATCTGCTCCGCCCTCAATGGCCTTAAGCGCAAGTTTGTAATCAAAATGAATATCTACAACAAGTGGAATGTTGATGCGTTTCTTAATTTCTGCTATTGCATCGGCTGCCCGTTCATCCGGACATGCGACACGGACAATTTGACAGCCTGCTTCTTCTAATCGCAGGATTTCAGCGACTGTAGCTTCCACATCGTGTGTTTTCGTCGTTGTCATACTTTGGATGACTAATTCATTGTTTCCGCCGATTGTTAAATTGCCGACTTTAACCGGACGGGTTTTGGTACGATGTATGATTTCACTCACGTGTAAATCGCTCCTTAAATTAATAATCATGGTCTCTTTTATCATGTTAACCATTTTTATCGTTCAATGCGAGAAATTGTGCTTTCCCTCACATATTGTAACAGTGTGTCCTTAATATTGACAAGAATTATGAAGCAACTTCTTTTTCATAAAGTGGAAATTTATATGTTTTCCCCACTTGAATAGTGTCTGCTTTTACATTTGGGTTCAACATTTCAAAATCCTGCCTGATTTGATCGATGGGCACAGGGAATTCCTTATGAAGCTGCTCGACAATTGTCAGCACGGTTTCGCCCTGGCTGATCTTTTTTTCGGTATATGGCTTAGTTCCGGCTGATACTGATACGGCAGCAGGCTCTTCATTTTTACCTTGGGGATTTATTGAAGAAAGGGTGCCGCTGTTCATATCATAGTAGACGATATACATAAGAAATATAAATAAAATGAAGATCATAAGACGCTTCAATAAAATCATCTCCCGCTTGAATTCACGATAGTTATTACTATGCTTGTCCTATTTAAATATGCTCTTTTATCAAAAAAAAGGCTTAAAGTCCTAATGCAATGAATTAACACCTTCTTTAGACCTTAACTTTCGACAAAATTTTTATTAATTTAATGCCAGCTTTACAATTCCTTAACATTAATCTGGGATAATTTTCTTGAAGATAAGGGGAGGATGAAAAGAATTGAAATTATTATCAATGATTAATCGTAAAAAGATCTTTAAACATACAAAAGAAAGTCAGCCTCTGTTTTCGAAAATTACTCTGCAATCAAGACTGCTGATATTGGTGCTTACATTATTAATTGCTTCTATTACAGCGGTCGGGTATACATCATATGTAAAATCCAAAAAGGCTACAATGGATATTATCGAGGATAGACTTCAGCGTGAAGTCAATACAACAGGTGAAATTGCAGGCAATTTAATGTTTGCCTATCCTGGGGAAGAAGAAGAATTTTTAAAAAGGTTTAACAAAGTTGTGCTGGCCAATCAATCTTCTGAGCTGATCCAGGATGGACTGAGTGCGGACTTCTTTTTAATCAGAGAAAATAAGGCAAGCTCCTATTCAGTAAGTGAAAATTCTAAGATTGCGTTTACCAGCAAGCTTATAGACGACATTACAGAAAAAGACAATGGGATTTTACACAAAAAGATAAACGGTATCGATTACACATTATCTTTTAAGCAAGTTCAAGAATTAAAAGGACAGTTTTTAATCGCATTGCCAACGGAAAGCTACATGAATACAACACGGGACCTGGCCTTCTTTACAGCATGGATGGTTCTTCTGAGCGGGCTTATTACAACAGCAGTTCTTATCGTTGTTATTCGGAGTTTGACTAGACCATTAGCGATACTCAGAAGCACAATGAGAGATGTAAGAGAGGGAGATTTAACAAAAAATATTCATGTAGAAACATCGATTCCTGAAATAAATTCTCTGATGAAAAGCTTTAACCAAATGATGAACCAAATGCAGAAGATGGTAGGAAACATTGATAAAACTACTGGGGATTTGTCAGTTACAGGGGAGCAGCTCAGAGAGGCCACTGATGATGGGATCGTACATAATAGTCATCTCGTTGAAGCGATAAAGATAGTAAGAGCCGGAGCTGTACAGACAGCATCAAGCTCAGATCACAGCATTCATGCTTTTGGCCGGATGAGAGATGAGCTGAAAGTTGTTTTTCAGGATATGGAATTTCTATTCAGCAGCGCAACAGACATGAATCAGTCCGCTAATCGCGGGGAAAAAAATGTATTTCAAATGATCCAGACCATGAACTCATTTGAACAGGAATTTGAAAAGATGACAAATACAATCAGGGGGGTAAAGGAGCACTCTGCATCTATTGCAAATGTAGTTATGATTATTCAAACCATCGCCGAACAGACTAAGCTGCTTGCTTTAAATGCTGCTATTGAAGCAGCAAGGGCTGGCGAAGCGGGAAATGGGTTCGCTGTAGTTGCGGGTGAAGTCAAAAAACTGGCTGAACAGTCATCGAAGGCCACAGGGGATATTACTAAATCCATTGAATCGATGGAAAATATATCATCCAGAGCATCAAAGGAGTTTGAACAAATGCTTGCCAACATTCATTCCCACCTTGATGTGGCCGCTCAGTCCAGAGTGTCATTTGATGAACTGATGAGTGAGATTGATATTGTGAACAGAAAGCTTTCAGGCATGAAAAAGCAGATTCAGCAATTGAACGCTTCTCTTCCAATTATGGAAAGGTCGGCTGAGAGCCTTGCTTCCGTTTCGCAGGAGACACTTGCAAGTGCAGAACAGATGCTTGCGGCTTCTGAGAAGCAAATTGTCCAGATGAACAGAACACACCAAATTGGACAAAAAATAACGGATTTATCAAGAAATCTTTCCAGCGCTGCAAAAGAATATAAAGTGAGCTGAAAAAAGCGAACCTCTTAGGTGATGAGGTTCGCTTTTCTAAATGATTCTTATTTTGTTTTAGATGCAGGAATTTCTTTTAGTGAAAGATACATGATGATCAGGTTAACAAACCAGTTCACAAAAATTCCGCTTGGTACGGATACTTGAAGTAACTCCATAATCATAAAGAAAACAGTGGAAAGTGTTACAGCATAGGCTGACATTACCCAAAGCTGTTTAAAATTAAGGTTTCGCTTCAAACTATTTTTAAAAAGGATGCTGATGAAAGCTAAAAAAGTAATTTCAATGAATTTGGAAGCTGCTGTAAAGAGAAACAGCATAATAATTACAACACTCAATACAATCGGAAACACACTTTCAAATTGAGAGGAATATTGGGATAAATCATCCTTTGTTAAAGTCATATTATTCAGCATGGAATAATCATAACTTTGAGCTTGGCCTGCTACAGCATAAACAAATTCATTTTTTAAAATGCCGATTCCGTTTTGTTTACTTTCAATCTCATCTGCTGTGAAAGCTCCAGTTGGATCAAAAACAATAAATAAATCATCCTTTTTCAATTCTAGAGGTTCAGTTGTATCAGATATTAAAGTGCCATCCTCAATTTTAAATTCAGGAAGGTCCTCATGCAGGGTGGAATCTAAACCTTTCATCAGTCCCGAAATGCCTGTGGTCATGTACACTGCCATGGGGAGAGTCGCAAGAAGGGTCAGTAAAAACACGTAAAGAATGGTTTTGCCGATTCCTTGGAATCTGAACATGGAAATCGTTTTTGGAGAGTATAAACTTTTAGCAAACTGTTTAAAAATGTTCATATATGTACACTTCCTTCATTATAATCCAGCTTTCATTTTATACATCTCAGCAGAAAGAAACAAGGCTGAAGGTGTGCTGCAGAATAGATTGTTAAGATATTGTAAATTTTTAAGATAATAGTGCTAAAAACCTTTACAAATAATCTACAATTCGTTAATAATTGGGGAGGTTGTAGAAAGTTGTCGATAAAAGATGTTAGGGGTTGAAATAGGTTGGATTTAGATATACAGAAAATGATCTTTGAATTTCTTGGCGGCCTTGGGATTTTCTTATTTGGTATTAAATTTATGGGTGACGGACTGCAGAAATCTGCAGGCGACAGACTTCGGGATGTTCTGGATAAATTTACTACAAATCCTATTATGGGTGTTCTTGCAGGTATATTTGTTACCATCCTTATTCAGTCCAGCAGCGGGACCACTGTAATTACAGTGGGCTTAGTAAGTGCGGGCTTTATGAGTTTAAGACAGGCAATTGGCGTCATAATGGGAGCAAACATTGGAACCACTGTCACGGCCTTTATTATCGGTATTAAAATTTCTGAGTACTCGCTTCCTATTTTATTTGCTGGAGCTATATTACTTTTCTTTTTCAAAAATAAAAAAATTCACAATATCGGTCAAATAATATTTGGTTTCGGCACACTTTTCTATGGACTTGAACTGATGGGCGATGGCATGAAACCTTTGCGTTCTTTAGAAGCGTTTCAGGAATTAACGGTCAGCATGAGCGATAACCCTCTGCTAGGAGTAGTCATAGGGACTGTATTTACAGTAATCGTTCAAAGTTCAAGTGCCACAATTGGAATTCTGCAGGAGCTGCATGGCTTGGGCCTTATCGACATTAAAGCAGCATTGCCAGTTCTGTTTGGAGATAACATCGGTACTACGATTACTGCTGTCCTTGCATCAATTGGCGCTTCAGTAGCTGCAAGACGCGCTGCGTTAACACATGTTCTATTTAACTTAATAGGCACCGCAATCTTTTTAGTGATTTTGCCATTATTTACAGCTTTTATAGGAATGCTGAAGGTGAATTTGGGCTTAAATCCTGAAATGACGATTGCATTTGCACATGGTACATTTAATATTACAAATACACTGATCCAGCTTCCCTTTATTGGCGTACTTGCTTACATTGTTACTAAGCTGATACCAGGGGAAGACTCCATGATTGAATACAAAGCCAAACATCTGGATCCAATCTTTATAGAACAATCTTCTTCTATTGCGCTAGGCCAGGCAAAAGAAGAAATTCTCCGTATGGGTCAATTTGCGACTCTCGGACTTGAAGAAGCAAATCAATATCTTAAATCGAACTTGCCTAAGCATTCAGAAACTGCATATCAAATCGAAGATGCAATCAATAATCTTGACCGTAAAATCACGGACTATCTAGTGCTTATCTCAAGAGCGGAAATGTCAGCTGCAGAATCTGAGGAACATTCAACCCTGATGGATACCGTTCGCGACATCGAGCGCGTTGGTGATCATTTCGAAAATATTGTTGAGCTTGTTGATTATCAATTATCAAATAAAGTAAAGCTTACAGAGTCTGCACTTGCAGATTTGGATGAAATGTTTACACTGACTATCCAAACATTAAAAGATGCGATTTCAGCTTTAGATGACAAAGACACATCTCTTGCTACAAAAGTTATGAAATCAGAAGAGCAAATTGATAAAATGGAGCGCATGCTCCGCAAAAAACACATTCTCCGCATCAATGAAGGAAGCTGTTCAGGACAAGCAGGCATTGTATTTGTAGACATTATCAGCAACCTTGAAAGAATCGGCGATCATTCTGTAAATATTGCAGAGGCAGTTTTAGGCTACCGTAAATAATGTTTAAAATAGAATGATTCAGTTATAATGAAAGCAAGGGCTTATGCTCTTGCTTTTTTACATATGTTTTTAAGAGATCAGGAAATGGTGGTGGATGGCAGTGGAGGTTGTATACTGGGCTCTGATTATATTAATGTTCATCATTGCGTTTGCCGGATTGGTTTATCCAATTATTCCAAGCGTTATCTTCATAGTTGGCGGATTTTTGCTTTATGGTGCATTTTTTGGCTTTCAGGAATTCGGATATCAATTTTGGCTGATTGAAGGTGTTTTTGTAGCGGTTTTATTTGCAGCTGACTATGTATCAAACTTAATGGGGATCAAACGGGTTGGCGGAAGCAGGGCAGCAATATGGGGAAGCACGGTTGGCTTATTGATCGGTCCTTTTCTTATTCCGATTGCAGGGATTATCATTGGGCCATTCCTTGGTGCAGTTATTGCAGAACTCCTTGTTCATAAAAAAGATATGAAAGAATCAGTTAAAGTAGGTCTGGGCTCATTAATCGGATTTATATCCGGAGTGTTTGCCAAAACCATTATTCAGCTGATCATGATCGGTTATTTTTTGTACGCAGTTTTATAGAAAGTTCACAAAAAAAGACGCCGCAAATTTTAAGGCTTATAAATTGAAACAATCGGACAATTTTGGTAATCTTAATGTGACAAGCTTATGTAAGAATAAGCTTCCTGTTTACATACAATTTAAGGAGGAGATTTAAATGGCTTACGAACTACCGCAATTGCCTTATGCTTATGATGCATTAGAACCGCATATTGATAAGGAAACAATGAATATTCATCACACGAAGCATCATAATACGTATATTACAAACGTAAATGCTGCATTAGAGGGTCACGAAGATCTTCTCAGCAAAAGCGTTGAAGAACTAGTATCCAATTTAGACGCAGTTCCTGAAGCAGCACGTACTGCTGTCCGCAACAATGGCGGAGGGCATGCAAACCACAGCCTTTTCTGGACAGTCCTTTCACCAAACGGCGGAGGAGCTCCATCCGGTGAACTTGCTGATAAAATCAACAGCAAATTCGGCAGCTTTGAAACATTCAAAGAGGAATTTGCTAAAGCTGGAGCAACTCGCTTTGGTTCTGGCTGGGCATGGCTTGTTGTGAACAACGGTGAATTAGAAGTAACCAGCACGCCAAATCAGGATTCTCCGTTAATGGAAGGCAAAACGCCTATCCTTGGACTTGACGTTTGGGAGCATGCATACTATCTTAACTACCAAAACCGCCGCCCGGATTACATTTCTTCATTCTGGAATGTAGTTAATTGGGAAGAAGTTACAAGACGTTACGAAGAAGCTAAATAATGGTTCGAATGAAGCAGGAGATCTTTTTAGATCTTCTGCTTTTTTTCAGTTTCATTTAGCATACATAACTCCCCCTCATAAAGAGAGACTAATGGTTAGTGAATAAAGGGGAGTTTAAAAGTATGTCTAAGTTGCAGAAAATATTTGGTGAAGTAGAAGTGAATAAAGAACTAATTCTGTTGCTGATTATTGGAGGATTATATTCATTAGGAATCGCCCTCTCAAATGCTTTTGTCAATGTGTATTTGTGGAAGCAGTCTGGCAGCTTTCTCGATTTGGGCATTTACAACCTGTCCATTGTAATCATGCAGCCAGTCACATTTGTTATTGCGGGCAGATGGGCAAAGAAAATTGACCGGGTGATTGTTTTCAGGCTTGGAATTGCCTTTTTGGCTGTTTTTTATTTGTCTGTCCTTATGATAGGAGATAACGCGGCAAATAATATTATCCTCCTTGGAGGGCTGCTTGGGATTGGATCGGGATTTTACTGGCTGTCTTTTAATGTGCTTACATTTGAAATTACAGAACCTGAGACAAGGGATTTTTTTAACGGGTTTTTAGGAATCATGACATCCTCTGCAGGGATGATTGGTCCAATTGTCGCAGGTTTTGTGATCTCAAGGCTTACGGGTGATATCGGATATAAGACCATCTTTTCTATCTCACTCGGATTATTTTTCTGTGCTGTTGTTTTAAGTCTTTTTTTAAAAAGGCGGCATGCGCACGGGAGGTATTTGCTGCTTGACGTATTGAATGAAAGGAAGCGTAATGACAATTGGAGAATGATTACCAACGCTCATTTTTTTCAGGGGATTAGAGAAGGAACTTTTATTTTTGTAATTGGAGTGCTGGTGTTTATTACTACAGGAAGCGAGTTTGCTTTAGGTAAATACGGACTGATTAACTCAGCTGTAGCTTTTGTGTTTTATTATTTAGCAACTAGGCTCATTACAAAAAAGATGAGGAAAAAATCAATCTTATTTGGCGGGATTTTACTTTACGTTTCCACCTTTTTGCTTCTATTTGACCTTACATATCCAAAGCTGATCATCTATGCGATTGCGATAGCCATTGCATATCCGATGCTGCTTGTACCTTATATATCTCTGACATATGATGTGATTGGCCGGTCATGGAATGCAGCGGAAGCAAGAATTGAATATATTGTTGTAAGAGAGCTCTTTTTGAACTTCGGGAGAATCACTTCGATCCTTTTATTTATTTTTTCTGTTACCGTATTTGATGAAAAGGAAAGCATTCCAATTTTATTGGCTATTATAGGGTCCGGCCACAGCTTAATTTATTTCTTTATCCGCAAAGTGTCTTTGCCTGCATCAAATGAACCAATAAACGCTGACGGTCAAAAAAAAATGCCCGAACCGAATCTTGTAGATGGAGAATGAGCTGGCATGACATATGACAATCGTGTTACAAGTGTCGAATTTAATAGAAATTCGTCGATATTTTTCATAAACTATACCAATAGACACCTTTAAATGGTGTCTATTCTATTTTAAAAGAAGATAAGGCGGTGCTATATGTCAGAAAAAAAGAAACGAGCGGTTCCGCTTCGCCTTAATATTTTGTTTTTCCTCGTGTTTTTAGTATTTTCAGGAATGATCTTAAGGCTTGGCATTGTCCAAATTGTTTACGGCGAGGATTACCGCAAAGAAGTTGAACGGAATGAGGAAGTAAATATAAGCACTTCTGTTCCGCGGGGGAAAATCTTTGACCGGAACTACAATACAATTGTCGATAACAAACCTATTAATGCCATTACATACACCAGGTCAAATTCAACATCACAAGAAGAACGTTTGGAAGTTGCTGCAAAGCTTGCAAAGATTTTTGACCAGGACCGCACAGATTCAAAGGAGGACCAGGAGGCATTAGAACAAGAGCTAAAAAAGATTACATTAAGGGATAAAAAAGATTATTGGATTTTAACCCGTCCAAAAGAAGCTGAAAAAAAAATTACAAAAGCAGATAGACAAAAAGTACTTGATGGAGTCATAAGCGACGATGACCTGTACGATCTTCAGCTTGATCGGATAACACAAAAAGATTTACAGGATATTTCGATAGATGAATTAAAAATACTTGCGATAAAAAGAGAAATGGACAGCGGGTACGCATTAGCTCCCCAAATTATTAAAAAAGACAATATTTCAGAGCGTGAGTTTGCATATATAAGCGAACATCTCGAGGACCTGCCAGGCGTGGATATTACAACGGACTGGGAACGGCGCTACGTTTTAGATAAAACGTTAAGAACGCTGATCGGCAGCATCTCATCGTCAGAAGAAGGGATTCCCCACGATCGCTTGGATTATTATACATCACGCGATTACAGCAGAAATGACCGGGTGGGAAAAAGTTATTTAGAGTATCAATATGAAGATATTCTTCAAGGACAAAAAGCAAAAGCCCGAAACATTACAGATAAATCGGGAAAAATAATTGAGACAGAAATTATATCTGAAGGGAAAAGCGGCAAAGACCTGATCATGACAATCGATGTACAGCTTCAGCAGGAGGTTGAGAAGATTATCGAGGAAGAGCTGCTTACTGCTAAGAAAAAATCAGGTACAGCTTTACTTGACCGGGCATTTGTCGTCATGATGGATCCGAGAAACGGCGAAATGCTATCAATGGCAGGAAAACAAATTAAAAAAGATGAAAACGGAAAAATGGTGATTGAAGATTACGCATTAGGCGCGATGACAAGTTCATATACAATGGGTTCTGCAGTCAAAGGAGCCACAGTTCTTTCAGGTTTTGACTCAGGCGTCATCAAACCGGGAACAGTACAGCTTGATGAACCGTTATATATTAAAGGATCTCCGCCTAAAAAATCGTACCGGAACATGGGCAATATTGATGATCTTGAAGCATTGCAAAGATCATCAAATGTATATATGTTCAAAACAGCGATAGCAATGGCAAACGGGGAGTATAGAAAGAACAAATCTTTGCCTCTTGATACGCAAGCATTCTCTGTACTCAGAAATTATTACAGTCAATTCGGATTAGGCGTAAAAACAGGAATTGACCTTCCTAATGAAGCAACCGGCTTCAAGGGGCAGGACCTGACGCCCGGATTATTGCTTGATTTATCGATAGGACAGTACGATACGTATACTCCGCTGCAAATGGCTCAATACGTTTCTACCATTGCAAATGGCGGATATCGCATGAAGCCGCAAATTGTAAAAGAAATTAGGGACCCGTCGCCTAAAGACAATCTTGGTTCCGTCATTCAATCTATCAATCCTGAAGTTTTAAACCGACTGGACATGAAGAGTGAATACATTGACAGGGTACAGGAAGGCTTCAGGCGTGTTACACAGGAGAAGAACGGGACAGCCTACAGTTATTTTTCAGGGGCAGATTATTTTCCTGCAGGGAAAACGGGAACGGCTCAGGCTTTCTACGACGGTCCGAATAAAGACAAATTCCTATCGCCTACTTATAACTTAACACTTGCCGGCTATGCACCCCACAATAACCCGGAGGTTGCATTTGCTGTAGTAGTCCCATGGGCTTATGATGAGGCGAAAAATTCACATCCTATAAATAACCTGATCGGAAGAAGGGTCATGGATAAATACTTTGAGCTAAAAAGCGAGCAAAGCAAAGATGGCATTCAGGAAGGTGTAGGACAGCCTGAAAACGCAAGGGCGATAGATGAGGAAAATGAATAGAAATTAATACAGATGAGGATAATAAAAGCACTCTGGATAGAGTGCTTTTTTTCATGCTTTAAATTTTCTACAAAACACGACAGAATTATTCATGCATTTACAAAACCTTAACATTCGATTAAAACCATGTTAACACTTTAGGTTTATTGTATTACTTGTAGGACAAAAACACCACTTTGTAGGGGGAATTAAGAAATATGAAAAGCTTCAAATTTTTAGCCATGACAATTATGATTTCATCATTGCTTGCATTCGCAGCAGCTTGTGGAAATGGTGAAAGTAAAGAAGGAAACGGTTCTGAAGCCGGAACTTCTGAAGAAGCAGCTCAATTAGAAGGTGAAGTTGGAATCGACGGTTCATCAACTGTTGCTCCTATTGGTGAAGCAGTATCTGAAGAATTCGCTATGGATAACAAAGATGTTAAAGCTCCAATCGGCGTATCGGGAACTGGCGGCGGTTTTGAAAAATTCGTAGCTGGCGAAACAGATATTTCTCAAGCATCACGTCCAATCAAAGATGAAGAAGCTCAAGCAGCGAAAGACGCTGGAATTGAATATACAGAATTACAAGTAGCATTTGACGGTTTATCAGTAGTAGTCAATAAAGAAAATGATTTCATTAAAGAATTAACTGTAGAAGACTTGAAAAAGATCTGGGTTGAAGACGGCAAAGAAAAGAAATGGTCTGATGTTAACCCTGAATGGCCGAATGAACCAATCAAACTTTTCTCGCCTGGAACTGACTCAGGAACATACGATTATTTCAATGAAGTAATCCTTGAAGATGAAGCAGTAGCTAAGCAGGCAACACTTTCTGAAGATGACAACGTTCTTGTAAAAGGCGTTCAAAGCGATAAAACAGCAATGGGCTACTTCGGGTATGCTTATTACTTAGAAAATAAAGACACTTTAAAAGTTGTTCCTATCGTAAATGAAGAAGGAAAAGCTGTTGAACCAACGAACGAATCAGTTGAGTCTGGAGAGTACAACCCGCTTTCACGTCCTCTCTACATCTATGTTAACAACGCATCAATGAAAGAAAAGCCGCAAGTTGCTGAGTATGTAAAATTCTACTTGGAAAACGCTGGTGCGTTAGCTGAAGAAGTTGGCTATGTAAGCCTTCCTGAAGAAAAATACAAAGAACAGCTTGAAACAATTGAAGGTTTAAAATAATTTCAAAATCTAATAGATGAGGAGCATAACTGCTTCTCATCTTCCCATGTTTTGGAAAGGGGTTTTCACAATATGGCAACACAAACAAGCCAGTCTGTCAGTGAAATGATAAAAGAGAAAAAGGAAAAAAGATCTTGGTTAAGATATATAGAGAAGATCGTTCCTGCATTTCTGCTGCTGACAGCTATTATATCTGTACTTACAACGGTTGGAATTTTATTTACACTTATAGTTGAAACATTTACGTTTTTCAGCAAAGTTTCATTTATGGATTTTATTACACAAAGAGAATGGTATCCATTCTTTGAAAGTGATCCTGCTTACGGAATTATTACATTAGTATCAGGAACGCTTCTCGTTGCATTTATTGCTATGCTGGTTGCATTGCCTATAGGCCTTGCTTCTGCTATTTATTTGAGTGAGTATGCTTCGGACCGCGTCAGAAGAATTATCAAGCCGATATTAGAAGTGCTTGCAGGAATCCCTACAATTGTTTATGGATTCTTTGCTCTTTCATTTGTAACGCCATTGCTGCAATCCATCATCCCGGACTTAGGTTTTTTTAATGCACTTAGTCCCGGAATTGTTGTAGGTATCATGATTATTCCTATGATTGCATCTCTCTCAGAAGATGCGATGACATCTGTTCCTAAATCAATGCGAGAAGGAGCTCTTGCACTTGGCTCTACGAAATTTGAAGTGGCAATGAAAGTTGTCTTGCCTGCAGCTGTGTCAGGTGTAGTTGCATCATTTGTTTTGGCTATTTCAAGAGCAATCGGAGAAACGATGATCGTAACTCTTGCAGGGGGAGCTACTCCAAAGCTTACATTTGATCCTACGGAATCAATTCAGACAATGACAGCTTATATTGTACAAGTAAGTTCAGGTGATGCAGGGTATGGAACAACTATTTACTACAGTATTTATGCTGTAGGTATGACACTGTTCATCTTCACACTGCTGATGAATTTATTCGCACAGTTCATTTCTCGTCGCTTTAGGGAGGAATATTAATATGAACTACATCAACAAAGATAAAGTCGCTAAAAAAATGTCAAGCAGGCTTGCCGTGAACGGTATCTACAAAGGCATTTTCTTATTGGCTACAAGTTTTGCACTGGTAGTGCTAGCGATCCTTTTATATCGGATATTCACTCAAGGATTTAGTTATATTACTCCTGAATTTTTTCAAAACTTTGCTTCAAGAAGACCATCTGCATCCGGAATTAAAGCTGCGCTTATCGGGTCATTATGGGTAATGGCAGTTGTTATCCCGGTTGGTTTAATTCTAGGAGTTGGAACAGCATTATATTTAGAAGAATACGCCAAGAAAAATAGATTCACAAATTTCCTGCAAATTAATATTGCTAATTTGGCAGGAGTTCCTTCTATTGTATTCGGCCTTTTAGGATTAACTGTATTTGTTCGGTTTTTTGATCTTGGAAGAAGTATATTAGCAGGAGGATTTACAATGGCGCTTCTTGTTCTGCCGGTCATTGTTGTCGCGTCTCAGGAAGCAATCAAGGCCGTTCCGAAAGAAATGCGCGAAGCCTCATTTGGAATGGGGGCAACAAAATGGCAGACAATCCGTCAAGTGGTTTTGCCGGCTGCCGTACCAGGTATATTAACAGGGAGCATCCTTGCTTTCTCAAGAGCAATTGGTGAAACAGCACCATTGCTTGTGGTTGGTGCTTTTGCCTTTGTAAATTACCTGCCTTCAAATGTTATGAGTACTTTTACTGTAATGCCAATTCAAATTTTCAACTGGGCTTCAAGACCTCAGGCCGATTTTCAGGATGTAGCTGCTGCCGGTATTATTGTGTTGTTCATTTTCCTGATTGTTATGAACTCAGTTGCAGTACTCATTCGCAATAAATTCCAAAAAAATTATTAAGCAAGCTTAAAGGATGAAGGAGGCTTCACACAATGGAAATGACAAAAGTTGTGAAAGAGCGCAAGGAAAACGAAGAATTTGAAACGATTGCTAAAATAGAAAAAAGCATCGTTTACAAAACAGATAATCTTAACCTTTGGTACGGAAATGATCAGGCATTAAAAAATATTGATCTCGACATTTATGAAAATGAAGTTACAGCGATTATCGGACCGTCGGGCTGCGGAAAGTCCACTTACATTAAAACCTTAAACCGCATGGTAGAGCTGATTCCTACGGTTCGCACATCCGGAAAAATTATCTACCGCGGGAAAAATATCTTTGATAAAGGCTATGGTGTTGAAGATTTGCGCACACGCGTAGGCATGGTATTCCAAAAACCAAACCCTTTTCCAAAATCCATTTATGACAATGTTGCATACGGACCAAGAATTCATGGGATCCGAGATAAAAAGACTCTTGATGCCATCGTTGAAAAAAGTTTAAAAGGCGCTGCCATTTGGGACGAAGTAAAAGACCGTCTAAAAGAAAATGCTTTTGGTCTATCAGGCGGTCAGCAGCAGCGTCTTTGCATCGCCCGCTGTCTTGCAATTGAGCCTGATGTTATCTTAATGGATGAACCTACATCTGCTCTTGACCCAATTTCAACGCTGAAAGTGGAAGAGCTTGTTCAGGAATTAAAAAAGCAGTACAGTATCGTAATCGTTACTCACAACATGCAGCAGGCTGCACGTATTTCTGACCGGACAGCTTTCTTCCTGAACGGAGAAGTTGTGGAGTATTCAGAAACAGACCGCTTGTTCTCAAACCCAACAGATAAACGTACAGAAGATTACATTACTGGACGTTTCGGATAATGTTTAACGGAATAAGTCGTGCATATGAAAAATTGCACGACTTATTCCCATATCGATAAACAATTAATGATGATTAAAAGACAGATAAAATGTGGAGGTAACTAAACATGGTGGTTAGAGAGAAATTTGAATACGATTTAAAGATCCTGCGTGATCGATTAAATGAAATTGCACAGCTCACTGAAAAAGCTTTATTAGAAGCGATCCAGGCACTTGAAACGAAAAATGTAGAAGCAGCTTTGGAAATCATTGAAAACGATGAGCGCATTGATGATTTGGATGAGGAAATCAACGATTTGGCTATCCTTTTAATTGCAAAGCAGCAGCCGGTTGCCATTGATTTAAGACGTATTATTGTAGCCATTAAAATCTCCAATGATGTTGAAAGAATGGCAGATTTTGCCGTGAATATCGCTAAATCAACGATTCGTATCGGTGATGAGCCGTTATTCAAACCAATTGAAACAATTAAAAAAATGCATGCGATTGCTGTAGAAATGCTTTCCCTATCTGTAAAGGCATTTAACGAGGAAGATGTTTTATTGGCTAAGAGAGTTGCTGATATGGATGATCAAGTAGATGATCTTTACGGACAAACGATAAGAGAGCTTCTGGAAATTATGCCTGAGCGTAAAGAGCTTATGCAGCAGATTACACAGTTAATGTTTGTATGCAGATATATTGAGCGTACTGCAGATCATGCAACAAATATTTCTGAAAGCGTCCTATATCTTGTTAAAGGCAGAAGATATGATTTAAATGCATAAACATAAAAAAGCTTGTCACACCTAAGTGACAAGCTCTTTTTATATTATTTTACAAGGACATTGACAATTTCGCTGAAGGACATGCCTTTAACAAGTTCAAATGTTCCCATGCGAACCTTCGTATGATAATTTCCGTTAATGACAAATTCATTAAAGTCTTTTGCAGAGGCAATGACGCCTTCTTGCTCCAGGATGTCAGAAACATCACCTGTATTCATTCCCTCTACAATCTTCAATGTGTATTTTTCATTTTGCGGCTTTTCTTCAGGCGGAGCTTCGGCTTGCTTTTGTTTTTCAATCAGTGCAGTTTCTTTAAAGGCGATAAGCTCGTCATATTCTTTCGTGTCGATAGCCGTCTGGCCATTTTTAATCAGGTATTCTTTTATATCGTTTTCAGTTACTTCTCTGCTCACTACAGCAGCTGTTTTTTCATTGGTTTCTCCCATGAAATATGCAGCGGCAAGAACAGATGTAGACAAAATCATTCCGGCTGCGAATGATTGAAATCCTTTTTTGCTCATGTTAAGACCCTCTCATTCTTTCTAAGAATGGCTCCGATCTCTTTTTCGCTTAAGTATTCAGATCTTGCAATTGCTTCATTGGATAAACCTTGATTATGTTTCAAGATGATGCGCTGCAGGGTCTGAGGGTCGATTGAATCATTATCAGCAACCTCTAAATCATTTTGAAGAATTTCTTCTTCAAGCACTCTGACTTTTTTCTTCAGCTTATATATCTCTTGCATCGAAGAAACAGACAGGTGTTCAACTTCCTGTTCAATATCTTTTACATGGTCTCTTTGAAAGAATGAGACGCCGATTAAAAGAATACTGACTACAAACAGGGCAATGATCATAATCTCCATATTTTCTTCACCTTCTAATATTTTTTCCCTTTTTCTTTATATCACAGATTGCATACATTCTAAAGTGTAATATGCAATTTGTCGAAAAATGTCTTAATTCAAGCGATTTTCTCATAGAATCATCTTATGTCATAATAATAGCAGCACTTTATTAGGAAAGGGTTGAAAATCCTGGAACATCTTCCTTCAATAAATCAATTAAACGATTTTCATGGGGATGCAATGACTCTATTAATGAGAACTCCTTCCATGTTTTTTTTACAATGGAATATAGGAATAAAAACGGAATTGGCTCTCTCAATCATTTGCAGCGAGAAGTTTTCGTCACTGGAAAAAACAATAAGGTTCTATCAAAGGAAGAAAAATTCTCTATCCTATAAAGATTTTAAGATCTCAGAACAACATGGACACCTTTTTATAGAAGGCATAGGATCAGATGCCGGATATTATGCAGAACTGATTCTTCATACATCGGAAAATAGTACACTGACTGTTCTAAAGTCAAATGAATTTAAAGGATCTTTCACAAATGACAGTCAAATTGATTGGACAGCCTATAAAGACGAACCTGATTCGTGGAAAAACCAATTCTCAGCATATACAGTATACAACCAATAGAAGGAGTATAAACACATGATGAAAAACAGCATGATTATTCTTCATGCCCACCTGCCTTTCATCACTGACTATACAAATAAGGAATATGAACAGCTTTGGCTTTTTGAAGCTTTGTCAGAATCCTATATTCCAGTGCTTTGGAGTTTGAAGGCTGTGGAAAATCCGTCCATAACGATCTCTTTTTCTCCCACTCTTATGGAGATGCTTACAGATAAGAAGATTCAGGCAAATTATCGCCGCCACTTGGACAAAATGATGTCGTTAATCAAATCAGAACTAAGCAGGGGAGTGGATGATGAGCAGGCAGTCCTGAAATTTTATCATTCTCATTATGAGAAAATGATTGGAACCTTTGAAGAATTTGAGGGGAATATTTTAAAAGGTTATATTGATTTATTCAATAGAAGAAAAATTGAGGTTATCACTACATGTGCAACACATGCAATTCTCCCTTTTCATTGCACAGAAGAAGGCATGAACATGCAAGTAGAAACCGGAATGAAAGTGTTTGAACACCATTTCGGAACAGCTCCGAAGGGGTTCTGGCTGCCAGAGATGGCAATCAACGCTCAAACCATTCAAATTCTCGCTCAACAGGGAATTGAATATACGTTTGCCGATTCACCTGAAATAAACTCCCCTGCAGCAGCTGTTCATGGCGTGACCATTTTTAAACGAAATAAAGAAATCGCTGGCGCTATATGGGATAAACATAATGGATATCCAGCTCATCACGTTTACCGGGAGTATTATCGGGATGTCGGGTTTATTAGAAATTGGGATGATATTAAAGAGTTTGCATTTCTTGAAAAAACAAGAATCAATACTGGACTGAAACTTTGGAGGATAACTGGTCAGACAGAACGGAAAAAGATATATATGGAAGAAAAGGCATTTGAACAGGCTAAAAGGGATGCGCAGGATTTTTTGCAGAGACTTGGATCTGAAAGTGAGCTCTCTGTGATTCCATTTGATTTTGAGCTGTTTGGTCATTGGTGGTTTGAAGGGCCAGTCTTTTTATTGGAGCTGTTAAAACATGACAGCCAATTTATTCTGCCGTCTGATTGGCTTAAGAATAAGAGGAAGATCCGCGGGCATGTGGACATAGCATTTTCTACATGGGGGAAAAACGGATATGGGGACATGTGGCTTAATGAAAAAACAGCGGAATATTTTCATCACTTTCATTTAATCGAGAAACAGCTATTTGGCGACACTGTCAATTCCCGGGAAATGAATGAGGAAAAGAAATGGAGACTTATTAAAGAATGGATGCTTGCCGCCAGCAGTGACTGGACATTCATGATCGGAAACGGGACCTCTGCTGATTATGGACATAATCGGATTAAAAAGCATTTAATAAATTATTACAAACTGAGTAAATCAACGGATGAACCGCTAGTTGTGAATCAACCGGAACCGGATATTTTTGCCTTTCTTCCATTAAAAAGAACGGCAGCTGAGATAAAAGGTTCTGCTGATGGTCCTAAAATACTGATGGTGTCTACAGAATATCCCCCAAATATTGTCGGTGGGCTCGGAAGACATGTTGATGAGCTTTCAAATGCACTTGCGGGGCATAATTACGAGGTCGTTCTACTTACCGTTGCTTCAGATGAAAAACCTTTCTATGAAAACCCAGTACCAAATCTGCATGTCTACCGGATTCCGTCTCTTCAGCTAAAGCATAAGTCGCTTACTGAATGGATAATGAATCACAATAGTGCATTTGTTCAGTTTTTATTGAAAAATAAACACATAGAATTTGATATCGTGCATGTTCATGACTGGCTTACCGGAGCGTCAGGAAGAGCCCTGCAGAATCTTTTTAATGTGCCGCTCATAGCAACTATTCATGCGACAGAACTAGGAAGAAACAAAGAAATCAGGACACCGCTTCAAAAAGATATATATTGGGAAGAAAACTTGCTTGTACACGCAGCTGACCGGGTGATTGTATGCAGTGACTATATGCTGAAGGAAGTCACTGAACAATTTCACATACCGTCTGAAAAACTAACTGTGATCCCTAATGGAATAAATCTTTTAAAAACTAATATGTATGATAAAAATTCACAAAAGTGCAAAGTGATATCTTTGACAGGGCAGCCTTATCTTTTCTCGATGGGAAGGCTGG
Source organism: Metabacillus idriensis (assembly GCF_050483325.1). GTDB lineage: Bacteria > Bacillota > Bacilli > Bacillales > Bacillaceae > Bacillus_P > Bacillus_P idriensis_A. The sequence goes on from NZ_JBCMYF010000017.1 coordinate 38,461, forward strand.
TCCCGGAAAAAGGGTTTGATGTCCTTTTATCTGCCTTACCGGGTATTTTGAAGCGTTTTCCTAAAATCCGCATGGTTATAGCAGGAGATGGGCCGCATCGCACCGAATATGAAAAAAAAGCGAAAGAATTGAACGTTCATGAAAATGTAACATTCCTTGGTTTTATAGATGAAGACCTTATACATATACTCCTTACGCACTGTGAGATGAATATTATTCCTAGCTATTATGAACCATTTGGGATTGTTGCACTGGAGAGCATGGCGGCAAAAAAGCTGACAATTGCCGCAAATACCGGCGGTTTAAGAGAAATTATCAACCATACTGAAAATGGACTCCTGTTTGAGCGGGGAAATTCAAAAGCTTTGGCATCAGCTATCCTAGAGGCACTCCAACATAAAGAGCTGGCAGACCGGCTGGCTCAAAAGGGTTATGACGATGTTTTGAGCCGTTTCGCCTATGAACATATAATTAATAAAGTTATTAACGAGTACAAAGTGCTTTATCCTAAAAGATAAGGAGCTGAAAAATGTGAAAGCTGTGATCCTTGCAGGCGGAGAAGGCTGCAGGCTTAGACCTCTTACAAATCACTGTCCAAAACCAATGGTCCCTATATTAAACAAGCCTGTTATGGAATATAGCATTGAGTTATTAAAAAGACACGGCATCAAGGACATTATAATGACTGTGCATTATTTGTCATCTTCTATTCGTGCCTATTTTGGCGACGGTTCAAAATGGGGAGTCACGATCACTTACAGTGAAGACGGGATGCCTCTCGGTACAGCAGGAAGTGTGAAGCTTGCAGAGCAATTGCTTACCGACTCATTTCTTGTCATCAGCGGAGATATTCTAACTGACTTTGATTTAAGGGCAGGCATACAGCATCATGAGGATCAGCATGCAGCAGCGACTATTTTTACTAAGCCGCTCGAATTGCCGATTGAGTACGGAGTGCTTTTGTCTTCAGATAAAAAGATGAAAAAAATGTTTGAGAAACCTAACTGGAGCGATCTTACCCAGCACTCGATCAACACGGGCATCTATATTCTGGATCCGAAAATTTTCAGTTATTTAGAAGACTTTACTCATTATGATTTCAGTAAAGATGTGTTTCCTGCTATCTTAAAACATAATGAGAAAATCACTATTTTTGAAGCGGAAGGATATTGGTCAGACATTGGGACGCTTGCAACTTATCGCGAAGCTCAGTTTGACATGCTCAATCATAAGGTCAGCCTTCCATCTAAAGGCAAAGAGATAGCTAAGGGAATCTGGATGGAAGATGGGGTAACCATTCATGATGATGTGACGTTAAAAGGGCCGATTTATATCAGCAAGAATACGATTATCCATGAAGGGGCAACAGTAGGGCCAGAGACGGTTCTATCAGAGTCAGCCATTATCCATGAAAAATCAGTAGTTACTCATTCTATTCTATGGGAAAACAGCTATATTGGAAAATCCTGCAGTCTTGGCGGGATGATTGGGCACTGTCAGATTCAGGATCATTCAGCTCTCGCTGATCTCAACGAAGAGGCGGCTAATGCCTGGAGAGAGTATACCAAAAGAGATTCTTAACTCATTTCTTTTCAGACATTGAAGAAAAAAATAAAATAATGTGGAATTTCCTTTTTAAAAATGCTATTATAGTTAAGTCTGATTTAGTATAAGTTTTTAGTTTGGAGGGAAATCAACATGCGCGTTAATCTTACACTAGCTTGCACAGAGTGCGGCGAACGTAATTACATTTCTAAAAAGAACAAACGTAATAACCCTGATCGCATGGAGCTTAAAAAATATTGCTCTAGAGAGAAAAAGGTTACATTACACCGCGAAACAAAGTAAGCAGCAGGAATTTATTCCTTGCTGTTTTTTTTATACCTATTCATATATTTTTAAAGGGAGAGCTTTGGAATGATGAAGACAAATCTTAGAAATGATGTGAAACGCAAGCTTAAATCTTTAGATAACGATACATACGAAGAGCATTGCGAACGTATAAATAAAAGACTTTTTGCCCAGCCGTTCTGGATAAAGAGTGAAACCATTGCCATCACCATTTCAAATGGCAGAGAAGTGGATACTGCCGTGATAATAAAGGAGGCCTTAAGACTGAACAAAAGAGTGGCCATACCTAAATGCTACCCCGATCAAAAAAAGATGGAATTTCGCACCTTCCAGACGACGGATCAGTTAGAGACTGTTTATTTCGGTCTGAAAGAGCCTGTTGTTTCAAAAACAGCTTTTGTTCCGGCTGATGAGATTGACCTGCTTATCGTCCCGGGAATATGCTTTGACAGAAAAGGCTACAGGATAGGGTATGGAGGCGGTTATTACGACAGATATATGACTCAGTACAGTGGTTTTTCTGTCTCCCTCGCATTTGAGGCACAGTTGATCTCTGCTGTTCCTGCTGAAGCGCATGATCTGCCTGTGCATCAAATTTTGACGGAAAACGAGGTGATTGTTGCCGGTGGCTGATCACATTTTTGCCATTCTTTTTGTTCTTTTTATTTCTATCGCTGGTCTTAAGCTAAAGTCGTTGACTATAAGCGGAGCCTTCGCTGCGGGTTTCGTTGGAATATCTATTTATGCAGGTTTTGGCTATTCAGGATTAGCTGTGCTCGGGATATTCTTTGGGAGTTCAAGTTTCTGGAGCAAATTTAAGCGTGATCGCAAAAGCAGTACAGCCGAACTGCTTGTGAAAGGAGATCAGCGGGATGCAGCACAAGTGCTGGCAAATGGAGGTGTTTCTGCATTAATCAGCATTGTTCATGCATATATGCCTTTTGAGGGCAGTTTTGCCGTTTACAGCGCGTCTGTTGCTGCTGCAAATGCTGACACTTGGGCATCTGAAATTGGAACACTCAGCAAAAAAATGCCAAGGATGATCTTTACCTTGAAAAAGGTAAAGAAGGGAACATCAGGGGCAGTTAGTTCTCTCGGTACTGGTGCAGCGCTTGCAGGTGCATTGTTAATAGGAATTACAGCCTATGCCGTTTTTCCAGTGCAAGAAATGGATTTCCTACTTATTGTTCTTTTCGGATTCACAGGCAATCTGATTGATACTGTGCTTGGAGCTGCTGTTCAAGTGTATTATAAATGTCCAGTCTGCGGATTAACGACAGAACGATACGAGCATTGTCAGGTGCGCAGCATGAAGATTAGAGGTTTTTTAAATAATGATGCTGTGAATTTCATAGCCATTTTTACTGCAGCATTTTTAGCCTTACTTGTATACTGAAAGAAAACATGGATAAAAAATCAGGTAGCGGCAAAAAGTATCACTAGGAGGGATGAAGATGCGAAAATTGAATTCTGTACTTCTTATGGTCCTTGGTATTCTTGCGTTTTACCAATATCGCTACCGTTTGATGAATGTCGTGCTAAGCAGGCCGAATATACGACACTTTTTCATTCAGCTTTCCATGAGAATTCCTTTTATTAGGGAAAAATTTATGTTCCGTGCTTTTCATTAATGCTCACCTGTTGGCCAACAGGTGTTTTTTTCATTATTTAAAAGGTGACATCGTACATCAAAAACAGTCCCGTTATAGAAAGAAAGTTCGATTCTTTATCAAGTTGCGGGTAAGCTGATATAATATGATTAAAAGTTCGGAGAGAAGAATATGGGAATAAGCGGGGATAATCTTTTTTGGAAGTTAACTCATGAAGCTGTGACGAGACACAATTATCAGATCATCCGTTTATCAGAAGATGAACAGGAAGTTTTGCTTGGTCCATATAAAAATAAGAAGTTTCAACTTGTACGTTTCATTAGGATGGATCTTGATTGGGGAAGAGAGCTTTACCAGGATATTGAAAGGACTGCCGGACACATTGACCGGATACGCAAACAATCATGGAAGCGCCCGATACAATTATTAAACGTTTACATTTCAACTTATCCTCCAGTGGATGAGTGGGAGGTGCATATTGCAAAAACGCACCAGGAGGGACAAACGGCAATAAAATCAATTGTTGTTCATAAAGACAATGAAGCAGAGATGGTCTTATACCTTTCCAAAATGCTTGGAGTAGGGCTGTCTTTAGAAAAATCACTTGATCCGAATGATACTGTAAGACTCAGAAGCGAGGCAATTATTCAATCAAATCGCAGAGTAAAGGAAGAAAGCCAGATTTTCAATTTTGGAAAACCAATCTTCACCTATTTATTTACTGTGCTGCAAATCTTAATGTTTCTCTTTTTAGAAGCGGCAGGAGGGAGTCAAAACACTCAAGTATTAATTCAGTTTGGCGCTAAATACAATCCCTTGATAATAAATGGTGAATGGTGGCGTTTCTTCACTCCAATTATTCTCCATATTGGGATGCTGCATCTTCTGATGAATACGCTGGCCTTGATTTATATTGGCAGTGCGGTTGAGAGGATGTACGGATCTGTAAAATTTTTGTTTATTTATATATTTGCCGGCGGTTCAGGAACTCTTGCAAGTTTTGCTATAAGCGCCTCCATTTCAGCAGGAGCTTCAGGCGCTATTTTTGGCTGTTTCGGTGCCCTGCTTTTTTTAGGATTAATCAAACCAAACTTGTTCTTTAGAACTATCGGCTCAAATTTAATCTTTATTATCGTGCTTAATCTCCTTTTTGGCTTCGCTGTTCCTAATATTGATAATGCAGGGCATATTGGAGGGTTGCTGGGAGGATTTTTGGCTGCACTGATAGTTCAGCTCCCCAAACAAAACAAATGGGGACTGAGGCTGATTGGAGCTTTTCTGTCTATTCTATTCATAGGTGCTGCCTATATCTACGGAGTTCACTTTGCCCGGATTTTTTGAGGACAGGAAACTGTTCTCTTTTTTATTTCCTGTCTTATTTGGCTCTGGGATAAAAGCCAGCTTGCGATTTTAGAAGATATCTGATCTAAAAGATGATAATTCTCTTGACGCATTACAGCATTCCTTTATACTTTAATGTAGTTAGATTAAGCAACATATGAGTAGGTGGGAAAGTGAAAACAATTTATGATGTTCAGCAGCTCTTAAAAAAGTATGGAACAATCATATACATTGGCGATCGCTCAGCTGATTTAGAACTGATGGAAATGGAAGTCAGACAGCTGTTTGATTCGAATCTTATCGAAGTTCAGGATTTCCAGATGGCAGTGCTGCTTTTAAGACAGGAGCGAGAGCGGGTAAAAGACAAAATGTAAGGCAAACCGTTCAGTAAGTTGTGCAAGCGGTTTCTTAAATATATCAAAAAGGATGACATTGAAAATGACAGATAAATGGCTAGTAGGAATTGACTTAGGCGGAACAACAATTAAGATGGCGTTTATCAGCCATTATGGAGAAATGATCGAAAAATGGGAAATACCTACAGATAAAAGCGGAAAATCAATCACAACAGATATAGCAAAGGCCATTGATGCGAAGCTTGCTGAACTCGGGCAAACAAAGTCCAAGCTTGCAGGAATCGGCATGGGAGCACCAGGTCCTGTGAATTTAGAAACTGGCCTTGTTTATGAAACAGTAAACTTAGGCTGGAAGAACTATCCGCTGAAGCACCATCTTGAAATTGAAACAGGCTTAAAAGCCGTAATAGACAATGATGCAAATATTGCGGCTATCGGAGAGATGTGGAAAGGTGCCGGAGACGGTGCCAAAGATGTCATTTGTGTTACTCTAGGCACCGGAGTAGGCGGAGGCATCATTTCTAATGGAACGGTTGTTCACGGTGTAAACGGAGCAGGAGGAGAGATTGGCCACATTACTTCTGTAGTAGAGGGAGGCGCACCTTGCAATTGCGGCAAAGAAGGGTGTCTGGAAACAATTGCTTCTGCAACGGGTATTGTAAGGCTTGCTGTTGAAAAGCTGCATCAGGATTCGGCACCAAGCCCGCTTAGAAAATTATACGAAGAGAACGGCAGCATTACTTCAAGAGATGTATTTGAAGCATCTGAACAAGGTGATCAGCTTGCAGCAGAAGTTGTTGAATATATTACAAAGCAATTAGGCCTTGCTATTGCAAACTTATCAAATGGGTTAAATCCAGAAAAGATCGTTATTGGCGGCGGGGTTTCAAAAGCTGGTGAACACTTAAGAAAAAATACAGAAAAGTATTTCAAACGCTTTGCATTTCCGCGGGTGGCAGAAGGTGCTTCCATATCAATTGCCACTTTAGGAAATGACGCAGGGGTAATCGGCGGAGCCTGGCTTGTCAAAACAAAGCTTTCGGCTGTATAAAGCATATAAAAAATAAAATAAACGATAATAAGAAGGAGCCCTATCTCCCATAGATAAGGCTCCTTCTTATTTGATTTGAATATTCGGAAAAGTTTTACTTTGATATTAATGAAACTTTTTTATGTTTTATACGTCTAATTATAGGGTAGAAAGAATAAGCTGAACATTATTATTCTATCATCCTAGTGTAAGGGAAATGTTAAAAACGATTGATTTTTTGTTAAAGAAGTATTAAGATATGGTTTAGCTGTGATGATTCAGCCTAATTTATGGAAAAAATATTGAATTAATATAAAAAAATATATGCTGCGCAGGTTCTAACGAATGAGGAGGTTATGAAATGCGTATAAAATCACTTTCGAAAATTTCATTTTTACTGATTGCGACATTGTTCATGTGGATAAAAACATACATTGTCTACAAAACTAGTTTTGACATTAAAATTGAAAACTTTACCCAGGAATTTATCCTGTTCATAAACCCATTAAGCTTTCTTCTGTTCTTATTTGGATTTGGGCTGTTTATGAAAGAGAAAAACCGCAACAGGTACATTTTAGGGGCAAGCATCATTGTTACTGCTGTCCTTATAGCCAACATTGTATTCTACCGGTTCTTTAATGATTTCTTAACGATTCCTGTATTATTCCAGACAAGCAATATGGGGGATCTCGGAAGCAGTATATCGTCATTATTTGAACCTTTTGATTTATTGCTTCTTGTTGATATCGTCATCCTCATCTGGCTGATGAAACGTCCAAGCTTTCAGACTGGATCATCTGTCACTAGAAAGGAAAAGACAGCTTATTATCTATTGGTAGCAGGAATCTTTTTCTTTAACCTTGGATTAGCAGAAACAGAGCGCCCTCAGCTTTTAACACGCTCATTTGACCGTGAAATGCTTGTAAAGAACATCAGCGTTTATAACTTTCATGTTTATGACGGAGTTCTTCAGTCTAAAACATCTGCACAGCGTGCGCTGGCAGACAGCAATAGTTTGACTGAGATTGAAAACTATGTAAAAGCAAATAAAAAAGAGCCAAATGATGATATGTTCGGCATTGCAGAAGGCCGAAATGTCATTATGGTTTCATTAGAGTCAACACAGAGCTTTGTCATCAATGAAAAAATAAATGGAAAAGAAATTACTCCATTCCTGAATGATTTCATTGGGGAAAGCTACAATTTTGACAATTTCTATCATCAAACCGGCCAGGGGAAAACTTCTGACTCAGAGTTTATAGTGGATAACTCGCTTTACCCTCTTGGACGCGGTGCAGTATTTTTCACAAACAGCAACAACGAATATGCAGCCACTCCTGAATTATTGAAAGATAAGGGCTACTACTCAGCTGTTTTCCATGCAAACAATAAAAGCTTCTGGAATCGTGACATCATGTATCAGGCTTTAGGGTACGACAGATTCTTTGATGTAAATGATTACGAAGTAAACGAGGAAAATTCAGTAGGCTGGGGACTGAAAGACAAGGAATTCTTTGAACAGTCCGTTGATCATATGAAAGAATTGCCACAGCCATTTTACAGCAAACATATTACGCTCACAAATCACTTCCCATTCGAACTGAATGAAGAAGATAAAATGGTAGATGAGTTTAATTCAAACAGTAAAACATTGAACAATTATTTCCCTACGGTCCGTTACCAGGATGAAGCTTTGAAACATTTTATACAAAAGCTTAAAGATGAAGGGTTATATGAAAATTCAATTATAGTCCTATATGGTGATCACTATGGCATTTCTGAAAATCATAATGCTGCAATGGGTCAATTCTTAGGCAAGGAAGTCACGCCTTTTGATGAAATTCAGTTGCAAAGGGTCCCATTTGTCGTTCATATTCCGGGTGTAACGGATAAAAAACCTGAAACGATTTCAGATGTCTCCGGTCAAATTGACATTCGTCCTACACTTATGCATTTATTGGGTATTGAGACGAAAGAAGAGATTGAATTCGGCAAAGATTTATTCTCGAAAGACAAATTGCCGTTTACTGTTCTTCGTGATGGCAGCTTCATTACAGACAAATTCGTCTATACGAGCGGAACATGCTACGATAAATCAACCGGCGAACCTGCCGAAGATAAAAATGCATGTGAGCCGTTTATGGAAAAAGCGAAGCAGGAATTAAATTACTCAGATAAAATCATTTATGGAGATCTTTTGCGCTTCTATGATGAAATGAAAAACGGTAAAGAAAAGAAAGAGCCTGAAAAAGAATCCGATAAATAACTATTCTAAAGCTTTGGCCTAGCGGCCAAAGCTTTTTTTATGTCATTCTTTATGACTGTTTTAAAGCGTTTAACAAGAATAGGGAAGTTAAATCATATGCTAATAGTGACCAAAAAGTCAGGGGGAATCAGGATGAAAGTCAGATCAGAAAAAAACACAACCTTAAAGGAGCTGTCGAGTATTTTAAACGTCCATGAGCAGCTGCTTTACGATTCAAATCCTCATTTGAAAACAACGTTTATTAAGTCCGGTGAAACATTCCATATTCCTTTTACAGAAAAATTAAAATGTCACATATCGTCCACTTCCAAAGAGACACCACTAAGGAATATAATAGACTTTTACGAGGGTCATGATTCTATACCGCAGTCATCAGAGTTTATCCAAATAAAACGGGCATACGATTACAATGTTCTTCTTGAAGATCTGGCAAAAGTAACGGAAGCCTTTCCTTTTATAGAGAAGCGAACTATTGGATACAGCGTACTCGGCCTTCCTATATTTGAACTTTTGATTGGAACAGGGACAAAAAAAGTACACATGAATGGATCGTTTCATGCAAATGAATGGATTACAACATCCGTATTAATGTGCTGGCTGCATGAGTATCTTGAAGCAGTTGCAGATGGAGGCGCATTTGAAGGGCACGCTGCGATGGAACTGTATCAAAATACCACATTATCTTTTGTTCCGATGGTTAACCCGGATGGGGTTCAGCTTGTGATCAATGGACTGCCTGCTGAGCATTCTCATTATCAATCCGTCCTTTTCATGAATAACAACAGTTTAGATTTCGAGCAATGGAAAGCCAATATTAATGGAGTAGATCTGAATAACCAGTATCCTGCTTACTGGGAGATAGAAAAAGAAAGAAAAATACCTAAAATTCCTTCATCGAGAGATTATCCTGGAGATGCGCCCCTTACTGAACCGGAATCAATTGCAATGGCTGAGCTTGCAAATGCCAGTGACTTTGATCTCATAGTGGCTGTACATACCCAGGGAGAGGAGATCTACTGGGGGTACATGAACTGTGAACCGGAGGAAGCATTGGCCGTTGTGACCGAATACAGCCGTCTCAGCGGATATAAAGCGATAAAGAATATAGACAGTCATGCAGGTTTTCGGGATTGGTTTATTTATGATAAGAAAAAATGCGGTTTTACGATAGAACTGGGGATTGGAGTCAATCCGCTTCCGCTGAACCAATTTGATGAAATTTATGAAAAGAGCAGAGGGATTTTCTGGGCATCATTATATTCTTTAAAATAATGAAACAAGCAGGCTGACTGAAACGTAATACTAGATGTGACTTATAAGAGGGGAGTATTTGTTGATGAGATTCAGAATTACATTACTGGCATTCATTATGGCAATCATATTCACTGGCTGTTCACAGCAATCTCATCACCCTCATGATGTTTCTGAACTTGCAGAGATGCGGAAGCCGGCAACAGTAGAAAGATACCTTTCAGTGGATTTTCTTGAGGAAAAAAATCTTATTCCCATTGCGGATGAGAATTTCTTTTCAGTTGAAGGTTGGCTTGATGATCAGCATGTTTTATATTTAAGCGAGAATGCAGAAAAATCAACGGTTTATAAATATAATCTTTTTACAGGTCAAAAAGAGAAAATTTTCGAATCCGCAGCGTCAATCGTGCAGCTCGAATTGAATCCTGATAAAAACTTAATTCTAGTTCATGCCAGTCCATCAAGTTTTGAGGCAGAAATGACGATAATTGATCCAATGGGAAATGTAAAGACGAAAAGGTCTATTCCCTCTTCTGAGCTTACTTTTTCATGGAGTCCTTCCGGAGAACGTTTATTTTTGACCTCTTTTGATGAAAACTGGACGTTTCAAACATTTATATTGAATATGAGCGATTTCTCATTAGATAAAAATCCTGTGGAAATTCCATTTATTCAGTGGCTCTCTGATGAGGATGTAACGTATCTGAAATGGGATGAAGCGGAACCTCAACTTACAGCTCCATTATATAAGCATTCTATAGCGAGCAATAAAGAAATCCTGATTGCAGAACATATTATTTCTCACGCGAATTTTAAAGATCTTTCATTTGCTGTTGTCGTTGAGAATGAAGAAGAATCAATCGGTTCTTATACTTTTTATGATCGTAATTACGAGGATTACATCTATTCATTTGAAGAAGAGCTGCTGCCGCTTTACTCGGAATGGCTTGTGCCTGAGTTTGATTATTCAAGCAGAAGCGGCCTGTTTTATACATTTGTTCCAGCAGAAGAAAATAAATTCAATCTAACAGCCGTTGATCCTAAGAATAAAAAAACTGAGATTGTCTTAAAAAATATGGATAACAGCGACATCAAACTTTCTCCAAACGGAGAACTTGCTTTGTACGGATCCTATTTGGAATATGTAATTAACTTGAAAGACTCCGAAATTAAAGGTATTGTAAAATGAAAAGACATCAGGGTTAAGGAGGCGGTAGAATTTATGGCAATTGCAGACGTAACTGTTATTCCGATAGGAACTGAAACGGCAAGTGTTAGTGAATATGTGGCTGCCGTTCAATCTATTCTTAAAGAGTTTGAGCGCGAAGGCAAAATTAAATTTCAGCTTACTCCAATGAATACAATTATTGAGGGTGAATTATCTGATTTGCTCAATGTGATTAAAGCCATTCATGAATCACCGTTTGAGAAGGGGATTCAGCGTGTGGCTACTAATATCCGCATCGATGACCGAAGAGATAAACCTTCAACGATGGAGAGCAAGCTAAACAGTGTAAACCGTCATTCAAAGCTGTAATCACTTTGGGAAAAGAAAAAGCGGCTCTAGTCTATGTCTGCTTGCGCAGACTGACTCGAGCCGCTTTTTTGGTTTGCGCTTCGCTGCCGGGCAGAGTTGTTCATACTCTTCGAACAATAAGGCACAGCAGGTATTGGCAATTCCTGCTGTGCCTTATTTTCACTAAACGGGCACCTGCACTTTTATTATTAATGCGCAGTCGGAAATCCATGATGGATGATAGTCATAAAAGTGAACCATCCAAACACTGCAAGAGTACCTCCGGCAAAGACGATGCCAAGTACGTTTTTGCCTTTAAACGAGCGGTAAAGTCCGTATACAGACAGTAATGTAACAAGAGCGAATATAATAACTAATCCCATTTTGAAGCCCCCTGACGTATGTAAGTCTTTTGTTAATGGTGAAATGTAAACAGAATGAAAAACAAAATATTCCTTTTAATATTTTAAACGTTTTCATTCTGTTTGTCGAGGTCGAAATCAACCGTTACTTCATATGATTGAGCAATTTTTTGAACAAGCTCAGAGTCATTGCTGCCGGCATAAAACGTCTGATCACTGACAGCGAGTAAATGTTCTTCAATTTGCAGGATGCACATTTTCATTTGAGTGATTTCAGTTGATTTAAGCTGAAACTGACAGACCATTTCCTTGAATAGGTAGTAATTGCGTGACTCTGTAATCATTCCATAGTCTGTATAAGAACTGTATATCTCAGTGGGGTGCAGCTGGATTAATTCGTGCATTTCCTCATAAATGTTTTTGGCGATAAATTGATTTTTTAATAGAATTGCCTGCTCGGAGCAATCTGTTATCAGTATGCTGCCATCTGAATCACAGTATTCATAGTCGGCAATGATCTCTTTAACATCTGCGTCTGAATGATATTCGACTCCGTAATATACTTTCACCCCGCATTTCACTCCCTGATATTTAGTTCAACATAAGTTTAGTGTAAAATAGAAAGAAAAATCATGCAATCGGGGTGTTCATATGAAATGGGAGCAGATGCCTTTAGGTCCTCTCCAAACGAATTGTTATCTAGTATCGAATGCGGTGAAAGAATGTCTTGTCATCGATCCTGGAAGTGAAGGCAGAAAGTTGATTCAGCATATTCAAAAAAGAGGATTAAAGCCAATCGCGATTTTGCTGACACATGCACACTTTGATCACATTGGAGCTGTAGATGAGATAAGGGATCAATTTAAGATACCGGTATACATTCACCGTCTAGAAAAAAAATGGCTTTCAAATCCAGCCATGAACGGATCGGTTGCTTTTATGTCACAGACCATTTCTGCGCGAGAAGCAGATCACTTAATTGACCAGGAAGATGCACTCACACTGGGCTCTTTTTCCTGTCAAATATTTGAAACACCTGGACATTCACCAGGCAGCATTTCTTTTTATTTTAAAGAAGGCGGCTTTGTTGTTTCAGGGGATGCTTTATTTGCAGGCAGTATCGGCAGAACTGATTTGCCGCAGGGTGATCATGGTCAATTAATAAAAAGCATTCATCAAAAGCTGCTTACTCTTCCAGAAGATACTATAGTTCTTCCTGGACACGGACAAGATACAACAATCGAACTCGAAATGGAAAGCAATCCATATTTAAATGGCTTTTAAAGAAAAGATGATTCAGTCTGTTATTGACTTTATAAATAATCAAGGCGGAGCGATCACATACTCAGAATACATGAATCTTGTCCTTTATCATCCAGAGCTCGGCTATTATTCAAAAAGGGACAAAAAAATCGGCAAAGACGGGGATTTTTATACGTCCAGCAATGTTTCTGATGTTTTTGCAAAAGTATTTGCCAATCTGTTTGCAAGGCTCGTAAAAAGCGGGGCTGCAGAGCCCTTCTTTTGTGAGCTCGGCGGGGGAACAGGAAGATTTCTTTCAGCCATGCTCCGCGAATGGGAGGAAATTTCTCCAGAGACATTCAAAGTATTGAACGTATATTCGGTTGAAAAAAGCGGATTTCACAGAGAACTGCAATCAGCAAATGTGAAGATAAACCGCCATACATCTATTTCTTCCATAGATGAACTCCCAAAACCATACAGCGGCATATTATTTTCAAACGAACTGTTCGATGCCTTTCCTGTCGAGGTTATAGAAAAAAAGGATAATCAATTGTTTGAAGTGCGGATCTCCTTTAATCAAGAAAATAAACTTGTAGAAAAACGTATTCCTTTAAAAAATGATAAAATAAAACAGTACTTAAATTGGCAGGGAATCAAGCTTTGTGAAGGACAGCGCTTTGAGATTCCGCTCGCCATGCTCGAATATTTAGAAAAAATAAATGCCTTAGCAGATCAGGCAGTCATTGTTACAATTGACTATGGATATACAAATAAAGAATGGCAGCATCCAGCCAGATATGAAGGAAGCATGAGAGGGTACTTGAGGCATAGAATGATGACTCCGCTTTCGAACCCTTTTGAAATGGATTTGACTGCACACATCCACTTTGATGCACTTGAGAAACGGGCAGTGGAGTTTGGCTGGAATTTGCTGAAAAGCGAAAGGCAGGATCTATTTTTGGCGAACGCAGGAATTCTCTCATACCTTTTGGAAAATGGAGATCTAAATCCCTTTGGAGAAGCGGCCAAACAAAATAGAGCGATCAGAAATTTAATTATGCCGGATGGGATGAGTTCTTCTTTTCAAGTATTTATACATGAAAAGGGTACAAGCCTTAAGGAAAAAGATATCTATTAAAAAAAGGTGAACTGCATCTGGCAGCTCACCTTTTTTATTTATTAATGTCCGCCCTGTCCAGGCACCATCATAAATGTTGTCCAATATGTAAAGCCTACGAAGAAAACGGTTAAATATGCTCCAAAAATGTAAATATACATGCGTTCAGATAATTTTAAATAAGATAAAAGCACGAAAAATCCAGTCTGTCCGAAGAATAATAATGAAGTCGTTTTCATATCTCCCAAATAAAACATGACAGCAAAGATGCCAGTCCAAAAGCCTAATACTCGGAACATGCGATCCATATGTCAATCCCTCCTTTGTTTAGTCCCTAAGTCCATCACTTTTTTTATTATAATGTACGTCCAATACCATTGTAAATAGCGTTTACATTCTAGAAGTGCCATTTATGTAACAAAGTGTAAACTTTTCATGAAAAAAAGATGGTTAATTCAAGGTTTATCGCTGTACAAAAGTTAAACAAATACTGTACAATCGAATTAGAAAGTAAGAATTGCTGCCGGAAGAGCGTTATTTTTATTCAAACCTTATACAAGAATGGGAGATGAAGAACAATGAACGAGTTACTCTTTTATAGTTATCCAAGCTGCACATCATGCAGAAAAACGAAACATTGGCTAAAAGCGCACAAGGTCGAATTCAGTGAAAAGCATTTGTTTCGTGAAACTCCTTCTTATACAGAACTTCAGAAAATTCTTCAGCTAACAACAGATGGCATGGATGAGATTTTAGCTACCCGCAGCCAAACGTATAAAGATTTAAATTTAAATATTGATGATCTTCCATTATCAGATGTCATAAGACTGATTATTGACGAGCCTAAGCTTTTAAGAAGACCGATTATAACAGATGGAAAAAAGCTGGTTGTTGGTTATAATCCCCAAGCTTTGACAAAACTTGCAAAGAAAAAGGAAATTCATAAATCTGTATCATAATTTATAAAGAACGCTTTGTTCTTTATCGGAAACGAAAAAGTGAGGATAATAGAGGAATCGCCAGAAATACAAAGTAAATAAATTATATATTAGGAAATCAACCATTTTTGGCTATTTTCAATCCGCCATTTTCTTTGTATAGTGAATACAAATAGTTCATTATAAAGAACGAAAAGGTGGAGCTGAAATGACAGAAATTCAATTCTTTTTAGAGGGCATTGGCAATAGGAATGTAGCAACTGACTATTCAAGTCCAAATTATATTTCCAATGAAGTAAGCATTGAGAAAGCCTCAAAAGATTTCGCTAAAAAAAACAAACTTAAATACATTGACCATGAAATTCTAAACAGCGGTTACCGGGTATATTATATGAAACCGTCATTGCTTAAATCAAAGCGCAAGCCGTACATTTATTATGCAAAAAGAGAAGCATAGAAAAAACCCTTGGGACATTCCCGGGGTTTTTTCTATGCTTATTGAACTGGGCTAGCTGGATTCGAACCAGCGCATGACGGAGTCAAAGTCCGTTGCCTTACCGCTTGGCTATAGCCCAATGAAAATCTCTATTCATTATTGTCAGAACAAGCAAAATTATACAATAAGCCGTGAAATTATTATTTTATCCTGAAGATTATGAAATTTTCAGATGGAAAAACAGCTAAAATGGATAATAAAACTGAATTTTAAGGATGTGCATTTTGTATAAAAATAAAGTACGCTTTGTTTAATCGATCAGAAAGGAGGATCTCATGAATTCAATCGAATTATTAAGTGAACGAATTGTGGAAGAAGCGTGTTCATTACAAGCATCAGATATCCATTTTGTTCCGAGGGAAAAGGATGCCGTTATTCAATATCGTATTGATGATGATCTTATCGAAAAGCGTTCCATCAGAAAAGAGGTATGTGAACGGATTATCGCACACTTCAAATTTTTGGCATCTATGGATATTGGTGAAAGAAGAAGGCCGCAAAATGGTGCCCTGGCCCTTTCAAATGATGCCATAGATGTTCAGCTCCGTCTCTCAACACTACCAACCATTTTCGAAGAAAGTCTTGTGATCCGCATACTGCCAAATGAAATGATTCCCTCACTGGCGCATCTTTCTCTGTTTCCCCGCACAGCAAATAAGCTTCTCTCCTTTATTAACCACTCTCATGGTCTGATGGTATTTACCGGCCCGACAGGTTCAGGTAAAACGACCACTCTATATTCTCTGATTCATTACGCAAAAAAACATTTTAACCGCAGCATTATTACCCTTGAAGATCCTGTTGAAACAAAAAGCTCTGAAGTCTTGCAAGTACAAGTTAATGAAAAGGCCGGAATTACTTATGCTGTTGGATTAAAAGCTATTTTAAGGCATGATCCTGACATTATCATGGTAGGTGAAATCAGGGACAGGGAAACAGCACAAATTGCAGTCAGAGCAGCGCTGACAGGGCACTTAGTATTATCAACGATGCATACTAGAGATGCAAAAGGAGCTATTTACAGAATGCTTGAGTTTGATGTCAGTTTATCTGAAATTGAACAAACATTTTTAGCAGTTGTGGCACAAAGACTTGTAGCGGTAAAATGCCCTTTTTGCACGAATGCCTGTTCACCGCACTGCAAAAAAATGAGAAAGTCCAGACGGCTTGGAATTTTCGAAATGCTTTATGGGAAAAATCTCACTCTCGCCCTAAAGGAAGCCAAGGGAGAAGCAGTGGAATGTGACTATACAACCTTAAAAGATGTGATTAAAAAAGGAATCGCGTTAGGTTATTTATCTAATCAATCTATGCATAAGTGGATTTATCAGTATGAGGATTAAAAAAAAGTGGCTGATTAAAGATCAGGCATTGTTCTTAAATAGACTGAGCGATCTTTTAGAAAAAGGATATACGCTAAATGAAGCAATGAAATTCACATCAATTGATTTAAATGAGGAGAAAAAACAAGCTGTTTTCTTTTGCCTGCAGGAATTATCCAAAGGAGTTCCTGTCCGCACAGCTTTTGAAAAGCTGTGCTTTCACACTGAAGTTCTAAGTTATTTGTACTTTGCAGAACGGCATGGAGATCTTGAAACGGCTCTTAGAGAAGGAGGAGAAATGCTCAGACGCAAACTGGTACAGCATGAAAAAATCAAGAACGTTCTGCAATATCCTCTTTTCCTCTTTTTCACAATCGGCATTCTTCTTTATATTTCCCAGTCAGTTATCGCTCCGCAGTTTCAGCAAATCTATCATTCCATGAATATAAAGCCAAGTATATTGACGGAAATTCTATTTGTGATTTTTGAGGGAACTAAGATTTCTATTGTATTAATTGTCCTTCTGCTTGTATTGGGGAGCATTTTTTACACCCTTTATTTTAAAAAGCTGCCTCCTCAGGAAAAAATGAGATATGCGGTAAAAATTCCGCTCTGGAAGAAATTTGTGATCCTGATTAATAGCTACTACTTTTCCCTTCAGTTAAGCAATTTACTGAAAGGCGGCTTATCTATATATGAAAGCCTGACAGTCTTTGAAAATCAAAATTTGCTCCCTTTTTACAGGGATGAAGCTTCCTGGTTTATTGAACATCTAAAAAAAGGGGAGCGATTTGAGGGTTTAGTTGAACGGAATTCATTTTATGAAAAAGAAATGACCCAAGTAATTGGGCACGGACAAGCTAATGGAAATTTAGCAAGGGAACTCTACACTTACAGTCAATTTGTTCTTGAGCGTCTTGAAGGCACATTAATGAAATGGATCATGATGATTCAGCCTGCCGCTTATTTGGCTGTGGGAGTGACGGTTTTATTGATGTATTTATCAATGATTTTGCCTATGTATCACATGATGGAAGGTTTATAAAAAAGAGGAGGACCACCATGGTTAAAAATGAGAAAGGTTTTACATTAATAGAGATGCTGATCGTCTTGCTCGTAATTTCTGTCCTGCTTTTAATCACCATTCCGAACATTCCGAAGCATCACTCAAATATTCAGGCAAAAGGATGCGAAGGTTTGAAAAATACGGTACAGGCTCAGTCCGCTGCCTATCAAATTGAACTAAAATCGGTACCTACAATTGATGATCTTAAGACAGAGAAATATATTGAGGAGTCACCTGTATGCCCGAATGGAACCGAGCTGATTATTGATGGCGAAGGCAAGGTTGCTGAGAAGACAGGAGATTGAATCAGGGTATACGTTAGCAGAAACGATTATGGTGATGAGTATTGTATCTGTCCTGATGATGGTAACAATTCTTATCATACAGCCATTTCAAAGTCAAAAAACGGCAGAATTATTTTTTGAAGCGCTTGAAAGGGATGTTCTTTATGCTCAGCAGCATGCAATCTCGAATAAAAAAGGGGTTATGATTCTTATTGATACAGCTAAAAACCAGTACATCGGTGTAGAGGGCGGGATACCGGCAAAGAGGTTATTTACAGTAACCTATGATTTCGATATTGAAATTACCCCCGCAACAATGGATGCCAGGGTCCAATTTAACAGCGAAGGCGGAATAACAGCAAGCGGAACAATGAATGTTGCCTATCGCAAAAAGAAATACAGGATGATCTTTTATATGGGAATGGGGCGAATGAATGTTGAAGGGCTGTAATGGGTTTACTTTGGCTGAAATACTGATGGCCTTCAGTATATGGTCGATGATTTCTCTTATGCTTCTTCCTGCATCGGTATACATAAAAATAGAGCGGGAAGAATCTAAGCTTAAGCATGAAGCCCTGGTTCTGCTGAAAGATCACATTGAAACCCTGAATTTTGAAAACTCTGCAAAAGAGAACTTCAATCTTTCCGTTAATAATCAAAGATTTGAGATTACATGGAGCAAGGAGGAAGGCATTGATCAAGCCTGCATCAAATGGGAAAGTCAGAAAGCTGCGGAAGCTGAATGCCTTTATTCTTTTACAAAATAAAGGATTTACGTTTCTTAACATGCTTTTCTCTTTAAGCATTGTCATAATAATTGTTTCTTCTTCCGCCATTCTTATCCCTTATCTTTATGGAATATCCGAAAGAGAGAATGATTTGAATCTTCTGGAATGGGAAGTTTTTCAGCAGCAGATCTTGATCGAAATGCGGGAAGGGACGAATTTAATTGTTGAGCCGCAAAGAATATCATTCACTTCTAAATCAGGAAGAATCATTGAATATGAAAAATACGGATTTCTTATCCGCAGACAAGTTGATGGAACGGGGCATATCATCGGTCTGAGAAATGTCAAAACGATTAAATTTGAGCCGATAGCTGGCGGTGCCGCTCTTATGGTTACAAGTATGACAGATAAAGAATACCGCTGCAGTTTCAGAAATTTTCATGAACTGAGGGCCATGCAATGAAAAATGAAAGCGGGTATATTCTTCCTTCAGTCTCGATACTGTCTCTCTTTTTTCTTATGATTCTCTTTCATCATTCCGCTTTATATATAACAGAAAAAAAGTTTTATGAGGATAGGAGCGAGTCGGTTTTATTAGAAAATCTTATGCTATACGGTGTGAAACACTCATTACATCAAATTACTGGAGAAGAGATGACAGATCAGCAGCTCATAAAATTTAAAAAAGGGACAATCGTTTATACGGTTAGTGAAATTGATCCTGAATATATTCTTGTAGAACTTTCATGCGAAACAGAAAATAAGAATTTTACTTCTGCTAAATATAGATACAGCATCATTCAAAAGAAAATTGTCTATTGGACGGTATATTAGCAGCACGCTTGAAAATCATTTCCCATTAAGAGCAAATCTGTGTTAAAGTTATGAAAAAAATGCGGAGTGAATGTTTGTGAAGGCGATTTTTTTAACAGGATTTATGGGAACAGGAAAAACAACCATCGGAAAAGCCTTGGCTGAGAGGCTGAAAGTCCCTGTTTATGATATTGATGAATTCATAGCAGAAAAGACCGGAAAAGAAGTGAAAACAATCTTCAAAGAAAAGGGAGAAGAATTCTTCCGGGATCTTGAGACAAAATCCATCCGGATGCTTCCGCTTGTAGATGCGGTCATTACAACGGGAGGCGGGCTTCCTGTGCGCGCCGAAAACCGGAAGTATATGCTGGAGCATGGAATAGTTGTCTTTTTACATACAGATTTAGATGTCATTTTTGAACGGCTGAAAGAGGACAAAAATCGGCCTCTTGCCCTCCATGCTTCAAAAGAAGATCTCACTGAATTGTATTTGTCCCGAAAAACTGCATATGAAGATTGTTCATTCATGATGAAAACGACAGGAAAATCCATCAATGAAGTTACTGAAGAAATGATTGAGAGATTAGAAAGACAAAACACTGGCTATACTGAATAAAAAAGTGTGCATGAGGTGTTTGTTTTGTCTGCCAATGATTATGTGAAATATATGACACAGCAATTAGTTCGTTATATGGATACACCAAAGGAAGTACGAAAAGCCAAAAAGTCAATCCGTAAAACAGAGCGGACTCCATTTGCAAGCAGATGGTTCGGAATTTTGCCATTTGCCGTCATGTTTTTTATGAAGAAAAGAAGATAAAAGGGCAAGTGCTGGTATGAAGTGACCCCACAATGTTAGAATGATCTAATATTTGGGTGCAATTCATACCAGCACTTTTTTTGATGTGAAATGTTAAGCAGGCTTTACAATAAATATTTTCAATCTTACAATACAAGGAGAAATCGGCAGAAAGTGATCAACGTGATGAAAATCGAGTGAAGAACATGCGTTCAAGATTTGACTTCACTCAGGAAAAGCTTGCAGCACGTGCAGAAGTTACAATACAGGCAATCGCAGTAGTTAGCTTTAAAAATCTGCAAGTATTTTCCCTTAGATGAAAGAATTATTGTGGATTGAAAAGCAATGAAAGAGTGAATTTATAAAAAATGGAGAATGATATGCATCCAAAATTTGATGGACTTTATAATTTCCGCGATATTGGGGGACTTGTCACAAAAGATGGGCGGAAAATAAAAACAGGTGTTATCTTCCGCTCAGATGAGCTTTCTAAATTATCTAAGCAAGATCTTGATAAGATGTCACAGCTGAACATTAAAATGGTTTGTGATTTGAGAACATTGAGAGAACAAAAATCAAAGCCAAGTAAAATAACGGTTGAACACGGGGTAAACGTAATAAAAGTTTCTTTCCAGGATCAAAGCCAGGAATTTACGCATTTACAATTCTTTAAATTTCTTGCAGGGCAATCAGGCAGGATTGATTTTTTAGAAGTTATGGAAAATCTTTACGGTCAAATGGCATTTGACAGCGGGAAGCAGTTAAGAAAAATTATGGAGGAGCTTTCAAATGAAAGCAAGCTTCCTGCTCTTATCCACTGTACTGGGGGTAAAGACAGAACAGGTTTTATTTCAGCTTTTATTCAGCTTTTGGCAGGAGCTTCGATTGAAGATGTCACGCATCATTATCTTATATCAAACGAGCTAATTGGGCCGCGCATGAAAAAAATAGAGCGTTTTATTAGATATTTTAGTTTGTTCCGCGTTTCAGCTGAACAGCTAAAACCGGTTTTAGAAGTGAGACGGGAATATTTGCTTAAAGTCTATGAGGAAATTTTGAAGAAGCACGAAACGTTTGAAAATTATGCGGAAGAGGTTTGCGGCATAAATCAGGATCAGATAGAGAAGTTAAAACAGAATCTCCTTGTGTAATCAGAAAAGGCACCCGTTTGGGTGCCTTTTCTGGTATTGTTTCTTAATCCATTAGTCTGCCTCTTCTAATACTTGAATCTTTTTTACCTTTTCTGTTTTGGCATCGTAAGAAATTGTTACGAAAACGCCAATGTCTTTCATTCCTTCACGTACTGTAACTTTATATTGTTTTACTGTTTGATTCTTTTTGGTATTATCCCAAATCTTTTGTGCAAATAGAACCTGTGACAATGGATAACGTTTTTTTGTCTCATTAACAGCAACGTTCTTCCAGTCTGTATGCTGTGCGGCAGAAACATCACTGGAAATTGAAACCAATGAAGGAGTTAATCCGTATATAAAGAGAAGAAGCAATAAAACAATCGATTTTTTCAAACGTATCACCTTCCTTTTTAGTTATTTTTACCAAAAAGGGAGCCATTATTCAAAAATGGGTTTTTATCCGAAGGGGGCAATAATATGGTATTCGTGATCCTTTTCTTTTTTATTATCCTTCTTGCTGCAATTGTTACAGATGGGAATAGAAGCAAAAACAGGCACAGAAGCAACGGTTCCTCCGCAATTTTTCCTTTTGCGGGAACAGATTCGGATGATCGCCATCACTCTGACTCTGGCTCCTCTGACTGGGGAGGCGGAGGAGATTCAGGAGGAGGAGGCGGGGGAGATTAATCAGAATAAAGCAGCGGCTTTATTCTTTTTTTCATTTTGCGGATTACCTGCTCATTTTTTCTTTTTTTCTTTATAATGTTTGAATTTAATAAAATCTTGAAAGGTGCGAAAATCTTCCTTCGTCAAACCCTGGTCAATTGCCTCAGAAATGAGATCCGTCCATTCTTCGTCCAATTGTTTTTCCGCCTTAGGTTTTGAATCCTGATCTTCTGCAAGAAGCTGTTCAAGATCTGTTCCTAATGATACAGCAACTTTAGTCAAAAACTGCATGGAAGGATTTTTTTGAATATCCCGTTCAATATAGCTTAAATAGGATTTTGAAACTCCTGAAAGCTCTGCTAGTTCAGAAAGGGAGTATCCTTTCTTTTGCCGTAAAGATTTAATCCTTTCCCCAATCATCAAGAATGCTCCTTTACTATCAGTTTGATTTCATTATATAGAACAAATTGTTCTTAATAAAGTGGTGAGATAGTAAGATAATTAAAGCAAATAGCAGATTGTGTGCGGAAAACGTTCTTTAAAACGAAAATATGGCGGTTTTTGATGATATATTATTTGTCATTAACGTTTTATAATTTAATAGATCTTTATAAATAATAACTGATTGAAAAGAGTGCATAAAAATAGATTATGCAGCAGTAAATGGCAGCAAAAACGTTCTTAATTAAGAAATATTAACGGTCAATCAACCAAAAAGGGGAGACGCCCTTGAAACGTGTTTTCATATATTTGGCTGTTGTTAATGCATTAGATGCTTTGCTTACTGTTATTGGTCTTAAATACGGATTAATCGCTGAAGCGAATCCATTTATGAAGCTGCTCTATGAGATACATCCCCTTTTATTTGCAGGTTTCAAACTGACCTTTTCAATTTTGTTGCTTTTATTTATTTATTTCAGGTGCCTGCCTTCTTCATCGGCAGTAAAATTCATTGCTTATACAGCTTCCTTTGGTTATGGAATTGTGCTCGCGATGCATGTCTATTGGATTCATATTATTTTCATATAGAGCGGGGGACAGGTTAATGTATAAAAAACTTTGCAATCGCTGTTATCAGCCATCATTCAGCAGCTGTCCTGCAGATCGGTGGATTTGTCCAATCTGCACAAATGATCTGACAAACATTAAAGCTATTCGATCGGTGCATACGGCTAAATTTAATCCGGAAAAATATATTTCCAACAATAGGATGAAATTACCCGATCATGTTAATAAATACGCATAATAAAAACGTTCTGGCAAAATACCGGAACGTCTTTGTTTATTATTAATTCGGCTTAATTCAGTTTCATGTGGCACCGATAGTGAAAAGCACCAAATGAATTAAACCTGATTTTTAGGTTTTTTTCAATTTGGTGCACGAATTTATTATTTATCTTGGTTCATTTTCCACCGGTTAAATTCAAGAAATTCACGAAATTGATCCTTCGTCACACCAGAATTCATCGCTTCTTTCACAAGGTTTGCCCATTCATTATCAAGATTATCTTTTTTAGTCTCATAGATGGCTTCTTCTAAAATCAGGGTATTCATAGATACTCCCAGCACGGATGAGACTTTTTCAAGAAATTGAACAGAAGGGTTAGACTGCAGATTCCGTTCAATTGAACTCAAATACGATTTAGCAACACCAGCGCGATCAGCAAGTTCTGATAGAGAAAGTCCTCGTTCTTTGCGGTATTTACGGATGCGTTCACCAATCATATGATCACCTTCCCAGAGCCATTATAGCATATAACGAAGGTGGTGTTATATATATAGAACAATTTTTACAAAAAAATATGTACAATTCTAGCTTGTCAATTTTTAAGTGTTTGCGTTTTCAAAAATTCTCTAATTTCTTCTTTGCTGATGCCCATTTCCAATGCTGACAGGATTAACTCTTTCCATTCCTGATCCATCTTCTCTACATCCTTCATTAACATCTCCATTTTATCTCCTCCTAAAATACATCTCAGTATTTCAGGCAGTCCAGCCATCATAGTTTTTGTGAACCTTAGATCTGTGACTTTGCGTCCTTGCCTTTCAGCAAGTTTGCCTTTGTCTGATTATGTGCAATCGTCCGTTTTGCATAAATCAATGTTTGTTTCTTTAGTCCTTAAGGTTAATGTATCTTATTTACTACTATTATAAAAAATGATTTTTACTTTTTCTGCTGAATTGTGTCGATTGCAAAAAAAAAATTAATTTTTTTGAAAATATTAGAATTAATTGGGTGTAAATTCCTTTATTGTAGGCATTTTGATGGGTTTTGTTTTTAAGAAACGACAGGAAATTTTTCGAAATAATACAAATGGCAAAATCCCATTTTCTTTATTGAAAATGAAATTTTGCCGTTTTCGACATTAATTGAATGCATTTTGCGACAAATAAAAAATACCTCCATTGACAATCGATACATTTATTTGCGGATCATATAATTCTTTTAATGCTTCTTTTTCTAATTGATAGGCTTCCGGTTTTTCATCAAGATCTTCATAAAAATGGCTGAGAAGCATCATATCAGCATTCCAGCGCTGTCTGGCATCTTCCGCCCATGAGTGATCATCCTGCTCAATAATGGATTGAATATAGTTTTGAATTCGATTTAAGCCGCTTTGTTCCTTAATCATGGGGGAGGTCGTAAAACAAAGATCAGGAATGCGGGGAGTAAGCGTCATTTTTTCCAATTGATCCTGGAAGTTTTCAATGATTGCGCCGCTGATTAAATGGAGACCGATTGAATATAGCTGGTCCTTCTTTTTATCACTCTGATAAGATACCATGATAGTTACTCCAAGCCATGGATGCAGAGATTGCGATCTTCCTTTGTTCAGAGGACTTTCATAAAGGCGGATGTGGCTTCCGAGCTTCTTGCTCGTCCTGAAAATTTGATGGAGCCGCGGTGCACCAAAATGCATGATTTCTCCTTTTAAATCTTCAGGAACCTGTTTTGCATCTGTAAGAAATGTCAGCTGCATTGGATTTGGAATACCGCCGGTTTTTTCAAGATAGGTCCAGTAAAAAGGCCGATTCATCAGCTCTTTATCCATTTCAATTGTTAACTGCACAGTCATAAATCCTGGCTGTTTATCTGTGATCTGGCATGAATTTGCCGTGAAGAAACTTTCTAAGAATTGGCTGATCTCTTGCTGCAGCATATCTTCTAGCCTCCTTGCCTAATGTTATTTATCATTTGCAGCTTTTTGTTCTGAGCGTTCCTCCTCTGCAAAATGAAGGATGGATGTTAAATTTTCCATTTTGATTTTCATTTCGCCCTCGCTTTTAGATTGGAAGAGAATGTCCTGCAAATGATCTTCAAAATTGGAAATTTCCAGTTTGGTTAAGATTTCATCTAGCTCACCAATTACTTTTTCGAATAGATTAATTTTTTCATAAAGCAGTTTTAATATATGCTCTTCTACCGTGTTTTTTGTAGCCATGTTATAGATGTAAACGTCCTTTTCCTGACCGAGGCGATGTATCCGGCCGATTCTCTGTTCGAGCCGCATGGGATTCCAGGGCAGGTCATAATTGATGATGTGATTGCAAAATTGAAGATTTATGCCTTCGCCGCCGGCTTCTGTTGCAATCAGGACTTGAACCCGGTTTTTAAATAAATCTTTCATCCAATCTTTTTTGCCCCGCTTAAAGCCTCCCCGGAATGGCACGGAAGTAATGCCATGCTGCTGCAAAAACCACTGCAGGTAAAATTGAGTGGCACGGTATTCAGTAAAAATGATCACTTTATCATCAATTTTTTTAATAAGCTCCACTGTTTTTTGTGCCTTTGAGTTTCCGTCCACCTCATCTATGCACTGCATCAATTCCCTGATAATAGGTTCAGGAAGTGGAGAAGTTTCACCTTCAGGCCGCTCGATCATTTTTTTCAGCGTCATATAAACAGCTTCTCTGCTTGAGCAGGCTTCTCTTTGAAGGGTCATGATGGAAAACATGCTTGCAGCAGCGGTTCCGAACGATTTCAGCCTTGAAATGGCTGTGTACAAATTTCGTTCAGTTGGAGAGAGGTCAATTGGAACCGTTTCAACATGACGTTTAGGCCAGTCAATTCCGGTATCGCCGCGGCGGTTCCGAATCATTACCTTGTTGACAAGTTCCTGCAGATGTTCATGATGTTCGAGTGCGCGGTTTTTTGCTCTGAAAACTTCTGAAAAATAAGCTTCGTTTCCAAGATGACCGGGTTTGAGAAGCGAGACAAGATTAAAAATCTCTTCTACTCGGTTTTGGATTGGAGTTGCTGTCAGAAGCAGGCAGTATTTTTTTTTCAGGCTCTGAACAAATTCATAGTTTTTTGTTTTATTATTTTTGAGTTTATGAGCCTCATCTATAATGACTAAATCATATTGCTGGGCAAGGACAATTTCCCTGTGCGGACTTCGTTTTGCTGTATCTATAGAAGAAACAACCACATCACATGCTTCCCATACATAGCTCTTTTTCTGCTCAACAGCTGGAATATAGAATTTTTCATGCAGTTCTCTTGCCCATTGTGAAACAAGGGAGGCCGGCACGAGAATTAAGATCTTATTGGCAAGTCCGCGGATCATATATTCTTTTACAATCAGTCCAGCTTCAATCGTTTTTCCAAGCCCGACCTCATCTGCAAGTATTGCTTTGCCGTTCATATGCTCGACTACTTGTCTTGCAACCTCCAATTGGTGCGGAAGCGGTGTGAAATCGGTCAGATGATTTGGTGCCTGCAAGCCTTCAAATGAAGGGACAATTAACTGTTTTTGCACTTCACAGGCAAGTTTGTAATTTTCCCAGCTTGCCCAAGGCCCATCATCTTCAAGTTTTTTTAAAAAAGTATCCTGCCAGGAGGAATCAAAGTTGATTTTTACATTCATAAATGACAGCCCTTTCAAGAAAAGGTAATGTTATACTGAATCGTTCACTTTAAAGTGGGAATTCGTAGTTTATTATGATAAAATACAAATAAAACAGGTTAAACACGAACATTAAACTAAAATATATGTTTAATATTTGTGTAAAAATAGATTGATGAATAATGTTCATAATGGTAGGATGTTAATAAGTAAGAAAGTTGCTAACATACTTACTTTTCAGTCAGCAGCTTCTTTTGTCAAAAATGTCAAAATGTCAAAATGTCAAAGAATGTTATCTTTTAGTATGACCAGTTTTAAAGAAAATATGAGCGAATGAGAACAAGGGGAGAGACTGCCGGCGGCTTCATTGAATGTATGCCGCAAACGCAGCGCCGAAGGAGCAAACATCTGTGAATCTCTCAGGCAAAAGAACTCTTGTTTGACGCAACTCTGGAGAGAGTTTGTGAAAGCGGCAAACCACCAAAGGGGAAAGCTTTGCATATAGTGGCAAGGTAAACTTTCAGGTGCAGGGACAGAGACTTCCTTTTTTACATAAAAGGGGGGTCTCTGTCCTTTTTTTATACTTTTTGGGGAGGCGATCTGAATGATGGCAGATTTAAAGCGAACACCATTATTTGATGTTTATAAAGAGCTTGGAGCAAAGACCATTGATTTTGGAGGATGGGATCTTCCCGTTCAATTTTCTTCTATTAAAGAGGAGCACGAAGCGGTTCGGGGAACGGCAGGCTTATTCGATGTTTCGCATATGGGTGAAATTGAAGTGACCGGCACTGACAGTCTCGCTTTTCTTCAAAAAACAATGACAAATGATGTTTCCCTGCTGAAAGACGGCGGAGCGCAGTACACGGCTATGTGCTATGAAGATGGCGGAACAGTGGACGATTTATTAATTTATAAAAAATCAGACTCTCATTATTTATTAGTGGTAAATGCTTCAAATATTGAAAAAGATTATGATTGGCTGGACTCTCATAAATTCGGAGATACAGAGCTGCAAAATATCTCAGCTGACATTGCCCAGCTGGCCGTACAGGGTCCTAAAGCTGAATCAATTCTTCAACAATTAACAGAAACAGATTTAAGTGAAATCAAATTTTTCAAATTCAAAGATGACGTTGTTATTAATGATAGTAAAGCACTTGTTTCCAGAACGGGCTATACAGGCGAAGACGGCTTTGAAATCTATTGTCCTTCTTCAGAAGCGCCTTCTTTATGGAATGCGATCCTGGAAGCAGGGAAAAATGAAGGAATTCTGCCATGCGGATTAGGGGCACGCGATACGCTCCGCTTTGAAGCGAATCTTCCTTTGTACGGACAGGAGCTTACTAAGGACATTACTCCGATTGAGGCAGGGATCGGCTTTGCTGTAAAACCGAATAAAGAGACAGTTTTCATCGGGAAAGAAGTATTAAGAGATCAAAAAGAGAATGGCACATCAAGAAAGCTTGTCGGCATAGAGATGATTGACAAGGGAATTCCAAGGCACGGGTATGAAGTATTTCATGGAGACGAACAAATCGGCGAGGTAACAACTGGCACACAATCTCCTACATTAAAGAAAAATATTGGCTGGGCTCTGCTGAAAAAGGAATTTACAGAACCAGGCTCTGAAGTGAGTGTTCAAGTGCGCAAGAAACGCTTAAAAGCAGTTGTAGTTGCTACACCTTTTTATAAACGACCAAAAAAATGAACTAGTTTGAAAGGGGAACACATCCATGAAACATCGTTATTTGCCGATGACAGAACAAGATCAGCAGGAAATGCTTGACGCTGTCGGAGTATCTTCTATAGATGAGCTTTTCTCAGATATTCCCGAGAGTGTGCGTTTTCAGGGGGATTACAAAATCAAACAAGCAAAGTCTGAAACGGAACTTGTAGGTGAGCTAAGTGAGCTTGCTTCAAAAAATAAGGATTTAAGAAGCAATGCTTCTTTCCTTGGTGCAGGTGTATATGATCATTACATGCCGATTATCGTTGATCATGTAATTTCAAGGTCAGAGTTTTATACAGCCTATACTCCTTATCAGCCGGAAATTTCACAAGGCGAGCTTCAGGCCATCTTTGAATTTCAAACAATGATTGCTGAACTTACTGGAATGGATGTTGCAAACTCATCCATGTACGACGGCGGTACTTCTCTTGCTGAAGCTGCCATGCTTGCTGCCGGTCAAACAAAAAAGAAAAAAGTCATCGTTTCAAAAGCTGTTCACCCGGAAAGCAGAGATGTTCTTAAGACATATGCAAAAGGACAGTATATTGAAGTAGTAGAAGTGCCTGTTAAAAATGGAGTAACAGACCTTGAAGCTTTAAAAGCGGAAATGTCAGACGATGTTGCGGCTGTCGTTGTGCAGTATCCAAACTTCTTCGGGCAAGTCGAGCCTCTTAAAGACATTGAGCCGATTGCTCACACCGGAAAGAGCATGTTTATCGTGTCTGCTAATCCGCTTGCGCTGGGAGCTTTAACACCTCCTGGAAAATTTGGAGCTGATATTGTGGCAGGCGATGCTCAGCCTTTCGGTATTCCGACTGCTTTTGGCGGTCCGCACTGCGGATATTTTGCTGTAACTCAAAAATTGCTCCGCAAAGTACCGGGACGATTGGTTGGACAAACGACAGATGAACAGGGCAGACGCGGGTTTGTCTTAACTCTGCAGGCACGTGAGCAGCATATTAGACGTGACAAAGCGACTTCTAATATATGTTCAAATCAGGCTTTAAATGCTTTGGCAGCCTCGGTTGCCATGACTGCACTGGGAAAAAAAGGCGTAATAGAGATGGCTTTGCAAAATATTCAAAAAGCAAATTACGCTAAAAAAGAATTTGCTGCAAGCAGGATTGAAGTTCCATTTGAAGGGGCAATTTTTAACGAATTCGTCATTAAATTAAACAAACCGATTAAAGAGGTAAATGCGAAGCTCATTCAAAAGGGCATCATTGGAGGTTTCGATTTAGGCAGTGTATACCCCGAGCTTGAAAACCACATGCTTGTTGCGGTAACTGAATTGCGCACAAAAGAAGAAATTGACTTATTTGTTAAGGAATTGGGGGATGGACATGAATAAGCAGGATCAGCCACTAATATTTGAACTGACAAAACCAGGACGAACAGGCTATAGTT
This sequence comes from Metabacillus idriensis, assembly GCF_050483325.1. GTDB lineage: Bacteria > Bacillota > Bacilli > Bacillales > Bacillaceae > Bacillus_P > Bacillus_P idriensis_A. Next base: position 68,637 of record NZ_JBCMYF010000017.1, read on the forward strand.
TGCCTTCATTGGATATCCCTGAAATTGCTGCAGATGAATTGATTCCAAGTGAATATTTGCGTGCAGATGATGCTGAACTGCCGGAAGTATCTGAACTTGATATCATGAGACATTATACAGCTCTTTCCAAGAGAAACCATGGAGTTGATTCCGGATTTTATCCGCTTGGATCCTGTACGATGAAGTACAATCCGAAAATTAATGAAAATGTTGCGCGTATGGCAGGGTTGGCTCATATTCATCCATTACAGGATGAGAGTACAGTTCAGGGTGCACTTGAGCTAATGTATGATTTACAGGAGCATCTCATTGAAATTACCGGAATGGATGAAGTTACACTTCAGCCTGCAGCAGGAGCTCATGGTGAATGGACCGGCCTGATGATGATCCGTGCTTATCATGAAGCGAACAATGACTTGAACCGGACAAAAGTAATTGTTCCTGACTCGGCTCACGGAACAAATCCGGCATCTGCAACTGTAGCGGGATTTGAGACGATTACGGTTAAATCAAACGAACAGGGTCTTGTTGATCTTGATGATTTAAAGCGCGTCGTTGGGGATGATACAGCTGCGCTTATGTTGACGAATCCTAATACCCTTGGTCTTTTTGAGGAAAATATATTGGAAATGGCGAAAATTGTTCATGATGCAGGAGGCAAGCTTTATTACGACGGTGCAAATTTAAATGCCGTACTAAGCAAGGCACGTCCCGGAGATATGGGATTTGATGTCGTTCATTTAAATCTTCACAAAACATTTACCGGTCCTCATGGAGGCGGCGGCCCTGGATCTGGCCCGGTCGGAGTAAAAGCTGATCTGATTCCGTACTTGCCAAAACCTGTTTTAGTAAAAAGAGATGATAAATATACGTTTGACTATGACCGCCCACAGTCTATCGGCAGAGTGAAGCCATTCTACGGCAACTTCGGCATCAATGTCCGTGCATATACTTATATCCGCACAATGGGACCGGATGGTTTAAAAGCGGTGACGGAATATGCCGTTCTAAATGCCAACTATATGATGAGAAGACTTTCGAAAGCCTTTGATCTGCCTTTTGACAGACATTGCAAGCACGAATTTGTTCTGTCAGGCAAGCGCCAGAAAAAATTAGGGGTGCGCACGCTCGATATCGCAAAAAGGCTGCTTGATTTCGGCTATCATCCGCCGACAATCTACTTCCCGTTAAATGTTGAAGAGTGCATCATGATTGAGCCGACTGAAACAGAATCAAAAGAAACGTTAGATTCCTTTATTGAGGCGATGCTCCAAATCGCAAAAGAAGCGGAAGAAAATCCTGAAATCGTACAGGAAGCTCCTCATACGACAGTTGTCAGCCGCTTAGATGAAACTACAGCAGCAAGAAAGCCGATTTTGCGTTATCAAAAGCAATAAAAGGCGCAAGAAAAAGGATCCGCTCTATATGCGGATCCTTTTTCTATCAAAAAAAGCCTGCAGAACTGTCTGCAGACTTCTTCTTAAGAGATAAGCAAGGATAAAATTTTGCGCTTTCCTTATTTCTTTGCTTTAATTTTTCCGCCCCAGCCCTTGAAGCCGCCTTTAAGCATGTAAAGATCATTGTAGCCTTTTCTTTTCAGCATTTGAGCTGTCCGTCCGCTTCTGACAGTGTTTTGACAGTAGATGTAGACAGGCTGATCTTTGCGGATTTCCTTATGTCTTTGTCTCATTTGGGATAAAGGAATGTTTCTTGCTCCAAGGATATGCCCGCCGTCAAATTCATTTGGTTCACGGACATCAATTAACTGAGCTTTTCTGTATCCTGCTCGGAATTCTTCTTCCGTTAAAGTTTTCATTATTTTACGCTGATAAAAATAAGAGTAAATCGTGTAGGCTGCTAGTGCGCCTAAAAGAATCAATAAAAAAATCCATGTTGTCAAGCTGACCCGACTCCTTTATAAGCAACTTTTCTAAGACAAGTTCAAATGAACTTTAATAATATTGGACAACTACTATTATATAAGAGCAGGATCAAATTGTCATCTATGAATAAGACATAAATATTTTCAACCTTGCCTTCTTTTTGATAGACTAGGTAAGGCACAGAAAATGAAATACATACTTATCATGGAAAATGGGGTATGAAGATGGCAAAAGAAACTTGGAGATTTATTGATTCAGGGAATTGTTCCCCGTCCTATAATATGGCATTAGATGAAGCGCTGCTTGAGTGGAACAGTCAGGGCATTATCCCGCCTGTCATTCGTTTTTACGGCTGGAACCCTGCCACTCTTTCAGTTGGATATTTTCAAAAAGCCGAAAAAGAAATTGATCTTGATGCCGTTAAAGAGTACGGGCTGGGCTTTGTGCGCAGGCCTACAGGAGGCAGGGGGGTTCTTCATGACAAAGAACTGACCTACAGCGTCATCGTGTCAGAAGAGCATCCTGAAATGCCAAAGACTGTAACTGAAGCATATAGAGTCATATCAGAAGGTATTCTTCAGGGTTTCAGGGAACTGGGACTTGATGCATATTTCGCCGTTCCGAGAACGGAGGAAGAGAAGCAGGGACTTAAGAATCCGCGTTCTGCCGTATGTTTTGACGCACCATCCTGGTATGAACTCGTTGTAGAAGGACGCAAGGTGGCAGGAAGCGCTCAAACGCGCCAAAAAGGAGTCATTCTTCAGCACGGCTCCATTTTGCTCGATATAAATGAAGAAATGCTCTTTAACCTGTTTAAGTATCCAAGTGAGCGGGTAAAAGAACGAATGCAGAAAAATTTTAAAAATAAGGCAGTTGCTGTCAATGCTTTGCGAGAAACTCCTGTTACCCTGGAGGAGTCAAAGCATGCTTTTAAAAAGGGCTTTGAGATGGGTTTGAATATATCGCTTGAGCCTTATGCACTGACAGATGAAGAACATGCATATGTAGAGAAGATTGCAAGGGGAAAATATGATACAGATGAATGGAACTATAAACGATAAGCGACTTGAACCCAGTCGCTTTTGTTTATTTTTTTGTGATGATTTTCAACTTATTTCAATAAATTCCTTATTTTTCTAACCTCATGTTCTCTTCGGATTTTGCAAGCGACAAAATTCATCAAAAAAAGTGATTATGGAGTTCCTATCTTCTTTTTTCTCATTAATTCTGCTTTATTTGTGCAGTTAGTAATTTGACAAAATAAAATAGGTTTGCCTTTTTATCCATATATAGTATTGTCGAACGAAAATGTAATACTATATATTGATAAAAGACTGGCTGTGTGATAAATTAAATCAAGTATAAGATAGATAGGGGAGTTGTTTGAATGAGCGTAGCACTTAATGAAAATTTAAAACTTGATGTGGACAAGCTGAACCACGATATTTCATTGTTTCCCCAAGTTCACCCAATAACTGATGACATGAAATTGAAACACAAAGGAGTATCGCGTTTAGTCATGCTTGACCGATACACGTATAAAGACACTGAAAAGCTGACATTATCAAAAGGGGATTTTGTCGTTCTGACGATCAAAGAAGATCCGAAATTCCCTGCAAGAGGGCTTGGCTATATTTTAGAGATTGACTGGCAGGCTAAAATGGCAAGTGTACAGGTTGAAGAAGAGTACCGTCATTCACTAGAAAAGCCTGAAGAGACTGAGACGGGTGTTATCCACCGTTCTTTGGATGTCATCGAAAAACCACTTGAAGTATTTTATGAGCAAATTGCAAAACGAAATGCTACAGGGCTTGCTTCTGTTGAAAAAACAGAAGAGAAGCGGAATGAATGGTTCGAGAAGTTCTATCAGGAATTAGTCGGATTGAACTTTGTGCCGGCGGGACGTGTTTTATACGGAGCTGGAGCAGGAACAGACGTGACTTACTTCAATTGTTACGTGATGCCCTTTGTACAGGATTCACGCGAAGGCATCTCAGAGCACCGCAAGCAAGTAATGGAAATCATGAGCAGAGGCGGCGGTGTTGGAACAAACGGTTCAACCCTGCGCCCAAGAAATACACTCGCACGCGGAGTGAACGGCAAATCGTCCGGTTCTGTCTCATGGCTGGATGATATAGCGAAACTGACGCATTTAGTTGAGCAAGGGGGATCCCGTTAATAAATAAGTCCACACGGCGGGATTAAAATCTCGTGAATTGCTGGAACACCCTAAAGCTTTTTCAACCACAACGTGACTGGCAACAGTGAGCGTGAAGGTCCAAAAATGAAAAAGATAAACAATGGGCAATCAGCAGCGAAGCGTCTTTGGAAACGCAGACGAACGTTCAGAGACTATTGAAACTTTCTAAGGGTTAAGAAATTAGAAAATTAATTAACCTATGTGAGGAGTAAACCAAATATGCGTAGACGTATATATGGGGCGCGAGACAAAGAAGAATTGATAAAGGTTATAGTCAATCTCCATAATAAAGGATTTAGCCAGGTAGATATTGCTAAAAAAATTAACATAAATAGAGGAACAATAAAACGTTGGAATGATGAATTGAATTTTATTAATATTAGAACTCCTGGTGAAGCAGGTAAATTAAAAAATAAAATTTATAAATATAATGAAAATTATTTTGCTCATATAAAAACTGCAAATCAAGCATATTTAATTGGATATATTACAGGAGATGCAACCATTATTGACCGTGAAAAGTCCAAAAGGCTGGTCCTCAGTCTTGCTGAAATGGACAAACAACTCCTAACTGATATTTCAAGGGAATTAAATATGTTAGATGCAATAAAATTCAGGCGGAAATCTGCAGAAAACGAACAAAATAAATTTTCATTAGTCATTAATTCAACAAAAATGTGTAATGATTTGATTAAACTGGGAATTGGACCAAGAAAAACGGGAACTGAAAAATGGATTAACTTTGATGATAATGCTCTTCAATGGGCATATTTAAGGGGATTCTTCGATGCCGATGGTCATATAAGAGTTTATTCGAGAAATGGATATAAGAAAGCAAGACTTGGATTCACAGGTAATCCACAGTATTTAAAATGTATTTTAACATTTTTAAAATCAAATGGTCTTGCCACTAAAGTTAATTCCATTACACATAAACAAGGTTGTTCTGATTTGTGTATTAGCAGTATTAAAGATCTGATTTTAATCTTTGGATACTTATATGAATATGGGGATATTAAACTAAACCGAAAATATCAAAAACTTTCTACTTTGATGATAGAGTCCGAACTCATGTGAAAACATGAGAGACAGGCAGAAATGACCTGGCCCCTCAATCAAAAGAGGAGTAACAATTTGCGTGGCGCTCAAATGATCATGCTTGCCGACTGGCATCCTGACATTATCGAATTTATCATTTCAAAAATGCAAAACCCTCGTATTTTACGCTATTTAATCGAAAATACGAATGACGAAACAATCAAGAAATACGCACAGGAAAAATTAAAGTTCAAGCCTCTGACTGAGGATGAAAAAGCAATGTACCAAAGCATTGTGAACTACAAGCAAATTCCAGGCTTCGGCGGATTTAATGAAAAAATCATTAAAGATGCAGAATTAAAGCTTGTGACTGGAGGAACATACAGCGTTCATAACTCTGAATTCCTTACAGGCGCCAACATTTCCGTCACGTTAACGAAGGATTTCATGGATGCTGTTGAAAAAGATGAAGATTACGAGCTTCGCTTCCCTGATGTGGAAAGCTATCATGCAGACCAAATGAAAGCCTATAACGAAGACTGGCACAATCATGGCGATGTCCGCGAGTGGGAGAAGCTGGGATACAAAGTCCGCACATACCGCACAATCAAAGCGAAAGAACTTTGGAACTTAATCAATATTTGTGCGACATATTCGGCAGAGCCCGGCATTTTCTTTATCGACAATGCAAACGACATGACGAATGCTAAAGCGTATGGACAAAAGGTTGTAGCAACAAACCCATGTGGAGAGCAGCCTCTCGCTCCGTATTCTGTCTGCAACCTTGCAGCGGTCAATCTTGCTGAAATGGCAGACAAAGAAAGGAAAACGGTCAATTTCGAAAAGCTGAAAACAACGGTTGAAGTCGGTGTCCGCATGCAGGATAATGTCATCGATGCAACACCTTATTTCTTAGAAGATAATAAGAAGCAGGCATTAGGCGAACGCCGTGTCGGCCTTGGCGTTATGGGATTGCACGATCTGCTGATCTACTGTGAAACAGAGTACGGTTCAGAAGAAGGCAATCAATTGATTGATCAAGTCTTTGAAACGATCGCAACAACTGCATATAAAGCTTCTGTTGAGCTTGCAAAAGAAAAAGGAAGCTTCCCGTTCCTCACTGGTGAAACAGAAGAAGAAACAAACCGTTTGCGTGATGCATTCACAAAAACAGGCTTTATGAGCAAAATGCCGGCTGATCTTTTAGATGATATTAAGGAATACGGCATTCGGAACTCCCATTTATTGACTGTTGCACCGACGGGCAGTACAGGTACAATGGTTGGCGTATCTACTGGACTCGAGCCATACTTCTCTTTCTCTTACTACAGAAGCGGAAGATTAGGAAAGTTCATTGAAGTAAAAGCGGATATCGTAAAGGAATATCTGGATCAGCATCCTGAAGCAGATCCTGATAATCTGCCAAAATGGTTTATTTCAGCTATGGAACTGAGTGCAGAAGCTCATGCAGATGCGCAGTGTGTAATTCAGCGCTGGATTGACAGTTCAATCAGCAAAACAGTAAACGCACCAAGAGGATATACGGTTGATCAAGTTCAAAAAGTATATGAACGATTATATAAAGGCGGCGCAAAAGGCGGAACGGTTTACGTTGACGGAAGCCGTGACACTCAAGTTCTGACTTTAAAAGCGGAAGAAAACACATTCTCTGAGAGTGAAGAAACACCAGCTAAAGAAAAAGGAAAAGTTGTGCTGGTTGATACAATACAGGCATTAAGATCAACAAATGTAACAATCGGCAACGAAGTAGGAAATACATGTCCGGTCTGCAGGGAAGGTACGGTTGAAGACATCGGCGGCTGCAACACTTGTACTAGCTGCGGAGCACAATTGAAGTGTGGTCTATAAGATAAAGAGCTGGATTGCCAGCTCTTTTCTTTTTGCAATTAGAACGAAAGCTTCCTTGTCATCCCCCTTAAACTAGTGTACACTTGTAATGATTTCCTATGTTTTGAACGTTTTTTGGAGGGGACCGCATGCCAACACCGAGTATGGAAGATTATATTGAACAAATTTACTTATTAATAGAAGAAAAGGGATATGCCCGCGTTTCTGATATTGCGGAAGCACTATCCGTTCATCCCTCCTCAGTAACAAAAATGGTCCAAAAACTAGATAAAGATGAATATCTCATATATGAAAAATACCGTGGACTTATCTTAACGCCAAAAGGCAAAAAAATTGGAAAGCGTCTCGTCTACCGTCATGAGCTTTTAGAGCAGTTCATGAGGCTGATCGGCGTGGATGAAGAAAAAATTTACAATGATGTTGAAGGCATTGAACATCACCTTAGCTGGAATGCCATTGACCGCATCGGCGATCTTGTGCAATTCTTTGAAGGGGATGAAGCGCGCGTTGAAACGCTGCGTGCTATACAAAAACAGAATGAACAGGACAGCGAGTCCTAAGAAGACGGAAGCAGATGCTTCCGTCTTTTTTTCTGAATTGCTTTTTAAACAGTAAAAATATATCTGCAAAAATGATCATTGAAAGAGCGCTGTCCTAAACGAGCGGAAAAGGTCTATTTTCCGCCTCCCAAACTTACAATGTAAGGATGGGAGAAGAGGGGAGGAACTTCTGTGTATATTGATGGCGTCTTCTCTGGCGGGGGAATTAAAGGCTTTGCCCTAATTGGGTCTTATCAGGCGATTGAGCGAAGGGGCCTGCAATTTGTAAGGGTTGCAGGAACAAGCGCCGGCTCCATTATTGCTGCCTTTATTGCTGCGGGATACCGAAGTGATGAAATCATAACAATGATGGATGATATGGAACTAGGAAAGTTTTTAGAGCGAAACCCTTCCATCCTTCCATTTAAATTTATGAAATGGCTGAATATTTATTGGCGGCTGGGTCTTTATAAAGGCGGCAAACTTGAAGAATGGATAGCAGGCAAGCTGAAGGAGAGAGGGGTATCGACCTTTGGTGATTTAAGACCAGGCTCCCTTAAAATCGTTGCTTCTGATCTGACTAATGGAAGAATTATTGTGCTTCCGGATGACCTGCCAAGGTACGGACTTGCTCCAGAGCGTTTTTCTGTTGCGAGAGCTGTTCTTATGAGCTGCAGCCTTCCCTATTTTTTTGAACCTGTCAAACTGACTTCTGCTGAAGGAACCAATATTGTCGTGGATGGGGGAGTTTTAAGCAATTTTCCAATTTGGCTGTTTAAAGAAAAGAAATCGATTCAGGCACGGCCGGTTCTTGGCATCAAATTAAGTCCAAGAGATGAAGAGAGACCGAGAAACAATATCCGAAATGCAATAGAAATGTATGGCGCTCTTTTTGAAACGATGAAAGACGCGCATGATGCCAGGCATATTTCGAGCAGGCATGAAAAAAATATCATTTTTCTGCCTGTCGAAAGTATTTTAACAACTGAATTTGACTTAACAGAACAAAAAAAACTAGCTCTTATTGAGCTAGGAAGAAGCCGTACTGAACTTTTTTTAAAAAAATGGACGTATTAACAGCAGGCTAGAAAAATGCCCTGCTTTTCTTTTTGCCTTTTTTTCCTTCAATCACTGTTAAATGAGAGGCTTGTTTCTTTTTAAGAGCAGATGTTTTGCTGCTCTTTTTTTGTGTTGAAACGCTTTTCAAATGGGAGCTGCTCTGATTGCGGTCGCCAAAACGTCTTTTAGAATGTTTAGCAGCTTTTGAGTATGAGGAAGAGTCTTTTCCCATTCTTTGTTTTGTAAAGTAACGGACAACAAAATAGATGATGGCTAGAACAATAATGAAGATCAGCATCTCTCTGAAGAGGAATCCGGGTCTGGTTATAAGCGTAACCAGGAACCCGATGCCGCCAAGAGCTAACACAATCATCACAAATGGATTCACACGATTTTTCATGAGTCCACCTCCCAAGATGAAAATGAATTAATGAAGTTCAGCTTATACAATTTGTTCCGTTTTTATACCTTCTTCCGTTTCCTTTTCCATCCGCAGCAATTCATTAAAGCTTGCGATGGCAACTTCCACCTGATCATTGTCAGGCTCTTTCGTCGTCAGAAGCTGAAGACTTAAGCCGGGATAACCGAGCCATTTTAAAACAGGAACATCCCTGAGTTTGTTTGTAAACTGAAGGACTTCAAATGAAATGCCAATCACAACAGGTATTAATGCCAGCCTGTTAAGGACGCGCACATAAAGCGGTTCTGTCGGAACAAGCATGTAGACAAATACCCCTACAATCACAGTGAATAACAGGAAACTGCTTCCGCACCTGTAGTGCAGACGTGTTTGTTTCTGAACATTTTCTATCGTAAGCGGCATTTCATTTTCATAGCAATTTATGACTTTATGCTCGGCACCGTGATATTGAAAAACACGCTTGATCAGCGGAGTAAACGATATCGCATAAATATAGACTAAGAGCAGAATTAATTTGAATAAACCTTCAATTAATATTTGTGCAAGGTCAGAAGAGAAAATTGGCCTTGTCAGCTCAGCCAGAAACAGCGGCACTAATGTGAAAATGAATTTCCCAAAGAGAAACGACAGGACACCGATTGCAGCAACACCGAGAATCATCGTCATCTTGGATTCTTTTTTAGGCTGCTTGAGTATTTCATCTTCCTCAGGATCGAGATCATACCTGTCTGTTGAAAAATTCAGGTGCTTCGTTCCATTTGCGCTTGCTTCTATAATAGCTGCGATGCCGCGAATGAATGGAATCTTTTTAAGGCTTGTCATCATGCTGCTTGATTTTCGCGGTAACCGGAAATAGTCGATTTGTTTGTTTTTGCGTCTGATGGCTGTTACATAATGATGCTTTCCGCCGAACATGACGCCCTCTACCACTGCTTGCCCGCCATATGCAGGCTTATTCTGCTTTGACATTTTTCACCAACCTACCTATCTATTCTCTTTTTGGACTGTTTTTAAACAAAGCTGCAGAGAATGTTATGTTTATATTCTACATAAAAACAGGATAAACCTCTAGGCAGTTGAATTTAAATCTTTTTGAATTGATCAATTTTGCTATTTTAAGTCAAAGATCTGCTTGCATTTTACTTTCAGTGCTGATCAAGTGATGTATCACTTTTAATAGTATAACCCTGCAGCTATTTGCTAGACATCTAATTGCATCCTTTTTGAATGATGGAGCAGAATTCCTGCACATACTATAAGCAGGAGGTGTACATATGACAGAAGATTTTCAATCTAATTCTGCCGGAGAAAAAAGAGATGATCCTGATAAGCCAGGTGAATCGATTCCTTTTATAGGAAGAGTGGTGATTACAGGTTTTGCAGGCGGTGTGATATGGAGTTTGCTCGGTTATTTAGCTTATGTCCTTAACTTAACAGAAATTAGCCCGAATTTATTGCTTCAGCCATTTATTTTAGGGGAATGGAAAAATGGCGTCATTGGAAACTTTGTTTCAGTATTCTGTATTGGCATTCTTTCCGTAGGAGCGGCGCTTTTGTATTATCTTGTTTTAAAAAGATTCTCATCCATGTTTGTTGGCCTTGCTTTTGGCCTCTTGCTATGGGCGCTCGTATTCTTCCTGTTAAATCCCATTTTTCCTAATTTAAAATCCGTCTTTGAACTTGAACGGCTGACTACGGTTACGACGATATGTCTTTATATTTTATATGGGGTATTTGTCGGCTATACCATTTCCTTTGAACATAACGAGCTCTTAAGCAAAAAAAATGCGAAAGCAGCCACTCAACATTAAAGCAAGTAATCGGTGATTATGGTAGAATGTTCATAAATTGAACATTCTATTTTTTTAGCTTATAGAAGCAAGGAGTTTTTATGATGCGGCATTTCTTAATAATCAACGGTCCAAATCTCAATCGTCTTGGTAAGCGGGAGCCGGATGTTTATGGCAGCAAAACGCTTACAGACCTAGAACATGAATTAATGTTATTTGCAGAAAAACAAGGATTTCAGATCACTTGCTTTCAATCAAATCATGAAGGGGACTTGATCGATGCCATTCATGAGGCAGACGATCAATATGATGGAATTGTGCTTAACCCCGGAGCTTTTACTCATTACAGCTATGCTATAAGAGATGCAATTGCAAGCGTTTCCCTGTCTGTCATCGAGGTTCATATATCTAATGTACATAGCCGCGAACCATTCAGGCATCAATCTGTAACAGCTCCTGTAACAGCAGGACAAATTATCGGCCTTGGTTTTGAAGGTTATCAATATGCTTTACTCGCATTACATAAAAAGATGGGGGAGAAATAAGATGAAGCTTGAGAAAATGAGAAACAGATTAAAAGAACTTGATGTAGATGGAATTCTTATTACGAGCACCTACAACCGCCGTTACATGACAGGCTTTACGGGATCTTCCGGTGTAGCGGTCATCACTGACTCGCATGCTGTTTTTATTACAGATTTCAGATACACTGAGCAGGCAGCGACACAAATTGAAGGTTTTGAGATTGTTCAGCATAAAGGACCGATTCTTGAAGAAGTGGCAGCCCAAGCCGCAAAGTTGTCGATTAACCGCCTTGGTTTTGAGCAGGATGATCTTTCTTTCGCTTCATACTCTGCTTATAAGGCTGAATTAAAAGGGATTGAGTTTATTCCCGTCTCCGGTGCTGTAGAAAAGTTACGCTTGATTAAGTCTGCAGCAGAGATTAAGATATTAAAGGAAGCTGCGGAGATTGCAGATGCTGCATTTAAGCACATTTTGACAGTTATTCGACCAGGAATGAAGGAAATTGAGGTCGCGAATGAACTTGAATTTTTCATGCGAAAACAAGGCGCTGTTTCTTCTTCATTCGATATTATTGCTGCATCAGGATATCGCTCTGCGCTGCCGCACGGTGTAGCAAGTGAAAAAGAAATTGAAAAAGGCGATTTTTTAACACTTGATTTTGGTGCATACTACAAAGGATATTGTTCAGATATTACAAGAACGATTGCGGTGGGAGATCCAAGTGATGAGCTGAAGAAGATTTATTCCATTGTACTCGAAGCACAGCTGCGGGGAATGAATGGGATAAAAGCAGGAATGACGGGAAAAGAAGCAGATGCTCTTACAAGAGACTACATTGCAGAAAACGGCTACGGTGAATATTTCGGCCATTCAACTGGCCATGGTCTTGGCATGGAAGTTCATGAGGGCCCGTCACTGTCTGTCAAATCTGAAACAGTACTTGAACCCGGCATGATCGTAACTGTCGAGCCTGGAATTTATATACCAAATCTTGGCGGGGTGCGCATCGAGGATGATACAGTGGTTAAAGAAGACGGTAATGAATCACTGACACACTCCCCAAAAGAGCTTATTATTTTATAATAAAAGCTTCCAAACCATTAATAAAGCAGCATTTACATAGGAGGAACATAAATGATTTCAGTAAATGATTTTCGTACAGGCTTAACAATTGAAGTAGATAATGGCATTTGGCGCGTAATGGATTTCCAGCACGTAAAGCCAGGTAAAGGAGCAGCATTCGTACGCTCCAAGCTTCGCAACCTGCGTACAGGAGCTGTTCAGGAAAAAACATTCCGCGCAGGTGAAAAAGTGGCGAAAGCTCAAATTGAGAACCGCAAAATGCAATATCTTTATGCAAACGGAGATCTGCACGTTTTCATGGATAACGAATCATACGATCAAGTGGAACTTCCGGAAGCATCTATTGAATACGAATTGAAGTTTTTAAAAGAAAACATGGAAGTGTCCATCATGATGTTTGGAAGCGAAACACTTGGAGTTGAACTTCCAAACACAGTTGAACTCGAAGTTATTGAGACGGAGCCTGGCATTAAAGGCGATACTGCTTCAGGCGGAACGAAGCCTGCAAAAGTGCAGACCGGACTGGTTGTAAACGTTCCTTTCTTTGTAAATGAAGGAGACGTTCTTATTGTTAATACTACTGACAGCTCATACGTTTCAAGAGCATAGTCATGAAAAACTCCATCTTTTCAGATGGAGTTTTTTGTATCCTCTAATAGTGGCTGCGTCCGGAAGGCTTTTCCCTTATCCTCTTTCTTTTTACCCGCTCTGAAAAGAAGTGCTGCCGGTATGAAAATATAAATCATCATTCCAATGAACCATTGTAAATAGTTATATAATTCATAAGCTTCCACTCCAAATCCCATGACACATCCCCCTTTCTACCTATTATTATTAAATCTGAAAATTCTGTCAAGTATTCTTTTTGTCTATTTAGCCTCCGTTCTTCATAGGTTTTAGTAATAACCATGGAGGAGGACAAGATGAAACACTACCTCGCTAATTTAGATCCGGCAGTAAGATCAATGGCTCTTTTAAGATTATTATCCGCAAGCATTGAAATGACGGCAGCTATATTAATGCTCGTCTTTAACGATGTGCGCAAAGCTGTATTAATTAATTCCATGCTTGCCATCGTTGGCCCGATTATTTTTATTTTAACCATGACTATAGGAATCTTTCAGATTGCAGAGCAGCTTTCATATGCAAAACTGATTTTTATCGCAATAGGGGTGTCATTTATATTAATTGGCGTCTATAAGTAACATAAGAAGTCATATTGTGTCCAAGCCTGCATAAACATTAGAGTATCAAGAGACCATGCAAGGAGGAAGCCAGTTGAACGAGATTACAGAGATGCTTCCTGAAACCATAAGAAAACACGTGCAGAATCTGCCGCGGGAAGCGCTTGAAAAAATCGAAGAGATCCGCATCAGGATTTTGAAAAGAGTAGAAATTGTAGTAGCAGGAGAACCATTTTTTCTGCCTTGCGAGGCTACTTATCAAGACGGAATATCTCTTTTAAATGAGCTGAGCCAATACTCGATCTATACGCTTGAAGAGGAGCTGAAGCGAGGCTTTATTACGATTCAGGGCGGTCACCGCGTGGGATTGTCAGGGCGTGTTATTACAGAAAACGGCGCTGTGAAAGCCATTCGAAATGTAACATCCTTTAATATTCGAGTGGCAAAACAGAAAAAGGGCATTGCTGAACCTTTTATTTCCAGCATCTATCATAATACTTGGATGAATACCATGATTATCGGTCCCCCTCAAACAGGAAAAACAACTCTTCTTCGTGATTTTGCAAGAGTTATGAGTACAGGAACAGGCAGTATTCCTTCGATAAAAGTAGGAATTGTGGATGAGCGGTCAGAAATTGCAGGCTGCATCAATGGAATTCCCCAGCATGATTTCGGGGATAGAGTGGACGTGCTTGATGCTTGTCCGAAAGCAGAAGGAATGATGATGATGATCAGGTCGATGAGTCCGGATGTTCTGGTTGTGGATGAGGCAGGCAGGATGGAAGATACAGAAGCGATTTTGGAGGCCGTTCATGCAGGAGTAGGGCTTTTCATATCCGTTCACGGCTATTCGCTTGACGACGTCATTTCACGTCCCACAATAAAGCCTTTGGCAAAGCATGGCATCTTTAACCGGTATATTGAACTCTCAAGAACAAATGGTCCTGGGACGGTTCAAAGAATATTGGATGCTGATAGACGGCTGATACGAAATAAAGTGAGTATAACGTCATGATAAAAATACTTGGAGCTGTATTTATTTTGCTTGCGACTACTTGGACAGGGTTTGAAGTGGCGAAACACATAAGTGAGCGTCCGCGGCAGCTAAGGCAGCTCAAGGTTGCTCTCCAGGCACTTGAGGCAGAAATTATGTATGCGCACACACCTCTCAAAGAAGCGGCAGCCACTTTATCAAAACAGATGCCAAAGCCGCTCTCCTGGTTTTTCGAAGAGTTTTCAAAACGATTATCCGCAGGGCATACAAGTGTGAAGGCAGCCTGGGAAAATAGCCTGCAGGAAGTTTGGCGGATGACGGCATTTAAGCAGGGAGAATATGAAATTTTAAAGCAATTTGGAGAGACGCTCGGACAGCACGACACAGTATCGCAGCAAAAACATATTCGCCTGACTTTAACCCATCTTGAACGAGAAGAAGCGGATGCTCTTGATAAACAAAGCCGCTATGAAACAATGCTGAAAAGCTTAGGTTTTTTATCTGGATTATTGCTCGTTATTTTATTGATGTAGCAGTCAGGAGGATTTCATGAAATGGGAGTAGATGTAAATATCATTTTTCAAATAGCTGGAATTGGAATAGTCGTAGCATTTCTTCACACCATACTTGATCAAATGGGAAAGAAAGAGTATGCACAATGGGTTACATTGCTTGGGTTTATCTACATTCTGTTCATGGTTGCTTCCATAGTTGAAGATCTGTTCCAAAAAATAAAATCAGTCTTCCTCTTTCAGGGTTAGGGGGGATTATCGATTGAAATTATCCAGATTGTCGGACTTGGCTTAGTGGCCACTTTTCTCGCATTAATCGTAAAAGAACAAAAGCCGACATATGCATTTATGCTTGTAGTATTTGTCGGCTGCGTCATTTTTCTATTTCTGGTCGATCAGGTTTCACAGATTATCACGATGATTGAAAAAATAGCCTTAAATGCAAATATTAATATGATGTATGTAGAAACCATCTTAAAAATAATCGGAATCGCCTATATTGCAGAGTTTGGAGCTCAGATTACAAAAGATGCCGGTCAGGGCGCCATTGCCTCGAAAATTGAGCTTGGCGGAAAAATATTGATACTTGCCATGGCAGTGCCTATATTAACTGTCATTATTGAAACCATAATCAGCTTAATACCGGCTTAATAGCGGGGCTTAAAGGGGTGAGTAAAATGAAAAAAGGAATCATTGCTATTTTTTTTCTTTTCTTTTTTTCTTTTCCAGTGATTGTACAAGCTTCTCCCCCTCCACAGCAGCAGGACTTGATTGATCAGCAAATAGACAAGCTCGGAATTCAGGAAATTAAAAAATTCTGGGATGACATTATGACAGAGTATGGAGGGTATCTTCCGGAGAGTCAAAAGGGAAGTTTGCTTCAATTTTTAAATGGAGAAAAGGAATTGTCGTTCCAGGAATGGTCAAAAGCGTTTTTGAAATATATTTTTCATGAGATCATTGCAAACGGCAAATTGCTCGGAACGCTGATTCTTCTGACGATTTTCAGCATGCTTCTGCAGCTGCTTCAGGATGCATTCAGCCAAAGTACGGTAAGCAAAGTAGCATATGCGCTTGTCTATATGGTGCTGATGATTATCGCTCTTAATAGTTTTCACATAGCAATTGAATACACAGTTGAAGCGATACAGACGATGACAAGCTTTATTTTGGCTCTGATTCCCCTGCTGCTTGCGCTCATGGCGGCTTCAGGCGGCCTGATCTCAGCAGCATTTTTCCATCCGGTCATCCTCTTCCTTATGAACACAAGCGGAGTATTGATTGAGAAAATCGTTCTGCCGCTGTTATTCCTTTCTGCTCTGTTAAGCATCGTAAGTACATTGACAGACCAATACAAAGTGACCCAGCTTGCACAGCTGCTGCGCAACATAAGTATTGGCCTGCTCGGAACGTTTTTAACTGTCTTTCTCAGTGTCATCTCTGTTCAGGGAGCATCTGCCGCCGTATCTGACGGTATGGCGATTCGTACAGCTAAATTTGTCACAGGCAACTTTATTCCGGTGCTTGGCAGAATGTTCACCGATGCAACCGATACAGTCATAAGTGCTTCAGTCCTTTTAAAGAATACAGTCGGGATTATCGGTGTTGCGATCCTGCTTTTTATCGCAGCGTTTCCTGCGATAAAGGTTTTGACACTTGCCTTTATCTATAAATTTACGGCTGCCCTGCTGCAGCCGCTCGGCGGAGGCCCGATTATCAAGTGCCTCGACATCATCAGTAAAAGCGTGATTTATATTTTTGCCGCACTTGCCATTGTTTCTTTGATGTTTTTCTTAAGCATTACAGTCATTATTGCTGCCGGAAATATTACCATGATGGTTCGATAGGAGGATGAGGCATGTCTTTTTTAACAGAATGGATAGCGAATATCATTCTATTTATTATGCTTGCTGTCATCCTTGATTTGCTGCTGCCGAATTCGGCCATGCAAAAATACGCAAAGATGGTCATCAGTCTTCTGCTTATCGTCATCATTCTCACACCGATCTTCAAATTATTATCGGCTGACATCAATACGCTTGTATCAGATGTTCAAATGGAGTCTCCCACAAAAGAAGAAGAAATAAAAAAAATGATAGATTTGCAAAAAAAAGAAATACAAGCTTCCAATGATGCATATATTTTAAAAAACATGGCTGTCCAATTAAAATCACAGGCAAAAGAGGAGCTGGTGCAAAGCTATGATGTATCGATTAAAGATATCTCTCTATCTGTAGAAGAACCATTTGAAGAAATTCAAAAAAGTCTTCAGGGCATAGAGGTGATACTTGTTGCAGAGGAAGCAGAATCCGAAGCAGTTGAAACCATTCAGCCAGTTATTCTTGGTGCGGAGGAAACAGATGAAACTGAAAAAGAAAATCAAATCAGGCAGGCATCAGAGATTAAATCATACCTGGCTAATATCTGGGAAGTTGACCCTGATAAGATTTCCTTGAAAATGGAAGGAGGGGAGGGCAGCACAGATGAGTAATCCAAAGAATCTGTTTGAAAAGCTAAAAAGCATGATGAAAATTGAAAACGGCAAAAAACCATCTAAGTATCACTATGTTCTGATCGTTTTGGCAATCGGAATAGGTTTTATGCTTATCAGCAACCTTTTCACGAATGAGGCAAGTTTGCCGAAGGTGTCGCAAGTATCCGGTCTGACATCAACAGCTTCAGGTGATGCCGATGTCTTTAAACCCTCTGAAGAAAGCGGGGGATCAGGGTCTATAGATAAATATGAGCAAGAATATGAGAATCAATTAAAAGAGGCGCTGGATTCAATGATCGGCATTGAAAATGCAATGGTTGTCGTCAATGTTGATGCCACATCAGAGCAAATTCTTGAAAAAAACAGCGTGTCACAAAGCCAAACGACAGAAGAGACTGATCCTCAGGGAGGAAAGAGGACGGTCGAAGATGGTTCTACAGAAGAATCCGTTGTCATTATCCGAAAGGGAGAGCAGGAAACTCCAATCATCCTTCAGACAAAGAAACCGGAAATCAGGGGAGTGCTTGTTGTAGCTGCGGGTGCTGATAACATTCAAATAAAAAAATCAATTGTTGAAGCTGTAACGAGAGTGCTGGGAGTACCGAGCCACCGCGTTGCAGTTGCAGCTAAAAAAGGGAAATAAAGGAGGATTCACGAATGATGCTGAAAAAACAAACGGTTTGGTTATTAACGATGTTAAGTTTGGTTGTAGTCCTGTCAGTCTACTATATTACAACTCCCGAAGAAGTGAAAAATGATGTGGCATTGACTGGAGCAGAGGCTGAAAAAGGTGAAAAATCAGAAGCCGTGAAAGGGACAGAAAAGGAAAATGATAAAGGGGAAGTTACGATCGAGGAGGCTGAGGATGGAACTGTTGTATCGGTTTCAAACGATGAGCTTTTTGCTACCATGCGTCTGCAGCTTGAAGATGCGAGAAGTGCAAGAAAAGAAAGCTTAGAGGATATTGTTGCAAGCAAAGATGTAACAGCCGCTGAGAAAAGTGCCGCAAGAGATGAAATGAATGCAATTGATGAAGCGGTGGCCAATGAGGAAATACTTGAAACGTTCATAAAATCCAATGGTTATGACGATGCTCTTGTCCGCATCGAAGGAGAGAAAGTGAAAGTAACGGTGAAAGCGAAAGAGAGCTCAGCATCTGAAGCAAACAAAATCATTCAGCTTGTCAGCAGTGAAATGAAAGGCATGAAAGATGTAGCGGTTACATTGGAACCTTCTAATCAATAAACAGCAACTTCCCTGTGTGTGTGCCACACGGGGATTTTCTATTTAATTGGTGTAAACGTTTCATATTTATTTGATTTACCTTATAATTTAAAGTAGTCTTACATATTAAGATCCTGTCCTCAGGAAAGAATTAATATTGAATTTCATGCATGACCTGTCGTAAGATATAATAGGACTAAGTTTTAGTACTAGATATTAAAACAAAAAAGATGGTCAAAAAATCATCAAGAATTTGAATAGGGGTGCCAGCAGATGTTGAAGATACAAGAAATCAGAGAACTGATCAAACTTATTGACCAGTCTTCTATTGATGAATTTACTTATGAACATGAAGGATCAAAAATTAAATTAAAAAAACGTTTGGATGAATTAGAGAAAACTGCAAATCGCGTTACTTCAGTAGCGGCAGTCGAACAGAGCCAAAGCCCTGCTCCACAGGCTGCAGCAGCAATACAGGAAGTAAAAGAACAGCCTAAAAAAGAAGCAGAAGCTCCTGTGCAGGAGGAATCCTTACATAAAATCACGTCTCCAATGGTTGGAACGTTTTATGCTGCTTCTTCACCGGATACAGACGACTACGTAAAAATAGGATCAAAAATAACATCTGATTCAGTCGTTTGTATCGTTGAAGCCATGAAATTGTTTAATGAAATTGAAGCAGAAGTAAAAGGGGAAATTGTTGAGATTCTAGCTGAAAATGGTCAGCTTGTTGAATACGGTCAGCCATTATTCCTTGTCAGACCAGAGTAAGGAGAGAAACTATGATTAAGAAATTGCTTATAGCAAACAGAGGAGAAATTGCGGTTCGGATTATTCGGGCATGCAAAGAACTTGGAATAGAGACGGTTGCAGTCTTCTCAGAAGCCGACAGAGACTCTTTGCATGTACAGCTGGCAGATGAAGCGTTTTGTGTAGGTCCGACAGCTTCAAAAGACAGCTATTTGAATTTCACGAACATTATTAGTGTTGCAAAATTAACCGGCAGTGAAGCTATTCATCCCGGCTATGGTTTTTTAGCTGAAAATGCTGATTTTGCAGAGCTTTGCCAGGAATGCAACATTATCTTTGTGGGACCAAGCGCTGATGCCATTTCAAAAATGGGAACAAAAGATGTTGCAAGGGAAACGATGAAAAAAGCGGGAGTGCCGATTGTTCCGGGCTCACAGGGAATTATTAAAGATTCTGGCGACGCTGTTTCGCTTGCAAATGATATCGGGTATCCTGTTATAATTAAAGCAACAGCAGGCGGAGGCGGAAAAGGAATCCGTGTCGCAAAAACGGAACAAGAGCTGATAAAAGGCATCCAAATTACTCAGCAGGAAGCAGCAACTGCATTTGGAAATCCTGGAGTCTATATTGAAAAGTACATTGAAGATTTTAGACATGTAGAAATTCAAGTTATGGCTGATTCCCTTGGGAATGTCATTCACCTTGGTGAAAGAGATTGTTCCATTCAGCGCCGTCTTCAAAAATTAGTTGAAGAAACACCTTCTCCGGCATTATCAGCGGAAATGCGCGAGACGATGGGAAGAGCAGCAGTTAAAGCAGCAGAAGCAGTAAACTATACGGGAGCAGGAACAGTAGAATTTATTTTTGATTATAATGAAAATAAATTTTATTTCATGGAAATGAATACGCGCATTCAAGTTGAGCATCCCGTGACTGAAATGGTAACAGGCGTTGATTTGATTAAAGAACAGATTAAAGTAGCGTCAGGATCTGCCCTGTCTGTAAAACAGGAAGATGTTGTTTTCAATGGCTGGGCCATCGAATGCAGGATCAACGCAGAGAATCCAGAGAAGAATTTTATGCCGTCCCCTGGAAAAATTGAGATGTACTTGCCGCCTGGCGGACTGGGTGTTAGAGTGGATTCTGCCGTATACCCGGGCTATTCAATTCCGCCATACTATGACTCAATGATTGCTAAACTGATTACATACGGAGCTACGCGCGAGGAAGCTATTGCGAGAATGAAGCGTGCCCTGGGTGAGTTTGTGATTGAAGGAATTCATACAACGATTCCTTTTCACCAAAAGCTGCTTGAGCATGATACGTTTGTATCAGGAGAGTTTAATACGAAATTTTTAGAGATCCATAAAGTGATGGAAGCTTGAAAAATATATGGAGGTGCTGATTCTTGAAAGAAAACAAATTACTTGAAATGACTCATGAAGAAAATGGTCTTGGCAAGGTTGAAATTGCCCCTGAGGTCATTGAAGTTATTGCCGGGATTGCAGCTTCTGAAGTAGAAGGCGTTGCCCAAATGCGCGGCAACTTCGCATCTGGCGTAGTTGAACGTTTAGGGAAAAAAAATCACGGCAAAGGTGTAAAAGTTGATCTTTCAGAAGACGGAATTACGATTGACGTTTATTGTGTCATGATGTTCGGAGTTTCTATTCCTACTGTTGCTCAGCGCATTCAGGATAATACGCGCCAGGCTTTATACAACATGACAGCACTTGAAATCAATGAAATTAATATTCATGTAGTCGGAATTCAGTTTGAAACAAAGTCACAGGAAATTGAAGTCGACCAGGAAATGTAAAGCCAGAGGAGATCTTCCTTTGGTTTTTTTTTACTTAAATAGAGTGAACATTTGGTTAAGTACGAATATTAAGTTGTGTGAGAAGTTTTTTATTCGTCATTTCGACAGAAAAGGTTTTTAACGATGTGCTTCTGTCCATGAAATATGGTATTATCTTTTTATGACATTTCGACATTTTTGTACATAAAGGAGCAAGAACAAATGAAACGAAGATTAGCAAGGGAAAAAGCGCTGCAGGCACTCTTTCAAATAGATGTAAGTGATATTGATCCTAAAGAAGCGATGTCTCATGCGCTTGACGGGGAAGATCTGGACGAGTTTATGACTGCTCTTGTTCTTGGAACAATTGAGCATATGGCTGAGATTGATGAACAAATCAAACCTCATTTAGTGAAGTGGAAACTTGAGAGGCTTGCAAATGTAGATCGGTCAGTACTGCGTCTCGCTGTATACGAAATGATGTATATTGAAGAAATTCCAGTCAATGTAACTCTTGATGAAGCAATTGAACTCGCAAAAACCTTTGGCGATGATCAATCACCGAAGTTTATTAATGGTGTCCTCTCGAACATTAAACAGACAATTGACAAATAATCAGTCACAATACTCAAGAGGAGGAACAAAACAATGACAGCTTCAATAATCAGCGGAAAAGAATTAGCTCAGGAAAAACGCAAACAGCTTGCACAGGAAGTGAAAGAATTAAAACAGCAAGGTGTTGTGCCGGGACTTGTCGTAATTTTAGTAGGCGATCATCCAGCATCTATTTCTTATATTAAAGGAAAACAAAAAGCGTCAGAAGAAATCGGTGTGGCATTCACGCTTGAACATTTTCCTGAATCAATGGAAGAAAAAGAACTTCTGGATGTAATTGAGAAATATAATCATGATGAAAGCTGCCATGGCATCCTTGTTCAGCTTCCATTGCCAGATCATATTCAAGAAAAAGCCGTCATTGAAAAAATTTCTCCTTTAAAAGATGTAGATGGATTTCATCCTCTGAATATCGGGCAAATGATGATCGGCGAAGATACATTCTTGCCGTGCACACCTGCTGGAATTGTGGAAATGATCAAATCTGCAAATATTGAAATTGCCGGTAAACATGTTGTAGTAGTAGGACGAAGCAATATCGTAGGCAAACCGGTAGGCATCCTGCTTTTGAATGAGCATGCTACCGTTACTTATTGTCATTCAAGAACACCGGACTTAAAAGAAGCAACAAAGCAAGCCGATATTTTAGTTGTAGCTGTCGGAAGAGCTAATTTCATTACAGGCGAACACATTAAAGAGAATGCTGTCGTAATCGATGTGGGTGTTAACAGACTTGAAACAGGGAAGCTTTGCGGAGATGTCGTTTTTGAAGATGCAAAGGAAATTGCAAGCCATATTACTCCTGTTCCGGGCGGCGTAGGTCCGATGACGATTACAATGCTTGCTCACAATGTAGTAAAATCAGCAAGAAATTCCGCTGAAAGACTGCAGGTAAGTAAAGAGCTTTAAAGGAGTCCTGATCAATGAGTGAAATGAAGCATGTGACAGTTACGGCCCTGACAAAGTATATTAAACGCAAGTTTGATGCTGATCCCCACTTGAAGGATATCTGGGTAAAGGGCGAACTTTCAAATGTTAAAATGCACAGCCGGGGCCATATGTATTTCACATTAAAGGATGAAGGAGCGCGAATTGCTGCCGTTATGTTTGCAGGGCAAAATTCATCGCTTAAATTCAAGCCTGAAAATGGCATGAAAGTGCTGCTGCGCTGTGAAATTTCAGTTTATGAACCGAGCGGCAGCTATCAAATGTACGTGAAAGAAATGCAGCCTGACGGTATCGGAAGCCTGTATCTTGCATATGAGGAACTTAAAAAGAAACTCGAACAAGAAGGGCTGTTTGATCAAAAGCATAAACAGCCGATTCCAAAATATCCTCAGGCAATAGGTGTCATAACTTCCCCTACTGGAGCTGCAATCAGGGATATTCTGATTACAATCAAGCGCCGCTATCCTTCGGCTAAAGTCATCATTCTCCCTGCACTTGTGCAGGGAATCCATGCTGGACCGTCTGTTGTTAAAGCGATTAAGCAGGCGAATGCATTGGGTTATCTTGACGTGATGATTGTTGGACGCGGAGGAGGATCCATCGAAGAGTTATGGGCATTTAACGAAGAAATGGTTGCAAGAGAAATATTCAATTCCGCCGTTCCGGTCATCTCGGCTGTTGGACATGAAACGGATTATACGATAGCAGATTTTGTTGCAGATTTAAGGGCGCCAACTCCAACTGGGGCAGCAGAACTTGCGGTGCCGCATTTTGCAGAGCTTCTGGAGAGGATTTCCAATAGGGAAACACGTTTGATGCGTACAATGCAGGAAAAGATTTCTTCAAAAAAAGAGCAGCTTGCTTATTTTCAAAAGTCGTATGCCTTTAAATATCCTAAGCAGCTGTATCAGCAGAAGGAACAGCAGCTCGATCAATTGGTTGAAGCACTGCAAAAAGAGAGCCTCAGATCCATCCAGCTGAAAAAGGACAAATTTGATCAATCAAAAAGTCGTTTATACCGTCTGCATCCCCGTGAACAAATCCGCCGTGAAAAAGAGAAGCATCAGCAATTGGTCAAGAAAATGACAAGGGATATGTCTGTTCTGCTGCGTCAAAAACAGGCCGGATTTCAGTCAATGGCCGCAAGTCTGAACGCGCTGAGTCCCCTGAAAATAATGGAGCGCGGATACAGCATTGCTTATCAGGATGAAGATCTTGTGAAAAGCATCTCACAAGTCAAAACCGGTGATGAACTTCACATTCAAATGCAGGACGGGCAGGTTATTTGCCAAGTTACAGGAGTGGAGGAGAGAAAAGCTTATGAGTGAGAAAAAAGAAGCAACTTTTGAACAAGCCATGGAAGAGCTCGAACAAATAGTCGAAAAGCTTGAAGAGGGCGATGTGCCCCTTGAGAAAGCAATTGCTTATTTTCAGGACGGAATGAAGCTTTCAAAACTTTGCCATGATAAGCTGCAGACGGTTGAAAAGCAAATGGACCAGATTCTCCGCGAAGACGGAGAGCTTGCTCCTTTTGATCTGCAGGAGGAAGAGGAATGACACTGTCTCTTGACACTTTTCTTTCTTCGAGAAAAGTGATAATTGAAAAAGAACTGCCTTTATACATCAGCAGGCTGGCAGCCCCGCCTTCTATAAAAGAGGCAATGATCTACTCGCTTAGCGCTGGCGGCAAACGAATTCGTCCTGCTTTAGTGCTTGCCGTGCTGCATGCTTTCGAAAAGAAGGAAGAAATCGGAATCCCTGCTGCCTGCGCAGTGGAAATGATTCATACATATTCTCTTATTCATGACGATCTTCCCTCAATGGATGATGATGATCTAAGAAGGGGAAAGCCTACAAATCATAAAGTGTTCGGAGAAGCACTTGCCATTCTTGCAGGAGACGGTCTCCTTACACACAGCTTTGGACTGATTGCTGATCAGGATGGCATTTCTGCAGAGATGCGCCTTGCCCTGATCAGTGAATTAGTAAAAGCTGCAGGCATTGAAGGGATGGTAGGAGGCCAGGTGGCAGACATGCAGGGAGAAGCAAAAAACCTGAGCCTATCAGAGCTTCAGTATATTCATGAACATAAAACAGCAAAATTACTTGCCTTCAGTATTATCGCTGGTGCAATCTTAGCTGAAGCATCCCGCGAGGAAATTGCTCAGCTGCGTGAATTTGCTTATCATATCGGAATTGCTTTTCAAATTCAGGATGATATTTTAGATATTGAAGGGCAGCAGCTTAAAATAGGAAAACCTGTCGGATCGGATGAAACAAATCAAAAAACGACCTATCCGTCACTTCTTACTTTAAACGGTGCAAAACAGAAACTAGAAGACCATATTAGCCATGCAAAAGCAATTCTGGGAGATATCAATATTCATTCAGGCCTGCTTGAAGAATTATGCGACTTAATTGCTTCTAGAGATCATTAAACCAAAAACGTGACAGCTGAATGTCACGTTTTTGATTTTTACGATTTTTTACCCCGATTCAGTTTCACTTTCTGCTCAATATCCCTTCAACCTGTTATAGCACACCATCAAATTGAGGTTTTTATAACGGTATGTTATACTTACACCATATTTTATACATATCGATTCCATACAGCGCGGGATATTAGGATGAAAAAAGAATTTCATGAAATGCTGCAAATTTCGCCGTTATCACAGCTGTGTTAGCGGCTATTTTAAACATTAAAAGAACCATTTTGAAAATGAACCTGAAAGTGAGTGATCCATTTGGATCTGTTATCCATTAAAGACCCTTCATTCCTTAAGAAGCTATCAAATAACGAACTAGAGCAATTGAGTGCCGAAATCCGCAAATTTTTAATCGAGAAGCTGTCTGTCAGCGGAGGACATATCGGACCTAATCTTGGCGTTGTCGAGCTGACAATTGCTCTTCATAAAATATTTGACAGTCCTAATGATAAATTCCTTTGGGATGTGGGACATCAATCGTATGTTCATAAAATTTTGACTGGACGGGCATGCGAATTTGATACAATCAGGCAATATCAAGGTCTGTGCGGGTTTCCTAAACGCAATGAAAGCGAACACGATGTCTGGGAAACAGGACACAGTTCTACTTCTTTATCTGCAGCAATGGGAATGGTTATTGCTAGAGATTTAAAAGGGACAAAAGATCATATCGTGCCGATTATCGGAGACGGCGCCTTAACGGGAGGAATGGCTCTCGAAGCGCTTAATCATATCGGACACGAACAAAAAGATATGATCATCATTTTGAATGATAATGAAATGTCTATCGCACCAAATGTAGGTGCTCTTCATAATGTTCTTGGAAAATTAAGAACGGCAGGAAAATATCAATGGGTTAAAGATGAGCTTGAGTACATTCTAAAGAAAATACCTGCTGTTGGCGGCAAACTCGCAGCGACTGCCGAACGCGTAAAAGAC
This sequence comes from Metabacillus idriensis, assembly GCF_050483325.1. Lineage (GTDB taxonomy): Bacteria > Bacillota > Bacilli > Bacillales > Bacillaceae > Bacillus_P > Bacillus_P idriensis_A. The sequence continues at coordinate 94,985 of NZ_JBCMYF010000017.1, forward strand.
AGCTTAAAATATATGCTGGTCTCTGGCATCTTTTTTGAGGAGCTTGGAATCACATATCTCGGGCCGGTAGATGGTCATAATTACGATGATCTTTTTGAGAATCTGCAGTATGCTAAGAAAACAAAAGGACCTGTTCTTTTACATGTTATTACAAAAAAAGGCAAAGGATATCAGCCTGCTGAAACAGATAAAATTGGAACATGGCATGGAACTGGACCGTATAAGATTGAAACGGGTGATTTTGTAAAGGGTGAAGCTGCAGGTCCTGCATGGAGCAGCCTAGTCAGCGAAACCGTGAGAAGAATGGCGCGGGAAGACAATCGAATTGTTGCCATTACACCGGCTATGCCTGTCGGTTCAAAACTTGAAGGCTTTGCAAGCGAATTTCCGGACCGGATGTTTGATGTCGGAATTGCAGAACAGCATGCAACTACAGTGGCTGCCGGCCTTGCCACACAGGATATGAAGCCGTTTTTGGCCATCTATTCAACATTCCTTCAGCGTGCATACGATCAGGTCGTTCATGACATTTGCCGTCAAAATCTCAATGTATTCATCGGAATTGACCGATCAGGATTGGTCGGTGCTGATGGTGAGACACATCAGGGTGTTTTTGATATCGCGTTCTTGAGACATTTGCCGAATATGGTAGTCATGATGCCTAAAGATGAAAATGAAGGCCAGCATTTAGTCTATACGGCATTAAAGTATAATGATGGGCCAATCGCGCTCCGTTACCCTAGAGGAAATGGAATTGGCGTGAAAATGGATGATGAGCTGAAAGAAATCCCGATCGGAACATGGGAAGTTATCAGAGAGGGTACAGATGCTGTGATCCTGACTTTCGGCACAACGATTGAAATGGCTTTGAAGGCTGCTGCAAGTCTTGCGAAAAAAGATATTTCAGTCCGAGTAGTGAATGCAAGGTTCATCAAACCTCTTGATGAGACAATGCTTTCAGAAATCTTTGCTGAAAAAATGCCTGTGCTTACAATTGAAGAGGCTGTTCTGCAAGGCGGTTTCGGCAGTGCGGTGCTTGAATTTGCTCATGAGCAAGGCCATTCTGATGCCGTTATAGACCGAATGGGTATTCCTGACCGATTCATTGAACACGGCAGTGTAAATAAACTGCTTGAAGAAATAGGATTAACGGCTGCTCACGCAGAGGAGCGGATTTTAAGCATATCAAAAGCGAAAGAGAAAAGGGTTTAATGAATGAGTTCGAAAAAAGAAAGAATTGATATCCTCCTTGTTGAAAGAGGACTGATTGAAACGAGAGAAAAGGCGAAGCGTGCCATAATGGCAGGACTTGTCTATGCAAACGAAGAAAGAGTTGAAAAACCGGGCGAAAAAGTAGATCCTGCTCTAAATCTTACAATCAAAGGGAATATGCTGCGATATGTAAGCCGCGGAGGTTTAAAACTTGAAAAAGCATTAAAAGAATTTGATCTTTCAGTTGAAAATAAAATTCTGCTCGACATCGGTTCTTCAACAGGCGGATTTACGGATTGCGCGCTCCAAAATGGGGCCAAGCTGTCATATGCCCTTGATGTTGGCTATAACCAGCTTGCATGGAAACTCCGCCAGGATGAACGGGTTGTTGTCATGGAACGGACGAATTTCAGATATTCAACGCCAGCTGATTTTACAGAAGGATTGCCTGAAATTGCTTCAATAGATGTTTCATTTATTTCTCTGAAATTAATTCTGCCGGCACTTAAGAAGATTCTGGCTGCCGGCGGTGACTGCATCGCTCTTGTGAAACCGCAGTTTGAAGCAGGCAGGGAACTTGTGGGAAAAAAAGGGATTGTCAGGGAGCCAAAAACGCATAAATTGGTACTGGAGTATATTACTGACTTTGCCCTAAAAGAAGGCTATGACTGCTGCAACTTGTCTTTTTCTCCTATAACAGGAGGAGACGGCAATATCGAATTTCTGCTCCATCTGCGCTGGAATGGATCAGATGAAGCAGGAAACATGAGCTTTACTGATACAATCGACAGCGTGGTTGAAAAAGCCCACAATGAACTAAAAAGCAAAAAATCGGAACAGGAATAATAGAGCAGCTATTATTCCTGTTTGTTTTGATTAAAATAAGAACATACACTTCGACAAAAACGTGTACTTTTATTAAAATATCATATAACATATTCAGTATAAACATACAGTTAACAAGGGGTGCCTAATGAATAAAGGTCAAAGACACATAAAAATCCGCGAGCTGATTACTCATAATGAAGTTGAAACTCAGGATGAGTTAGTGGACATGCTTAAGGAAGCTGCCTTCAACGTGACACAGGCCACTGTTTCAAGAGATATTAAAGAGCTTCATCTAGTAAAAGTGCCTATGCTTGACGGCAGGTACAAATACAGCCTTCCTGCAGATCAGCGTTTTAATCCGCTGCAAAAGCTGAAGAGGGCTTTAATGGATGCTTTCGTGAAAATTGATTCAGCAGGCCATAACATCGTCATGAAAACGCTGCCTGGCAATGCTAATGCTATTGGTGCATTAATTGATAATCTGGATTGGAACGAAATTCTGGGCACTATTTGCGGAGATGATACGATTCTCATCATTTGCCGTACGCCTGAGGATACTTCCATTATTTCGAAACGTTTTCTGGATATGCTGTAATAACGAAATATTTAAGGGGGGATCCGGCGCTGTGTTAGCGGAACTTTCAATAAAAAACTTTGCAATTATCGAATCATTGACGGTTTCCTTTGAGAAAGGGCTGACCGTCTTAACTGGAGAAACCGGGGCAGGTAAATCGATTATCATTGATGCCGTTCATTTGCTTGTCGGCGGAAGAGGCTCATCTGAATTTGTTCGTTACGGAGAGAAACGTGCTGAATTAGAGGGTCTTTTTTTACTTGATGATGAAAAACACCCCTGTATAGACAGGTGCAATGATTTTGGAATCGATACGAGCGACGGAATGATTGTTTTAAGACGCGACATTTCATCCTCGGGAAAAAGCATCTGCCGTATTAACGGGAAGCTTGTCACCATAGGGATTCTTAGAGAAATTGGACAAATGATTATTGATATTCATGGACAGCATGACAATCAGGAGCTGATGAACGAAGAAAACCACTGGAAGCTCCTCGATCAGTTCGGCTCGGGAAAAATCAATCATGCACTTGCTTCTTACAGAGAAATTTACGATACATACGCTAAGCTTGTGAAAAAAATAAAACAGCTGTCTGAAAATGAACAGGAAATGGCCCATAGGCTTGACTTGATTCAGTTTCAGCTTGAAGAAATTGAAAAAGCAGATTTAAAAATCAAAGAAGATGAAAGGCTGATGGAAGAAAAAAGCCAAATATCCAACTTTGAAAAAATATTTGAATCCCTTCAAAACAGTTATAATTCATTGCACGGCGAGCAGAGAGGCCTCGATTATATCGGTCATTCCATGAGTCAATTAGAAGAAGTATCAGCTATAAATGAGCCGCTGAAAGAAATGTCTGAAACCATGTCAAACTGTTATTATATGCTTGAGGATTTATCTTTTCAGATACGAAATGAGCTTGATCAATTGGAATTCGATCCTGAGCGCTTGAATGAAATCGAGACACGGCTGGGGGAAATTACTCACCTTAAGAGAAAATACGGACAGGATGTAGAAGAAATCCTCGAATACGCAGCAGCCATAGAAGAAGAAATTGACACGATTCAAAACCGCGACAGTCATTTGTTCAAGCTGAAAAATGAGCTTGACAGCCTGGTAAAAGATCTGATCGTTGAAGCAAAAAATGTGACAGCTGTCCGGAAAAAAAGCGCCGCTGAGCTGACAAAACAAATTCAGCGGGAGCTGAAAGAACTGTATATGGAAAAAACAAAATTTGAGGTTGTTTTTGGCATAAGGGAAGGTAGCAAAGATGCGCCTGAAATTGAGGGTGTACCTGCTAAATTTGGAGAAAATGGCGTAGATGAAACGGAATTTTACTTATCGACAAATCCTGGTGAACCATTAAAACCGCTCTCAAAAATTGCTTCCGGCGGAGAGCTCTCAAGGATTATGCTTGCCATGAAAAGCATCTTTTCAAAGCACCAGGGTGTCACATCCATTATTTTTGATGAGGTGGACACAGGTGTAAGCGGACGGGTTGCACAGGCAATTGCTGAAAAAATTTACAAAGTTTCTGTCGGGTCACAGGTCCTTTGCATAACACACCTTCCACAAGTTGCCGCAATGGCAGACACACATCTTTTTATATCAAAAGAAACGGTTAAAGGAAGAACCAAAACAAGTGTAAAACCACTTCTTGAAGAAGAAAAAATAAAAGAGGTCGGCAGGATGATCGCCGGCGTTGAAGTAACAGATTTAACAAAACAGCACGCAAAAGAGCTGCTTGCTCTTGCTGATACGGTCAAGAGCTTATAAATACTGCCATCACCGGCAGTATTTTTTTGCATTTTTTTACGTCAAATCAAGCATATGGGCGATTTACCGCGGCTGACCATTCAATTCGCTTCCTTATTTTTGAGCGTTACACGGGTTATACATCAAAACAGCAACATTTTCTTTTAATATCAGTTATAAATGAGCCTTCAGAAGGCAAAATTAATGAATGTAGCCGATGTATTGGTGTGGTGTAAGGAGCGAGGAGAGTGTGTATATTTGGGCTTTGATAAAATTAGAAAAATAATTGGTTGTATTCTCCTTGTTTCTTTAATGAGTTTAGGATTTGTAAAACCTGTTAAAGAATACATTCAATTGCCAAATTCTTTAACCGTATTTGAAAATCAGCAATTATCAATGGAAACATCTCTGCAGGCTGGTGCAAAAGCTGCCGATTCAAAACAGGTTTTTTCAATTAAGACCGGTGCTGAATCCCTTCAGATTGAAGGAAAGCAAAGCGGAGTTGGTGAAATAGTATTTGATTTAGCGGGAATTCCCATCAAAAAAGTCGATGTAAAAGTGCTTGAGGATTTTAAAATCATCCCAGGCGGCCAATCAATCGGAGTGAAGCTGAATACGCTTGGTGTTCTTGTTGTAGGTCATCATCAAATTAAAACAGCAGAAGGCAAAAAGTCGCCCGGTGAAATTGCAGGTGTCAGGGTAGGAGACATTATTAAGAAAATAAATGGTTCCACTGTCGAGAGTATGAGTGATGTAACGCCATTCATACAGGATGCCGGAAAAACAGGCAAACCGCTTGATTTAGTGATATCCAGAGAGAATAAAGAAATTGAAACAAAATTAGTTCCTTTGAAAGATGAAAATGAACGTGCTTACCGAATTGGTTTATATATACGTGATTCCGCAGCAGGAATTGGGACCATGACTTTTTATGATCCAAATTCAAAAAAATACGGAGCACTTGGACATGTTATTTCTGATATGGATACGAAAAAACCGATTGTCGTACAGGATGGGCAAGTCGTAAGATCAACAGTGACATCGATTGAAAAAGGAAGCAACGGGAATCCCGGTGAAAAGCTTGCAAGATTTTCAAGCGATCGTCATGTAATCGGGAATATTACAAGAAACAGCCCCTTTGGAATCTTTGGAAAGCTAAATGAGGACATGGCAAATGGACTTTATGATAAGCCGATGCCAATTGCTTTATCAAACGAAGTAAAAGAAGGTCCTGCTCACATTTTAACAGTGGTCGACAAGGACAAAGTAGAAGAATTTGATGTAGAAATCGTCAGTTCCACTCCTCAAAAATTTCCTGCGATTAAAGGGATGGTCATAAAAATTACCGACCCGGCGCTTTTGGCAAAATCCGGAGGTATTGTTCAGGGAATGAGCGGAAGTCCTATTATTCAAAATGGAAAAGTGATCGGAGCAGTCACACATGTTTTCGTAAATGACCCAACTTCAGGCTATGGTGTTCATATTGAGTGGATGCTGAGTGAAGCGGGTATTGATATCTATCATAACGATGCAAAAAAAGCGAGCTGATGAATTAGCTGTTGAGACAAGTTTCTTAACAGCTATTTTTTTGGCTTTATTTATCGTCTATTATTAGGTAAAATAGACGAAAGAAGATTTTTCGACAAAACTGTTTAACTTTGGAAAAGATAAATAGCGTAAAACGTCGAAAACGGGAGCGAATTGAAGAAGAATTTAGATATTTCATTTTTTTGGTATTTTTTAAAAAAATAAGAGGAATTTTTGTTGCATTGTCGAAATTCTCATTTAGAATGATGTATAGAGATACTATCGATTTAAGCGGGAAATGAAGACTGAGGAGGAAGCTTAATTGAAGAAAATAAAAGTGTGTGTCGTTGATGATAATCGGGAGCTTGTGGGGCTTTTGGATGAATTTATTTCAAGTCAGGAAGACATGGAAGTGCTTGGTATTGCATACAACGGACAAGAGTGTCTGAATATGTTAAAGGATAAAGATCCGGATGTTTTGGTTCTTGACATTATCATGCCTCATCTGGATGGACTGGCTGTTTTAGAAAAAGTGAGAGAGATGGAAAAATCCAAACAGCCGAATGTCATCATGCTTACAGCATTCGGGCAGGAAGATGTGACAAAGAAAGCTGTTGATCTTGGTGCATCTTATTTCATCTTAAAACCTTTTGATATGGAAAACCTGGTTAATCACATTCGTCAAGTAAGCGGAAAATCAGCAGCTCCGATTCTTTCAAGATCAAACTCCTCTCTCAGATCCCAGTCCGAAAATAAAGGAAGAAACCTTGATGCGAACATTACGAGCATTATTCATGAAATTGGCGTTCCTGCCCACATCAAAGGCTATTTATATTTAAGAGAAGCCATTTCGATGGTATATAACGATATCGAATTGCTTGGGTCGATTACAAAAGTGCTGTACCCTGATATTGCCAAAAAATATAACACGACAGCAAGCCGTGTCGAGCGTGCGATCCGCCATGCAATTGAAGTAGCATGGAGCCGTGGGAATATTGAATCAATTTCCTCTTTGTTCGGATATACAGTAAGCATGTCTAAAGCGAAACCGACGAATTCTGAATTCATCGCAATGGTCGCTGACAAATTGCGTTTAGAGCATAAAGCTTCTTGAGAGAGCTAGAATCTTAGAAGCTGCATCAACATAAAAAAGAACCCAATCAAGTGAAAATTGGGTTCTTTTCTGTTTACTCTTCATTGTCTTTTTTATTCTGCATTTCAGCAAGCTTAGCTAAAAGGATATGCTGTGGCATATGCATAATCTGTTCAATCGGCACGTTTAGTTCTTCTGAAAGCTTTATCGCTGTTTCAGCGGATATCGGTAGCGGTCTCATAGCTCTTCTATGCTCCTTTCTAAAAATAATGGATACAGGTGATGCATATGACTAAAATATTTGGGCACCGTGGTGCTGCAGGTACATATCCTGAGAATACAATGGCTTCTTTTAAAGCGGCGATTGATTGTGGTGCTGATGGAATTGAACTTGATGTTCACCTTACGAAGGATGGAGTTCCTGTTGTTATTCATGATGAAACGGTTGATCGTACAACAAATGGCAATGGTTTTGTAAAAGACTTAACTTTTTCGCAGCTTAAAACATTGGATGCATGCTGCTGCTTTCCTGATTACTCAGGGATAGCATCTGTCCCGTCTCTTGAAGAAGTGCTTTCGTGGAGCAGCACATCTAATTTTCAGGTGAATATCGAATTGAAAAACGATCGGATTCAATATGAAAACCTTGAAGAAAAAGTGATACAGCAGATTTTCACTCATAACATGCAAAATCGCGTCATTCTCTCTTCCTTTAATCATGACAGTCTGATGACGTGTCATAGGATCTCATCTGAACTGGAAACAGCAGCCCTTATAAGCGAGAGGTTATTTGAACCATGGAATTATGCCAAAACATTTTCAGCCAGCGGAATTCATCCAATCCATTATTCGGCTGATCAGAACGTGATCTTCCAATCTCAGGCTAATGGGATTAGGGTGCGCCCGTTTACAGTCAACGATGAAACAACAATGCGAATGCTTTTTAAATCAGAGTGTGCAGGATTTTTCACGGATTATCCTGAAAAGGCTTTATTGCTTAAAAAAGAAATAATTTGACCCCGTTTATCTTAAACTAACGGGGTTCTTTTATTTTTCTGGAATTTTTTCTGCACTTTATTTCGTTTGCGGTCACGGTAAAAAATAAACCCTGCGACAAAACTTAATCCGCCTATAAATAAAAGCAGTCCGGCAGTGAATTGCAGCCCTAGGTTTGGAAAAGGAGCCTGAAGAATGCCAAAGAGCATATCCCGCATTAATTTAATGCCGTAGCCGGCCAAAACTCCGGGAATGACCATGATTAATAAAGCGAAAATACGTATCATTTTTTTATTCCTTTCCCCTTCGTCTTATTAAATTGTTCAACGAAAAAAACAATTTGTCAAGTGAACAAAAAATGATATGATAAAACCGTGCAAAATTTTGCACAAATTATTCAAAACCATTTTTTACATATAAAAAACGATAAGGGGTTATCAATATGCAAAAGGTCTTGCTGGTAGGTGCGGGTAAAGGCGGGACAACGCTGCTAAAAATGCTCTTAGAAATAAAAGCGATGGAAATTATGGCAGTTGTGGACATTAAAGCGGATGCGCCAGGTATGCAGCTAGCAAAAAAGCTTGGCATTTTGACAAGCTCTGAATGGAAGCCGCTGCTGTCGGATCAAATCAATATTGTGATCGAGGCAACAGGGAGCAATGAGGTATTTGAGGATCTGCTGCAGTGCAGAAGCAGAAATACGGTCATTATCCCTGGAAGTGTCGCACATATTATTTCCAATCTGATCAATCAGAAAGAAGATTTAATTACAGCTTTAAAAGATATTACACATAAGCATGAAACTATTTTTGATTCAACAAATGACGGCATGATCGTCATCGATGATAAAGAACGGCTGATTCTTTTCAATAAAACGGCAGAGCGGATGACCGGGTTAAAAAAGGGAGATGTAATTGGCCGTCTTATTGAAGAGATGATTCCTTCAAGCAGACTTCCAAGGATTCTGAAAACAAAAGAAGTGGAAATGAATCAAGAACAGGTGCTTGAAAATGGCCTTAAAATTATTACGACAAGAATCCCGATATTTGATGACTCGGGAACACTGCTCGGCGCCCTTTCCTTGTTTAAAGATATTACCGATATTGTGAACCTTGCTGAAGAAATGACGAACTTAAAGGAGATTCAAACCCTTCTTCAAGCGATCATCCAGTCATCTGACGAGGCCATAACTGTTGTAGATGAGGAAGGACGGGGAATTTTGATCAACCCTGCCTATTCAAGAATGACTGGCCTGACTGAAGAACAAGTGCTGGGAAAGCCTGCGACGGCTGATATATCTGAGGGTGAAAGCATGCATATGAAGGTGCTTGAAACGAGAAGGCCTGTCAGAGGCGTGCGGATGAAGGTTGGCCCTGGCAAGAAAGACGTAATTGTAAATGTAGCTCCAATCATTGTTGATGGGATCCTAAAAGGAAGTGTGGGCATTATTCATGATATGTCCGAGATCCAGACTTTAACGACAGAATTGCACAGAGCAAGGCAAATTATCAGAACACTTGAAGCAAAGTATGCTTTTGAAGATATTATCGGTGGAAGCGAAGAGATCAAACTTGCGATTGAACAGGCGAAGCTCGGGGCTAAAACACCTGCGACGGTTCTTTTGAGAGGAGAATCTGGAACAGGAAAAGAATTATTCGCCCATGCGATCCATAATGCAAGTGACCGGAAGTACAACAAATTTATCCGTGTGAATTGTGCCGCTATTTCAGAAACGCTGCTTGAAAGCGAGCTATTCGGCTATGAAGAAGGGGCTTTTTCGGGAGCAAAAAGGGGCGGAAAAAGAGGTTTTTTTGAAGAAGCCAACAAAGGGAGCATTTTTCTTGATGAAATTGGCGAGCTTTCGGCAAATGTTCAGGCAAAATTGCTCCGTGTGCTGCAGGAAAAAGAAATTGTCCGCGTCGGTTCAACGAAATCCATTCCAATCAATGTAAGAGTTATTGCTGCAACAAATATAAATATTGAAAAAGCAATGGCTGACGGCACCTTTCGTGAAGATTTGTATTACCGCTTAAATCGGTATCCGATTTCGATCCCTCCTCTCAGGAACCGGAAAAGTGATATTCCAATGCTTGCTCTGCACCTTATCAGGAAATTGAATCAGGACTATGGCAGAAGTATTGAAGGGATTGATGACTCTGCTTTGGACATGCTTGTTGCGCACAGCTGGCCCGGTAATGTAAGAGAGCTTGAAAATGTTCTAGGAAGAGCAATGATTTTTATGAAATACAATGAAACTGAAATTTCTGCCCAGCATTTGCCCGAACTCTCACAGGATGATGAAAAAAAGTCCGGTGTAATAGCTTATTCTTTAGAAGGCAGCGATAATCGAACTCTTGCAGAATCAATCGAACAGCTAGAAGAAGTACTAATAAGAGAGGCATTGAACAAGCATCATTTTAATCGGACAAAAACCGCCCTTTCATTAGGTATTTCGCTTAGAAACCTGTATTATAAAATAGAAAAATACAATCTTGCAAAGTAATGCACGCAATTATTTGCACGGTATGAAACAAGTTGCATGTTTTATGCCCGCCAAAATGAAGCGTTTACAAGTTTTTATGTTGGCACGCTTCTTGCATTATAAAATAACGGGTGCTGTGAATACATCTTGAAGGGGTTGAAAACACGATGAACTTAGAAGACCTGCTAGAAAAAGCAGCCCAGCTTGAGAACAAAACCGTGGCAGTGGCCTCTGCTGAAGATCCAGAAGTGCTTGAAGCAGTATTGGAAGCTTCAGAACGGGGACTGGCAGAATTTATTTTGTTCGGAAATAAAGAAGAAATTGAAATCATGCTTCAAGAAAGAAGTGCTCATTCTGAAAAGGTTAAAATTATACATGCAAGATCTGTTGAACAAGCTGCAGAATTTGCTGTTAAAGCTGTCTTTCAAAATGAAGCGGACGTTTTAATGAAAGGAAATGTTCCTACTGCCATTATTCTAAAGGCGGTTTTAAACAAGGAATATGGACTTCGCACAGGCAAAATTCTATCGCATGTAGCTGTTTTTGAAGTGCCGGGCTACGACAGATACACGATTGTAACAGATGCAGCGATGAATCTTGCACCAGATCTGGAGCAGAAAAAGCAGATTCTTGCAAATTCTGTCATGGTTGCAAAGAAGATTGGAATAGATCTTCCAAAAGTAGCGCCTCTTGCAGCTGTTGAAGTTATAAATCCTTCCATGCAGGCGACGCTCGATGCAGCTGCTCTCACCCAAATGAACAGAAGAGGGCAGATAAAAGACTGTATCGTTGATGGCCCGCTTGCACTTGATAATGCTGTTTCATTAGATGCTGCAGAGCATAAAGGCATTACAAGTGAAGTCGCAGGACAGGCTGATATTCTTTTAGTACCAACCATTGAAGTTGGCAATGTTTTATATAAATCGCTTATGTATTTTGCGAACGCAAAAGTAGGAGCCATCATTGCAGGTGCAAAAGCACCGATTGTCTTAACAAGCCGTGCTGATTCAGCTGAAAGCAAGCTGTACTCTCTAGCTTTGGCGATCTGTTCTAGTTAAGAGACAAACTCAAAATGAAATTGAAAAGAACTTTAGGAGGAATTACACATGGAAATCTTCAAATATATGGAACAATATGATTATGAGCAATTGGTATTTTGCCAAGATAAACAATCAGGGCTAAAAGCAATTATCGCGATTCATGATACAACTTTAGGACCTGCACTTGGCGGCACGCGCATGTGGACTTATGCTTCAGAAGCTGATGCGATTGAAGATGCTCTTCGTTTAGCCAAAGGCATGACTTACAAAAATGCAGCAGCAGGATTAAACCTTGGCGGAGGAAAGACAGTTATCATCGGTGATCCCCGCAAAGATAAAAACGAAGAAATGTTCCGGGCTTTCGGCCGCTACATTCAAGGACTTAACGGCCGTTATATTACTGCTGAAGATGTCGGCACCACTGTTGAAGACATGGATTTAATCCACGAAGAAACCAATTATGTAACAGGTATTTCACCTGCTTTCGGATCTTCAGGAAATCCGTCTCCTGTAACGGCGTTCGGCGTATACCGCGGAATGAAAGCTGCTGCAAAAGCTGCGTTCGGCACAGATTCATTAGAAGGCAAGACTGTGGCAGTTCAAGGTGTCGGCAACGTTGCATTCAACCTCTGCAGACATTTGCACGAAGAAGGCGCACAGCTGATTGTGACAGATATTAATAAAGAAGCGGTTCAAAGAGCAGTTGAAGCTTTCGGAGCTAAAGCTGTAGATCCAGATGAAATTTACGGAGTGGAATGCGATATTTATGCACCGTGCGCACTTGGAGCTACTATTAATGACGATACGATCCCTCAAATCAAAGCTAAGGTCATTGCGGGTGCCGCAAATAACCAGTTAAGAGAAACTCGCCATGGCGATACGATTCATGAAATGGGAATTGCTTATGCACCAGACTATGTCATTAATGCCGGCGGCGTAATTAACGTAGCGGATGAGCTTCTTGGATACAACAGCGAAAGAGCGATGAAAAAAGTAGAAGGCATTTATCAAAATATTGAACGTGTATTTGAAATTGCAAAACGCGACGGCATCCCTACATATGCGGCAGCTGATCGTTTAGCGGAAGAGCGTATTGAAAGAATGAGAAATTCCCGCAGCCAGTTTCTGCAAAATGGACATCATATTTTAAGCCGCCGCTAATAGGCAATTTTTTGAGAAGAGATTAAGAAGACAGTGTGTTGGTGCGCTGTCTGATCTTTCTCATATATGGAGGTTTTAGAAGTTGCAAGAAAAAGAATATCGGATTCTCGTCATAAACCCGGGTTCGACTTCGACGAAAATTGGTGTATTTGATAATGAACGATCGATTTTTGAAAAAACAATCCGTCATGATACAGACAAAATAAATGCTTTTAACAGTATTATTGATCAATATGAATTCAGAAAACAAACCATTCTTGAAACGCTTGATGAAGAGGGCATAAATATCTCTAAATTAAGCGCGGTATGCGGAAGAGGCGGTCTGCTTCGTCCGATAGAGGGCGGAACATACCATGTAAATGAACAAATGCTCAACGATCTCCGCATCGGTTATGCAGGGCAGCATGCTTCCAATTTGGGAGGCATCATCGCATTTGAAATTGCTGGCGGACTAAATATACCTTCTTTTATTGTGGATCCAGTGGTTGTAGATGAAATGGAGACAATCGCAAAAGTATCTGGAATTCCATCAATTGAACGAAAAAGTATTTTTCATGCTTTAAACCAAAAATCCGTTGCGAGGAAAGTAGCTCAGCAGTATGGCAAAAAATACGGCGAAATGAACCTGATTGTGGCTCATATGGGCGGCGGGATTACAGTCGGTGTACACAGGCTTGGAAAAGTCATTGATGTCAATAACGGACTCCACGGAGATGGTCCATTCAGTCCTGAACGGGCAGGCACTGTTCCTGCAGGTGATTTAGTGAACCTTTGTTATTCAGGTGACTATTATCGAGAGGAAGTTATGAAAATGCTTGTTGGAAAAGGCGGGCTGGTCGGGTATCTTGGCACCAATGACGGCCAGAAGGTTGAACGCATGATTTCTGCAGGCGATCAAAAGGCCAAACTTGTATTTGATGCCATGGCTTATCAGATCGGTAAAGAAATTGGTGCAGCAAGCGCCGTTTTAAAAGGGAAAGTAGATGCTATCATTCTTACTGGCGGCCTTGCCTACGGGAAAAAATTCGTAAAAGAAATTTCATCCTACATTGATTGGATCGCAGATGTGAATGTCTTCCCGGGCGAAAATGAGCTTCAGGCTTTAACCGAAGGGGCTCTTCGCGTTCTCCGCGGAGAAGAAGAAGCGAAGGAATATCCGAATAAAAAAGTGGATTCTAAGATTTACAACCAGGTTTAAAAGAGAGGAGCATCAGTATGGCAACAGATTATGATCTCGTCATTGTAGGCGGCGGAACAGGCGGATATGTAGCCGCGATCCGCGCAAGCCAGCTTGGCTTAAAAACAGCGATTGTTGAAAAAGGAAAACTGGGAGGCACATGCCTTCATGCCGGATGTATTCCAAGCAAAGCGCTGCTTAGAAGTGCGGAAGTGTTTGCTACAGCGAAAAGAAGCGAAGAGTTTGGCGTCATTACATCAGGTGTTGAGCTCGATTTCACGAAGGTTCAAGAGCGCAAACAATCAATTATTGATAGTCTGCATAAAGGTGTCCAGCATTTAATGAAGCAGGGAAAAATCGATGTCTATGAGGGAACAGGCCGCATTTTGGGACCTTCTATTTTCTCCCCGATGCCTGGAACCATTTCTGTTGAAATGAATAACGGCGAAGAGAATGAAATGCTGATTCCTAAAAATGTGATTGTCTCTACAGGATCAAGACCGCGCAGTCTGCCTGGCCTTGAAATTGACGGTGAATCTGTTTTAACGTCAGATGAAGCACTTGCGCTTGAATCGCTGCCCAAATCAATTATCATTGTGGGCGGAGGAGTAATTGGAATAGAGTGGGCATCCATGCTGTCTGATTTTGGACTTGAGGTAACTGTACTTGAGTATGCAGAACGGATTCTGCCTACTGAAGATGCTGAAATATCCAAAGAAATGCAGCGCTTGCTTAAGAAAAAAGGCATTAACCTTGTAACAGGGGCTAAAGTGCTGTCTGAAACCCTTGAAAAAGGAGAAGCTGTTTCTATCAGTGCTGAACATAAAGGGGAAGTGAAGATATTCTCTGCTGAAAAAATTCTTGTATCTGTCGGACGTCAGGCAAATGTTGAGGGCATCGGAATTGAAAATACAGATATTCAGCTTGAAAATGGCTTCATTAAGACCAATCAATTTATGCAGACGAAAGAATCACATATTTATGCGATTGGTGATGTTATAGGCGGACTTCAGCTTGCACATGTGGCTTCACATGAGGGCATTACGGCAGTTGAGCATATTGCCGGACATATTCCTTCTGCAATTGATTATAAAAAAGTTTCAAGATGTGTATACAGCACACCTGAAATTGCAAGTGTCGGCTATACAGAAGAAGAAGCGAAAGAAGCGGGATTTGAAGTGAAAACAGGTAAATTTTCATTCCGTGCGATCGGCAAAGCGCTTGTTTTTGGGGAATCCGATGGGTTTGTCAAATTAATTGCCGATGCTGCTACAGATGATCTCCTGGGTGTTCATATGATTGGACCGCATGTAACGGATATGATTTCTGAAGCAGGACTTGCAATGGTGCTTGATGCAACACCATGGGAAATTGGACAAACCATACATCCTCATCCAACTCTGTCTGAAGCAATTGGTGAAGCGGCACTTGCAGTTGATGGGAAAGCAATCCATTCTTAAAGGGATCATGTCCCTTACATATTGATTTTTAAGGAGGCAAAATGATGGCTGAAAATCGTCATAAAACACTTGGCTTATCTGATCAAGAAGTTCTTGAAATGTATGAAACAATGGTCATGGCGCGCAAAATCGATGAACGCATGTGGCTGCTCAACCGTTCAGGGAAAATTCCATTCGTGATTTCATGTCAGGGACAGGAAGCGGCTCAGGTTGGTGCTGCATTTGCACTTGACCGCAAAAAAGACTATGCTCTTCCTTATTACCGTGATATGGGTGTCGTGCTTGCGTTTGGCATGACGGCAAAGCAATTGATGCTTTCCGGATTTGCAAAAGCTGAAGATCCAAACTCAGGAGGCCGTCAAATGCCCGGTCACTTTGGACAAAAAGAAAACCGGATTGTGACAGGCTCATCACCGGTTACGACTCAAGTGCCGCATGCGGTTGGAATTGCTCTTGCGGGCAAAATGGAGAAAAAGGATCTTGTTACATTTGTTACATTCGGGGAAGGCTCTTCAAATCAGGGAGATTTCCATGAAGGAGCAAATTTTGCAGGAGTACATAAGCTGCCTGTTATTTTCATGTGTGAAAATAATAAATACGCAATCAGTGTTCCGTATGAAAAACAAGTTGCATGCGAGAAGATTTCAGATCGTGCGATTGGGTATGGTATGCCTGGCTTTACAGTGGATGGAAATGATCCGCTTGAAGTGTATCAGGCCGTAAAAGAAGCTGCAGACAGAGGCCGCCGCGGAGAGGGCCCTACCCTGATAGAAGCAATCTCATACCGTCTGACTCCTCACTCAAGTGATGACGATGATCGTTCATATCGCGGCCAGGAAGAAGTATCAGAAGCTAAGAAAAATGATCCTATCTTAAAATTTGCCGCTTATTTAAAAGAAACTGGCGTCATGACAGATGAGAAGGAAAAAGAAATTCATGACGCGATCATGAAGGTTGTTAATGAAGCAACAGATTACGCAGAAAGTGCACCTTATGCAGAAGCAGAGTCAGCACTTAAATACGTATACGCAGAGTAAGGGGGAAGAACAATGCCAGTCATTTCTTATATAGATGCTGTCACGTTGGCGATTCGTGAAGAGATGGAACGTGATCCAAAAGTTTTCGTGCTTGGGGAAGATGTAGGCAAAAAAGGCGGAGTTTTTAAAGCAACTGCCGGATTGTACGACAAGTTTGGAGAAGAGCGCGTCATTGATACTCCGCTTGCAGAATCAGCGATTGCAGGTGTGGGGATTGGCGCAGCCATGTACGGAATGAGACCAATCGCAGAAATGCAATTTGCGGACTTTATAATGCCTGCAGTCAATCAAATCGTTTCAGAGGCTGCCAAAATCCGCTATCGTTCAAACAATGATTGGAATTGCCCGATTACAATCCGTGCTCCTTATGGCGGAGGTGTGCATGGCGCTCTCTATCACTCTCAATCGGTCGAATCATTATTTGCCAATCAGCCTGGTCTTAAAATTGTCATGCCTTCAACACCTTATGATGTAAAAGGACTCTTAAAGGCTGCAATCAGAGACGATGATCCAGTACTGTTTTTTGAACATAAAAGAGCTTACCGCCTCATCAAAGGCGAGGTTCCGGATGATGATTATGTACTGCCGATCGGTAAAGCCGATGTGAAGCGTGAAGGGGAAGATCTTACAATCATCACCTACGGCCTTTGCGTGCATTTTGCCCTTCAAGCTGCAGAAAAGCTTGCGCAGGACGGGATTTCAGCGCATATTCTTGATTTGCGCACAGTATATCCGCTGGATAAAGAAGCAATTATTGAAGCCGCTTCTAAAACAGGAAAAGTGCTCCTGCTGACAGAAGACAACAAAGAAGGAAGCATCATGAGCGAAGTGTCAGCCATCATCGCTGAAAACTGCCTGTTTGATTTGGATGCGCCAATCATGCGTCTTGCAGGGCCTGATGTGCCGGCAATGCCATATGCTCCGACAATGGAAAAATATTTTATGATCAATCCAGATAAAGTAGAAGCGGCTATGCGGAAGCTTGCTGAATTTTAAATAAGATTTTCATTTGAGGAGGGAACAGACATGGCAGTTGAACAGATGACAATGCCCCAGCTTGGGGAAAGTGTAACAGAAGGCACCATCAGCAAATGGCTTGTATCAGTCGGTGATACTGTAAACAAATATGATCCAATTGCTGAGGTTATGACTGATAAAGTAAATGCAGAGGTTCCATCTTCATTTACAGGCGTAATCAAAGAATTGGTTGCAGATGAAGGCGACACGCTTGCTGTCGGAGAAATCATTTGTAAAGTTGACGTCGGCGGAGGAAGTGAAGATGCTAAAGCAGCAAACGCACCAGTTTCATCAGCTTCCGAGCAAACACAAAAAGCAGAGCCTGCAGAGCAAACAGACCAATCAAACAAGAAACGATATTCCCCTGCTGTCCTGCGTTTAGCACAGGAAAACAACATCGATCTAGAACAGGTTGCAGGTACAGGCGCCGGCGGCAGAATTACAAGAAAAGACCTGCAGCAAATCATTGAGAGCGGAAATATCCCTTCATCAGCAGGGAATGGCAGTGCTGCTGTACAAGAATCGCCAGCTAAAGCAGCCATCGAGCAAAATGCACCTGCAGCTGCAGCGCAGAAAACTGCACAATCAGCTCCTGCTGCATCTGTTTCTGCACAGCCTGGAGATATTGAAATTCCTGTTACCGGCATCCGCAAAGCGATTGCTTCTAACATGCTGCGGAGCAAACACGAGGCGCCTCATGCCTGGACGATGATTGAAGTGGATGCAACCAATCTGGTTGAATACCGCAATACAATCAAGACAGAATTCAAGCAAAAAGAAGGATTTAATCTAACCTTCTTTGCGTTTTTCGTCAAAGCTGTCGCACAAGCATTAAAAGAATTCCCGCAGATCAATTCAATGTGGGCGGGTGAGAGTATTATTCAGAAGAAAGACATCAATATCTCAATTGCGGTTGCAACAGAAGATGCATTGTATGTTCCCGTGATTAAACATGCTGATGAAAAAACAATCAAAGGCATAGGCCGTGAAATTTCAGAACTTGCAGGCAAGGTCCGCACAGGGAAGCTATCTGCAGATGAAATGAAAGGCGGAACCTTTACAGTAAACAATACAGGTTCATTTGGATCTGTCCAGTCAATGGGGATTATCAACTATCCGCAGGCGGCCATTCTTCAGGTGGAATCCATCGTAAAACGACCTGTTGTGATGAACAATGGCATGATCGCGGTGCGCGATATGGTGAACATATGCATGTCTCTTGATCATCGTGTGCTTGATGGTTTAGTGTGCGGCAGATTCCTTGCCAGAGTAAAAGAAATTTTAGAGAATACGTCT
This sequence comes from Metabacillus idriensis, assembly GCF_050483325.1. Lineage (GTDB taxonomy): Bacteria > Bacillota > Bacilli > Bacillales > Bacillaceae > Bacillus_P > Bacillus_P idriensis_A. The sequence continues at coordinate 113,641 of NZ_JBCMYF010000017.1, forward strand.
AAAGATACGACCTCTATTTATTAATAAAAAAAACGCCATCACTTTTTGTTATATGATGGCGTTTTTCTTATAATGGCTCCTTAGGAGAAAGCATTTGAAAATGGTTATGCAAGATTGTAATCGTTTCGGGTGTTTTTGAATAAATCTCACCGTCAGTATCGACACTCATTTCTTCCTTTGTTTCAATATGCATGCTTCTCGCCTGATAGTGCATCAGCTGAGAATCTATATGATTCCAGTCAATGTTTTCTTTCATTGTCATCACTTCTTTAATAAGGGAAAAATTCGCTTCTTTAATAATGAAAATATCAGCATAGCCGTCATCGATTTTGATATCAGGATGAGGCAGCATATTTGTGCCGATGAATTTGCCATTTGCAATCAGCACCATGATCGCTTCTTCTTCAATCCATGTGTCATCAAGCTTCAGTCTGAAGTGAAAAGGCTTCATGGATTTAATCGTTCTAAACGCGCTTAGAAAATAGCTGACTTTTCCGAGCAGTGCTTTTTCTGTGTCATTAATATTTTCAGATGTTTCCGCAACAAGGCCGATTCCCCAGAAGTTGAGGAAGTAGCCCCCGCTGGTTTCTGCAGCGTCTGTTCCGCGAATCTCACCTTCAAATAATGCTTCAGCAGCTTTCTTTAAGTTTTGAGGAATACCGAGTGTTCTTGAAAAGTCATTGCAAGTGCCGCCGGGCAAAATGGCGATAACCGGTCTATGAATCAGTCCGCCGAGTCCGTTTATACATTCATGTACTGTGCCATCTCCGCCAAGTATAATCACGATATCCATGTTTTCCCCGTGTTTCCTGCAGTATTCCTGTGCATCCAGAGGTTTTGAAGTTTGAAGCAGCAAAAGCTGTTCCACATGCAGAGAAATAATCGGAACACAGATGCCAAGTGTTTTTTCAGCGTCCTTCTGGCCGGCATTTCCATTATAAATCAGCATGCCTTTTTTATATTTCGCCATAAAAAAACCCCTTATGAGCTTGCAGAATAGGTTTAAAAATTAAATAAATTGATAAAAAACCTTACAATGTAAATGAGAATTCTAAACGGAAGAAGGATTAAATATTCAATCAAGCCGATACACTCAACTAAAGTGTCGACTAACCAATTCCCCCGTTTTTTGCGTTTCTTTTTTTCTCCGAATTTACTCTTCTTCTTTAAATTAACCTCTCTTACTTTAATTGAAACATTTTTTAGATCCATACGTCTGAATGAGCTTGAAGGTTACAATATTGAAATAGAATTGCTGATTGCGTAGAGGTATAATAAAATGAAATAGATTAAGTTTTTACTATTTTCAAAAATGTAAACGCATTCTTTTGCGTCAAGGGGGTGGGCTTCCTATCCGGGAAGCGGGAGTATGAAGCAAAGAATCAATCACGAAATAAATGATTTTGAAAAAGCATCCGAACAAATGTGGGTGGAAGAGGCAGAGAAAGCTTTAAAGGGGAAAAGCATTCAAAGTCTTTCCAGAAAAACATATGAAGGAATTACTCTAAGTCCATTATATACTGAGCACAACACGCAATCCAGCTGGGAAAATAGGGGGACCGCTGCCCAGAAAAGAAATGATTGGTCTGTCAGCCAAAAACTTCAGCGCTCAAAAACACCTGAACAGTTAAATGATGAAATTCGCGAAGCCATGCAGCGGGGCCAGGATATCATTCACTTAGAAGACATTGGGTATTTGGAAACCTATCAGAACATTTGCACAGCGTTTGAAGGCATTGACTTGGAACAAATAGAATTCCATCTTTCATTGAAGGGCAATATCGGATTCTTCCCATTAATGATAACCTATTTGAAAAATAAAGATTGTAAAGGCTTGTTTGCTTTTGATCCATACGGTGAATGGATCAGCGAATCTGACCCTGTTTCTTTAAAGAAGAAAATAGAATGTCTGGCGGAAATGATCGATATACTCGATCAGGAAAATTTGCCAAATGTAAGAGCAGTATTATTCAGCGGTGAAATTTTTCACAATGCAGGCGGGTCCGCATTAGAAGAGCTGGCATTTACGTTTTCTAATGCCATTGAGCTTTTAAATACATTAAAAGAACGCGGTTTTTCCATCGGAAAGCTTGCAGACAAAATCGGTTTTACGTTTTCTGCCGGATCTAATTTTTTTATGGAGATTGCTAAATTCAGAGCGGCTAAAAAAATATGGGCAACCATTATGACAGCATTTGGGGCAAGTGCAGATCTCCATCCTCTAGTATTGCATGCTGCTTCATCAGCATTCAATAAGACAAAGCACGATTTGCACGTAAATTCGCTGAGAGCAACTACAGAAGCATTTTCAGCTGCTATCGGCGGGGTGAACAGCTTAACTATTGCACCTTTTGATGAAGTGCTTGGTGACGTCAGCAAAACAGGTGACAGAATTGCAAGAAACACTCATTATATTTTGAAAGAAGAAAGTCTTTTGTCTAAAGTTGCCGATCCTGCAGGGGGTTCATGGTACATTGAAGAGCTTACTGAAGAGCTTGCGGAACTTGCCTGGAAGGAAATTCAGTGTATTGAAACGATGGGCGGATTCGTGCAGGCAGCAAGGCAAAATTATATTCAGGAAAAATTGCGTACCCTTCTGACACTGAGACTGGAAGATGTCAGTAAACGAAAAGTGCAGCTGATTGGAACGAACTATTATGCGAATTTGCAGGAGCCTGAGCTGGAAATTCAAAAAACTGAAAGAAAAACACCGATTGCAGAAGCAGGCGGGACTGAAAGCGCCTTATCATTGAAAGAATGGATGAAAGCCGCAAATACAGTAAAAGCAAGTGAAATAAATGCAGCATTAACAGGTGATAAATCAAATGAAAAATTAACTCATCTGTTATCAAAGAGACTTGCAGAACAATTTGAAGGTCTCAGGGCCGATTCAGGCAGATACAAAAGCAGATTCGGCCATTATCCAAAAGTGGAGGTCCTAGTGCTTGGAAAGCTGCTTGATTATAAGCCGCGGCTTGATTTTGTAACAGGAATGCTTTCTGCAGGAGGTATAGAGGCTGTGATTTTGAAACCTGATCAGCAGGAAGTGCCGGACAAACCAATTATCATCTGCGGGAAAGATGAGGCGTACGGATCGCTTGATTTCATAAAGGGATTGCAAGACGTTATTGTTTACGCAGCGGGACGGCTTGATAAAGATAAACTTGAGCAGCACGGCATTCATGAATGCATCTATCATGGAATGGATGTTTATGCCTTCTTAAAAAAATTGCAGCTTCAATTGGGGGTATCGTAATATGAATCGAATTAATCTTGCCAATGTAGACTTGATCAGCGGCAGTTCTGCCGAAAAGAATCAGGAAAACGTTCATGCTGCCGAACCTTTTCAATCCAATGAAGGGATTCCCTTAAAAGCTTCTTATACTTCAGAAGACCGAAAAAATATGCCTTATTTGGACAGCTATCCGGGCATTGCGCCTTTTCTGAGAGGGCCCTACTCCACCATGTATGTGAACAGACCATGGACAATCAGGCAGTACGCCGGTTTTTCAACCGCAGAAGACAGCAATGCTTTCTACCGCCGGAATTTAGCCATGGGACAAAAAGGATTATCCGTTGCTTTTGATCTCGCGACCCACAGAGGGTACGATTCTGATCACCCGCGGGTTGAAGGGGATGTAGGGAAAGCAGGCGTAGCTATTGACTCCATTCTCGATATGAAAATCCTTTTTGATGAGATTCCGCTCGATCAAATGTCAGTATCAATGACGATGAATGGAGCTGTTCTGCCTATCATGGCCTTTTATATTGTGACAGCTGAAGAACAAGGTGTTCCTAAGGAGAAACTGGCTGGCACGATTCAAAATGACATTTTAAAAGAATATATGGTCCGGAATACATACATTTACCCTCCAGAAACATCCATGAGGATTATCGGGGATATTTTTGAATATACAGCGGAAAATATGCCAAAATTCAACAGCATCAGTATTTCGGGCTATCATATGCAGGAAGCGGGGGCCACTGCAGATATCGAGCTTGCTTATACACTTGCTGACGGACTTGAATATATTCGGACAGGATTAAAAGCAGGTCTTGATATTGATCAATTCGCTCCGAGACTTTCCTTTTTTTGGGCAATCGGCATGAATTATTTTATGGAAGTTGCAAAGATGAGGGCGGCAAGGCTAATGTGGGCCAAAATTGTCAAAGAATTTAATCCTGAAAATCCTAAATCACTGGCTCTCAGAACACATTCCCAAACTTCAGGCTGGAGTTTGACAGCACAAGATCCGTTTAACAATGTTGCCAGAACATGCATTGAAGCACATGCTGCTGTTATGGGACATACCCAGTCACTGCATACAAATGCACTGGATGAAGCCATTGCCCTTCCAACTGATTTCTCTGCACGCATTGCAAGAAACACGCAGCTTTATTTGCAGCAGGAAACCGGCATATGCGATGTAATCGATCCATGGGGGGGTTCTTATTATGTAGAATCTCTTACAAAACAGCTGATGGACAAGGCTTGGATGCATATTGAAGAGGTGGAAAACCTTGGCGGAATGACAAAAGCGATTGAAACAGGGCTTCCTAAAATGAAAATTGAAGAAGCGGCAGCTAAACGGCAGGCTAAGATAGATTCAGGAACGGAAACGATTATCGGCGTCAATAAATTTCAAGTTGAGGAAGAGGACCCGATTGAAATCTTGAATATTGATAATACAATCGTAAGAAGAAAACAGATTGAAAGGCTTCAGACTTTGAAAGAGGCACGTGATCAGGACAGGGTGGACCTGGCACTTGAAGCATTAACAGAGGCTGTCAGAAGCGGAGAAGGGAATTTGCTTGCGCTTGCTGTTGAGGCAGCGAGAGAAAGAGCAACTTTAGGCGAAATTTCCGATGCAGTTGAAAAGGCCTCCAAACGGCATCAGGCAGTGATCCGTTCCATCAGCGGCGTGTACAGCTCTGAATTTTCAAATGAAGAAGAAATCGAAAGTGTAAGAAGAATGACGGATGAATTTTCCGAACTGGAAGGAAGAAGACCGCGCATTTTAATCGCCAAGATGGGCCAGGATGGTCATGACCGCGGTGCAAAGGTTGTGGCAACGGCATATGCAGATCTTGGTTTTGATGTGGATATCGGTCCATTATTTCAAACACCGGCGGAAACAGCTGCACAGGCAGTTGAAAATGATGTTCATATTGTCGGCATGAGTTCTCTTGCAGCAGGCCACAAAACCCTTCTTCCGCAATTGATAAAAGAATTGAAGACACTTGGCAGAGAAGACATTGTCGTGATTGTCGGAGGCGTTATCCCGTATCAGGATTATGAATTTTTATTAGACAGCGGAGCTTCTGCTATATTTGGACCAGGAACTGTTATTCCGAATGCAGCAAAGGTTATGCTTGAGAAAATTTACGAAAGACTTGGCTATGAGGATGCAGACGAATGACAGGAAGTCCTCAAAAGCGGAAAAAAGCGGGAAGTATGGAAAAGAGCGCAGAGCACTATATTGCAGGTGTTTTAAATGGCGACAGAGTGGCTGTTGCCCAGGCTATTACTCTAGTGGAAAGCAATGCCGAAAAGCATTTTGAAAAAGCGCAGCAGATGATTGAAGAACTCCAGCAAAAAGAGACTTCTTCGATACGAATTGGGATCACAGGGGTTCCTGGTGCAGGAAAGAGCACTTTTATTGATTCTTTCGGGACGTATTTGTGCAGTCTCGGACACAAAGTGGCTGTTCTTGCTGTCGATCCGAGCAGTCAAGTTTCAAAAGGCAGTATACTGGGAGATAAAACGAGAATGGAGAGGCTCTCGCGTAATCAGGATGCCTTTATCAGACCTTCTCCATCAAGCGGAACACTTGGAGGCGTCACGCGGAAAACAAGGGAATCCATCATTGTTTGCGAGGCAGCAGGGTATGATGTGATCCTTGTTGAAACGGTTGGTGTCGGACAGGGTGAGTTTGCCATAAGAGGAATGGTTGATTTTTTCCTCTTATTGGTTTTGACCGGTGCCGGTGATGAGCTGCAGACGATGAAAAAAGGAATTATGGAGCTTCCCGATCTTGTAGTCGTCAACAAAGCGGATGGCGATAATCGTGATCATGCAAAAAAAGCTGAGCATGAGTACAATCATATTCTTCATTTTCTAAAATCCTATACACAAGGCTGGGAAACGAAAGCAGTGACCGCTTCTGCCCTCCATGAAAAAGGGATACAGGAAATATGGGAGACAATTAATGTTTTTTCACAGAAAACAAGAGAAAGCGGAATGTTCGAAGGCAGAAGGAAGCTTCAGCAGAAGGAATGGCTCTATGAAATGATTGAGCAACAGCTGAAGCATCATTTTTTTCAGCATACTTATATAAAAGGCAATATGCAGCGCTATGAAAAAGATGTGGTAGAAGGAAAGCGTCCGGTTTCAGGCAGTGTAAAAGAACTTATTTCTGCTTTTTTAAGCAGATAAGTGCCAATTTAACTGTCTTTCAGAGCTAAAAAGGCGGTTCCGCATTTCAGTGGTGTCCAGCTCCACCGCCCAGCTCCTCGGCCAGAACAAATTCCCCCAAAAAGTCAAAACCGGACTTTTCGGGTGAATTCTTATCTGTCTGTCGGGTCTAAACAGCGGTTCCGCATTTCAGTGGTCATTTGCCGCAACTCTTGGTAAAATGGATGTATTGTCAGTAAAGGAGAGGTTATAACGTGAATATCGATTTTAATATGTTTATGAATGATGTAGTCGCACAGGCAAGAAAAGAAATCACGGCTGCAGGATATACAGAATTAACTACACCTGAAGAGGTGGAAGAAACATTTAAGCAAGAAGGAACAACTCTTGTGATGGTCAACTCGGTATGCGGCTGTGCAGGCGGTATAGCAAGACCTGCAGCTGCTCACTCTGTTCATTATGATAAACGACCTGACCGTCTTGTTACTGTGTTTGCAGGACAGGATAAAGAAGCAACTTCATATGCAAGAGAACATTTCACTGGTTATCCGCCTTCATCACCATCGTTTGCCCTGTTAAAAGACGGCAAGCTTGTGGCTATGGTTGAGCGCCATGAAATTGAAGGACATGATCCGATGAGTGTTGTAGCGAAGCTTCAAGAAGCTTTTGATCAGCATTGCGAAGAAATCTAAACTGCCGTTTTAACGGCAGTTTTTTTTTGGGATCTTTTTATTCTTGAAAAGTTTAACATTCTTTTTCACTATAATATTACTGCATAAAAATAAATTATTTATCTATATATTGCATATTTATAAGTATGTGTTAAAATACATTTAGCCGGATATTTATCCACAAAAAAACACTTGTAAAATATTATTCTATAGAAGATAATATTATTAAATTTAGAATTTTAAGAAAAATACAGGGGGAAAAAAATGAAAAAGCTATTATTAGGTATGATTTCTATTTTAGTGATTGGAGTACTTGCTGCATGCGGATCTTCAGACAATGGATCTGAAGAAGAGAAAAAAGTTTTAAAGATGGCAACATCGGCGGATTATCCTCCTTTTGAGTATATTGACACAGCAAAAGGCAGCGAGATCATCGGATTTGATGTTGACCTTGCAAAAGCAATCGGCAAAGAGCTTGGCTATGAAATTGAAGTTCAGGACATGGATTTCACTGGTTTAATTCCAGCACTTCAGGCTAACAAGGCTGATATTGTTTTAGCAGGGATGACACCGACTGAAGAACGCAAAAAAAGCGTGGATTTCTCAGATGTTTACTATACTGCTAAGCATATGATCATTTCTCCAAAAGGCAGCGGCATTAAATCTGTTGAAGATTTAGAAGGAAAGACAGTCGGCGTCCAGCTGGCTTCGATTCAAGAAGGCAAAGCAGAGGAAATCGCTAAAGAGGTAAACATCAAAGTTGAAAACCGCAACAGAATTCCTGAACTGATCCAAGAAATGAAATCAGGCCGTTTTGATGCAGCGATTATTGAAGACACAGTGGCAAAAGGCTACTTTGAAAAGGATAAAGAACTAGAAGGTGTGACAATAGAAGACGGTGAAACAGAAGAAGCAGGTTCTGCGATTGCTTTCCCTAAAGACAGCAAACATGCAGAAGAATTCAACAAAGAGCTTCAGAAAATGAAAGAAAACGGCGAACTTGAAAAGTTAGTCGTGAAATGGTTCGGCGGAGAAGAAAAATAAGTTAACATAAAAAAACGCTCAACGGAACGATTGTTGAACGTTTTTTAAGAAATAAAAAAGCATAAAATTTTTGCGCATTGGTGTCTAGCTCCAACGCTCAGGCTCCTCGGCCAGAACGGATCCGACAGTAAAGGCAAAAAGCGCCTTTTCTGTCGGATCCTTATCTGTCTGCCTGCGCTAAACAGGCGATTGCGCTTTTCTTAATTCCTTATACAGAAAGGAGTGTCATGAAAAATGAATCTGGATTTTCCGGCTATAGCGCCCTCCATTCCTTTTATCCTTCAGGGGATACCGGTTACATTGAAAATTGTAGGGCTTTCTGCTTTAATTGGATTTATTCTTGCTGTCATTCTTGCTCTGCTCAAGATCAGCAGAATTAAGCCGCTGATGTGGATTGCAGATGCATATACATCCGTTTTTCGCGGCACGCCGCTTATCTTGCAATTATTAATCATTTATTATGGTGCACCGCAAATACTCGGCTTTGAGATTGATCCGTATCCAGCAGCAGTTGCAACATTTGCCCTGAATTCTGGCGCATACATTTCTGAGGTAATCAGAGCAGGCATCATGGCAATCGATAAAGGCCAGCGCGAAGCTGCAATGGCTCTAGGTGTTCCTTACTCAAAAATGATGAAAGACATCATTTTTCCTCAGGCCATCAAAAATATTCTTCCTGCACTGATGAATGAGTTCATTACGCTCACAAAGGAATCTGCGATTGTAACCATTATCGGCGTACAGGATATCATGAGAAGTTCGTATATTGTCGGTGGCCAAACATACCGTTATTTTGAACCGATCTTAATTGCGGGTTTCATCTATTATGTCATGGTTATCATCTTAACACTCCTTGGCAAACTCGTTGAAAGGAGAATGGCGCGCAGTGATTAAAGTAGAAAATCTTCATAAGTCATTTGGTAAATTAGAAGTGCTTAAAGGAATTACCACATCAATTGCTGAAAAAGAGGTTGTCGCGATTATCGGTCCTTCAGGCTCAGGAAAATCCACCTTTTTGCGCTGTTTGAATCGTTTGGAAGATCCAACAGACGGACATGTCTGGATAAAGGATCATGATATTACAAATCCAAAAACAGATATTAATAAAGTTCGTCAAAATGTGGGGATGGTTTTTCAGCATTTTCATCTTTTTCCTCATAAAACCGTTTTGGAAAACTTAACATACGCACCATTAACGGTTAAGGGAACTTCCAAAAAGGAAGCAGAAGCACAGGGTCACGAGCTTTTAAAGAAAGTCGGTCTAGCTGAAAAAGCTCATGAATACCCAAGCAGGCTGTCAGGCGGACAAAAGCAGCGGGTTGCAATTGCAAGGGCGCTTGCAATGAATCCTGAAGTTATGCTGTTTGATGAACCTACCTCTGCTCTTGATCCGGAGATGGTAAAGGAAGTATTGGAAGTTATGAAAAATCTTGCGTTTTCCGGGATGACAATGGCGATTGTAACCCATGAAATGGGATTTGCAAGAGAAGTAGCAGACAGAGTCCTCTTTCTCGATGAGGGTATTTTAGTGGAAGATGCGCCGCCAAAAGAGTTTTTCACCAATCCTAAAACGAAACGTGCTCAAATTTTCCTTGAAAAAATGCTATAATCCTAAAGTGAAAGATGATCATGATGATCATCTTTTTCTTTTTGGAGTTTTAATAAGGGTTGGCCGTACTCATTTATACATACTAATTTGAAAAGAAACACCACTAAATGAGCTGTTCATATTAAACCACAGCAGCGCACATAAGACTTATTTAAAAATCATTCTTCTTTTTGGTTACACTAACAAACAGAATGATGAAGCAAGGGGAAAGAAAATGTTTAAAATCGGATACCGCACGCTTAAAACTGCATTTGGAGCAGCGATTGCCATCAGTCTGGCACAGCTGTTTCAGCTCGATAATTTCGCATCAGCAGGAATACTGACGATTCTCTGCATTCAAGTAACAAAGAAGAAATCATTGCAGACTTCCTGGGCAAGATTTTTTGCCTGTTTAATTGCCATTCTCTTTTCATTTATCTTCTTTGAAGGAATTGGCTATTATCCATTTGTTATCGGACTTCTTTTATTGTTCTTTATTCCTGTGACAGTGATTGTCCGTGCAAAAGAAGGAATTGTGACAAGTTCCGTTATCATTTTGCACTTATACACATCCTCTCATATTACGTTCAGTCTAGTTTTGAATGAAATTGCGCTTATCTCAACCGGGATAGGAGTTGCCCTGATTATGAACCTTTATATGCCGAGTGTTGATAAAAAACTGAAAGAATATCAGCTGAAAATTGAAGATAATCTCTCGAAAATTTTTCTTGAGATTGAGGAATATTTACTATCAAACGACAGTTCATGGGATGGAAAAGAAATAACTGAGACCGCTCTCTTAATAAACGAAGCCAAAACTCTGGCATTCAGAGACGTCGAAAACCATTTTATGAGGCATGAAAATCTCTATTACCATTATTTCAAAATGAGAGAAAAACAATTTGAAATTATTGAACGTGTCCTTCCGATTATCACTTCCGTTAATGTAACGGTCGATCAGGCTGAAATCATCGCTGAATTTATTCAGGAAGTCAGAGAAGCGATACACCCCGGCAATACGGCACACAAGTTTTTAGTCAAACTTCATCATATGAGAAAAAATTTTGAAGAAATGCCGCTTCCAGAAACACGGGAAGAATTTGAAGCAAGAGCCGCTCTTCTGCACTTTGTAAGGGAAATGGAGCAGTATCTTGTCATAAAAAGCCAGTTTAAAGGCATATCTGCAGAGCATGAATTTCATCCTTCCAGTGCAACATAAAGAAAAAAGGGTGATTCATCATGAAAGTATTGCTTCTTTCCATCTTGTTTCTCTCTCCGCTTTGGCCGCTCGGAGAAAATCCATCTGTAGGTGATCCATATGTCATTATCAATAAGCAGTCGAACGAACTTGCATATATAGATAATGGCCAGGTTATAAAAATCTTTGATGTTGCGACAGGCAAGAATGAAGAGCTCACACCAGAAGGTGAATTTACAATCACTGTGAAAGCTCAAGATCCGTATTATCGAAAAAAGAATATTCAGGGCGGTGATCCTGAAAACCCGCTTGGGACCAGGTGGATTGGATTTGATGCAGAAAATTCTGATGGCAGAACATATGGCATTCATGGAACGAACAATGAAGATTCAATTGGCTCCTTTGTGACCCAGGGATGTGTGCGCATGTATAATGAGGAAGTAGAAATCCTCTTTGAACATATTCCAATCGGCACAAAAGTATTTATTACAAAAAACAATAAGCCGTTTGAAGAATTAGCAGCTGAAAAAGGCGCAATGAAAAAAGGTGGTTCCCAATGAGGGAATCACCTTTTTGTTATAAGCTGCCGGTTATCAGTTGTAAAGCTTTGCCTCTTAACCCCTCGGTCAGAACAAATCCGTCAGCAAAGGCAAAAAGCGCCTTTCCTGCCGGATTCTTATCTGCCATGCCTAGGCTAAACAGTCGGCGCCGCATTTCATATTAAAACCACATGCTCATCCCAGCAAGCAATGTTGTGGCAATCATCACGGCAAGCATCAAATAAATGATCACTTTTTGAAATCTTTTAGACATAATCTTCACTCCTATGCAGGATTCTTTCTATATTTTAACGTGAATAAATGGGCTGGACAAGGGAGGAGTTATGAACAAAATTGCACATTTTAGTCGAAACAGCAGGAATATTGACAGTAAATAAAGAAGTAAGTCATGTTCATAAGAGTTAAGCGTTTTCAACAAGAGGAGGGAAGAGATGATTAAAAAGGTAGATCACATAGGGGTAGCGGTGCGTTCCATTTCTGAGGTGCTTCCGTTTTATGAGGAGACTCTTGGATTACAGCTTCAGGGCATTGAGCACGTGGAAGAGCAAAAGGTGAAAGTCGCTTTTCTGAAAATAGGCGAGACAAAAATTGAATTGCTTGAGCCCACATCAGAGGACAGTGCTGTAGCCCGATTTATTGAAAAACGGGGAGAAGGCATACATCATTTGGCTTTAGGTGTGGATGATATAAAGAAACGGATTGAAGATTTACGGAATAATGGAGTGAAAATGATAGATGAAACTCCAAGGAACGGTGCAGGCGGCGCTTCAATCGCTTTTTTGCATCCTAAAGCTGCAAATGGTGTATTAGTGGAACTATGTGAAAAGAAAGAGGGTACTGTTCGATGAGCATAGATATTTTCGATAAAATAAATGAATTATATGATCGAAGACGTGAAGTGGAAATGGGCGGCGGTGATGAACGCATTGAAAAACAGCATGAAAAAGGAAAGCTGACAGCAAGAGAACGAATTGATTTATTAGTAGATGAAGGCACGTTTGTCGAGATGAATCCTTTTACAGAGCACCGCTGCAATGACTTTGGCCTTAGCGGGAAAAAAGGACCTGGAGACGGAGTTGTCACAGGCTACGGCAAAGTCCACGGACGGCCAATCTACTTATTCTCACAGGATTTTACCGTTTTTGGAGGCGCACTTGGAGAAATGCATGCCAAGAAAATTGCTGCAGTCATGGACCTTGCTGCGAAAACCGGAACGCCTTTCATTGGCCTGAACGACTCCGGAGGTGCTAGAATTCAAGAAGGTGTGGTATCATTAGATGGATATGGGCAGATATTTTACCGCAATACCATCTACTCAGGCGTGATTCCACAAATTTCGGTTATCCTTGGTCCTTGTGCAGGCGGTGCTGTATATTCTCCTGCCATTACAGACTTTGTCTTTATGGTCGAGAAAACGAGTCAAATGTTTATAACAGGTCCTAAAGTGATTGAAACGGTAACAGGCGAAAAAATCAGTTCCGAAGATTTAGGCGGAGCTAAAGTACATAATACAATCAGCGGAAATGCCCATTTTTCTGGTGAAACAGAAGAAGAGGTGCTTTCTCAAGTTCGAAAATTAATCACTTATTTGCCGCAAAATAATCAGGAAAAGGCGGTTGTTTTGCCATTCGAAGAGGAATCTGATTATCGTCCTAATCTGACAGACTGCATTCCATTTGATGCGCTCAGACCCTATGATGTCCGAGTGGTGATTCAAGAAGTCGCTGATACAGATTCTTTTTATGAGGTGCAAAAGGACTTTGCGAAAAATATTGTCGTCGGTTTTGCAAGAATAAAAGGAGAAGTCGTAGGACTTGTCTGCAATCAGCCAAAGTATATGGCAGGCGGGCTCGATATTGATTCTTCAGATAAAGCTTCCAGGTTCATCCGTTTTTGTGATTCTTTCCAGATTCCGATTATTACATTTGAAGATGTAACGGGATTTTTCCCTGGAATCAAGCAGGAGCACGGGGGAATCATCAGACACGGAGCAAAAATTTTATATGCCTATTCAGAAGCAACCGTTCCTAAATTGACGGTTATTTTGCGGAAAGCCTATGGCGGAGCATATGTTGCATTAAACAGCAAATCCATCGGAGCGGATCTTGTGTTTGCTTGGCCGAATGCCGAGATTGCTGTAATGGGTCCTCAGGGTGCTGCGAATATTATTTTCGCTAAAGAAATTGAAAACAGTGATAATCCTGAGGAAACAAGAGCGAATAAGATCGAAGAATACAGAGAGAAATTCGCAAATCCGTATGTTGCTGCAAGTCAGGGCATGGTCGATGATGTCATTGATCCGCGGGATACAAGAATCAAATTGATTCAGGCGCTTGAAATGCTGCGGACAAAGCAGGAGCAAAGACCTGTCAAAAAGCATGGAAATATTCCGCTTTAATACAATTTATGGAGGAAATACATATGGTTAATCAAGAACGCTTAGTTAATGAATTTCTGGAGCTTGTTCAAATTGATTCAGAGACGAAATTCGAAACAGAAATGGCAAAAGTTTTAAAAGAGAAGTTTTCAGCACTCGGAGTTCATGTAGTGGAAGATGATACAACTGGAGTCACTGGGCATGGAGCAGGAAATCTAATTTGTACTCTTGAAGCTGTAAAGGACGGAGTGGATCCAATTTACTTTACGTCACATATGGATACAGTTGTTCCTGGAAAAGGCATTAAGCCATCCATTAAAGATGATTACATTGTGACAGATGGAACAACGATTTTAGGTGCTGATGATAAAACTGGTTTATCCGCGATGCTTGAAGCCGTCCGCGTTTTAAAGGAAAATAACATCGCACATGGAAAAATCGAATTTATTATTACTGCCGGTGAAGAATCTGGCCTTGTAGGCGCAAAGGCTTTAGATGGTTCTCAAATCACGGCAAAATTCGGTTATGCATTAGACAGTGATGGAAAAGTCGGCACAATCATTGTAGCCGCTCCAACACAGGCTAAAGTAAAAGCAGCCATCTTTGGCAAAACGGCTCATGCCGGTGTCGCTCCTGAAAAAGGCGTATCTGCGATTACCATTGCATCCAAAGCGATCGCAAAAATGCCTTTAGGCAGAATTGATCAAGAAACAACAGCTAATATTGGCCGTTTTGAAGGAGGCACGCAAACAAACATCGTTTGCGACCATGTGAATATCTTAGCTGAAGCAAGATCCTTGGTTCCTGAGAAAATGGAAGCCCAAGTGGCGAAAATGAAAGAGGCTTTTGAGAGCGTTGCTGCTGAAATGGGCGGACGGGCTGAAGTCGATATTGAAGTGATGTATCCAGGATTTAAATTTGGCGAGGGTGATCATGTTGTTGAAGTCGCGAAAAAAGCGGCTGCAGCAATCGGACGCACAAGCGAGCTTCAAACAAGCGGCGGTGGCAGTGATGCCAATGTGATTGCGGGATTTGACATCCCAACTGTGAATTTGGCAGTAGGATACGAAGATATCCATACAACAAATGAAAAGATGCCGATAGAAGAGCTTGTCAAAACAGCTGAACTCGTTATTGCTATCATTAAAGAAGTTGCTAAAGGCGAATAACCCAAAAAGAATGGCAGGCGCAGCGATTGCTCCTGCTGTTTCTTATTTAGAAAGATGAGGTGTCATGCATGAATAAGCGGGAAAAAGCAACGTTTGCCGGTGGATGTTTCTGGTGTATGGTCAAGCCGTTTGACGAGCAGCCTGGAATCATTGAGGTTGTTTCCGGCTATACAGGCGGAAACATGGAAGATCCTGTTTATGAACAAATTAAAACAGGTGAGACGGGACATAGGGAAGCTGTAGAAATTACTTTTGAACCTGAACTGTTTTCATATGAAAGACTGCTTGAGCTGTATTGGCCGCAAATTGATCCGACAGATGACGGCGGACAGTTCTTTGATAGAGGAAGCCAGTACCGCACAGCCATTTTTTATCATACAGAAGAACAAAAGCAAAAAGCAGAGCAGTCAAAAGCTGCGGTTGAAGAAAGCGGCCGCTTTAAAAAGCCGGTTGTAACTGAAATCCTGCCTGCAGCTCCTTTTTACCATGCAGAGGAATATCATCAAAAGTTTTATGCTAAAAATCCCGAGAAGTATAAGCAAGAAAGAGAAGAGTCTGGAAGAGAAGAATTTATTCAGAAAAATTGGAAGAAGTAAGCGCAAAGCCCTTTGCCGTTTATACAGGTGAAGGGTTTTTTCAATGTGCTGATAATAGTTTGTCAAAGAGCGCAGCGGGGTACTTTCCATATTAAGGAGAGGTGACAATATGAATACATTCAATGAAAGCGCTATTGCTTCCTATGTGAAAACGAGAGCGGAAGAGAATTGCAAGCTTCTTCAAAATAACCTGAATGAACTTGAGAAAGGGAAAATTCTTGGGAGAATGGAAGCCTACAATGAGTTTCTTGAAAGGTTTGGATTTGATAAGGTGGAGTGCAAGTGAATAGATTCAGATGAAAACACACCATTCATTGTTGAATGGTGTGTTTTGCTATGATGGGGAATCGTACCCTTTAAAAATGAATGTTGGTTTTAGGGGGTAAGAAAGCGAGTGAATCGTGCCCTCGAAAACTGAATATCGATTACAGAGGGTAAGAAAGCGGTGAAATCGTACCCTCGAAAACTGATATGTTGGTTTTAGGGGGTAAGAAAGCGAGTGAATCGTACCCTCGAAAACTGAATATCGATTTCAGAGGGAAATAAACCACTTAAATAAAAAACCCCCAGAAAAATCTCCGGGGGCAGCCAAATTTTATGCACTTGCTTTCATCACTTCGTCCGCTTTAATACGGTTGTATTTTCCTTCTGATTTTGACATGACAATCGCAGCCAATGTATTTCCAACTAAGTTAACTACTGTACGCGCCATGTCCATGATGCGGTCAACACCTGCAATAAAGGCAAGTCCTTCTGCAGGAATTCCGATGGTCCCAAGGGTAGCAAGCAGGACTACGAATGATGTGCCTGGAACTGCAGCCATGCCTTTTGAAGTGACCATCAAGACTAAGATCAGCGTCAATTGCTGTACAATTGTCAATTCAATGCCGTAAACCTGAGCAAGGAACAAGGCAGCGATTGCCTGATAGAGCACAGATCCATCGAGGTTGAAGGTGTAGCCAATCGGAACGACAAATGAAACGATTCCTTTAGGGCATCCCATCTTTTCAAGCTTTTCCATTATGCGGGGCAGGACAGTTTCAGAGCTGGATGTACTGAATGCCAGAAGTAATTCGTCCTTAATGTAGCGGAGGAGTGAAAAGATATTCACACCCGCCCATTTGGCAACTGCACCTAAAACAACGATCAAAAAGAATATCAGGGCAGCGTATACTAGCAAAACTAATTTTCCGAGAGACAATAAGGAATCAATCCCGAACTTGGACACGGTTACGCCAATTAGGGCAAACACACCAATCGGAGCCGCTTTCATCACGAGATTTACAACGTGGAACATCGCGTGCGAGACGCCGTCAAAAAACTGAAGGACAGGTTTTCCCCGCTCCCCTATGGCTGCAACCCCAAGCCCAAACAGGACAGAGAAGAAGATAATGGCAAGCATGTCTCCTTCAACGACAGATTTAAAAAAGTTTGTCGGAACGATATGAAGGAACGTTTCCGCTACCGATTTTTCACTTTGCTCCTCAGACGTATCGACATACTGCTGAATATCAGTCTTTTGAGCAGACTCAAGGTCAACACCTTGACCAGGCTGGAAGACATTTGCAAGCAGTACTCCAAGAACAATCGCAACAGTAGTAATGATTTCAAAATAAAGGATGGTTTTTCCGCCAAGCCTACCGACGTGTTTTCCATTGCCGGCACCGGCAACCCCGACAATTAAGCTGGAAATGACAATGGGAATGACGATCATTTTAATTAACCGGAGAAATAAATCACCAAGCGGCTGCAGAAACGCTGCAACGCGCGGATCGTTAAACCAAACAACACCTACCAAAATTCCTGCTATCAAACCGATGAAAATTTGGGAAGCCAGTCCCAATTTAAATTTCTTCATGTATGTACCCCCTCTAAGTTGTCTGAAAATACAAAAAAAGACCATTCTTAAGAAAGAAAGGTCTTTATTTACTAAAGTTCTTTCTCTCAATAAAGCATACGGGGTTAACTGTCGGATTCGGGATTGAGAGTTCCCTGCCTTTGTTTAAAGGATTCACCCCAAGGTAAATGGATTACCAATTGCATGATTCCCCCGCTCTGGATAGATTAAGCTTGTTATTTATTTATGCAGTATAAAAAAACACACAAGATATAATTTACTCTGACAAGCATCAATTTGTCAATCTTTTAATGATGGATGGGGTGCTGATCAGTGTGAGAACAATCTCCGTTGGCGGTGTTTCCTGCTATTATGGTAAACTTAACAGTAACAACAGTCTGGAAAGAAGTTGAACCGTAATGAAAGAGCAAAGCGGGCCAAGAGTCATTCTTCATGTGGACATGAACAGCTTTTATGCATCGGTTGAAATGGCATTTGATCCCGAACTCAGAGGAAAGCCGCTTGCCATTGCAGGGAACGTTGAAGAAAGAAAGGGAATTGTGGTTACTTGCAGTTACGAGGCCAGGGCTAAGGGAGTAAAAACAACCATGCCGCTTTGGCAGGCGAAACGCCATTGTCCTGAACTGATTGTGCGCAAACCAAATTTTGACCGCTACAGAAAAGCATCTAAAGCCATGTTCGATCTATTGCGGGAGTTTACCCATCTTGTAGAGCCCGTTTCAATTGATGAAGGTTATATGGATTTAACGGAGTTTTTAAAGGAGGGAAATCCTCTTCAAATCGCAAAGACTATTCAGGACAGGCTGATGGAAGAGCTTTTGCTGCCTGCAAGCATCGGCGTCGCACCTAATAAATTTCTCGCCAAAATGGCATCCAATATGAAAAAACCGCTTGGCATTACAGTACTCAGAAAGCGTGAACTGGATAAAACGCTTTGGCCGCTTCCTGTAAGCGAGATGCATGGGGTTGGCGAAAAAACCGCCGATAAATTAAGAACAATTGGTATTCAAACTATAAAGGACCTTGCTGATGCTGATGCGATCGGGTTAAAGCAGCTTCTTGGAATTAATGGCGAAAGGCTGAAAAAAAGAGCGAACGGAATCGATGACAGAGAGGTAAACCCTGACTCTGTCTACGATTTTAAAAGCATTGGAAATTCAACTACATTATCTAAAGATACAACAGAGCCGAGAATTATCTATGAAACACTGAACCGTCTGGCCCAATCGGTAAGCAGCAGAATGAAACGAAAGGATGTTCTCGGCACGAAAATCTTCACGACAATTCGCTATTCTGACAGAAGCACATTTACCCGGAGTAAAAAGCTGAACAGCTCCATTATAGAGAAAGAAGATATTTTTACACATGCTAAAGCTCTTTTTGATAAACATTGGACAGGTGAACCGATCCGTCTTCTTGGGATCACATGCCAGGATCTCGTTTTGAAAGAGGAAGCATATAAGCAGCTGGATCTTTTTTCTTTTCAGGAGGATGCCAAAAAAGAACCGCTTTACAAAACCATTGAAGATATTAATAGAAAATATGGCGGCAGCATGGTGAAACGCGGGATGAAAGTAGACAAATCAGAAGATGATAAAACAAGCGGCACAAGTTTTAATAAAGATTTTTTAAGGGAATGAGCAAGGTGCTTTACTTGATAAAAGCAAGGCTCCTGTGTTATTTTACATGAAGAATCCATGTGCATGTATACATGAGCTCTGACTTTAAAAAAATTGATTGAGAAGGGAAGTAAAATTATGTCAAAACAGCAAATTGGCGTCATCGGTTTGGCCGTCATGGGCAAAAACCTCGCTCTTAATATAGAAAGCCGCGGATATTCCGTATCGGTTTATAATCGTTCTTCTGAAAAAACAGAGGAAATGCTGAAAGAAAACAGCGGTAAAAATCTTGTTGGTACATACAGCGTTGAAGAATTTGTTCAATCACTTGAAACTCCCCGCAAAATTTTGTTAATGGTCAAAGCGGGCTTTGCAACAGATGCTACTATCGAACAATTGCTTCCTCATTTAAACAAAGGGGATATTTTAATTGACGGCGGAAACACGCTTTATACAGACACTCAGCGCCGCAACAAGGAGCTTGCCGAGAGCGGCATACATTTCATCGGCACTGGTGTATCCGGTGGCGAAGAAGGGGCTCTCAAAGGACCATCTATTATGCCTGGCGGACAGAAAGAAGCATTCGATCTAGTAAAACCTATTTTCGAAGCGATTTCTGCAAAAGTTGATGGAGATCCGTGTACTACATATATCGGCCCTGATGGTGCCGGCCATTACGTGAAAATGGTTCATAACGGCATTGAATACGGTGACATGCAGCTGATTTCAGAAGCTTATTTCATTTTAAAAAATGTTCTTGGTTTATCTGCAGAGGAGTTGCATGAAGTATTTGCAGACTGGAATCAAGGCGAGCTTGACAGCTATTTAATTGAAATCACAGCCGACATCTTCACGAAAACAGATGAAGAGACAGGCAAGCCTCTAGTAGATGTTATCTTGGATACTGCAGGCCAAAAGGGTACTGGAAAATGGACAAGCAAAAGCGCTCTTGATTTAGGTGTTCCTCTGCCGATTATTACTGAGTCTGTATTTGCACGCTTCATTTCTGCCATGAAGGATGAGCGGGTGAAAGCAAGCAAAATCTTATCAGGACCTGCAGCTGTTTCTTATGAAGGCGACAAAGCAGAATTGATTGAAGTTGTGCGCAAAGCACTTTATATGAGTAAAATCTGTTCTTATGCACAAGGTTTCGCTCAAATGAGAGCTGCTTCAGATGAATACAAGTGGGATCTTCAGTACGGCGATATCGCCATGATTTTTAGAGGCGGCTGCATCATTCGCGCTGCATTCCTGCAAAAAATCAAAGACGCATATGACCGTGATGCAGACCTTGCAAACCTGCTGCTTGATCCATACTTTAAAGAAATTGCAGAAAGCTACCAGGGAGCACTCCGCAAGGTCTTAACAGTTGCGATTGAGCAAGGAGTACCTGTGCCTAGCTTCTCAGCTGCGCTATCATACTATGACAGCTACCGTACAGAAACGCTTCCTGCCAACCTCATTCAGGCACAGCGCGATTACTTTGGAGCTCATACTTATCAGCGTACAGATAAAGAAGGTATTTTCCATACAGAATGGATGTCTAAGTAATGAAAGAAACACGGAGCGGAATGCTCCGTGTTTTTTTTATGTTTCTAAAAAGAGGAACAACCTTAATTTGTATTCTCAACGTGCGCACAA
Source organism: Metabacillus idriensis (assembly GCF_050483325.1). GTDB lineage: Bacteria > Bacillota > Bacilli > Bacillales > Bacillaceae > Bacillus_P > Bacillus_P idriensis_A. The sequence goes on from NZ_JBCMYF010000017.1 coordinate 134,377, forward strand.
TAAGTTAAACCAGTAAAGGCAAAAAAACACATGAAACTCTTTAACGAGGGCGATCATGTGTTTTTTAACGTAAATCTTTTTTAACGATAAACAAAGTCTGCGTGCATTCGCGGACCAACTTTGTGTATTGTAATAGTTTTCTAGTCCGGCAGGCTGCTGAAATGTGTCTGGATAAAAGGCGACTTTTGTTTCGGCGGTAAAGTTGAAATGCTGCCAGCGTCTGGCGACAAGAGACTGAATGGATTTTGTGTGTTTCACAACAAAAACATTATAAAAATAAATAAATATTTATTGTAAATCAATAAATAATATGTTAAATTCAAATTGAAAATATTTCGTGGGGTGATTTGATGGATCGGGGAACAACACTTTTTTTAAAGATAGCTGTCATTCTAATTGGAATTCCAGTTCTTGCTTTGTGCATTTTTTTGGTGCCGGAGATAGCGGCTTTTGCAGCGGAATTGTATCCAGATCTTGCTTATTTGCAATATCTCGTTCTAATTGATTTGTATGCTTCGGCGATACCTTTTTATTTTGCTCTGTATCAGGCTTTTAAACTTTTAAGCTATATCGACAGGAATGAAGCATTCTCGGAATTATCTGTAGCAGCTTTAAAGAAAATAAAATTCTGTGCTTTCAGTATTAGTATCCTGTATGGACTGGGAATGCCCCTGTTCTATCTCATGGCGGAGATGGACGACGCCCCGGGCATCCTATTAATCGGATTGGTCATCATCTTTGCTTCATTTGTAGTTGCGGTGTTTGCAGCTGTTCTCCAAAAGCTATTAAAAGAGGCAATTGATATAAAATCAGAAAATGATTTAACGGTCTGAGGTGAATAACATGGCGATTATAATCAATATTGACGTGATGCTGGCTAAAAGGAAAATGAGCGTAACCGAACTTTCGGAGAGGGTTGGTATAACAATGGCTAATCTTTCCATTTTGAAAAATGGGAAGGCAAAGGCCATTAGGCTTTCAACATTAGAGGCGATTTGCAAGGCTTTAGAGTGTCAGCCGGGAGATCTTTTAGAATACCGAAGTGATGATGACACCAACTAAACAGGACGCACATTTTATTCAGAAAAAATGGAGGCAAAAGTCATGAGAGCAATCAAACAACTCGTTCGTTTTGGATGGGAGCAGGCCCTGTCATGTTTGTTTCCTGTCGTTATTTTTGCCTCTTTGGCGATTACACAAATCCTGCCGCTTCCTCTCCTGCCGCGGTATGACTGGCTGCTCCTCATCTGCCTTCTGATGCAGTGGGGGATGGTGCGTTCCGGGCTTGAAACACGTGATGAACTAAAGGTTATCACCTTATTTCACCTTATCGGGCTTGCTCTTGAAATTTTTAAGGTGCATATGGGCTCCTGGTCGTATCCAGAGGAAGGATATTTTAAAATCCTTGGGGTACCTTTATACAGCGGATTCATGTATGCAAGTGTAGCGAGTTATCTTTGCCAGGCGTGGAGGAGGCTTAAAGTTGAGCTTGTTAAATGGCCGCCGTTCTTGGCAGTTGTATCTCTTGCCGCTGCCATATATTTAAATTTTTTTACGCACCACTATTGGATTGACGTCCGCTTTTGGCTATTTGGACTTGTAATAATCGTCTTTTGGCAATCAAGGGTTACATACGAGGTAGGTGGAACACGTTACCGTATGCCGCTAGTCCTCTCTTATGTACTCATCGGCTTTTTTATATGGATAGCCGAAAATATCGCAACGTTTTTTGGAGCCTGGGAATATCCAAACCAAACCGATGCATGGAGTCTCGTTCATATTGGAAAGGTCAGTTCATGGCTTCTATTAGTGATTGTCAGCTTTCTTATAGTAGCGACGTTAAAGCAGGTTAAGGGGAAAAGTTCCACTGGGATAGACGCTGGTCAAAGTTTATAACTGCAAATCAATGATTAAAGGTTCTGGACCTGAGTCCGACCTTTTTCTATTGCCTGTTTCATTAAAGTTTCAGGCTCTTTTCGTAAGGATTGTTGCTTTTAGGCTAGAAGTTATAACCATAAGTGAATGCAGCAAAAGCAACTTGACTTCTTCTGGAGAATAGAGGGAATTGGTTGATTCCATTTTACAGCTGCCGTTCTGGAATTTTGTTCTCATAGCGTGCGGTTGATTCCACTTTTCCGTGCAAAAACCTAAATCGTGGAATCATAACATGCATTTGATTCTACTTCGCTCCACAATAACCAAATTTATTGAGGGAAACCAAAAACTACAATTTATGCGAAAACAGCCAATTTTTAAAACCAGCCGAAATGAAAACAGTATTCTAACGGAGTGGTCAAACCCGCTTACATTATTATTTATACCTAGGCTTATCCTGTTTTGGAAGCCAATTAAACAGTTAGGGGCTTAACCAGAACAAGGTTAGCCTTTTTTTATGCAAATAAATATTCTCAGTTAGATTTCAGTCAAAACGGAGTCCGTCAGGCTATGATTGTCCGGTATTTTTGTGATGCAAATTAGTTGACGTATTCGGCCGGCGGAGTATATATTTCTTTAGGTAAACGAAATAATTAGCTGAAGGCGGGATCGCATGTCAACTATATCTGCAGAGAGAAGTTTATCAGTCCCCGGCTTAAAGCATGAAAACAAAATTGTCTTGCTTTGGAGCTTAACCGTTTGGCTCGTGGTGATGAACACGACAATGTTTAATGTTGCATTGCCGAGTGTACTTCATGATTTGTCTCTCTCATCAGGCACAGCCTCATGGATTGTGTCAGGGTACTCAATTGCTTTTGCCATATCAACGCTGACATACAGCCGCCTGTCAGATTTTCTTCCTATATCAAGGCTGCTTGCCATCGGGCTTGCGATGCTTGGAACAGCCTCTATCATCGGTTTTTTTTCACATAGCTTTTATTTGCTTTTATTCGCAAGAGTTCTGCAGGCAGCAGGGGCGGGAGCTGTTCCGGGTCTTGCGATGGTTCTTGCCGGAAAATACATTCCGATTTCAAGAAGGGGAAAGGCGATGTCGCTGATTTCTTCTGCAGCATCGCTTGGTTTCGGCCTTGGTCCGGTCATCGGAGGAGCGATTACCACCTATCTCGGGTGGAATTACCTTTTTGTCATTACTGGATTTGTTGTCTTTCTTCTTCCGATGTTCAAAAAGCTATTGCCGGAAGAGGACGTGCAAAAAGTGCATTTCGATTCAGTCGGCGGGCTGCTTACAGGACTCGGGGTCACGGGACTTCTGCTCTTTTTATCCACTTTATCCTTGCCGCTTCTGGCAGGAACACTGCTGATGCTGTTCATTCTCTGGAAGCATATCCATAAAGTCAGCATTCCGTTTGTTCAGCCTTCGCTGTTCAGGAATAAGCAGTATGTGAAACTCGCGGCAGCTGCTTTTTCAGGCTTTATCATTCATTTTTCAGCACTCTTTATGATGCCGATTATTCTGACAGAACTGTTTGAAAAGGATCCTGCAGCCATCGGACTCATTATTTTTCCCGGTGCCATCTTGTCTGCTGTTGCAGCCCAATTCATCGGCAGGCTGATTGACAAGTTTGGAAATGTACCGCTGATTTCGTTTGGCCATGGGATGCTGCTGATTTCATTGCTTATTTTGGGTTTGTTTGCCGGAAACTCCCCATACGCCATCCTGGTTGCCTATATGTTTATGAGCACTGGTTTTTCAAGCTTAACTTCAAGTATAGCCAATGAGGCATCCCGCATCCTGCCGGAGGATGAAATTGGATCTGGCATGGGACTGACCCAGCTGATTCAATTCTTTGGAGGGGCTTTTGGCGTTGCTCTCTCAGGTATATTGATTGAATGGCAGCAAGGCATTCCGGTTTCCTCGATCTATGCAAACATCTTTTGGGGATTGAGCTGCCTGATTGGAATCTCTTTCCTTATTTTCTGGTCGTACGTCAAAATCGAATCAAAGAAAAAATCACTTCGCAGATGAAGTGATTTTTTTTGCATGATAATAATTGTCTGTCAGGAGCCATATACAAAGAAAAACGCCTGAATTCTCAGGCGCTTTCGGAAAATTAATCGACTATATCGGTTATTGGCCACCAGTGGAAGCCGTCTTTTTCAAGAAGTTCGTCAGCTGCTTTTGGACCCATTGCGCCGCTTGCATAGTTAGGGAATTCCGCTTTATTCGATTCCCATGCTTTAGAAATGGTATCAACATAGCTCCAAGAGAGTGAGACTTCATCCCAGTGAGTAAAGTTAGTAGCATCTCCGCGCAAGCCGTCGTAGATGAGCTTTTCATACGCTTCCGGAGTGTTGAACTGGTCTACACAGTTGCTGCAGTAGTCAAGCTTAATAGGTTTAACATAAGAGCCGCCGCCTGATTCTTTAGCATTCAGGTGGAGTGTGATGCCCTCATCAGGCTGAATGTGAATGACAAGCAGGTTAGGATGCTTGCTGTCTACATCGTTTGAATAAAGATTCATTGGCAGATCTTTAAACTGAACAACAATCTTCGTTGACTTAGCGGTCATTCGCTTGCCTGTACGGATGTAGAAAGGAACTCCGGCCCATCTGAAGTTGTCGATCATCAGCTTGCCGGCAACAAAGGTTTCAGTGTTGGATTCAGGGTCAACATTGCTTTCTTCGCGGTAGCCCGGAACTGAGATCTCTTCAGATTCGCCTTTTCCGTATTGTCCCCGCACGAAATAATCAGGCACATCCTGTTCAGTAAGAGGGCGCAGTGCGCGCATTACTTTTACTTTTTCAGAACGAATCTCGTCTGTTTCAAGTTTAATCGGAGGCTCCATTGCAAGAAGGGCTACCATCTGCATAAGATGGTTTTGAACCATATCCCGCAGAGCACCTGAGTTTTCATAATAGCGTCCCCGGTCTTCGACACCCAGCACTTCGCTTGAAGTGACCTGAATGTTTGAGATGTAGCGGTTATTCCATACAGACTCAAACAGGGCGTTAGAGAAGCGGATAACTTCAATGTTCTGCACCATCTGTTTTCCAAGATAGTGGTCAATCCGGTAGATTTGATCTTCTGAAAAAGCTTCGCGGATTTCATCGTTAAGCTCCTTTGCAGAAGGCAAATCATGGCCGAAAGGCTTTTCTATTACTAGTCGGCTCCAGCCTTCTGTAGCTGTTAAACCTTCGCTTTTTAAGTTGCGTGCAATTGTTCCGAAAAATTCCGGCGCCATTGCCATATAGAACATTCTGTTTCCAGGAATTCCGTATTGGCTGTCAAGGTCAGAAAGCATCCCTTTCAGCTCAAGGTATGAAGATGGGTTTGTCACATCAAACGGATGATAATGAAAGTGTGATGTGAATTCTTCAATTTCTGATGATTTCTTGATCGATGATTGAATCGATTCACTGATATTCGAGCGGAATTCATCATTTGTCCACGGTCTTCTTCCGACACCGACGACAGCAAAATCAGGATCTATTTTTTTGCTGCGGTACAGGCGGTAGATGGATGGGAAAAGCTTTCGTTTTGCAAGATCCCCTGTTGCTCCAAATATTACAATTACTGCTTTTGGTTTTTGTTCCGTATTCATGTATTGAACCTCACTTTATATCAGCCGGATTTATTAAAAAAGTATGTAACCTGTTCAAGTACTTAATTTTAATGCTAATAATGAAGTAAATCAAACATTTAAGATTATTTTCATACTTAAGTAGTATGAACCAATTGATTGCAATCCATAAATCGGAAAAAAAGATAAAAGATGAAATAGTAATTAAAAAATAGTTCAAAAACTGCTTGTCGCAGGCTATTTTCTAATGTACGATAATTATGAAATTTGTTTTAATTAATATTTCATAACTTACGGGGGTGCAAAATGAGTATCCAATTAAAAGGCGTCAGTAAATCTTATAAATCAGGTGAAGTAGAGGCTGCTGCACTAAAAGATGTAAATTTAACGATCAACAAGAGTGAAATTGTTGTGATATTGGGTCCGTCCGGATCAGGGAAGTCAACACTGCTGAATGTCACCGGAGGAATTGACAGGGCTGATAAAGGAGAAGTGATTGTACAGGGATTGCAGCTTCATCAGTTAAAAGATAAAGAGCTGACAGCATACCGGAGAGAACATGCAGGTTTTATTTTTCAATCCTACAATCTGATTTCCTCTTTGACAGTAAGGGAGAATGTTGAAGTTGGCTCTGAAATCAGCCGCACACCGCTGCAGCAAGATGAAATCTTAAAAAAAGTGGGGATGCATGACCATCAGGATAAATTTCCGCACCAATTAAGCGGAGGAGAGCAGCAGAGAACAGCGATAGCCCGTGCCATCGTCAAAAATCCAAGCATCTTGTTTTGCGATGAGCCTACAGGTGCTTTAGACGAAGAGACAGGTAAAAAGATACTGTCGCTTATTCAAGAAGTGAACCGGACTTATCAAACGACGGTGCTGATCATTACTCATAATCCAGGTATTGCGGATATGGCCCATACCGTTTTGAAAATGAAAAGCGGCATGGTCATTGAAACGATAAAGAATGAAAATCCGATTGAGGCTGAGCAGGTGAGATGGGTATGAAAATCCGTAAAATGGCTCTGCGAGGGATTCGGCAAAAGCCTTTGCAATTTGCAGGAGCCGCCTTTCTATTAGCCATTGCTGTCATGCTGTATGTCATGCTTTCAAGCTCTATGGCACTAATGGATTCGAGCAATCAATTATTCAGAAAAGACTATAAACAGGAAGACTTTCAATTTGCTGCAGGTGAAAAGCTCACAAAAGGGCAGATGGATGACCTGGAAAAAAAGTTTAATCTTGTTTTAGAGGAAAGATCATGGCTTGATTTGGAGTGGAAAGAGGGAACGACCGTCCGTTTTCTGTCACTTCAAAGCGGAATGAACCTTCCTTTTGTTGAAAAAGGAGCACTGCCTGAGAAGAAAAATGAAGCTGCTCTTACCGCAGCATATGCGGGCCGCCATAACCTTGATATCGGCGATCAATGGAAAGCCGGCGGGAAGACGTATACTGTAACGGCACATGTGCACTTGCCCGATTACATTTACGGCGTACAAAATGAAAACGACCTGTTTTATGATTCTAAGACTTTTGGTGCAGCATTAACAAAAGAGGCTGATTTTCCGGAAAATCGTCAGGCTCCGGTCTACTACACAGGTCTTTTCAAAGAAAAGGAGCAGCAGACGGATGAGCTGAAAAAAGCCGTTTCGGCCGTTGTTCCTGTCACAAAATGGACAGATGCTGAGGATAATATCCGGATTTCATATATTGAAGCGGAGATTGAATCAAATCAGTCATTCGGAACGGTTTTTCCCTTATTTATTGGATTGCTTTCCTTATTCATCGTCGTCCTGATTGTAAAAAGGCAAATTGAGCTTCAGGCTAAACAAATTGGCACTCTTTTAGCATTAGGGTATACAGCAAGAGAGATTACTTCTTCCTTTATGGTATACCCTCTTGCTGTTGCTGCTGGCGGCTCAGCCGCTGGAACGGCAATCGGTATCCTTGCTTCAAAGCCGATGACAAGTCTGTATACGTCTTTTTATAATTTGCCGATCTTAAAAAGCTTTGCCTTTGATCCGTTTACGCTTTTGCTTGGATTTGCAGTGCCGATTATTATTATCGGAGCAGCCGGTTTCTTTACTATCCGAAAGACGGTGATAAAACCGCCGCTTCAGCTTCTGACTACTAGACCTGCCTTTTCAAAAAAAGGAAACGTCAGCCTGCCAAAAAGGCTTTCTTTTAAAGCCCGGTTCCGATTGAAAATGCTGATAGGCAATCCGTCGAAAAGTTTTGTTCTATTCGCCGGAATTCTTTTCTCAGCTATCCTTCTCACCTTTGGATTCATTTCGATGAACTCTATGAATCAGCTTCTTAAAAAAACATACGAGGATGCTTACCGGTATGAGTATGCAGTCTATTATCAAGATTTAAAAACTAATGATATGACGGGCGAAGACAGTCCGTTTACTGTTTCTGAAGTAACATTAAAAAGCGGAAGCAAAAAGGATGCAATCACACAGCTCTATGGAATAGATGCGGATACCTCCATGCTGAAGCTGATTGACAGCATGGGAGGCGATTTGAATCAAAGCTTATCAGACGGGGCTGTAATTACACAGGCGCTGGCTGCTGCAGCGGGTCTGCAAAAAGGGGATTCCGTTACCATCCGCAATCAGTGGACAGAGAAGGAGCAATCCGTCAAAATCTCCGGCATTGCTGAGATTTACATTGGCCACGCAATCTATCTGCCAAGAGAAGAAGTAAACAGCTTTTTAGATTTGGAGGCTTCGGCACACCTTGGAAAATGGTCGAATGAAAAACCGGAGGAAAATTCAAACGAACCCATTACCATGATTGAAGACAAACAAGCAATGAAAAAGGTGTTTGAAACCCTGCTAGAACCTACAAAATATTCTGTCGCTGTCATCAGTTTATTTGCTTTTATCATTGGCTTAGTCATCATTTATTTACTTACAAGCCTGATCATGGAAGAAAATACAGTCAATATATCATTGCTTAAAGTCATGGGATATGGGCAAAAAGAAATCTCTTCAATTCTTTTAAATGTTTACACTCCTATTGTGATTATTGGCTATATGCTTGGAATTCCTCTCGCTTTCATCAGCTATAAAGGCCTGATGGCTTCCGTTTCCGAATCAACAAGCTTCTCTCTTCCAATAGAAGCGGAACCCATCATGCTCATAGCCGGATTTATCATTGTCTATTTAGCTTATTGGACATCTCTGCAGCTTTCAAAACGGAAAATCAGAAACATTCAGCTGCAGGAAGTGTTAAAGCGTCAGGAATAGGCAAGAGAAAGGCACCGCTCCCGGTGTCTTTCTCTTTAATTCAGCCGCTCTATTCTTTTAAAAGGAGCGGTTGTCCATGTTTCGCAAGGTACAGATGATGAAGATGACATCGCATCAAGTATACGCGGGACTAAGTGATCCCGTTTAATATAGTTTTTTATCGTTTCCTTCTTCAGCTTAAAAAAAGCAGCTTCCATGATTTCATCAGGCTGTTTTTCGAGTTTTCCGCTTAGCAGATCTGCATGGAAAACGATGTTTAAAATGCTGCCTGTTGCGTTGTAATAAACTCCGCTGATGCGCGTTGGCTGAATAATGAAACCCGTTTCCTCCAGAATCTCGCGGCAGAGCGCCTGCTCGAGAGGTTCTCCTTCTTCTACCTGGCCGCCGGGCAGCTCCCATGTGTCTTTCCTGAAAAATGTTTTCACCAGCAGCACTTCCTGTTTTTTATTAGTAATAAAAGCTGATACAGATACAATGTGTTTTGGGGGTTTCATAGAATCACCTTTCCTGAAAGATAAAGATATATTCTTTAAAATCAACTATATCCCTTTTCCTTCTTCATATTTATCCCCAAGTCATGTATTCTAAAAGATAAGAAAACCGGACGAGGTGAAACCATTTTGGATCTGCTGTTTTTAGGAACAGGTGCTGGAATGCCCGCAAAAGCAAGAAATGTCAGCTCAATTGCTCTCCGTCTTTTAGAGGAGCGAAAAGCTGTCTGGCTGTTTGACTGCGGAGAAGCAACGCAGCATCAAATTTTATATACAACGATTAAACCGAGAAAAATAGAGAAAATTTTTATCACTCATATGCATGGGGACCATATTTACGGTTTGCCGGGATTTTTGGGAAGCCGTTCATTTCAGGGAGGGGACGAGCCTCTGACAATCTATGGTCCAGCGGGAATTAAAGAGTATGTTCAGTCATCCCTTGAGCTTAGCTTTACCCATTTAAAATATCCGCTTGAAATCGTTGAAATTGAGGATGGGTTTGTTTTTGAAGACGAACAGTTTACAGTTGAAGCGAAAAAGCTGGAACACGGGGTTCCTTCATACGGTTACCGGATTACCGAAAAAGATGCTCCAGGAATGCTGCTTGTGGACAAATTAAAAGAAGCAGGTGTCGGGCCGGGGCCTGTATATAAAAAATTAAAAGAAGGAGAAACCGTTCAATTAGAAGACGGCAGAATCCTATCTGGCGCTGAGTTCCTAGGAGCCCCTAAGAAAGGCAGAATCGTGACAATATTAGGAGATACGAGAACGTGTCCGCAAATCGTGGAGCTTGCAAGAAACGCAGACTTGCTTGTCCATGAGGCGACATTCGGAGAAGATGATGAGCTGCTTGCATCCCAATATTTCCATTCTTCTACAACTCATGCGGCTGCGGCTGCTTTAGAGGCAAATGCAAAAAAACTGGTTCTGACTCACATCAGCGCACGCTATCAGGATGATGATAAGGACACACTTTTGCACGAAGCAGCTTCAATCTTTAAAAACACATCGGTTGCTGACGATTTTTCATGTTTTGAAGTGGAGAGAGCACATGACTAAAATTATTTATGCTGTCCGGCATTGTCAGGCAAAGGGCCAGGCATTTGATGATGAGCTTACAACTGAAGGACTTAGCGAGGCTCAAAATCTTGCAGAATTTTTTAAAGGACTTGAAATGGATAAAATCATCTCAAGTCCTTTTCTCCGCGCCATTCAAACGGCCGCACCGCTCGCCGAACTGAATAACATCGAACTGAATCTTGATGAACGTCTTTCTGAAAGAGTCATGAGCGGAAAGAACATGAAGGACTGAAAGACAGGCTTAAAGATACATTTGACGATCTAACTCTTGCATTTGAAGGCGGTGAGTCCAACCAATCGGGCATGGAACGTGTTCAATCGCTTCTAGCCGAGATCACGGCTTTAAAGGAAAATCATATCATTCTTGTCAGTCATGGGAACCTAATAACCCTGCTGCTGAGATCGTTTAATGATACATATGGATTCAATCACCTGATGAGCATGACGAATCCCGATGTACATAAAATTACGCTTAAACAAGCTGGTGAAGCAGACATTCAGAGAATATGGAGTTGACAAAGGAGAGAAGAGCAGATAGAATAATCATATCAAATCGTAATTATTACGTTTTATGATTTTTATAGGAGGAAACATGACATGAGAGTGAACGTAACCCTGCAATGCACGGAGACTGGTGACCGTAATTACATAACTAAAAAGAACAAGAGAAACAATCCAGATCGTCTGGAATTGAAAAAATATTCACCAAGACTTAAAAAAGTGACACTGCACCGCGAAACAAAATAATAAATGATGAAGGAACGGCATCACTTTTTGATGAAGTTCCTTTTTTCTTGCCTGAAAATAGCGAAATACTGCAGATTTTTTCCCTCTCGTGTTAAAAGGAATACGGCATAAATTCCTAGAATATAAAACTAACAGGAGACATTTGAAGAATGGGGGGATTTGGTGAATAAATACAAAGTATCCTTAGGTTTATTCATTTGTTTTGGTCTGGCCTTTGTTATTTGGTCAATGACAGAAATATCACAATCCTTCGATGAGCCTCTCGAAGCACTTCAGCATACGAAACATGATATGGAAGTAGTCATTCCAGCCTATAAAATAAATGATGAAGCCCTCTTCTTTTTTATTGACCAAAAGAATCATTTAGGAACAGCCTTTTTAAAAGAAGGCATTTATGGCTGGAAAGCGGGGTCCATCTCAACGAATCCGCTGGCAGATCGTCCTGCAGAAAGTGAACTATTAAATTATCATTTCTACGGAAACTCTATGATTTATGGCCTCCTCTCTGATGAGAAAGGATCTCTTGAAGTGAAAATAAACGGAACCGAAGCCCGCACTCTCCAAGTAGGCGGCATGCTGGAGCAAGAAATTGCCCGAAAATACAATCTGCAAAACACAGTTCTTTGGTATTATCAGCAAGATGAGCTCGTGCCCGGAGGCGGTGAGGTTGAACTGCTTCAGGATAAAGTGAAGCTCTTAGATGAGAAAGGTTTTTAGCAATTTGGAAAGAGGGGCTGATGCAAGCTCCTTTTTTTATTGATCCTGCATGCCGTCACATGATAAGAGGTGCTGCCCGTGCTTTTTTGTTTTGCGGCGGCAGAAATACGGGTACAATTCAAACCAAACCTTTTAATACAGAAAGGAGCAGTTTGATGCCTGAAGGTCCAGAAATCCGCCGTGCAGCCGATCAAATAGAACAGGCTCTGCTTGCTTTGCCTGTCGGTGAAGTGTTTTTTGCATTTGACCGGCTCCGGGAATACGAAGCTTTTTTTACAGGAGCCAGAATCAAAAAAGTGGAAACCAAGGGGAAAGCCATGCTGATCCGTTTTGATAATGGCTATACGATTTATTCCCACAACCAGCTTTACGGGAAATGGGTGATACGATCTTCTTATTCTTACCCTAAAACCAGCCGTCAATTGAGGCTTGCTATCCATAATGAAAAAAAATCAGCACTTCTTTACAGTGCATCTGAGATTGAGGTGCTAAAGGACTGTGAAGTGTCAGAACATCCGTTTATCTGCAAGGCAGGACCAGATATTTTGAATGATGAAATAACCTCCAAACAATTATATGATCGCTTTCAGCAGAAAAGATTTTATCGCCGTAAGTGGGCCTCGCTGCTGCTGGACCAAAGCTTTATCGCCGGGATAGGCAACTATTTGAGAAGTGAAATTCTGTATGTTTCCGGCATTCATCCCATGTTTCGGCCAGCAGATTGTACGGAAGAGCAATTGCGCAGCGCCTCAAAAGCGATCATTAGCCTCACCCAGCAGTCCTACCGGAGTCAGGGCATCACTAATGACTTGGAGCTTGCTCTGAAACTGAAGGAGCAGGGAGAAAAGAGATCTGAATACCGCCATTGGGTTTTCAGCCGGGAAGGAAAGCCTTGCCGCAAGGATGGAACGGAGATTGAAAAGATGGTTGCCGCATCAAGGCGATTGTATTTTTGTCCTTTGTGCCAGTCGAAAGATTGAGATGGATATATTGAAAAAAGCAGCCGTCATGGCTGCTTTTCCAGTATAAACTTTCAATGAATTTTTACCACCCGCGAGCATACTGCTTAGGCGCTTCAATTTCAGCGCCGAGCTCCTCAGCAGCGGTACGCGGCCAGTATGGATCGCGGAGAAGGGTGCGTGCAAGGAAGATCAGATCTGCACGGCCGTTTCCAAGTATTTCTTCAGCCTGCGTTCCTGTAGTGATCAATCCGACAGCGCCTGTATCAATGCCTGCTCCTTCGCGGATGCGCTCGGCAAATTTCACCTGATAGCCCGGAAAGACTTTAATGTCTGCCGGTACTAGGGCGCCGGAGCTTACATCAATCAAGTCAACTCCTTGTTCTTTCATCCATGAGCAATATTCTACGTAATCTTCTTGATCAAGACCTTCAGGATGGTAATCAGTCGCAGATACCCTGACGAACAGAGGTCCGTCCCAAATTTCATTCACTGCATCAATGATCTCTTTCAGGAAGCGGTAGCGGTTTTCTTTGCTTCCGCCGTATTCGTCTGTCCGCTTATTGGAAAGCGGCGAAAGGAACTGGTTAATTAAGTATCCATGTGCACCGTGAAGCTCAATAATATCGAATCCGGCTTTTTTAGCGCGGATTGCTCCATCTTTAAAAGCCCCAATGGTTTCTTGGATTTTTTCTTTAGTCATTTCAACAGGTGTTTTGCTTTTCTCGTTGAACGGAAGAGCAGAGGCGGAGACAATTTCGCCCTCAAGAACGGCTTTTCTTCCTGCATGTGCAAGCTGAATGGCTGTTTTTGCCCCGTATTGCTTCATGCCGTCTACTAGCTTTGCAAGACCCTCTGTATGGTCATCGCTCCATATCCCTAAATCCTGGGGGGATATCCTTCCTTGAGGAGTAACAGACGTTGCTTCGATCATGATCAGTCCGGCACCGCCGACAGCCCGGCTGATATAGTGTGTCATATGAAAATCTTCGACAATGCCGCCTTCGCGATGGGAAGAATACATGCACATTGGAGACATGACGATCCGGTTTTTAAGTGTAACGTTTTTTACGGTGTATGGTGTAAATAAGTGATTCTTCATCTTTAATTGCCTCCCTAAGTGAAATTCATAAAAAAAGTATATCAGCTTTGTGGTAAGACTTCATTTAAGTTGCCTGACAACGGAGCATTGCATGGAAGCAGGGATGCTAATGATTGAAAATGCATCCCTATAATCAGGGGGAATATAAGGTGCCAAAAAGGTCAAATGCATCCTTTTAATCAGGAGCGCCGGGAATATAGGGTACCAAAAAGGTCAAATGCATCCTTTTAATCAGGAGCGGCGGGAATATAGGGTACCAAAAAGGTCAAATGCATCCTTTTAATCAGGAGCGGCGGGAATATAGGGTACCAAAAAGGAAAAATGCATCCCTATAACCAGGAGCTCCGGGAATATAGGGCAGCAAAAAGGAAAAATGAATCCTTGTAATCAGAATCGCCGAAATTATAGGATAGCAAAAACCCAAATACATCCCCATAAAAGGACCAGCCAGACAAGACACCAATCATCCAAACGCCCTCTTATTAATCAAACATGCATGATTAAAATGAGCCTCTTTTAAAAATTGCGAAAATTCTTTAGAATAGAAACAATACCTATTTCAGGAGGTCTCATCATGAATTCAAAATGGCAAACAAAACAGCAGCTGACAGAACTAGTAACAGGCCTAGTGAACCTTGCAAGCATTACAGGATCAAAAGATGAGATTGCACTTGCCCAGCACCTTTATTATGTGCTGAATGATTTTGCTTATTTCAAAGAAAATCCGGATTTTCTGCAGCTCCACCCGCTTGCTGATGGACGGTATTTTCTGACTGCTCTTGTAAAAAGCGAAAGGCAGACAGATGAAACCGTGCTGTTATTAAGTCATTTTGATGTGGTTGATGTAAAAGATTACGGTCATCTGCAGCATTTAGCGTTCCATCCTCATGAATTAACGAAGGAGCTGCTGAACTCTGCAGATCTTCTGCCGCCTCAAGTTAAAGAGGATATCGAAACAGGCGAGTGGCTTTTTGGGCGCGGCACTATGGATATGAAAGCGGGGCTTACAGTTCAGCTTGGAATGCTTGAACGGGCAATGAATGGCGAGTTTGAAGGGAATATCCTTTTGGTGACTGTTCCTGACGAAGAAGTGAATTCTGCCGGAATGCTCGGCGCGGTTCCTGTTTTAACAGAGCTGAAAAGTCAATTTGATCTTTCATACCGGGCATGCGTAAATTCTGAGCCTATGTTTTCAAGATATCCGAACGATAAAAATTATTATGTATACAGCGGTTCAATCGGAAAAGTGCTTGCTGGATTTTACTGCAGCGGAGTCGAAACTCATGTGGGAGAGCCTTTTTCAGGATTAAACGCAAACCTTATGGTATCTGAGCTGAACAGGCTCCTTGAACTGAATGAGCGCTACAGCGAAAAAGTCGATGATGAAGTTACCCCGCCGCCGATGAATCTGATGCAAAAGGATTTAAAGGAAGAGTATTCGGTTCAAATTCCTCACGAAGCTGTCACGCTTTTTAATATTTTAACAATGAAACGCAGCATGCTTGAACTGCATGGCATGCTCATGAAAACCGCCGAGCAGGCGGCAGGCAATATTGAGCGCTTCTATGATAAGAAAGCGAAACATTACAGCCAGTCTGTATCCTATACACCCGCATCATATAAGGTAACCGTTATGTCCTATGATGACTTGCTTAAATACGCCGTGATGAAAGCTGGAGAGGCTGAAGTGAACCGGCATATCCATTATTTAAAAGCGAACCGCGGCGATCTCGATGACCGGCATTTCACAAATAAAATTGTCTCTGGCTTATCTGGCTTATGCAAAGAGCTTGCCCCTTTAATTGTTGTTTTTTACAGCCCTCCGTTTTATCCGGCTGTTTCATCAAAAGAGGATGAATTTATCCAGGGCATTCTTTCAGAAGTTCAAAGATATGCAAAGGATCAGTTTCAGATTTCACTCAGGAATCAGCAGTATTTTGCCGGTCTCTCCGATTTGAGCTTTCTGCAGATTAAAGAAAGCGAAGAATCCATCCGTGAGCTGACAGACAATATGCCGATTTACGGGGACCATTATCGGCTTCCTCTTGAGGAAATCAAAGCACTGAATATTCCTGTTTTAAATGTCGGGCCATTTGGAAAGGATCCGCATAAATGGACGGAGCGTCTGCATCTCCCTTATTCTTTTGAAACGTGTCCTGAGCTGCTTTCGTTTACATTGAAGCGGATATTTGAAAAGAAATAGGTGAAATCAGATGAAGATTGAGCGAGTTGAAATAAAGAATTCCCGGCACTTAACATTGATCGGGAATTTTTATCCCGCATCATCAGATACCGTCATTATTATGTGCCACGGTTTTACTTCAGATAAGTCCTCCCGCGGAAGGTTTGACCGGTTTGCGCTGCGGTTTCAGGCGTCAGGCTTTCATGTGCTTGCGTTTGATTTCAGCGGCTGCGGGGAAAGCGATGACGATTCACTTACAATGGCTAAACAAGCGGATGACCTGCAGGCTGCACTTTCGTTTGTAAAACAAAAAGGCTTACGTAAAATTGCTCTTTACGGTCACAGTTTAGGGAGCAGAATCTGTTTGATGAGCTATTCTAAGGATATTCAGACAATGGTGCTTACCGGTGCTTCAACAGGCGGGATTGTATATGACTGGCACGGGCATTTTACACCGATGCAAATGAAAGAACTGAAAGAAACAGGAAAAATAACACAGCTGCTGACAAATGGCCCGAGAAAAAAAGTGATCATTGAGCAGCAAATGCTTGATGACTTTGAAAAGTGTGATCAGAAAAAACTGCTGTCTGCCATATCGTGTCCTGTCTTAATCATCCATGGCAATCATGACGGGGAGGAAAAGATGCTTTCAGAAAAATCGCGGGAAGGAATGAAATTTCTGTCAAAGGAATCGGAGCTTGTTATTATAGATGGCGCAGCTCATAGTTTTATGGGGTATTTGGACGTTGTCGAAGAGCTCTCGATGGATTGGCTTCTGCGGCATCAAGAATAGCTGATTTCATTTTCATGAAGGTTTCCGCGGTGAATTTCTATGGCATGGTGTTCTGCCGGATGGAAAAAGTACATTTGCATTCGATTAATTTATGGATAAGGGAGCGGTTTGAATGTTTGTTGTAAATGTTGAAGGTGCTGTCTTTAAAGATGGCCGGTGGCTGATTATTGAAAGAAGCATGATGGAAGAACATGCACAAGGACAGCTTTCCCTTGCAGGCGGAAAAGTGGAGAAGGAAGGGGTTTCTTCGAATATTTTAGAACGGACGCTGAAACGTGAAATCGAGGAAGAAACCGGCATTGAGATTCGTGATGATCTGAGTTATGTGCATAGCACTTCTTTTGTTTCGGATGACGGAGTCCATGTGGTTGATGTGGTTTTTTTGTGTGAATATAAGAGCGGCACACCTTATGCCAAAAGCGAAGAAGAGGTATCATCTGCTGCATGGATGACTTATGAAGAGATAATGGCGAATGAGGATGCTCCCCCTTGGCTTAAAAACAGCATTCAGCTCTCTGACTCTATCAGACTGAAAAAAGAGACTGGCCAGATCCTATAAAAGGATGAAGGTCAGTCTCTTTTTTAGTTTAATTGAGATAAAGGTTTGCTTTCTTCTGCGAGCGTGTAATCTTTATACTTCTCAATCATGCTGTTTTTGTTCAGCCAGTTCTCTACGGCCTTTATATCGTACATGATTTCTGCCTGTCCTGTACAATAAGGCTGCAGATCATATTGATTCACGATTCTGCCTCCAATAAGAATGGACGGATGATTCGGCAATGCTGCCAGAGCTTCAACATATTTTTTTATATTCGGCAAATGATACACAATGGAAATGGAGAGGCAGATGACTTCCGGCTTCCATAGCTCTGCTTTTTTAATGGCGTATTCAAGCGGAAGATTAGGGCCTAAATAGTGTGTTTCATACCCTTTTTCTTCGAATAAGCTGTTGACCATTTTCAGGCCCAAATAATGCTGCTCTCCCTCAACACACAGAAGCATTGCTTTCTTTCTGCCTTTTGATGGTGAATTTTGCATCGGCGGATAAAGCGTTGATAAAATAAAATCACAAACCACGCTTGCCAAATGCTCATCCGCTACCGTAATTTCATTGTTTTCCCATAACGCGCCGACATGCTGCATCGCAGGCGTGAACAGTTCTTCAAACAGTTGGGTCCGTGACAGGTGACTGTGAGCTTTGAGCAGCTGGACTGCTGCATGCTCATCGCTGTTCAATAGCAATTGAGCAAACTCCAGTGCTTGAGAATTCTTCATAACAGAACACCACCGTTTCTCTTTATTTCTCTTTTTCTAGTAAAAGTGAGCGGATGCCGGCATCCAAATATGAAAGATAATCTGATACTTTCTTTGCATCCTCCAACTCAGCTGAAATGAGCACCTCTTTAATCAGCAAGAAGTTATCAATCAAATGCTGTGTCTTCATGCCGTGTTTCACTAAAATTCCGTTCAGCCATTTCGCATAATCTGTAAAAACCTGATCATTTTGCAGTTCATAAGCTGTTTTAAGATGGTTTAAGTGATGATGATTGTCTTCCCTGCATTTGTCTTTTCCTTTTTCTCCGAAACGTTCCAGCAGAGAAGGCTCGTTCTGATAGATCTTTTCGGTTACGTCATGCACAATTTGGTCTGCCGGAAAAAAACTCATCGCGCAACCACCTTGTATTGTTTGACTTTAGGAATCACAGCTGCAAGCTCCTGATCGGGATATTTCTTTTCAAGATCATGAATCTTCTTGAAATCTTCGCTTTTTACCCAGTTCAAGTAATCTTCTTTACTCTTAAAAATAAGCTGTACCGTTAATTCTCCTGCACGCTTATCGTTTTGCAGAAGGAGAAAATCGACAAAGCCTTCTGCATCGTCTACCATGCGGGAACGATTCTTATATATGGAAATGACTTCATCTGCTTTTTCATTCGGCACATCAAATGTTGAAAATACTGTATACATTTTATCACCTGTCTGAGTTATGACGTTGCTTGACCTTGTTCTTTTTTACTTCAACAAGCCAGCTGTTTTTCCTGCATCCAATCTCTTTAAGTATGCTCTTTTAATGCATTTTTTGCAAATATCTCTCCAAGCTCATGCGAACGCTCTGCCGCTCTTTTAACACAGGCAGCGATTGCTTCGCTGACTTTATATTCCTCAAGCTTCTCTAAACCGGCTTCCGTCGTGCCGCCGGGACTTGTGACCTCTTTTCTGAGCACTGCAGGCTCTTTTTCTGAAGTCAGCAGCATCTCAGCTGCCCCGAGCAGTGTCTGTGCAATCAATGCTTTTGCTGTCTCTTTTTCAAGACCGGTTTCTTCCGCTGCTTTTTCAAGTGCTTCCGCGATATAATAAATGTAAGCGGGACCGCTTCCGGAGAGGCCTGTTACCGCATCGAGCTGATGTTCTGAAACATGGGCAACTGTCCCGATTGCCTCAAAAAGCCCTGCTGCCTGCTTCAGCTGATCCGCTGTTACAGCTGAATTGCATGCAAGTGCTGTTGCCGATCTCTGAAGTGCAGCCGATGTATTTGGCATCGCGCGGACAATCGGCAGCTCTTTTCCGAAAAGCTTGCGGATGGTTTCACTCGAGATGCCGGCGAGAACGGAAATAATGACCTGACTGCTGTCGACATAATCCTTGATGCTCTCAATTCCTGCTTTGACATCCTTTGGTTTCATCGCAAGGATAATAATCGATGCACCCCCAACTGTCTCCTGTTTGCTTTTTGTAACGGACACTCCGTAAGTCTGATGAAGAAAGTCCAGCCGTTCCATGCTTGAGCGATTTGTGACTTTTATATATTCAGGGAGGCAGACACCGCCATTGACTAATCCGTTTATGATGGCTTCTGCCATGGATCCTGCACCTACAAAGGCGATTGTTTTCATGTGAATTCCTCCTTTTATTTTCTGAAAAGCAGTTCATGTATTGCACAAATAAAAAAACCTTTTCATCCAATTAAAAATAAAGGACGAAAAGGTTTCCGCGGTACCACCTTCATTGGGAAATGCGCGATGCATGACCCCAACTTTATATCCCGTAACGAGGGATCACGTCAAGTTTGCCTGAGAGCTCACAGGGCAGGTTCAATCAGCAAGAGGATGATGAAACCTTTCAGCCGGCGGATTTCACTCTCTGTTTATCATTGCTTGATTTACTATTCCTGTTCATTGCTTAATCTATATTCATTTGCTGCATTTGTGCGTTAAAGTGATTTTCATCATTATGCGAGGTTGGACAAGTGTTTGTCAAGCGGATTTTTTTCCTTTTTTGATGATGAATTATTTGAAAATAATGACACATTTGCAGGGAACGTGTAAAATAAGCTTTATAATCAATGAATAAGCATTCATAATTGGTGTATTGAATATATTAGACTTATATAAAAATAACAAATGAGGAAGATGGTATGAAAACGAAATCAGATATGATCATCAAATTAACCTTGCCGACTCCTTTTCCAGTGGGAGATGTGAATGTTTATCTTGTCAAAGGAGATAGGCTCACACTGATCGATGCCGGACCTAAAACTCCAGAAGCTCTCGCTGCCCTGAAAACTCAAATGGAGCAGGCAGGATACAGAGTTGAAGACATTGAGCAGGTAATCCTGACGCATCATCATCCAGATCATGTCGGACTGCTTGATTACCTGCCTCAGTCGGCGGACGTGATTGGACATCCATACAATGCCCCGTGGATCATGCAGGATGAATCATTTATGACAGCTCAAAAAGAATTCTTTATGAAGCTGTTCACGGAATTTGGCATTGATGAGCGTCTGCTTCCTGGTTTGGCAAAGTTTGATGCATCGATGAAGTATGCCTGCAAACGGAACTTAACATCATGCCTCAGGGAAGGGGACGCTGTGCCAGGCATGGAAGGGTGGCATGTCATTGAAACCCCGGGGCATGCTCAAACCCATATTGCCCTCTATCGTGCAGAGGACGGCCTGATGGCTGGCGGCGATCATCTTCTTCAGCACATATCGGCAAATCCGCTGCTTGAGCCTCCAATGGATGGGGGAGAGCGGCCAAGACCCCAGGTCCAATTTAACGAATCCTTTCATTCTCTGCTGAAAATTCCGATTTCAAGCGTTCTTTCAGGACATGGAGAAACGGTTCTAAAGCCGCATGATTTGATCCGCTACCGCCTGAAAAAACAGGAGGAGCGTGCATTTGAAGTGCGCGGCTACATAAAAGAAAAACCGATGACAGCATTTGAAGCCTGTCAGAGGCTCTTTCCGCATCTTTATAAAAGACAAATGATGCTCACTATGTCTGAAACGGTCGGACAGCTTGATTACTTAGAGGCATTGGGAGAAATTAAAGGGCATATGGAGGGAGCAAAGAAAATTTATTCTTGCTGAGGTGTGCGAAATGAATGAAAAACTGAAAAACCGATACGTAGTCATAACAGGAGCGTCAGGCGGAATCGGCGAAAAAATGGCTGTGCAGGTAGCTAAAAGCGGGGGGCATCCTATTTTACTTGCAAGAAGGGCAGACCGCCTTGCTGCAGCCGCTCTGCATATTACAAAAAACTACAATGTTTCTTGTCCTTACTATCAGCTTGATATCAGTGATTTTAATGCTGTTCAAAAAACATTTGAACAGATTTTGAGTGATATCCCGCAAATTGATGTGCTCGTAAACAATGCGGGTTTCGGTGTTTTTAACACGGTAGAAGATGCTACTCTTGATGAAATGAAATCCATGTTTGAAGTGAACGTATTTGGCTTGATTGCATGCACAAAAATGGTGCTGCCTGCTATGAGAGAGCGCAACGCCGGCCACATCATCAATATCGCTTCACAGGCAGGAAAGCTTGCCACGCCTAAATCAAGCTTGTATTCTGCTTCGAAGCATGCTGTGCTTGGTTTTACGAACAGCCTGCGGATGGAGCTTTTAGAGACGGACATTCATGTCACCTCTGTAAATCCAGGACCAATCAAAACAGAATTCTTCGATATCGCCGACCAAAGCGGCAACTACGTGAAGAATGTAGAGCGCTTTATGCTGGCCCCTGATAAGGTGTCAGAGAAAATCGTCGGATCTATGCTCTCTAACAGGCGTGAAATTAACTTGCCCGGCTGGATGAATGCCGGCAGCAGCTTTTATCAGCTGATGCCCCGTTTGTTTGAAAAAGTGGCGGGGAAGGCGTTATCAAGGAAATAAACAAAACCGGCCGCTGTTGAAGGCCGGTTTTGTTCATTTTTGAAAGCTGAATGGAGGTTTCTGCTTTTGCTCGAAAAAGAGGAATTTGGATAAAGAGGGAAGTGAAGCTCCTCGGCCGGAACAAAATCCTCCAATTAAATTGGAAACCCCATGAATTAATTCGAAAACCCCATCAATTAATTCGGAAACCCCATGAATTAATTCCAAAACCCCATCAATTCGGTATTGATTACTCGGTCTGAAAGCCGGCTCCGCTTTTCGTAGTGTCCAGCTTCACCTCCTAGCCCCTCGGCCAGAACGGCTCCGTCTGTAAAGGCAAAAAGCGCCTTTTCAGCCGGATCCTTATCTGTCTGTCGGGTCTAAACAGTCGGCTCCGCTTTTCTATATTAAAGCTCCTGGTTCGTCACATATCCATATACAATATCCTCTACAATTTCAAACCATTCTGTGTCTTCCTGCTGCTTTTTTTCCAGTGCTTTTGCAACAAGGCCATGTGCTTCTTTTTCACTGAGCGATCCCTCAAGCTCATACTGCTGAAAGGCTTGCTGAATCATTTTGCAAATCCACTTTTCGTCCATGTTCCACCTCTTCTTACACTGATTATAAGCGGCTGTACGCCTGATGCCAAGCGGGGAATGATCTGCTTTACGGGCGGTTCCGCATTTTCGCGGTGTCCAGCTCCATCGCCCAGCTCCTCGGTCCAAACAAAATTCTCCAATTAAATTGGAAGCCCCATCAATTAATTCGGAAAACCCTCCAATTAATTTGGAAACCCCATCAATTAATTCCAAAACCCCTCCAATTAAATGGGAAACCCCATCAATTCGGTATGGATTCCTGGGTCTGAGCTGTCGATTCCGCATTTCGTGGTGTCCAGCTTCACCTCCTAGCCCCTC